>DBMR01000030.1 GCA_002298785.1 Verrucomicrobia subdivision 3 bacterium UBA693
GCAAGGCTGGGCTCGCGGCTCGGCTCGAAATCATTTCACGGTTAACTGGTAGGTCATATCGACCGGGATGTAATCCCCGGGCGCGTCGGAAAATTTGAACGCCCCCGTGTAATGGATCGTGTGGGTTCCCACGCACAGCGGCGAGAGCATCACGAAATAGCCCACCCCGGTCGCGAGACCATTACCGCCAGTCGCACCAAAGATCCACGGAGTCGGCGCGGTGAAACTGAATTGCGGTGAGGCCACGCGAAAGTCGCCAATGTTCTGCACGGGCTTTCCGTCAATCGTGAAGGACAGATCGGTGATGAAGTCGGCAAAACTGTTGGCGATGGCCAGTTGGTCGGCTGCGGTAGCCCCATAAAACGGCGGCGCTTCCAAAGTGGACGAATCCACGTTCACCAGCGCGATAAACAGCGCGGTACCCCTGGGAATCGTCACGTTTCGGACGACGGTGCCGAAGGGACCCGTCAGGAACCAAACATGGCCTGATTGCCCAGCAGTGACGTCGAAGTTTGGACTGTCTGTCCCGGGGTGGCCGTCCACCGGGAGGGAAAATAACCACTGCCAATACTTGGCACTCCATTGACTATAGCTCTTGCCAAACGCATGGGATTGAGGAGGCAGGACTCCTGCCGTTGCGCGGGTGGCCGATAGGCTTACCAACGCTGCCAGCCCGACGGCCAACATCGCTGAGTTAATGGTTCTAACGATTTGCTGCTTCATATGTTGCCTTTCTTCGTTTCGAGGCGTTCCGCCTCGCATTTTGTTTGCTTGCCTCAAACGAAAGTGCCCTGCTTGGGCTTCACGTTTAATGGCTTACTCTCCCTGCTACAATACTGCCGGGACCAGGTTACAAGGAATCCGAAGGGCGCAACTGGATGAGCCTTTGCCTACCGGATGCGATAGAACCGGAAGGGATGTCCCGCCCAGTCGGGATCGCTGAAGTACAGGATCAAGGTCGGGGGCTCGATGGTCTCGATCAACGCCCGCGCGGCCCACAGCAATTCGCCAATCCATCCGCTCGAATAACCCACACTTTGCTGCTGGCTCCCATCAATCGTCTCAACCTGGGTTCATGGCGCCGATGACTTCCCTTGTGGCGATGGCCAATTCAACTTGAGTGCGTTCAATTGCTGGCGAACGAGCGGCAGGTTCCAAAGTTGAATCTGTGGACTTTGAAAGCTGATCGCCAATTGAGTTCCGTCTGGACTAAAAGCAATCCATGACACCGGGCTACCTTCCTGAGGCCCAAATGTCGCCAGGGATGTCATCGTGCTCGTATCGAACAATTCCACGGCGCCTCGACCTATGGACAACCCGACCATCGTGCCGTCAGAATTGAACGCGACCCGCCCGTGGGTTCCGCCTGTGGCGCCTCGCGAGATCGAATGGGCTGCTTTCCAGGAAGACAGTTCCCAGAAAACGTACTCCTCCGAGGAACCAGTGACGAGCCAGCGACCATCTGGACTGAAAAACAAGCAAGGCGACGGCGCCGCGGCTAACTCTGCTCGACGAACTCCGTCTTCCACCGTGCAGACCTCGACAACGATTGAGCCCAGACCCCATGTCGCGCACAAGCGGCCATCCGGGCTCAGTGCCGCAGAATAAGCGCCCCGTCCCGGTGTGATCTGCCGCTCAGTCAAGCCGGATCCCTCGTCCGTTATCCAAGCCTGATTATTCAGCACCGTCACCATCCGGTTCTGAGGATCAATCGCGGGGGGCACGTGTAATGACGGCTGGGCGGGCAAGGCCGCGACCGCATTAGTCTCCCCTTTCTGCAAACGGTCAACTGCCCAGCGGAAAACACGCTGGCCGCTTGGAACCACGAGCTGACGACCTGTGCGCGAAAACTGAACCTGTTCCGCCGGGCCAATCGGCACGAAGGTGATCTCCCGGCATGAGTTGGCATCCCAAACGCGCACTCCGTCAGCATGTGTCGAAACGAGCAATTGCCCGTCCGGGCTGTACGCGATCCGGGACGTTCCGCCGTGCAAGGGTTTGAAACGAAGCGTCCGGCACTCTGGTGCCGCCGAGATTTCGAAAAGTTCAGCGCGTTTCCAGGTCGCGTAACAGCTTATCCACCGACCGTCTGTCCGATCCACCGCGGAAGCAGGCCAGCGCAGTAACTCTTTGCAGGTGACTACATCCCAAATCTTGACCGAGTCGGTCCAGTCTCCCGTGATGAGGAGATCCCCTTGCGGGTTGAAACAAACGGTGGCCACGACCGCATCATTGGCAACTCGGGTTTCCTGTGGAGGGCTTTTCGATAAGTCCCAAAGATAGATGGACTGGTCGTCGGCGGTGGAAGCAATCACCTTCCCGTCCGAAGCCCAAGCGAGCGAGCGCACACCACTCGAATGCTTGAGCAATTGGATCAATTTTCCGGTATCCGCGCTGCGAATCTCAAGGTCTCGACTTCCCGTGCTGGAGATGGCCAGGCGATCGCCGGTGGAGTCAAACGCGCACCAGTAGGGAAGGAAGCGCACCTCGAACGTGATGATTTCTTGCCAATCAGCGGTGCGGTAAGTGGTTATGACTGACCGGTCCATGGCGCCGCTCCGGTTATCGGCAGGGGTCCAGGCGACTACGAGTTTTCGGCGATCGGGCGACAGTCCAATTTTTCGAATCCAGGAGCGGGTTACCTCCAGCAAATTCGTCCGCTGATTTGGGTCGTAGACCTTCAATGCCGCGAAACCGTCGCTTCGCAATCCGGCCACAAGCAACCCACTTTCTGGAAGGAAGTCAAAACCAGCATCAGCCGAACCTCCCGCAGCCCATGCGAAGAGTTCCTGATCGTCCTTGACGCGATGAACTGTGACGCTGCCATTCGTATGAGTTCGGAGATAACGCTCAAAGCTGTAATCGAAGTGGAGGTAGGATTTCTGAGCGTGGTCCACGGACCATTGTTTTACGGAACGAACATCCACCAACGACATCGCCGCGATCGCTTCATTGCGTAAGTCGACACCGGGCCGGATTTCTGCGGCTTTTCCCAGAGCCTCCAGACTCGCGAATCGGCGTCCGGGCCGGCCACTCCAACGATTCGCGTTCGCCTGGGCCAGGAGAGAATCGCGCAGCTTTTCGCGAGATTCGCGGTTCAGATGCTTCAATCGAACCGCGGCCACTGTTGACTCGACCGCCACCACTACCAACAACGCCAGGATCGCTGTGCCCGCGATCGCCAGCGGCTTGTTGCGCACGCACCACCGATGAACCTTCAGTAACAGGTTCACCGGTCGCGCGCGGATCGGCTCGTTGTTTAGAAAACGATTCAGGTCATCGGCCAGCGCTCCGGCTGTCGCATAACGCCGGGCCGGGTCTTTCTGCAGACATTTCAGGCAAATCGTTTCCAAGTCGCGCGGCACGCCGGCATTCAACAGGCGGGTCGAGACCGGCTCTTGCTCCGCCACCATGCGCAACGTCTGCGCCAACGTCTCCGCCAGGAATGGCGGTCGCCCCGTCAGGCAGTGATACAAGATCGCCCCCAGCGAATACCCATCGCTGGCTGGCCCAATCCCGTCCTTCCGTCCGGCCGCCTGCTCCGGTGGGATGTAGCTGGGGGAGCCAAGCAACTGGCCCGTTTGGGTCAATTGAGGGTCCTGCGCTGAGGGTTGAGAGTCGTTCAGGCGCTTCGCCAACCCAAAGTCCGTCACGCGCGGTTCGTCGTTCTCGTCAATCAGGATGTTCGACGGCTTGAGGTCGCGATGCAGCACCCCTTGGGAATGGGCATAGTGTACGGCTTCCGCAATCGTCTTGAGATAGGTCGCCGCCTGACGCGACGGCAACGGCCCTTCCCGCACCAGCTGCGCCAGGTTTCGGCCCTTCACCAGGTCCATCGAGAAAAACGGCTGGCCGGCATGTTCGCCCACCTCGTGGATGGCGACGATGTTCGGGTGCTGAAGCTGCGCGGCGGTCTGGGCCTCGGCGCGGAACCGCTGCATCTCCGCCGCGTTCGCGAGATGGCCGCCCAGAATCATCTTCAGCGCCACCAACCGGTCCAGGCTGATCTGCCGGGCGAGGTAAACCACCCCCATCCCGCCTCGGGCGATTTCCTCCAGCAACTCATAGTCGCCAAACGACGCCAGCGGCGCGATGCTCACCGGGCCGGTCACCGCCACATCCTGCCCAACGAAAGCGCTCTCCAGCAGGCAGGCAGCGCATAAGCCCTCCAGCGCGGAACCACCGAGTGCAGCGCCGCATCGGCCGCACACAGGTGAGTGATCTCGTTCCATCATACAGCACACCGATTCCCCGGGTGCTACACGGTTTTCTGATCGAGGTTACTGGAATGAGTTATCCCGTCGCGAATGACCGCCACGAGGTGTCGCAGTTCCGCTTCGACTTCAGAGGGTGTCGATACCGTTTGTTCAATCTCGGCCCGCAGCAGTTCCCCGAAGCGCTGGCGCAGCCGGTGCACTACGACTTTCACCGCGCCCTCCGTCATTCCTAGTTGTTCGGCCATCACCGCGTAGGACAACCCGCTGTTTTCACCCCAAACGAATCCCTTCAGCCGGTCGAACAAATTGCGCTTCCCCGATTGTTCCACCTCCGCCTTGAGCGCCGCCATGGCTTGCTCCAGCACCACCAGCGCCCAGCCGCGATCGTATAGGGTGTCGGGAAGCTGTTCGGCGGCGCGCTCGCTGGCGAGCCGCGATTCGGCCATCTCCTCGTCCAGGGACAGAATTTGCCGGTTGCCACCCCGCTTCTCGCGATTCTGCTTGATCCAGTCGTTGACCAGAAAATGTTTCAGCGAGGTGAGCAGAAAGGTGCGGAACCGGCCACGGTTGCGGTCGGCGTGCCGAAGGTATTTCTTCTCGAGAAACCGCGCAAAAAACTCCTGCACCAAATCCTGGGCGTCCTCCGGCCTGTGCCCGGAGCGACGCACGTACGCGTAGAGGGGATACCAGTAGGTGCGGCACAGGAGCTCCAGCGCGTCGCCAGACCCGGGCGAACTGGTTTTCCCGGCCGCCAGCACCACGCTCCAATGCGTGGTACAGAATTGCTGCCCGCCCCGGTCCCCGGACGCGGGAAGGTCCTGGGACAGAACTTGCGTGTCAGGCAAATCGCTTCGTACGGGCATTACCCTATTATAATGTAAACCATTAGGAAATCAAATTGCCCGTTCGCCGCGATGAAGCGCCTCCCGAGAGGAGCTCGCTCGAATGGGTCGATCTCGAGGTGTTGTTGGAAAACCAGTTCGCGATTCGGCTCTATCTCCAGACCGGGTTTGTGGAAGTCGGGGAGATCTCCGAGATGTTTAAACTGGATGGGCATGTTTTCTCCTGGACGACCATGACCAAACGGCTCAGGGAATCCAGTAAGGCGAACTCCTGATCGGTCGCTGCAACCGATGGCCGTAGGGTGGTTGGATGGAGGGAATAAAATTGGCTGTCCGGCATGGATTCGAACCATGACAAAGAGCTCCAAAGACTCTTGTGCTACCATTACACCACCGGACAAAGCGCAATAACCATAGCTTTTTGAGGGGCGGTGCGCAAAGGAAAACTCGCTTTGTGCCTTGACTTCGAATAGCAACCCCAACCGCCGTTGGCAGCCCTTGTTCAAGCGAGAGCGCAGTGTCCTCGCAGATAAGCGGCAAGCGTCCGTCCGCTAAAAGAAACGCCGGATGCTGGTGTACGCCATGCCTGCCATAAATATCAGGAAAGCAACCTGTTTGAGGCGCGAACTGCGCGAATAAAGCCCGGGATGACGTCCCCAAAAATATTGGAAATGCAAAATCGCGCCGAGGGCGAGATAGGTGATGCCAATCACCACAGCCTCCCAACCACGCACGTCGAGGATGCGGCTCCCGGGAAAATACGCGTGCCTGGTATAGAGGCAATAGACCCCATAACCCATGGGAATCAGAGCCACGCCAATTCCGCCAATCCACATCTCTTTCCAAGCGCTCGGCGGTTCAACACCCTCAAACGCCACCGCGTTCTCCGGTGTCCGATCACAGTAATTACGTATGAATTGCCACAGCTTTGCCGGCGATGTGAAGGTCGAAACGAAGCCGCATTCCAGGCACGCAGTAACTTCCCGCGTGAATCTTGTCCCACCCAACGTAAACGTGAAGGCTTGCCGCCCCGATGGGTCGAAGACGGCCGGCAGCCATGTAGACCGATGGTCTGGGACGATCTTCCCGCAGGCAACCCGGTCGCGATGACATTTGAGACACTCCTCCCCCTGGACCTGGGAGTCATCCCGGCAATGTTTGCGAATGAACTCGCTGAGCTTCGCGATTGGCAGTTCGGCCCAAACCAACCCACAGTCCAAACATGCCGAAGCGGCGGCGGAGACGAACTTGATCCCCGCATCCTGCGTCACCGAGAAAGACCGCAAGCCTGCCGGTCTGAAGACGGGTGGCTTGTGGGCGGGGCCGAAACTACCCCCGACGATCCGGGAACCATTGCATTTTGGGCATTGACTCATCGTTCCCCCCGTGGCCGCGTAGCCGAAACATGGCGCTTTCAACCATGCTCTCACATGGCCTCCTGATACGTCTCTGGTCGAAACGCTCGCGTCCGACGGGAGGATTGTCAAGGACACGACGGTCCGCGAGCGACTGCACACGTCGCCAGGCTAAAACTCGGCAGCCACGGTTCAGACGCCATTCACTGGAATGCGGCCTTCATCGCTCCCGCGACCCATTCGGGCGCAGGCATTCGGGTATCGCTGCACCAGAACCGATCGACAGGATGACCAGGATGCACAGGATGCGAGAACCTCATTCCGGAATTCCTGGATTCTCAGGACAGCCTCACACCGATGGGACTCCGGCGCGCCTCGCTGCAATACTCCCATTAGGATTCGGCCTCGAAGTGGCGTCCGGCTAACGGAGTAACCAAGCCCAGGACGCCGCTCGCTCACCACTGCCAGTGTCGACTCCGGCGCCCTCGCCCGAACCCCATCCACAGACGAAATAGCCCGCCACCCGGCGGTAGGTTCGCGAAAAAGTTTGCGCGACAGCCCGCGCGCTGTGATTTAATCTGGCTGACAACAATATGAATTTGGATCCGTCACAACGCAGCAAGGTGGCCGAGTGGATTGGCCAGGGCCTGAAGTTATCGGAAATTCAGAGCCGCCTGTCCTCGGAATTTGGGCTCAGCTTGACGTATATGGACGTCCGCCTCCTGGTGGACGATCTCAAGCTCACCCCGAAAGATCCCGAGCCGCCCAAACCCGCCACACCGCCGCCTGCCCCGGCAGAGGACGCCCCAGCGCCCGCCGCCGCGATCGAACCCGAACCAGCTCCCGGCCCGGCCGGCGTATCCGTGACGGTTGATCAACTCACCCGCCCCGGCGCGCTGGTGAGCGGCAAAGTCACGTTCAGCGACGGCCAAAAAGCGGAATGGTACATGGACCAGACGGGCCGCCTCGGCCTCGCGCCACAAAAGGCGGGTTATCGGCCGCCCCAAAGCGACATCCGTGATTTCCAGATGGCCCTGGAAGCCGAGCTCAGCAAGATGGGTTTATGAATGGACCGTTTCAAAACCTGCTCTGGGACAAAATCGGGTAAGCTGTAGAGAAGCATCGGGAGGTTAGGCTCTGGCGGCACATCGGCAGCCACGGAATGCCGCACAGGCGGGTTTCGATTTCAGCTATGGATTTTGGCCAGCGATGAACGCCATCGTGATAGCAAGAGGTCGCGCTGCAGGTTTCACCCTGCTTGAACTGCTCGTGGTCATGGCCATTATTGGCCTCCTCGCCGCGCTGATGTTACCGTCGCTCAATCGGGCGAAGGATCGGGCGCAACAAATGCAATGCGTCAACAACCTGCATCAGCAAGGCGTGGCGTTGCATAGTTTTCTGGCGGACAACCGGAGTTATCCGCTGTGGATCGCTCCCTCGAACAGAGAGCCGGCAGGGCGCTGGTGGGCCGAGCAATTGGCCCGCGGCGGTTTTGGCATCTCCCAACCCGCCCCAAGCTTCTGGCAGCAAGGGGTGTGGCGTTGCCCGTCAGCCAAGCCTCGGGATGGCCAACTCGCGGACATGCCGTACTACGGATACAACGCCTTTGGGGTGCTCAAAGTCGGGAATCTCCCCAACAACTTCGGTCTGCTCGGCCATTCGGTTGATAGCCCGGCCACTCGAATTCCCATCCGTGAATCGGAGGTGGTGGCCCCGACCGAAATGATGGCAATCGGCGAGAGTGACTCGTTCGCCTTTATGCGCAACCTGCCCTATGACTTCCGGGGCAGCCAATTGCGGCATCAAACCAAGGCCAACGTGCTTTACTGCGATGGCCACGTCGAATCCCCCGCGCAACGAACTCTTTTTGAAGACACGAGTGACGCGGCCCTGGCCCGTTGGAATCGGGATCACCTGCCGCATCGTGACCGTCTTTGAGCGGCCGGTCTCAGCGGCAATAGAGGTGGAGGCTCCGGCCCATCATCATTTCCGGAACCGATTCAAAACCCGCGCAAGTCAGTGCTGCTGCGCCGAGGCAGTCCCGGCGCGGGGGTGCGCTTGAGCACCAGGTATTCAATACCCATTTTCTCGCAATACTCCCTTTTGCCGCCTTTATCGCCGTCCTCGTTCACCGCATAGATGTCCGGTTTGATTCTCCGAATTTCCGGATCGGCATCCAACCAACCATCGCCAGTAGAGATCAACGCTTGTTTCACGAACTTGATCGAGCCAGCCACGTAGCGTCGTTCCTCCTGCGTTAGCAAGGGGTGACCCTCACCTTTCAGCAACCGGATGTTGGCATCGTGGCCCACAACCAGGTAAAGGTCCCCGTAAGCGCTGACTTCCTCGCAAAAACGCACGTGCCCGCTGTGAAACCAATCGTAGCATCCGGTAACGATCACCTTCTTCCGGCCCGGCGCGGTCATCATTGGCGGCGGTTCCGGAAAACCAGTCATCTGCGCTGAAGACAGCACCCGGTAGTCGATGCCATGGGCTTCACAATAATCCTGGCGCGCCGCGGACGCCTCTGTTTCTTCGTTGACCCAGACCGCTGGCTGCAAGTTCCCAATTCCATCCAGGCGGTCGACATTCATCGTGGCCGGCAGCACCTGCACCCGGGCGACGTATCGAACCGCATCCAGAAAATAGCATCTCTCGGCCGTGGGAAATTTCGGGGGCCGACCGGTTCGGGCCTGGATGAGTTCATCGGGCCAAAGCAGGGCGGTGACGGAGCCGATCCGAGCGGCTTCTTCAAGGAAACGCAGGTGCCGGGCGCGCAGATCATCGAAGGCGCCACTGACGACGACCGGTAGCGGGGTGCTCATTTCAGTTGGTTCGGACGTTCACCTTGAAGGCACCGGGCACCAGGTCTTTCGAAACGACGATCAGGTAACCCCCGCCACAGCCCGAATACATCGCCCCCGGGTATTGCTGTTGGTAGGCCTTCAGCACCTTCACGAGTTCAGTGCTCAGGAGCGGGTGCCGGACCACTTGCGGCAGCAGCGTCTCCCAACATCTCATCGTCAGGTTCAGCGCTGCGCCCAGGGCGGCGACATCGTGGCGGCGGATGGCGTCAAAACAATCACGCCCGGATTGTCCGAGCCGGGCGATCCATTTCGGGTCCAGGTTTTTTTGACCCAGCGGACTGTATCCTTCGGGACGGGGCTCGATCGGCAGCAGGTGCAGCACCTGCTCCAGCCAACGCCCGGTACGCGCCGTCCGGAGCGTCTCGATGTGTGCGGGAAAGACACCTCCCTGCACCGCGAAGTCGTAGTCGAGCCGGTTGATCCCGGGATAGATCAACCCGATCATATCCTGCGAACCGCTGGGCTCCGCTTTCCCTTTGTTCTCCACGGCGTAGANNCCGGCCGGCCGTCGTGGGAGCCTTCCGCGCCACAACTTCATGGCGATGGCACGCGTCCCGCCGGCGAGCCCGGAGCGCGGTAGTGGTCGGAACGCCGGTTCAATCTGCACCACGACCATCGAACCGGGGGCAGCGGGATTCAGGCGCGAAACAAAAGGCTGGTCGATCCAGCCTCCGGCCAGTTGCAGGCGGTAGGGGATCGCTCCCAACAATCGGGCGACGGGACCGGGCTTATTCATCAATCATCGGTTTCGGGTTACTCGAACATACTGCCGCCAAGTTTGCGCTCCCGGCGCCAGTTGCGGTCAGGCCCTAATCAAACGGCGTCCGCGGTTTCCAGTCGAGCACGTTTTTAATGCCGACCGGATTTCGGAGGTGAATACCGCGGCACTCCACGGAGAGAACGTGACGAATGCCCGGAATCCCGGCATGCTATCGAAATGCAGCGTGATCCGAAATTGCCTCGGGCCAACCACCGCCCGCCACACTTTCACTACTTCAGGCGCTTAAGCCGCCTGGTTTGTCTCGTTGCCGCGATCGTCCTCTGCGCCGTGGCACCCGGGCGACCGGCATTCGCCGCACCCGGCGCGGAAACCCACCCACCCCGTACGCTGCGCGACGCGACCGCGGGATTATTCACGATTGGGGTTGGCATCAGCGACCGCATCCCGGAGCGCCCTGCGGACTGGCCGCTGCTCACCGCGCAATTTCGGGCGGTGACGCCCGAGAACTGTCTGAAACCGAACCCGGTGCAGGTAACAGAGGGAGACTTCAACTTCACGCTGGCTGATGCCTTCGTGAACTTCGCCGTGTCAAACCAACTCCCGGTGGTGGGCCATTGCCTGGTCTGGGCCAAAGATGACCGGACGCCGCCCTGGTTTTACCGGGACGGCACCAACGTCGCCAGCCGGGAACTCCTTCTCCAGCGCATGAAAACTCACATCGACACGGTGGCGGGACGCTATCGGGGCCGCATCGCCATGTGGGACGTGGTTAATGAGGCGCTCGATGACGGCACCAATTTCCTGCGCCCCTCCGGCTGGACCGCGGCTTGCGGGGAGGAGTTTATTGGCAAAGCCTTCGCGTTCGCGCACGCGGCCGATCCGCAGGCGCAGTTGATCTACAACGACTACAACAACGAGCTGTCCGGGAAGCGCGAAAAGCTCATCCGGCTCGTGCGCCTGCTACGGGAACAAAAGGCGCCGCTGCATGCCATCGGCCTGCAAGGACACTACGAGATCGACCGCCTGCCGTTGGTGGAGCTCGAGACCACGCTGGCGGCGATGCGGGAACTCGGCGTCAAGGTCGTCGTCTCCGAGCTGGATATCGATGTGATTCCGCGGTCGCGCTGGTGGGCGGATGGGGGTAAATATCGCGACGAACTCGCGAAGCTCGATCCCTACCGCGACGGCTGCCCGCCGGACATCCTGCAACGACAAGCCGACCAGTACGCCCAGCTGTTCCGCCTGTTCCGCAAGTACTCCGATGTGATCGCCCGCGTCTCCTTCTGGAACCTGCACGATGGCCAAAGCTGGTTGAACGGCTTCCCGTGGCAGCGCGTGAATTATCCGCTGCTGTTCGATCGGAAAGGCAAGCCGAAGCCGGCTTTTGACGCGGTGATCAAAGCCTTGAACTAGATTCCTAACCTCCCGATGGGACTTTGGCCTGGCTCGGTGCCACCAAACTCGAAAAATTGGACCGGTTGTTCCCGTCCCTGGAAAAGCATCAATTGCTCGTGCTTGCGCACAAAGCCCGCGCGAAGGAGCACGCCTTGAGAGGCAATGTTTTGCGCGGCCGCAATTCCCAGGATTTTAGGGATTCGGAATTCAATGGCCGCCCACGTGCAGGCTGCCCGGACCGACATCGATGCCGTGCCAACAGGCGGTTTGCCTGGTCAAACCAACTGGTATGAGTAATTGCACTGCTAAACAGCAGGCAAGTTTATGAACTGGAGATTGACGGCGGCCCGGCGCTTTGTTGAACTCGCCCCCGGTAACCCGGTCTGGCTGTGGGCCGGCTCGCCTTGCTCCTGTGACTCGCGGATACCATGAAAAAGTTACGCCAAATCCATCTGTATCTCGGCTGCATTTTCGCACCCATGCTCATCTGCCTGGCCCTCACCGGCGCCTGGCAATTGTTCTCCCTCCATCGCGGCCTAAAAGACAACAGTTACCAACCGCCGCGGATTGTCGCCGCGCTCTCGAATATACACATACACCAGAGCCTGCCCGGCTCGCACTCGGAGCGGCCGACCCCGATGCGCTACTTCCTGCTGGGCGCCGCCGTCGGGTTGATCGTTACCATGGTCCTCGGTATCGTGATGGCGTTCCGCTTTGCCTCTACCAGGCAGGTTGTGCTTTGTCTGATCGCCGGCATCGTGGTTCCCCTGGGGCTGCTGCTGCTTCATCGCTAAAGATATTGTTCGCGGCCCCCTCGACGCGGCGGTTCGGTTTTCATTCTGGACTGCGCCCTCGACATGGCAGGTCAAGCCATGTTATTAGCTGTGCCAGATCGAAGCTGGCTCAGCGGGCGGTTCGGAGTGCGGGCGCAGCGACGCAAACCAGAGAACACGATATGAAACGACGCGATTTTTTTAAGGCTTCGGCCCTCGCCGGAGTGAGCACAGTTTGTGGCAGCCAACTGGCCATGGCCCAGGAACAAACGACGGGAGGAAACGGAATGCCAAAGCTGACACCCCCGGAGAAACCAGCCGAGCTGAATCTCTGCCTGCAGTGGTGGGGCATTCCCGGCGGCGAAGTGAAACAGAAGCTCGATTTCCTGGAAGCGAACGGCTTCGGGGCCGTCGAAATCCCGTCCGGCGACTGGCCGATCAAAAACGGCGAAGCCCTGGTTGACGCGTTGAAGGGGCGCAAACTGTTCCTGGCCACCGCCTGTGGCCCGAGCGATTTTTCCTACGCCGAACCGGAGAAGCGTGAGGCCGAGGTACAGAAGTTCCTGCCGATCATCGAGGCGCTGGGTAAGATGAAGTCGGTCGGTTTGATCATCTGTCCGGCGCGCGGCCAGTTAAGCGAACCGGGGCGCCTGAGCGGGAAGGAACTGCGCAAGGATTTCGTCGAAAACACCGGCAAACGCCTGGCACAGCACGCGGCGAAGTATGGCACGTCGATCGTGCTCGAGCCGCTGCGCCGCAACGAAACCCCATTCCTGCGGCAGGTGGCGGACGCCGCGCGGATGGCGGCAGACATCGGACCGGGCGCGACTGTAATGGGGGACTTCTGGCACATGGGTTTGGAGGAGACGAGTTTCATGGGAGCATTCATCTGCGCGGGCAAGCTGCTCACCCACGTTCACATTGCCGGGCTCAAAGAACGGATTATCCCGGGGATCCACCCCGAGGCGGACCAGTATGTGGACGGGTTCAAAGGGCTAAAGCTCATTGGCTACCGCGGCGCCGTCAGTTTCGAAGGCGGTTGGCCCAAGAACCCGGTGGACCGCAAAAAGGACCTTCCAGAAGAGGCGAAGACGAAGCTGATTCTCAACATGGTGAAGCTCTTGCGGGAGCAGTGGGCCATGGCTTGAGCCGGGACCGGCACGCCCCACACCTTAGACAAGCACTGAGACCTCACCGATCCGGCTAGGCCCTGCGCGGGCCGCCCTGGGTGAAATTCGCCCTTTGCCTGCGGTCGAGATTGCGTGCTCTGGCGGTTTCCTTCATGATCGACACATGGATTTGCACGACTTCTCCGGACCACAACGGCAGGCACTTCTCGATTTGGCTATTCTCGCGATGTACGCCGATGGGAACCTGACGGCGGTGGAAGATGCGCGGGTGCAGCGGTTGCTGACCGGCATGGGCTACGACACGGATTACGATCGCGGACGGCAATACGACGCCGCGGTCACCCGGGTCAGCCGCCATTCACAAACCGCGGAAGCGGCTCGCGCTTACGCCGCGACTTTGGCGCAGGGTTTTACGACGCGGGAGCAGCGCAGCCAGGCTTACGACCTGATCCAGGAACTGGTTACCAGCGACAGCCATATCACGCTTCAGGAAGGCAGTTACCTGACCCTGGTCACCGAAGCCTTCCAGGCCAACCCGTAGTTCGGACGCCACCCCCGCGCACGCCTTGGGATTGCTTCCCCGCCGGGAAAGGGGTTCAATATCTCACGGTGATTGCAAAAAGAGTAATTCCCTGCCTGGATGTCCACGGCGGACAAGTGACCCGCGGCGTGCAGTTTGGCAAGGCGGAAGCCGGCGAACTGCGCAACGTGGGCGATCCGGTCGCCCTGGCCCTGCGCTATAACGAACAAGGCGCGGATGAAATGGTGTTCTTCGACATCACCGCCACCGCCCACGGCCGGGCTACCATGGTGGACGTCATCGAGCGGGCCGCCGACCAGTGCTTCATGCCGCTCACCGTCGGCGGCGGCATCAAGTCCGTCGAGGACATGTACACGATGCTGCGCGCGGGCGCGGACAAGATCAGCATCAACTCCTCGGCGCTGGCGAATCCCGATTTGATCCGGGCCGGGGCCGAGAAATTTGGCAGCCAATGCATCGTGGTATCGATTGACGCCAAACGAGTGGGACCGGATCGCTGGGAAGTGTTTTCACACGGCGGCAGAAAGACCACCGGCCGCGAGGCCGTTGAGTGGGCGTGCACGGCGGTGAGTTTGGGCTCGGGCGAGATTGTATTGAACAGCATCGACGCGGACGGCACCAAAGCCGGTTTCGACCTGGTGATTACCCGGCGGATCAGCGAGAGCGTGGGGGTGCCGGTGGTGGCCAGCGGCGGCGCCGGAAGCCTGGCGCACATGGCCGAAGTCCTGATCGATGGCAAGGCCGACGCCGTGTTGGCCGCGAGCATCTTCCACTTTGGACAACACACCGTCGAAGAAGTGAAGCAATACCTCGCTTCCAAGAACATCCCGGTACGGCTCTGACCGGAACTGAACCTTTGAAACAAGGCGGTCCCAGGGGCGGCCCGCAGTCCGTCAGACGATTCAGGCGTCCAGTTCGGCCAGGCGGGTGGCAGCCTGCTCCCATTTCGGCGTGATTTCGGCCAAACGGTGTTGAATATCCACCAATTCCCGGTTGAGCTGCGCCGGCAGACCGGGCTTTTCGTACGTGGCCGCATTTTCCAATTCGGCGACGATTTCGGCCTGGCGCGTTTCCAAGTGCAGGATTTCAGTCTCCAGCTTCTCGACCACTGCCTGACGGGATTTGCGTTCGCGGGACTTGGCCTGGCGTTCCTCGGCTTCGAGCCGCTTTTGATCTTTACGCGAGGCGGCGGAACCGGGAGCTGAGGGGCGCGCCTCCGGTTTGGAGGCGGCATTTCCGACCAGCCCACCGGCGGTGAGCGCCGCGCGCTCGGAAAGCGCCTTGGTTTTGTCCAGGTAATACTGGTAGCCACCGGGGTAGTGAGTCAATTTGCCGGCATTCACATGCACCACGTGATTGGCCAGCGCGCGAATGAAATAGACGTCGTGGCTGATGAAGACGAGGGTGCCCTGAAACTGGTCCAGCGCGAACGCCAGCGCGTCGATGCTGGTCATGTCGAGGTGGGTGGTGGGCTCGTCCATCAGCAGCAGGTTGGGCGGGTCGAGCAGGAGCTTCACCAACGCCAGCCGGCTTTTCTCACCGCCGCTCAGCACGCTGACCTTTTTGAAGACGTCATCGCCGCGAAAAAGGAAACAGCCGAGCAGCGTGCGGACGAATTGCTCCGTGAGCCGTTGCGGCGTATCGAAGGCCTCCTCGAGCACGGTGTGGTCCGGGTTCAGCATATCCACCCGGTATTGCGAGTAATACCCGGCCTTCGCGTTATGACCCAGCAGGCGCTCGCCGGAGGCTGGGGTGAGCACGCCCGCCAGGATTTTTAGCAGCGTGGATTTCCCCGCCCCGTTCGGTCCGACCAGCACGATTCGCTGCCCGCGCTGCGCCTCGAAGTCGATCCCGCGATACACCACGTTCTCCCCATACGCATGGTGGATCTGCTCGAGGGAAATGACCTTGAGCCCGCTGCGCTGCGGCTGGGGAAACTGGAAGTCCAGCTTGCGGTTTTCCTCTTCCGGCGCCTCGATCCGGTCCATTCGCTCGATCTGCTTCAGCTTGGATTGCGCCTGGGAGGCCTTGGTGTTTTTGGCGCGGAACCGGTTGACGAAATCCATGAGCCGGGCGATTTCGCGCTCCTGGTGCTTGAATGCCGCCAGCATTTGCTGCTCCGCCGCTTCGCGCTGATCGAGGTATTCGTCATAGTTTCCCCGGTAGCGCATGAGCTTCGACTGGCGGATTTCCACGATGCTCCCGACCAATTCGTTCAGGAACTCGCGATCGTGCGAAATCAGCACAATCGCCCCGGGATAGCTCTTGAGGTAACCTTGCAGCCACAGCAGGGCTTCGAGATCGAGGTGGTTGGTGGGTTCGTCCAGCAAGAGGAGGTCCGGTTCCAGAGTCAGCAACCGCGCCAGGTGCGCCCGCATCACCCAGCCGCCGCTCATCTCCCGCGCCGGACGGTCCATGTCGCTGTCGCGAAAGCTCAAGCCGGCCAGAATCTGGCGCGCCTTGGCCTCCAGCCGGTAACCACCCAACTCGTTAAACCGGTCATGCACATCGTCATGCACCTCTTCCGGGTGGAGCGCCTCGACCGGATGATCAGCGTCCCACGCCTTCAGGATTCGCCGCAACCGGGTAAACTCGGGACTGACCGACGCGGCCAGTTCGATAACGGTTTCGTCCCCGACCGGAGCGCTTTCCTGAGGCAGATAGCCCATTCTCACCCCCCGTTCGAGGGTGATTTTGCCTTCATCCGCCACTTCCTCACCCAAGATGATGGAAAACAGGGTGGATTTCCCGGCGCCATTCGGACCGACCAGGCCGATGCGGTCGCCCCGGTTTGCTTGCAGCGTCGCGTCCGCAAACAACACCCGGTCGCCGTAAGACTTGCATATCCCTGAGAGAGTCAGCATCGAACGCCCACCTTAACCTGAATCTCGCCCTCAAGACAAGCAACGGAAACCCAGCATCCCTGGCGCAGCACGAGCTCCGGTGGGTCGTGGCCGGAAGGTGGGGTAAATGTCATTCAAATTTGCATTTTTGCGTGAGCAGTGAGGATGAGGATTGTCATAGAAGGCTGTTGGTGACAACTTTTTGCGCAGGGCGGAGTTGAATCCTGAGGTCATTTGCCCCATGGTCGGTCGTGGGCGGGAAAAAGGGGTGTCGGGTGAATGGGGCCAGGGACGATCCGGAACACACAACAAAAGACGGGTACTGAGTCGTCGCGCCGCAAAAAATGTCATAACTCCATATGAAGTCCATGACGGGATACGGTCGGCTGTGGTTCCTGCTGCTGATTCTGGCGGCAGGATGTACGGCGAATCATTATCGTCAGTCGGCGGACAAGGAGGTTTATGGGATCGTCCGGCAGAAATCGGGGTTGGTGCAGGACATGGACCCGCACTTTTCCATCGAACAAACGAACCAAACACCGCTCGCAGGGGTTGGTGTATCCGAGCAGGTGCAGGAATTCCTCGGTGCTGACGCCGACGCGGAACGCGGCGCCCGGCAATTGACCCTGGAGGACTCCCTCGGAATCGCGGTGCAATACAGTCGTGCGTATCAGACGCGCAAAGAGCAACTCTACCTTTCTGCCCTCTCGCTGACCCTCGTGCGCCATCAGTTCACTCCGATTTTTTCCTCCGGCGCCACGATCAACTACGGCGGCCAGACCGAGCGGGCGGTGACCCTGGGAATTGATGAAGTTACCGGTCAACCCAAGGTGATCGTGAGCGACAACCTGGTCGAGCAGCAACGGGTAAGCGGCTCGGCCAACGTCGGCGCCAGTTGGCTCATTCGCGGGGTCGGACGCATCAGCACCTCGCTGACGGCGGATTTTTTGCGGTTTGTGACCGGTGATCCCCGGGTAACCACCTCTTCGCAACTCAACGCTACTTTCTTAAGCCCATTGCTGCGCGATTCCGGATTCAAAACGCAGACCGAAGCCCTCCTCCAGGCCGAGCGATCGCTGCTGTATGACCTGCGCGAGTTCACCCGGTTTAGAAAGGATTTCAGCGTGCAGATTGCCACGGCGTATTACCGCGTTCTGGGCAACAGAGATTCGGTGCGCAACAGCTTCCTGAACCTGCAAAGCGCGCGCAAAAACGCCGAACGCAGCCGCGCACTGGCCCAGGAAGGACGGTTTACCCAATCCGACCTTGGCCGACTCGAGCAACAGGAACTGACCACGCAAGGTTCCTGGATCGGCGCCGTGCGCGATTACCGGCAGTCCCTGGATAATTTCAAAGTCCTGATCGGCTTGCGTCTGGATGAGAAGATCGTGCTGGACGACCGCGAGCTCGAGCGGTTGCGGATTGATCATCCCACGATCAACGTCGAGGAGTCGATCCAGGTGGCGCTCGCCGCCCGGCTGGATTTGTTAAATACCCGCGAGCAACTGGATGACTCCGTCCGCAAGGTGGCTTTGGCGAAGAACCTGCTCCTGCCCAAGGTCGACGCCGTCGCCTCGGTGACGGTCAACAGCGATCCTAACGTGACGACCGGTGTTCCCCTGCCAAACCTCGACCGCTATAGCTGGAACGCCGGGTTGAACGTCGATCCCGGCCTGGACCGCGTGGCCGAACGCAACGCCTATCGTTCCACCCTGATCTCGCGGAACCAGGCCGCCCGCGCGGTGGTCCAGAAGGAGGACGAAATCAGCCTGCAAATCCGTGATAGCTGGCGGACCCTGGACCAGGCCAAGCGCAGCTACGAAATCAGCGCCATCGGCGTGAAACTGGCCGAGCGCCGCGTGGAGGAGCAGGATTTGCTCGCGGAACTGGGCCGGGCCAAGGCACTGGACCAAGTGGACGCACAAAATTCGCTGATCGACTCAAAAAACCAACTCACCCAAGCCCTCGTGACCCATACCATCGCCCGGCTCCAGTTCTGGAACAACATGGGCATTCTCTATATCAAGGAAAACGGTCAGTGGGAGGACATTCCAAATGCAAAAGGTAACTAATTTAATGCACTGGCTCCGGGCCCAACCTTGGTGGCGGTGGGTAGCCGCCGCCGTGCTGTTGTTGGGCCTGGGCTGGTTCCTCCTGTCGCGAGGCGACGCCGGACCCAAAGGCCGCCACCCGACTTTCGCGGCGCGGCGCGGGAACCTGGAAATCAACATACTCGAGGGCGGCAGCCTGCAGGCGCTCGAATCCCAGGAGATCAAATGCGAAGTGCGCGTGGGCTACCAGGGCACCAAAATCCTGCGCATTGTCGAGGAAGGCTACCAGGTCACCGACGATGACGTTCGGACCAATAAAGTGCTGGTGGAACTAGACTCCTCGGACCTTGAAAAGCAAATCGTGCAGCAGGAAATTCAGTACCAATCGGCTTTGGCGAACCTAATCGACGCCCAGCAGAACTACGAAATCCAGATAAACCAGAATCAAAGCGACATCAAAGCCGCCGAACAAAAGACTCGGTTTGCGCGCATGGATTTTGATAAGTTCCTCGGGGACGCCGTCACCGCGCGAATCATTCAAGAGGTGGGACTGGATGCTTTGCTGGCGGCGGCCGGCACGAACGATGTGGAACAAACCCTCCACGCCGAGGAAGCCACCGACACCAAACCGCCGTCCGCACCTCGCGTCGCACCGGGAGCCACAAATCCCGCGCCGGCCATCAAACTGCCGCCAGTGGTGGATATTACAGCACCCGCGCCCGAGGTGGCCCGAGCGACGGCGACGACGAATTCGGCCGTCGTCCAGGTGCGGGACCAGGGTGGCCCGGCGCCAACACCAGAACCGGCGAAGGCCTCAGAAACTGCGGTAACCAATGCCATCCAGGTGGATTTCTCGAAGTATGCACAGATTGAGGTGCTCGGCGATGGCGAGGCCAAGCAAAAGCTGCGCAAGTTCGACGACGACCTGCAGGTCGCGCAAAAGGAGTTGGGCCAGGCGAAATCCACGCTGGAAGGCACCCAGCGGCTTTATGAGAAGGGATTTGTCATCAAACTGGATTTGCAACGGGACGAAATCGCTTCAGACAATAGCCGGCTCAAGGTGCAGACAGCGCAAAGTGCGCGCGATTTGTACCTGAAATATGACTTCGTGAAAGCCGCGGAGGAATCCCTTTCGAAGTATGCGGAATCCGTGCGGGAACTCGACAAGGCGCGTCGGGTGGCGATCTCGAAGTCCGCGCAAGCCCGGGCCCGGCTGAAATCCGCCCAGGGTCAGTATGAGGTCCAAACGCGGCAGCGCAATGAGCTGAACGAGCAGCGCGAGAAGTGCACTCTGCGAGCGGCGAAAACCGGGCTCGTGGTCTATGGCGGCGGCCGAGACGACATGTTCTTCGGCGGCGAAGAGCGCATCCGCGAGGGCGCCACCGTCCGCGAGCGCCAGGCCATCATCACCATCCCCGACATGACCCGCATGTCCGTGAACGTGAAAATTCACGAGACTTACATCAAGAAGGTCAAGAAGGGCCAGAAGGCAAGGATCACGATCGACGCTTTCCCGGACAAGATCCTGACCGGCGAGGTGAGCAAAGTAGCGGTGCTGCCGGATTCGCAGAATCGTTGGATGAACCCGGACCTGAAAGTCTACCTAACCACCATCGCCATCGATGGGACCCAGGATTGGGTGAAGCCCGGCATGAGCGCCAAGGTGGAGATTTTGGTGAGCCGGATCGAGAATTGCGTCTACGTCCCCGTGCAGGCCGTCGCGTTCGACGGTGACAAACAGGTCTGCTTCCTCGGCCGGGGATTTAAATCGGATCGGCGTGAAGTCGAGATCGGCGAGTGCAACGACGAATTCATTGAAATCAAGAACGGGCTGAAGGAAGGGGAGCGCGTGCTGCTGCGTCTGCCGGACGGCATTGAGACCGAGAAACGCGATAACGGGGCGGCGCCGGGCAAAGCCAAGACCGATGCGGCACCAGCCGCCAAGCCGGCTCCCGGACCCGCTGCCGCTGCCACTCGCAAAGTGTGAACGCTGTGGCCGACCCCATACTCCAGTTTCAGAACGTCGAAAAGACCTACCAGATGGGAGCGGTCAAGGTGCTGGCGTTGCGAGGCGTGACGTTTGACGTGTTTCCGGGCGATTACATCAGCATCATGGGACCTTCCGGCTGCGGCAAATCCACCCTGTTGAACGTGCTGGGCTGCCTGGATCGCCCGACTGCGGGCGATTACCTGCTGGGAGGCGAAAATGTCTCGGGCATGGACGACGATGCCCTTTCCGCCGTACGGGGATCGAGGCTGGGATTCGTCTTCCAATCCTACAACCTGATTCAGCAACTCACGGTGCTTGAGAACATCGAGATTCCCCTATATTACCAGGGCATTTCGGAGGAGGAAAGCCGTGAGCGAGCGCGGCAGTTGGCCATGCGAGTGGGGCTGGCCGACCGCCTCGAGCACAAGCCTTTCGAGTTGTCCGGCGGCCAGCAACAGCGGGTGGCTATCGCGCGCGCCCTGGTGAACGATCCCCTGCTGATCCTGGCCGATGAACCTACCGGAAACCTGGACTCGGTCTCGGGATTGGAAATCCTCCGGCTGTTCGACGAGCTCAACCGGCAGGGCAAAGCCCTGATCATGGTGACGCACGATAACAGTGTGTCGAATCGTTCGAGCCGCAGTATACGGCTGCGAGACGGAAACATAGAAAGCGATGTCCGCCAATAAACCCATGAAATGGCGCAAGCTGTTCGAAGGCCTGTCCCCGGGAAGGATGCGGCGTACGCTGCGCCTGGGTTTGCGCAGCCTGTGGCTGCACCGCTTGCGCTCGCTGCTCACCGTGCTGGGGATCGTCTTCGGCGTTTGCTCCGTCATCGCCATGCTCGCCATCGGTGAAGGCGCCAGCTACGAAGCCCAGGAGCAAATCAAAAACCTCGGCAGCCAAAATATCATTCTCCGCAGCATCAAACCGCCGGAAGAACAGAAAGTTTCCGACAAAGGCAGCCAAAGCTACGTGCTGCAATACGGCCTGACCTACACGGATGTGCAGCGCATCCGCTCCACCATCCCCGGGGTGACGGTCGTGCTGCCGGCGCGCAACATCCGGGATTACGTCTGGCGCATCAGCCGCCGGGTGGATTGCGAAGTGGTGGGCACCGTTCCCTGGTACCCGGAAATGCGCAACCACGAGGTGGCCCAGGGCCGGTTCTTTACGGAAGCGGACATGCAGGGGCGCAGCAGTGTTTGTGTGCTGAGCGCGGAGATGGTCCCGGCGTTGTTCCCTATGGAATCACCGCTCGGGCAGCACGTCCGGGTCGCTGGAAATTACTACCAGGTCATCGGGGTGATGCAACCGGCCTCGCGCGTCGTCAAGAACGACGAAGCACAGGAATCGGGCAAAACGGTGTTGAACCGGATGTTCATCCCTCTTGAGACCGCCAAGCTGCGCTATGGCGAAGTGTTGATGCGCCGGCGCAGTGGCAGTTTTGAAGCCGAGCGCGTCCAGTTGCACGAGGTAACGATCAAGGTGGCTTCGCTCGAAGACGTGGCGGGAGTCGCGGAAGCCATCCGAACGGTGCTCGAACGCAATCACAAGAAAAAGGACTATGAGATTGTGGTGCCGCTGGAGCTGCTCAAGCGGGCCGAACGCACCAAACAGATCTTCAATATTGTCCTGGGATCGATCGCCGCGATTTCGCTGCTCGTGGGCGGCATCGGCATCATGAACATCATGCTGGCCAGCGTGACCGAGCGAACCCGCGAAATCGGCATTCGCCGCGCGCTCGGCGCGCGTCGGCACGACATCATCTCCCAGTTCCTCGTAGAAACCGTGCTGCTATCGGGGGCGGGGGGATTGCTGGGGGTGCTGCTCGGTGTCGCGATTCCCTTCATCGTCACTTATGCCGCCGGCATGAAAACCATCATCACCCTGTGGGCACCGCTGCTGGCCTTCACGATTTCCGCGCTCATCGGAGTGGTCTTTGGCCTCTACCCCGCCTTCCGTGCGGCGAACATGGATCCTGTCGAGGCTCTGCGCCACGAGTAGTGGAAGATTAATTTGTCACCCTGATCAAAGATCATCAGGCTACAACCCGCCCGCGAAGGCAGATCTACGCCCATGTTCTTAGTATAAGCCATTGGCGCGGAGCGATTTCCCCAGAAATCCGGGCCAAGCCGAAGCTTGTCTTCAAGACTCGGCATATCGTGGCCTTCGGTATGCTTAGCCGAGAACCATGAGTTTAAAGTTTCATCTGCCGCACCTGTTGAAAACACGCGAGCCACTCAAAATCGGCTTTCTACCGGTGAGCGACTGCGCTCCGATCATCTTCGCCTGGGAAATGGGGATCTTCGAGAAACACGGACTGGAAGTTGAGCTGCGTCGCGAGACTGGTCTGTCCACCATTCGGGATCGGGTTATTGGGGGTGACTTGGATGCCGCCCAGGCGCCTGCGACCTTTCCATTTTTGGCGAATCTCGGGGTGGACTCCGATCCCGGGGCTTGCGTCAGTGCGATGGTATTGAGCCTCGAAGGCAACAGCATTGTCCTCTCGCGCAAACTTTGGGAGCAAGGGGCCCGTGATGCCGATTCGTTGCGCGAAGTCATTTACCGGAATTGGGGCAAGCGCACCTTTACCTTTGCCGTCGAGTTTCCCTTTTCGCCGCAGTTTATCGTGCTGCGCAACTGGCTGCTCTCGGCGGGCATTATGCCCGAGCGCCAATTGCGGATCATCACGGTGCCGCCGGGCCAGGTATTTCCCACGCTAAAACTGGGTTATATCGACGGGTTCTGCGCCGGTGAACCCTGGGCGACGCTCGCCCGGCAGGCTGGGCTGGGAGTGACGGTAGCGGGCAGTCATGACGTGGCCCCGTATCACCCGGAGAAGATCTTGATGGTACGCCAGAGCTTTTGTGCGGGACGCGCGGCAGAGCACGAGCGATTAATACGCGCGCTGCTCGAATCGGCCGAGCGCTGTGCCGCACCGGAGAATGCGGAACTATTGGCAGAGCTGTTGGCACGACCGGAGTATGTCAATGCCCCGGCCGATTGTTTGCAGAATGCGTTCGCCGACAGTCCGTGCACCTGTGACACGCCCTCGAGACCCTTGTTATTCGGCCGCGAAGTCAACAACCCCACCGACGACAAAGCCTCCTGGATTATTTCTCACCTCTATCGCCTGATCGAGCAGAACATATTCCGCTGTGAGACCACCGACCGCGGCCCGGTGCTGAAGAACGTGTTCCGTAAAGACCTGTATGAACACGCCTTGGGGTCAGTCCCTAGTATTGACAACTACACCACAACGCCGAACCGGTTGCCATCACCGATGTACGCGGCTTTGCGTCCAGAGCTTATAACTTAGCCAAACCCGCTTCGATCAGAGCTTTTTTGTAACGCTCGACATGCAGCGATTCCACGCGCTCGACGACGGTCGCGGGCGGTTCCTCGACCGAAAAGAGCTCTCCGCCGGCCAGGTGAATGGTGGTCGTGCGAGACTCGATTTCCAGATACATGATCTGGTCGCTATTCAGGATGAGTTCTCCACCCTTGTTGATGCGATTCAATTTGATGAGCGGCATCCCAGATTTTGGAGCTGAACGAGCCGCGGAGGCAAGTCGAAGGATTCAGCCCCGCAATGCACTCAAGACCTTGCGGGACCCCGCGGTCTGTATCCCAGCAGGCGGGCGGGGAGCAGCAGCAGCGCTTTGAGGAGGGCGAAAACTGCTTCAAAAGTGAGGCCCACCAGCCGCAAGGGCAACGAAATCAACCAGATCAGAGGCAAGAGCACCAGGGCTAGCAATCCCACCGGCCAGCATAGCACCATGAGGATGCACCAAGCCAAAAACAAAATCAGGATTTTCATAGCGTTAATCCAGAGATAGAACACGTCGGCACCACAAAAAGTTTCAACAGAAATCAGGTCCCCCGCAGCAAGTTGTCTCAGGCTGACCTGTACTGATTTCCGGCCGTTCGAGTCACTCCCAGTTCAGGCTAATCAAAAGGCGGCCGGGGCTTAAGCTACCGACGGGAACGTCCCCGTCGTGGATTACTCTTGGCATCGCGCCGTAGCTGCTTTTAGATGAAGCACAAACAACGACTAGCGCATGGCCAAACTGGTTTTCGACATAGAGACTTCGGCGTTGCCGCTGGAGCATTTCGACGAGGCGCAACAGGAATACCTGTTTCGCGAATGCGAGCGCATCTCTGAACCTGCGGCGCGCGAGGTGCGGCATGCCGAAATCCAGCAACAATTCAATCTGTGGCCGCTGACGGCCCAGGTCGTGTGCATTGCGATGCTCAACGCGGACACCTCCCGGGGCCAAGTGCTGTTCACGGCCGAAGATTACGAAGACGAGGCAGAGGGGGCGGGTCCGGTGGAATTCGTGCCCTGCGTGGATGAAGTGGAGATGCTGACGGCATTTTGGGATGTCGCTCGGCACTACGAGACGATCGTAACGTTCAACGGCCGCGGATTCGATGTGCCCTTCATGTATCTGCGGTCGGCGTTGCTCAACGTGCCGATCACCCGCAAAGACTGGCTGGGGTATCGTTATCAGACAGATCCCCATTGCGATTTGGCCGAACAATTCACCTTCTATAACGTGAGCGGGCGCGATGGCGCCGCCCGGCGCTTCAATCTGGATTTCTACTGCAAAGTCTTTGGGATCGAATCACCCAAGAGCCATGGAGTGTCGGGGCGGGACGTAAACCAGATGCAAGCGGCAGGACGTCAACGCGAGGTGGCGGAGTATTGTCTGCGAGACGTGAAAGCCACCGTCCTGTTGTATCAGGTTTGGCGGGACCGTCTCTCGGGCATCAAATGAGATTATGGGGGAACCGGACTTTGGAGCGTCAGGCACCGACCAAACCGCCGGCGAGCTGTTGATTTGCTATGCGGTCAAGGAAGAGGTCGGTCCGCAAGTGCGCAAATTGGGGGCGCGTATTCGCGTCACGGGCATGGGCGCCCGAAACGCGGAGAAGAGCTTTCGCCAGGAGTTGGCGGCGCGCCGACCCGGGGTGGTATTGACGTGCGGATTCGCGGGAGGATTGAACCCGAGTCTGGCGCTCGGCGACATCGTGTACTCGGCCGATGCCGAACTCCAAATGGACGAGGCCATGCGCCAACTCGGCGCGCTGGCGGCGCGGTTTCGAACGACCCCGCAGGTGGTGGCCAAGTCCGAGGAAAAACTTTTGCTGCGCCAACTCACCGGGAACGACGCGGTGGAAATGGAGTCGTCGCATATCCGCGCCATTTGCCGCCAGGAAGGGATCCCGAGCGCCACCATCCGCGTGATATTGGACGTGGCAGGAGAGGATTTGCCGGTGGATTTTAACGAGTTCCTGACTGCGCGGCAGAACTTGAATTACGCCAAGCTAATCTGGGCCATCCTCCGCCGGCCCAGCCTGGTGAAGGGATTGCGCCGGCTGCAACGGGACAGTGGCATCGCCCGCGCGCGACTCGATGACGCGCTGGCGAGTTTACTCCGCCCGCGGGGCTGAAGCTTCCGCCGGGGCGTCGGCGGGCTTGGGCCGCAAATGTTCGCTATAGCTGATCAGGGCGGCACCGATCATGATGCAGACGACTCCCGCCCAGCGCACGCCCGAGACTTTTTCGTGCAGAAACCACATCGCCGCAAACGTGGCGAAGACGAAACTCAAACCGGTGAGCGGCCAGAGAAAGCTGATCTCGCTCCGCGCCATCAACACCAGCAGGCTGACGAAAAACAGGGCTTCAAAAAACACGCCCAGGAGGATGTTGGGATTGGTCAGGCCGGCTTTGACGACGCGCACGACCTCGCTGACGTTGATTTGGTGGAGATCGCCGACCTGCGTCATGCCCTTCTTGAGGAGCACCACACCCGTGCTTTCGAAAACCAACCCGATAATGAGAATGATTAGCAATTTTAACATGATTAAAGATCCTGGTAGCGAATGAGGTTCAGACCCTGGGCAGCGGCCAACTGGCGCACCCTGGGGCTGATCAGGGCTTCGTATTCGGCTCTAAACTCATCCAGAGACGGGTGCGAGTAAAGCTCGGAATCCCCCGCCGGCAGCGCCGGCAACAATTTGAGAATATAGTCCTCGGTCACGCGGGCATTTTGCAGCAAGCCGAAGACGCGCGCCGGATAACGAAGGTTCAGCCGATCAAACCGCGAGCGGGCTCGGCGGGACAACAGCCCAAAAATCAGCGCATGCGAGAGCCGATAGCCCAGGTAACCGCGCGCGAGCGACAGGTTGAGGCGCAGCGGATCCCGCGTCAGGCGCACGCGCCGGATATCAAATTCCGTTGCCAGCTCGAGCAGAATCCCCAGGACCGTCGGGTGCAAATGCAGATGCAGGTGGCCGTTCACGTGGTCCAGGACCAGGCCGGTGGCGCGGAACGCCTCGAGTTGGTGCCGGATTTCCGCGCGCAATTGGGAGCGCAAACCCGGGAGGAAAAAGTAACGAAAACCTGCCCCCGCCGGGCTGTCCGTGAAGCGGCCCTGGGCATCGGCGAGGCCCGGGATTTGTTCGTGGGGCAAGCCGGCGCGTCCGCAGAGCAGAGCCAGGTGCAGGCCGACCCCGAGGCGCGGATGCGCCCGGGCGAGCTGAACCGCCTCGGCGCAGGCGGGTTCATTGACCATCAAGCTGGCGGTCGTAAGAATGCCGTCCTGGTGGGCTTGAATGACCGCGGTGTTGATGGACGCAGTGCGGCCAAAGTCATCGGCGTTAACAATCAGGCGCCGGGCCGAACCATCATGCGTGGCCATAGTTCGGAGTCGTGGAGCCCATGACGACGCGGCGCCAGGTGCGAGCCATCAACCACAGTTTCTGAGGTTTGGTAAGCCGGATGAGACGCGGCCCGAACACGTTCCAGGATTGTGCTTCGACCCGATTAAGCAGGCGCCAGTAGACGCTGCCCATGAGTTCCGCCGCGATCATCGAGCGGCGGTCTTCCGGCGGGAGGGCCTCGAGCGCGAGGCGGTAGAACCGCCGCGCGCGCTCACCCACACTGGCGGCCAGCGCCCGGTATTCCGGTGTGTGACGGCAAGCGAGAATGTCCTCCTCCCGAACGGAGAAGCGCGCCAGGTCCTCACGGGGCAAATAGATTCGGCCGCGCTGCGCGTCGACGGCAACGTCACGCAGGATGTTGGTTAACTGGAGCGCTTTGCCCAAGAATACAGCGTAATCGCGGCAAGCGGGATTCTTGAAGCCGAAAATCCGGATGCTGAGCAGGCCGACCACGGAAGCGACGCGATAACAATAGAGCTCCAAATCCTGGTGGGTTTGGTAGCGGGTAATATCGAGATCCATCTCGACACCGTCGAGCAAAGCCTCAAAGTTCTCGCGGTCAAGCTGGTAGGTATGGATGACCGGCTGCAATTCGCGCAGCACGGGAAGTTGTGGAGATTCGTGGTTATACGCGCGGCGCAAGTCCGTCCGCCATTCGGCGAGACCGGCCCGACGCTCCGCCACGGGCCGGGTTTCTTCATCGGCGATATCGTCCACCTCCCGGCAAAAGGCGTAGAGCCCGGCCATGGCCTCGCGCCTGGGCTTGGGGAGGAGAATGAAAGCCAGGGCCAGGTTGGACGCGCTCTTCCGCGTGATCGACTGGCTTTGCTGCATAGATCACGGAATAGGGCCGACGGGCGGATTTTCCCTCGGGGGCGGCAGGCCGCCGGTTTCAGCCAGGGTCGGGTTCCGGGGACGGTGCTCCCGGCGGCGGCGTTTCCATTTGCGGCGTTTGCGATGCGGTTCACCTTCACGGCGGACCTGGCCGCGAGCGCGGCGGTTTTCGGAAGGAGCCTGGATGAAGAGCGCCCAAATCGCCGCCGCGAAAGTGATCAACGCGAGGATCACGAGCCCGATGATCAACTGGTGCCGCGTGGAACTCATCTGCCGCCATTGATCGGCAAAGCTGCCCAGGGCGAACAGGGGAGAGATTAATCCGGGGTTGGTCATGGTGCGGGATGGTTGTTGGACTCGTCGGCGGCGGATTCATCATCCTCGGACACGGCGGCGACGTTCACCCGCTGCATGCGGTAACGGAGGGCGTGGCGGCTGATTTTGAGCTGCTCGGCGGTCTTGGACATGTTGAAATTGTTCTGCTGCATGAGCCGGAGGATGAGATCGCGCTCGTAGGCGGTGAGCATTTCATCGAGGGAAAGCCCGGCTTCGATGCGGGGCAGGTCCGGGCCCGAGTGCAGCCGGGATTCCAGGCTGAAATCCGGGAGGCTGGTGGCCTGGATTTCGCCGGTCATTTCGAGAATCATGGCGCGCTCGATCACATTGCGCAGTTCCCGCACATTGCCGGGCCAGCGGTGGGTCATGAGTTTCACCCGGGCGGCGCGCGAGATGGCCCGGGTCGCCTTGTTTAGACTCACTCCAAAGCTGTGCAGGAAATAATCCGCCAGCAGCACGACGTCGTCCCCGCGATCCCGGAGCGGCGGCAACCGCATTTGGACCACATTTAACCGGTGAAACAAATCCTCGCGGAACTGGTCTTCGCGGATGGCTTTGACAATGTCGCGGTTGGTGGCGGCGATCAGCCGGACGTTGACACGCAACTCCTGCGTACCACCCACCCGGGTGAAACTTCCATCCTCCAAGAACCGCAGTAACTTGGCCTGCAACGGCCGGCTCATGTCGGCAATTTCATCCAGGAAAATCGTGCCGCCGTCGGCTTCCTCGACGCGACCGGGCTTTTGCCGGAGCGCTCCGGTGAAGGCGCCTTTTTCGTGGCCAAACAGCTCGCTCTCAAGCAGCGTCTCGGGAATGGCGGCGCAATTGATCCGCACGTAGTTTTCCTTGCGGCGTTTGCTCAAGCTATGAAGCGAGCCCGCCACCAGTTCTTTGCCCGTACCGCTCTCCCCCAGCACCAGCACCCGGGCGTCCGTGGGGGCGACCGTCTGGATCAACTGCCGCAGCTCACGAATTTTGGGGCTGTCGCCGACGATATGTTCCAGCCGAAAAGTCTCCGAAGCGCGGGCGCGCAAGGTGGCGTTTTCCTGGAGCAACCGATGCCGCTCGGCGCAGCGCGAGACGGCGTGCAGGAGTTCTTCGGGAGCGAAAGGTTTGGCCAGGTAATCCATAGCCCCGGCCTTGATCGCCTCCACTGCCAGCTTGGGCGTCGCGTAGGCCGTGATCATCAGCAACGGCAAATCCGGCCACTGCGCCCGGGCCCGGCCGAGAAAATCGTAGCCGCTCATTCCGCCCAACCGGGCGTCAGTGATCACCATTAGGAAGTCGTCATGTGCCAGCGCCGTCAGCGCCTCCTCGGCCGACTCCACGGTTTGCACTCCATAGCCTTCATCCGAAAGCACCGTCTTCAGCGACAGCCGCATGTTCTTTTCGTCGTCGACGACGAGGATCGGCGGGAGAGGCACACTCACAGGCAATGGCCACCCCTTTCCTCCCGAACACGGCGCGGGCCTCGGCGCAATGCAAGATTGGAGCCGGCACGCTTCATATTAGTTTTTCCAGTCGCACGAAAGTTTTAGCGGGGAAGAATAATTTAAAGTCCGCACCTTTTCCAAGCTCTGATTCCACGCGCACCGTTCCGCCGTAAAGCTCCACATTATGTTTCACCGTGGACAACCCCAGCCCGGTTCCCTTTTCCTTGGTTGTATAGTACGCCTCGAAAATGCGTTCCAACTTTTCGGGCGGAACGCCGGGGCCGTCGTCGCGGATGGATACCTCGATCGATTGATCCGGCAGGCAGAGGGCGGAAACAAACACATTACCACCCCGGGGATCGACGGCTTCGCGGGCATTTTGCAGCACGTTCAAGAACACTTCATTCACGTGGCGACGTTGCATGAGCAACGGAGGCAGGAGCGGGCTGTATTGGCGATGCACCGTAACCGGGTAACCCGCACCGGCCGGGAAGACCCGTTCGATGGCGTGATCCAGCTCCTCGGTGACGTTCAGCCGCTCCACCCGCCCTTCCGCCAGTTGGGCGTAACCCATGATCTGGGTGATGATCCGGTCGGAGCGCTCCACCTCCTCCTGGATGATCGCAATTTGCTCTCCTACGTCGGTCTTGCCCTGCTTGAGCGCGCGTTGCAGCGAGAAAGCGGCATTGGTAATGATGGCCAGCGGATTTTTGATTTGATGCGCGATTTCGGCCGCCAACCTGCCGGCGGAGCGCAACTGGCCTTCACGCGCGGAGAACTCGCGAGCCTCTTCCTCCGCCAACCGCTGGCGCTCGAGCAGGACCTGCACACCGTAGGAACACACCGTCATTAACAGCAGCAAAAACACCCGCAGCAACAGCGGTTCCGCGGGATTATCCATCGGGTCCGACAGCCCGGATTCCTGCCGGGAATCCTCGGGCAGATTGCCGACGACGGCAATGGCCACCAACCCGGAGAGGACATAGCAGGCGCTCAGCGTCAGATTCAGCAGTAGCTGAGACGCGGCCCGAGGCACGCTCACCGCACTCCGCATGATCAGGGCCAGGAATAGCCAGTAGAGGATGCTATCGTAACCACCGGTCACCAGGGTGAGCGAGGAAAGAAAGATGCCATCCACCAGGCACATGATGAACACCGCCCATTCCAACACGCTGAGGGACAGCTTGCGGGCGCGAAACAGCAGGATAGCCACCACGATATTGATGCCCACATACACCCAAAAAAAGTACTGGGTCGATTGCACCGCAATATCCAGCGCGGAAAGCACCCGCCCGATCCAGGGTCGGAAATAGAAGGAGTAAAGCAGCATCGACATACCGGCCGCCTTCAACGGCAGGATGAGGTCACGCTCCATCAATTCGATGCGTTGCAGCAGTTGTGGAGCGTCGGGCGGCGGGATCTGCACCAACTCCACCATGCGGCGCAACAGCATGCGAGCGGATTGCGCCAATCGGCCCAACGGGCCGTGCTGAAGCCACCGCCACAAGCCAGCGCTCACCGTGTGGCGCCCACTTTCAGGCAAGGTTGGCTTCGCGTTATCCATTGCTTTTGGGCTTTGGTCCGCCGCCCGGCAGGAGTTTAAACGGTCTCGAGTAGTTGCCAGGCGTGTTCGGCGACTTTGTCCACCGGCCACAACCGGCCAATCCCTTCGTAACCACAGGAGAGCAATCCGGTTTCCGGTCCGATGAATTCAACGCCGCGCGACGTGAGGGTGGCGACGTGCTGCTGAGTGGCCGGGTGCAACCACATCTTGCCGTTCATGGCCGGGGCAATCAGCACTTTAGCTTTGGGATTCAAGGCCAGGGCGATGCAGGTTAGCGCATCATCCGCCAACCCCAGTGCCAACCGGGCGATCGTGTGCGCTGTGGCGGGGGCGATGAGCAGCAAATCCGCCTCGTCCGCCAGCTTGATGTGCGTGGGTTTCCAGCCTTCGTCCTCGTCGTAAAGATCGGTCACTACAGGGTGGCGGGAGAGCGTTTGCAGCGGTACGGCGGTGATGAACCGCAGCGCGTCGGCGGTCATCACCACGCGCACTTCCGCCCCTTGTTTGGTCAGCAGGCTCGCCAGGTCCGCCGCTTTGTGCGCCGCGATCGAACCGGTGACACCCAGGACAATGTTCTTGCTCATAACGCGCTTTCAGAATTCCGGCGCCGTCGAGCGCTGCGTCCGCAGCTTCTCGGCTTCCAGAATGGCCTGCATGCGGCGCAGATCCTCCGGGATCGTGCCGCTAATGAGAAGGTAATCGAAATTCTTCCACTGAGCGATTTCCTGTCGCGCGACACTGAGCCGCTTTTGAATGACCGCAGGAGCGTCAGTGCCCCGCCGGCGCAGGCGCTCCTCGAGGACCCCGATGGAGGCCGGGCTTAGGAACACTGAGATCAGCGACCGCTGCAGTTCCGGGTCTTCCGCGGCTGCAGCGCGAATCGACGCAGCGCCCTGAACATCCACATTCAGCAGCACGTCCCGCCCGGACCGCAACTTGCCGAGCACCTCGGACTTCAACGTGCCGTAGCTGTGGCCGTAAACGGTGGCGTGCTCGAGGAAATTGCCCGCCTGCAACCGTTTTAAGAAGGACGCGGCGTCGAAAAAGTAGTAATCCACACCTTCCTGCTCACCGGTGCGTGGGGCGCGGGTGGTGCAGGTGATGGCCCGGGTCATTTCCGGCCGGGCAGCCAGCAGTTGCTGGCAGAGGGTGGTCTTCCCGGCGCCGGAAGGGGCCGAAATCAGCACCAGCAGCGGATGACCGGGAGCGTTCCGGGCGGAGAAGTCAGTATTGGGATTCTCGCTGCTCATTCGACATTCTGGGCTTGTTCGCGGAATTTTTCCAGTTCCGCCTTCAGGTTGACGACCTCCCGGGAGATCGTGCTGTCATTGGCTTTCGAGCCAATGGTGTTGATCTCACGGTTCATTTCCTGAGCCAGGAAGTCCAACGTGCGACCGACCGGCTCGTTGGACTTACGGCACTCCTCGAACTGTTTGAAGTGACTTCCCAGTCGCGTCAACTCTTCGGAAATATCTGAACGATCCGCGAAATAGACAATCTCCCGCACCAGTCGTTCGTCATCGGGGGCCGGGCTTTCCAGGCCGGCGGCTTTGATGCGTTCCAGCAACTGGGCGCGAAAACGCTCGGTCACCTGCGGCACTTGCTTGCGAATCAGGGTCACCGATTTTTGCAGCGCGCCCACACGACTGGCCAAGTCCGCTTCCAAATGAGCCCCTTCACGCTTGCGCATGGCGAGCAACGCGGCCATGGCTTTGCCCAGTGCCTTCTCGACGGCCGGCCAAAAATCGGCGTCCACCAGGTCTTCGTCGGTTTGCAGCACTCCCGGGGCGTTGGCGATCTGCTCGATGCTCACTGTGCCGGTCAGCTTCAGTTCCTTGGCCAAACGGTTGAGTTCGCGGGCGTAGGCCTTGGCCAGCGGCACATTCACATGCAGCCGGGCGGTCGCGGGCCCATCTCCCGAGTGAATGCACACGCGCACCGAAAGCCGGCCGCGCCCGATCTGGCGGTTGAGCACGTCTCGAATTTGCGCTTCAAACATGTCCAGTTGCCGCGGCAGACTTAGGGTGATCTCACTTTGTTTGCGGTTTACCGAGCTGAGTTCCACCGTAACCTTGAACCCGCTCTGGGAACATTCGCCTCGCCCGTAACCCGTCATTGAATTCATCGCCCCCCAATATGCGAAATGCCGGAGGCCAGCGCGACTCGAAAATCTGGGCGGCGAACCCGGGGTCCGCTCCTGGCCGCCGGGGGCGTTCCGGCAACGGGTTTTATTTGAAACCCCGGACTATTTGACTACTGTTCAGGCAGGGCGGTTCGCTTCCGGACGGCCCGCTGGATTTACGTCATAAAAGCATGAACGAACCCGCGCGCAGAATGCAGTGGATGATCTGGTTTGGACTGGCCACCACCGTGGTGTTGCTGCTCCTGACGTTGACCTCTGTAAATTTGCAGCGCCGCGCCGCCTCCGACCTCCCGGTCATCGGCGCCGTGGCCAACTTCGCCCTCACCAACCAGGACGGCCAAGTGGTCACCCTCCAGGATTTGCGCGGCAAAGTCTGGGTGGCGGATATCATTTTTACGCGTTGCCCCGGACCCTGCTTGAAAATGACCCGGCAAATGAAGGAGTTGCAGGAGGCGCTGGGAGCCGACGCCGGGGTGAAGCTGATTTCGCTCACCACCGATCCAGTATTTGACACCCCGTCCATCCTCAAACAGTACGCCCAACGGTTCAACGCGAACCCGGCCCACTGGTCATTTCTCACCGGCACCCCGCAACAGATTGCCGCACTCGCCATCGATTCGCTTAAACTCACCGCCATCGAGAAGAAGCCGGAGGAACGAGTCACCCCCGAGGACTTGTTCATCCACAGCACGATATTCGTGCTGGTGGATCGCCAGGGCCGGCTGCGTGGGGTGTTTGAAACCACCGGCGATGATATCGACCCGACTACCGTGAAGGCAAAAATCCTGCACGGGGTGAGAGCGCTGGAGGCAACCCCATGAGCCCAGCCGATTTGCCCGCCGTCAACGCCACTCTCAATGCGCTCAGCGCGGTTTTTCTCTCGCTGGGGTACTTTTTCATTAAACGCCAAAACCGCCAGGCGCATCGGAATTGCATGCTGGCAGCCTTTGGCACCTCCGTGCTCTTCCTGATTTGCTACCTGGGCTATCACGCATACGTGGCTTATGTATTGAAGCGTGGCCCGACCATTTTTCGTGATCCCGCCTGGTTTCGCCCGATCTACCTGGCTATCCTCCTCACCCACACAGTGCTGGCGGTCGTGATTGTGCCGATGGTCCTGGTGTCGATTTGGCGCGCGCTGCGGGGCCGGTTCGAAGCTCACCGCAAGATCGCCCGCTGGACCTGGCCGCTGTGGATGTATGTCTCCGTCACCGGCGTGTTGATTTACTACCTCTTGTACGTGCGGTTCCCGCAGCAGTAAACCGCGCCACAGCACCCGCCCGAGGTCCACGGCAGAACCGGCGGGTTGATTGACAGAACCCTGCCCGAGGCCTAGCGTTGGCTAGGGTCATTGAAACCATAATATGAGCGCCAAGTGTCCAGCTTGTGGTTCCATCATCTACAGTCGTCGCAACGTTCTCTGCGGAGTTTGCGGCCGGCGCTTGCCACACGAACTGCTCTTCACCGGCCAGGAACGCGAAAACGTCGAGCGTGATTTAGCCGAAGCAAAGCACCGGGCGCGGTTGGCCACCGAGGCTCGGCTCGCCAGGGAACAGCGGGACTCGTATTGACGGATCTCAACCGCCGTACCCGAGCACCCGGCCCCTGTTAATCGTCAGGGAATGCTCTCCAACCTCTGTTTCGGGGTGCTCGAAAATGCCGTGCAAATGGGAAGGCACATCAGTAAATCTATGCTATAACTTTCGCCGGGCCGTTGCGGACCTACCGTCAAAGTGCTGAGATCAACCGTTATAGTTCTGATGACGACGCTGCCAGGTAGAATCCAACCTGACGACGGAACCGGAGGAACGTTGGAAATCATCGTATGCGATATTTGAGCCATCTTTTCGAACGCAACCGGGCCTGGGCCGGGAGCATCAGCCAGCGCGATCCCGAGTTCTTTCTAAAGCTCTCCCGCCAGCAATCGCCCAGCTATTTGTGGATTGGCTGTTCAGACAGTCGCGTTCCAGCGAATGAAATCGTCGATCTGGCGCCCGGAGAGTTGTTTGTCCACCGCAACATCGCCAACCTGGTGGTGCATACCGATTTGAACTGCCTGTCGGTCATGCAGTTCGCTGTGGATCGACTTAAAGTGCGGCACATAATTGTTTGCGGCCATTACGGGTGCAGCGGCGTACAAGCCGCTTTGGCGCGGGACCGACTGGGTTTGAGTGACAATTGGTTGCGACACTTACAGGACGTCCAACAAAAGCATGAGCGCTATTTGGCGTCCATCGGCGGAGGGACCGAGACCAGCGATCGGCTTTGCGAATTGAATGTCATCGAGCAAGTGGCCAATGTTTGCCACACCTCGATCGCCCGCGATGCCTGGGAACGGGACCAGGAATTGTCCGTGCACGGCTGGATTTACGGTTTGCGCGACGGCATCCTGCGCGATCTGAATGTCACGGTATCCGGGTATAAAGAAACCGCTCCCGTCTACCGCAATGCGCTTTCAGCGTTGACCGGAGCCGCTGAACCCTGACACACCGGACTTGCGACCAAGGCAAAGGTGCGGGTAGTCTCGCCCGGCGTTATGGACTGCCGGACAATTCAAAACACCAGGCCGCCACGCGCTTAGCAATTCCGTTAGTACGGCCATGAAGCTCCCTCAGATACTTTCCAGCCGAAGAACAGGGATAATCGCGGCTCTCCTGCTGACGCTGGCGGCGGCAGGGATCGCGCTGGTTTCCGGAGACGCGCTACGGTATCCGGACGAAATCGACTATAACGCGATCGCCGTTAATTTGGTGCATCATGGGGAGTTCGCCACGGAGCTCGGGGTGCCCACGGCTCTGCGCCCGCCAGGGTATCCGTTTATCCTCAGTGGGATTTACCTCGTCAGTGAGCATCCGGTGTTGGCCAAGCTGCTAAATGCGCTGGCACTGGGAATTACGGCGCTCCTGTTAGGAAAGCTGGCGCAAGCCGGAGGCCGATCTGACGGCAACGGCGTGGCCGCCCGGTGGGCGCCCGTTTTGATGTTGGGCTACCCGCTGTTCCTCTACACTGCCGGCACTCTCTACCCGCAGACGATTGGCACCGTGCTCCTGGCAGGCATAGTCACGCTCATTGTCACCCGACCCGGCAAGGTTGGCATTGGCGCCTGGGCGGGGTTCATCTTCGGGATATTGATACTCACGGTGCCTTCGTTCCTGCTTTTCGCGGCGCTCCTGCCGCTGCTCTGCGCCTGGGTAGATTGGCGGGCCGGCCACCGTTGGTACGCCCGAGCGCCCCTGATGCTGCTGGTGTCCGTGAGCCTGGTCATTCCCTGGACCGTCCGCAACCACCGGCAGTTTCACGCCGTCATTCCCGTGTCCGCTAACGGCGGGTTAAATCTCCTGCTCGGGAACTCGCCAAACACGACCGCCACCAGTGGCGTGAATGTGGATATCTCGGAATACACCAAGCAAACCGAAGGAATGAACGAGCTCGAGAAAGACAATTTCCTAAAGAAATGCGCGGTGGATTACATCAAGGCCCACCCCGGTGATGCGCTTTGGCTGTACGCGCGGAAGGTGGCAGGCTATTTCCATTTCCGAAACAAACTCTTCACCCAGGCCGAAAGCTCGATCCTGAAAGACCTGGTGATGGCGGTGAGCTATTACCCGCTGCTGTTGCTGGCGCTCGGGCGCCTGGCCTGGTGGCGGCGCTATCCGTTAACCGCCACCGAGATAGTGCTCTGCGTATTGTATTTCGGAAACGCCTTCTTGAGCGCGGTCTTCTTCACCCGCATCCGGTTTCGGATTCCCTTTGATGCCCTCCTGATCGTGCTGGCAGCGCTCGAGATCGAGCTTATTATCTTGAGAATAAAGGAATTAAGGCACCCAACCACTCGCGAGTTGAAAGCTTAGGCGCCTGGGTGCGCGACTCGAAACCCCCAACGGAAACTGGAGGCTATCACTCGATCACGAGGCCGAGCTTATTGTATCGGGGTTCGCACAGCGCGCATTGGCGCAAGTAACCCACGATGCGATCCGACAGTTGCTGGCAGCGACCGGTCCATTTATTGGAGCCGGCGAGCTGTTTGACGCAGGGCCGCAACCCGTGAAAACGAATGACGCGAGGAGCCTTCCCGAGGATCTGGCGCAACTCCTGGCGCAGCGACGGAAAGAAGAACAACTCGGAATCCGGTCCGGACTGGAGCGCGAGCGTGCGCAGATTAAACTCGAAAACGCCGGCGGAAGTTCCCGGGGAACTCGAAGGGGATTGGTTCTCCGGACGGAACCCGTGCAAAACCTTCTCGAACGCTCCGGCGAAATCACCGATGGAAACAGTTTGCAGACCGAGATCGTGTTTAAAATAGTGGAACACGGCATTGGCCGCATGCGAGAGGAACTCGGGATCGTACTGGCTGGTTATTCCCGCGTCGGCTTCTTCCAGCAACATGTCGGGCGACATGGGCACCGATTCCCCGGAAGCCAGCTTGAATACCAAGCAATCGGACTTAAGAGTGATCATTGATGCCCTCCAATTTGCGGACTTCCTGGACGAAGTCGGTTGCCTCTTGAAAGCGCCGGTAAACACTCGCAAAGCGAACATAGGCGACCTGATCGACTTGCCGCAATCCATCCATCACCAGCTTGCCAATCACCTCGCCCGGCACTTCACGCTCATACCGATCCGTGATCTCGAGCACGATCCGGTCCACCAGATCCTCGATGGCTTTTGGACTGACCGGGCGCTTTTGACACGCTTTGCGGATGCCGGCCAGCAGTTTGTCGCGGGAAAACTCCTCGCGCCGACCATCGCGCTTGAGCACCACCAGTCCCGCATGCTCGATCTCTTCGTAAGTGGTGAACCGATGAGCGCAAGCTTCGCATTCGCGTCGGCGACGAATCGTAGCCCCCTCACGCGAGGCGCGTGAGTCTATGACTTTGTCATCCAGACAACCGCATTTGGGGCAACGCATAGAATCGAGGTTCACTTGCCACAACAGCCGCTTGTGGCCATGGCAGGTGTAACACGCAACGGCTTGGGGCGTCAAGGCTCGAATTCGATGCGCTAGAACACGTGCGGCACGCCTTCTTCGAGAATGTTAAGTTTGTTCATTAACTTTTCCCGTTCGGCAATTTCCTGAAGCCAGCGTGGAGGCTCGTCGATGTCCTCGAAGGCGAGCCGAAACGATCCGTAGTGCATTGGTATTAAACGTCTGGATCGCAAGTCTTTAAACACCTTTATCGCTTCATCCGGCCCCATGTGGACGTGTCGAAAACTCTCCGGATGATACGCACCTATGGGTAGCAGGGCGATTTCCGGCCGGCAAATTCGGCCGATTTCCTTGAATCCGTCGAAATAAGCGCTGTCGCCCGCGTGATAGATGCTGCGCCCCTGATGTTCGAGCACGAAGCCGCCGTACCCGCGATGATGATCGCGCAGGGTCCGGGCTCCCCAATGCTTGGACGGCACCAGGGTGACCCGCCAGTTAGCGTGCGTAAACGTCTCCCACCAATCCAACTCGATGATCCGCCCGAAACCCAAATCGTGGGCTAATTCGCCCACGCCCCACGGCATGATTCCCAGCTTCGGATTCGGCAGACGCCGCAAAGTGGGTTTGTGGAAATGGTCGAAATGCGCGTGGGTGAGCAGGACGAGATCAATGGGAGGTAAGTCCTTGATCTTCATGCCACAACGCTTGACACGCTTCAGGAGGAAGAGCCAGTTGGCAAAATTGGGATCAATCAGTACGTTCAGGTCGTTGAATTGAACGAGGAAGGAGGCATGCCCGATCCAGGTAATGGCGACCTGGCCGGAACTGAGTTTGGGAAAAACCGGGCGGCGCTGGACGCCGGTACGGGGTGTGACCAGGGCCTTCAGGACCATCTCGTGAAAGAACTTGCGCGGCGCAAAATGCCGGGAAGGAGTCAGGTCCTTGAACTTACGCGGGAGTGGTTGGCGTATCACCGGTGGCCGACAACGGGCTTTCTTAGTCATACCAGTCACCTAGTAATCTGCCAGAGAACCGGTTGCCGTGCAATGCGAGCATTTGAATACTTCACAAGGCGTTGCGTCAGATTGGACATAGTGGAAAGGCTGTAAAATGAAGAGAATAACAATCGCTCTGTTAGCAGTAGCAATCGCCGGAACCGGATGGACTCGCGCCTCGGCCGGGAATTGTGGTTGGTCGACGGCTGGCGCGGTATTGACCGGGGTCGTCGCCGGGGCAGTCATCGTTAAAGCTTTTGAACCAAGTCCGACTTACGTTTATGCACCGGCGCCAGTGGCCCCACCGCCAGCGCCAACTGTCGTTTACGCCCCGGCTCCCGCGCCGGTGGTCTACGCTCCGGCTCCAGCCGTAGTATATGCGCCTCCTCCGACGGTCGTTTACGTGCCCGCTCCGAGGGTGGTTTATGCTCCCGCGCCCGTAGTCTGCGCGCCACGCCCGGTGGCGGTCTGCCGCCCGCCGTATTACGGGCCGCCGGTGGTGAGTTTCAATTTCGGCTTCGGTTATGGCGGCCATCACCGTGGTCATGGCCACTGGTGAGGTTGTCTGGGTTGGGGTTCCCCGCCGGCGCGNNCCCATTGAAAACCGTGCGAAACTATGGCATGTACAGGGCGATTAATCCCTGGAGTGCGTACCACGAATGGACGTGCCCGGAGTTAAAGTCTCGATGAAAAGCCCACTAGAAGCGCAATTGGAGGAGCATCTGACCAAGCGACCGCAGCTTGGCACCGGGGTGTTTGTAGCTCACGGAGCCGTCCTGGTGGGGGATGTGACGGTCGGGGACTATTCCAGCGTGTGGTATAACGCCGTGCTTCGCGGGGACATCAACCGCATCGTGGTCGGCCACCATTCCAACGTGCAGGACAACGCCGTGGTCCATTTGGCGGACGATTTTCCGTGCCTGATCGGCAATTACGTCACGATCGGCCATACCGCGATTGTGCATGCCTGCGAGGTGCGGGACGGGTCCTTGATCGGCATGGGGGCGACGGTCCTGGACGGAGCGATCATCGGCGAGCAATCGCTCGTCGCGGCGCGAGCCTTGATTCCGCAAGGGATGGAAGTGCCGCCCGGGTCCATGGTGGTGGGGGTCCCGGGCCGGGTAGTCCGGCAACTGACGGACGAAGAACGGGCGCAATTGCCGAACTGGGCCGAGAAATATGTGCGGGTCGCCACCTGGTGCCGCAACCGCGGCTCGGGCTATTTCCCGGTTAACGGTGAAAGTTCCGAAGTAGCCAGCCTGGCCTCGATACACTGCCAGACCCAGGTGGCCGCAACGCCTGCGGTTTGACGATACTGCACTTCGTATTGTCGGATCGCGCGACGCAACTCTCCTGCCGTCAGCAAGCGCGGCCCGGTAACTCCGCTGTGGTGCATGCTCCGCACCAGGTCCAAAGCTGTGGGATAATACACTTCACTCGACCACACCTGCTCGCGGTCCACTCGGAGACCCGCTTTGTGGAAGAACCCGAGCCACTCCTCGCGATCGTGCCAGGTCAGCGGCCCACGCGGCACCACCGAATACCATTCGTGAAGACACGGACGGCAAGGAAAGGCATGGACCATCTTTCCTCCCGCGGTTAGCGCGCTGGACCAGCGTTGCAGCACCTGCAAGGGTTCGGCCGCCCATTGCAGTAATCCCGACGAGACCTGCAGCGCCGCGCTCGGCGGGATTTCAGCGAATGCGTCGAGCATCTGCCAGTTCGCCCGTGGCTCGGAAGTCTTCCCCAGTACCACCATGTCTGGCGAAGCGTCGGTGGCCAGGACACATAGACCGGCGCCGCAAAGGTGCCGGGTCAGTGCGCCGGTCCCGGCACCCAATTCGACCACCCCAGCGTCTCGGCGTGCGATTCCCAAAATCACCTCCGCCGTTTTGGCGGCAAAGGTTCGTTGCGGTCCCGCGTGCTGATCGTAAGTGCGGGCTTTGGAATCAAAGCGCATGGGAAGGACGGAGTAAGTCGGAAACAAAATGTCCGGCCTCGGGGATCACCTGCGTGCCGGGAAGGCTCCGTGCGACCACCGCCGCATCCAGGAGCGCATCCCGCTCGCCAATGCACGCGCTCCAATTCGTGGGCAGACCGGATTCGAATTTTTCCCGCGCCACTGACGGTATCCCCGCGGCCATGTGGTCCAATCCTGCCGTCAATTCATCCAGGGGATATTCCTCGAGCAGGATCTCCGGGGGCAACCCGCCGCGTTGGGCGAAATCGGCAAGCGCGGCCGCCGGATCTTTGCGCAGCCACCGCTTGAGCCAGTTTACTTGTGAGCGCGCGCAGCGTCCGCCCAACTGGTCTTCGGCACAGAAAGCGAGAAACGGCGCCAGCAAACGCACGCGTCCGTGGAATACCCTCCCCTGGGCGGTCGCCTCGAGCATCAGGAACGCGCCGTAAGACCAGGCAACCACCAGGTTGGCAGCGGCGGCGCGGGACAAGGCCTCGGCCGACGGACGGGACAACGTCACACTCGCGCCGGGCGAAAGCTCCGACGCCTGTGCTCGCAGGGTCTCAGGGTTTATCCCCCAACCGACTATCCAAACCACATTCATCCATGGCGATGGTATCGGGAAACACCGGCTGGAACAGCCACAAAACCCAAATATTCA
>DBMR01000005.1 GCA_002298785.1 Verrucomicrobia subdivision 3 bacterium UBA693
TTTTCCGGCACTCGGCATTTTGCCGCAGCGTGTGCGGGGTCACCCGTTTGTGCAACTGCGCGGCGCGGGCCGCCTGGCGCACCGCCGATTGAAAAGCTCCCTCCAGCAAATGATGACGTCGCAGCACCCCGGCATGCGGGTCCAGGGAGAGCTGGCGCGAGGGAAAAAACCAGAACCATTCCCAGGATTTCCCCGCACCCGGATACTTGCGTTCCAGAGCCTCGGGAATCCAGACCCCGGCCATGCCTTTGGCCCGGTCCTGCTCATACAATCCGCGCAGCCGGTCCCGGTGGGCCCGCAGACGTTCCACGAGCTTTTCCGATAACAGGGTCACCCGGTCCTTATCCCCCTTGCCCCCGCGCACGATCACCTGCAGGCGGTTCAGGTCCAGGTCCTTCACCCGCAGGCGCAGCAGTTCCATCAGGCGCAGCCCGCTCCCGTACATCAGCTCGGCCATCAATTGCGGGGTGCCCGCCATCTGCTCAAAGAGCTGCCGGCATTCCCCGCGGCTGAGCACAGTCGGCACCCGTGGCCCCCGCCGGGAGAGCGCGAACCCGGAGAGGTCACCCGCCTCCCGGCCCAGCCCTTCCCGGAACAGGAACACCAGCGCGTTGAGCGCCTGCCTTTGCGTGCTCTGGCTTACCCGCCCGTTCACGGCCAGGTCACTCAAATATCCTTTCACATCGTCGCTGGTGGCCTCTTCCAGGCTGCGGGGCTGCACAAACCGGGCCAGGCGCCACGCCCACTCACGGTAGGTCTGCTCCGTGCGCCAGGCATAGTGCTGGATCCGGAGCCGCTCGATGAGTCGCCGTTCCCAGGGCTCGGCCCCCGTGTCCGCCTGGCCGAGCGTGGGCAGGCCGGCCGCCACGGGCACCGACGTGTGTTCGTATCCTTTCCGGAAGAACCAGTTTAAGCCGTCTTTCCACAAACCCGGCTGACGTGCCAACTGACGCCGTTCCACATCCTCCATGTAAGCCCGGGCGCTGGCGATGGTGACGCTGATCCCGTTGCGGGAGCAATACTCCAGGTAGCCAGTGATGGCCATCTCGTAAACCGTCTGGATGCCGGGGCTTAACCGGCCCTGGTGCAAGGCCTCGCGCCAGTTGGCGAAAATGATTTCCGGAACGCGGGGGAAAGGCAGGCCCGGCGGGGATGCCACGGCAGGGGGTTCGGTCATGACTTAATGATTACCACTAAACTCCGAGCTGTGCAAACCGCAAGTCAACCGATCGCTGCTCGCGGTGCTTGACACTTAACCGTCTCAGTATTAACATCCGGTTATGAAACGCCAAGGCCAAAGGGATCACTTAAGGGACCTCCCCGGCACTTCAGGCCAAACATACTGTTAAGCATACTATGCGCTGGGTGGTTATTTGCCTCGGATGCCTTGCGGTTGCAACTGGATTGTTCTTCGGTTGTGCGCACCAGCATGGGAGGGCCCTGAAGCATGCGTCAATGTACGGGGCGAGGGTTACCTTGGAACGTGCTCTTACGGAATACGAGCGGACAGGGGTGCTCCCGCCCCCCGAAAGCTATTCGCGTGTCAGAGTTTTCACGAATAAGGTGACAGTTGGCGGGGTTGACTATTACTGCGCCCTTGCTCTCGATTGGAGGTCCCTTAGTTCGTCTGGCTTCCTTGCGATCTCCACCAATCGCACAGCTCTCTGGGTTGACAAAGAACGGAAACCGAAGGTCATTGACAAAAACTACAGGTCGCCATTTTTTGGGGGTGGAATATGAAAGTCTACAGGCTTAACGAGGTTGCGGCAGTGGACGCGCCGATTGCGGCTCGGCTTCATATCTTGCAATATCTGCGGCGCGCCACTGCGCAGCGTCGTTAGCCGAAAGAGCCGTGAACATCCTCTACCTCGAAAACCACGCTGTCTTCGCGGAGCAGGTAACGCGCCAGTTCTTGGGAGCGCACCGGGTTACGGTTGTTCCCAGTCTCGCGGAAGCACGGGCGGCCTTTGCAGCGGGTTCTTTCGATTTAGTGCTCTCGGACTACGATCTCGACGACGGTAAGGGGGAGGCGTTTGTTCGCGAGTGCCGCGCACTGCGGCCTCGGCTGCCTATCATTGCGGCTTCCTCCCATGAAGCGGGTAACGCAGCGCTGGTTGCCGCCGGCGCTTCGGCCACTTGCAGCAAGATGCAGTTTGACCGAATACAGCAGGTCATTGCAGGATTGGACCATGAAACAGAAGGCTAACCAGGCTGCGCCAGTGGACGCGCCGATGGCGTCGCCGTTTCATATCGAACACAACTGGCGGCGCGCCACTGCGCAGCGTCGTTGGGCCCATGACACAAGAACCGCGAGTATGAATAGACTAATAACCCTGGTCGCATGGTTGGTTCTGATCGCTGGAGGAAGGGCCGCAGAAGAAGCTGTGGGCATTCGTATCGTTGACGGTGCTCGGCAGCAGATCGGAGTGACCACGAACTACGACCCCTCATACACAAAACTCAAATATCCCGGCGGTGACGTTCCGCTTTGGACGGGGGTGTGTAGCGATGTGGTCGTGAGGGCCCTTCGCACAGTGGGGACCGATCTGCAGAAGGAAGTGCATGAAGACATGGAAAAGAATTTTGGCGCTTACCCGCAGAAGTGGGGGCTGAAGGCGCCAGACAGAAACATTGATCACCGCAGAGTTCCCAACCTAATGCACTATTTTGAAAGGCACTATATCTGGTTGCAGGAGAAATTGACACAACCGTATGTCTGGACTTACGCCCCAGGAGACATCGTGGCCTGGGACCTTGGAGGCGGAGTTACGCACATAGGGATTGTGTCCGACAAGAGGCCAGTGCATACGCCATGGGGGAATACGCCACTCATCATCCACAATATCGGTAGCGGCACGAAGGAAGAAGACATCCTTTTTAAGTACCAGGTCATAGGCCATTACCGGCTTAGGCTCCATGCAAAGGATTAGTCAGATGGCCCAACACGGCGCTCCACCGAATGGCGGCCCGGGGGAGCGGCTTGGTAATTCGGGAGTCGGTGGCGAGCCGCCATCGGTGAGCTGAACGTTATGCATAGTAGCGCTTGATGCCCTTTACAGCGCAACAACGCGAGCACTTCACCGCAACTCTACGAGCGAAAGGCTGGACCTTGGAGGAGGACACATTGTGGTCCCCCAGTCGGGGGCTGTATTTCAACCCCTCCCATTTCGAGCACTGGTCGCCCGATGAAATGCGGGAGGTGTTTAGCCGGAGAGGGGACCGGATCCAGAAAGCAGCGCTTGGTGACCGAGAGCGCTTTGTTGGCGAGCACCGAGACGTCTGCCGGGCCGCAGAGGAGGTGCCCGGTGCATAACGAGGCGTGGCTCGCGCCGCGATAAATCCGGGGCGTGAGGAA
>DBMR01000073.1 GCA_002298785.1 Verrucomicrobia subdivision 3 bacterium UBA693
CTCGGCCGGAGGTCGCTGACTAACCACGGAGTAGCTTCGGCGGCAAGTTGAGAGTGCCTGATCCGAAAGAACGCCGGAGACCACCGAAACATTCAGGGCGGGAGGCGAACTGGCTCCGGGCATGCTGAAGATGTTACAAACTGCGAACCCGGCCGGGAATTACTCAGAATGGCGGTCCCGGGCGACAGCTGCGGCTGATGTCTCGGCCGGGAACCGATTCATGTCACAGGTAATCGCGGCCGCCTCTTTTCCATGGTGCGGACTGGGGCTGCCGGTGACGCGGTTCGGGACGCGGGCCAAAATCATCCGGTGAACGATGGGTGCGGCGGGATCGACGTGGAAACTAAAGACGCGATTACGGATCGCATGATCAGCTACCGTGAACCGTTCAAGCCAGGATTCCACCACGTAGGTCTCCATATAGCGGGCCGGGTCCGACGGGTCTCGGAACAGCGACCAGCGCACCGCACCGTCGCGGCGGCGCACCCGGCCTAATTCATGAGCGGCGCGGATAAACTCCTCGGCGTGTTCCGGGTTGATGCGAAAAGTCACGGTGACCAATACCGGCCCATCCTCTGGATTGGGTTCGATGACGAGCTGCGGTGCGGCCCGTGTGAGGGCGTTGGCCAATCGGCCGGGTGAATGGTCCAGCGCGGTACTCGAAGTTAGCGAGAACCGGCGCGTCAGCGGCAACCCGGCCAGCAGGGCAGTGGCGGCCAGGGTTAAGGCCCAAGGGGTGCTGATGCGTTCGGCCAGTCCGCCCCAGAACGCGCTGCCGATCGCCAGTCCACCCTGGAACACCATCTGATAGACGCCCAGCGCCCGCGCCTGCACCCAGGCCGGTACCGAGAGTTGCACCGAGATATTGAGACTCGAGGCGGTGCTCGTCCACGCCATGCCGCCCGCGATCAGCACCAGGACCAGCGGCAGCCAGTGATGCACCCACGCCATCACTAGGAGTGTGATCGAAAACATTAGCGCCGCCCCGTCCACAATGACGTCGGCGGTGTACCGCCGCCGGGCGCGTGGCAGCCAGATCGCCGCGATCACCGCTCCCCCGCCAATGCAACCGTTGAGAATGCCATAGCCCAGAGCCCCGTGATGGAGATCATCCCTGGCTACCACCGCCAGGAGTCCCCACATCGCGCTCACGCAGAAAGTTTGCACAAAGGCGCGGATCAAAATGGCCTGCACCGCGGGCTCGAAACGCGTGTAGCGCACCCCGGCGCGCATCGACCCGATTAATCTCTCGGCCGGCAAGGCGCTTTTGAAAAAGGGGGTCCGTTTCCATTGATAAATCACCACCAGCACGGCGATGAACGACAGCGCATTGAGCGAAAACACCAGGCCCGCACCGAACCAGACAGAAGCGAAAGCGGCGACCATTAACCCTCCCAGGGCCGGGCCAATGGCCCGGGCCAGATTGAACCCGGCGCTGTTCAAAGCGATGGCTACCGGGAGTTGCTCGCGCGGTACCAGCTCGGGCACGATCGCCTGCCACGTAGGACCGTTCATCGCCGCTCCCACGTTGAGCAAACACGTCAGCACCAGCAGCGACCACGGACCGATCCCGCCAATGGCCGTGAACACGCTGAGCAACACCGCCACCACCAGCATCCAAAACGCCCAGAAAAGCAGCAATCGCCGCCGATCGAAAATGTCGGCCATGGCCCCGGCCGGCAGTCCGAATAGCAGCACCGGCAGGGCGGCCGCGGTCTGCATTAGCGAGATCAGGAGCGGGGAACTGGTGAGGGCCGTCATCAGCCACGTGCCGGCGGTGTCCTGCATCCAACTACCCGTATTCGAGATGATGGAAGCAATCAGCCGATTGCGGAAGACCGGTCGGCGCAACGGTTCCCAGGCCGTGGTCTCCTGAGCTGGCGGCGCCTCAGCCATGACCTTTCACGATAAGACCCAGTAGCATCATCCTAACCTGCCATCGCAAACCGGTCTTCGCTAGCCCGCCTTCATCCTCTGCTTGGGTTAAGCCGTCGGCTTGCTTCATGCCGCGCCTCTGGCGTTCAAAGCCGCCCGCAGAAATTCAGGGGTGAAGCTCTACCACCGGGCGCCCGCACGAAAACTTTTCAATTAAATAGTTGACTAGACAGTTAAAATGAGCGATGGTGGTTCACGGTTCGACGGAAAGCCGATTGGGGTTGAGGTCGGACCGGAAAGTGATATGACGGATTTATGGGCCGGACAAGTGATGCGAAAGAGCGACTGCTGGATGTGGCGTTCCAGTTGATTTGGGATAGCAGTTATGGCGGGGTGAGCGTGGATCAGATCTGCGAGCGGGCCAACGTGAACAAAGGCAGTTTCTATTACTATTTCGGCAGCAAAGCGGACCTGGCGATCGAAGCCTATGATGAACACTGGAGACAGAAGCAGCCGGATATGGATCGGCTCTTTTCGGCCCAGATTCCGCCGCTGGAACGGTTGACGAAATGGTGCGCCTACGTTTACCAGTCCCAGGTGGAAAAGACTAAGAAATACGGGCATGTTTGTGGGTGTCCCTATGGGAGCATCGGCGTGGAGGTGGCCACCCAGGATGATAAGATTCGCGCCAAAGTTGAGGAGTTGATCGAGCGCGGAACCAGGTATCTGGAGAGCGCGATTGCGGAGGCGCAACGGGACGGCTCGCTGCCGCCTGGGGATGCGAAGGAACTGGCGCAACAGGTGCACTCGTTCGTGATGGGATCGTTGCTGCGGTCCAAGATACAGAACGACGTGGAGACCCTGCGAAACCTGACACCGGCGGTCCTGGCGCTCACTGGAGCGAGATCGGCAAACGTTGTAGCCGCGTAAATAATTTTTTTGGCAGAAGACTCAGAGGGATGTCCTATGCCCATATTATAGTTGACTGGACAGATAAATAAAATCGAAAGCGAAAGTGAATTATGGAAACAAGGATTAATCAACCTGCCGCCAGAACTGGAAACCGAGGCGCGCTAAACCTGTTGCCCTCGACCCCGACTACCGCAATTTCGAAGTCGATCCGGAGGTTCTCCGGGGAATGCTCGCAGAAGCTAACCGACCTCAAGGACCGCGTCGCGGACCAACTCGCGGGAGAATTCCGGTCGTTGAGCCCTCGGTTCGTGCGCCAGGTGGTCAATGAAGCGGACTCGTTGGCGGCGACCACTGCTTTTCCCGCGTTGCTGTTCCCGGCGCTGGCCGAAGAAAGGGTGCGCAACGCTTCAGACTGGGCCGCGCGGCAGCAACTGATCCGGGACCAAACTCGGCCCCTGGTCCTGGCGCTCGCCGCTTAAGCTGATCACAAACCGCCCCGGCGTAAACCTGTCACGCATCTGAATTATGTGGATTGTTAAACTCGCACTGCGCCGGCCTTACACCTTCGCCGTGCTCGCGATAGCGATTGTGCTCTCGGGCGTGGCGGCTTTCCGTCAGACGCCGAAAGACATCTTCCCCGAGATCAACATCCCGGTGGTGAGTGTCATTTGGACTTATAACGGACTGAGCGCCGAGGAATTCGAGAAGCAACTTACAGTTTACTCGGAGTTCTCGCTCTCGGCAAACGTCAATGACCTGGAGCGGATTGAATCCCAAACGCTCGATGGCGTGGGGATCGTTAAGCTCTATTTCCATCCGCAGGCGAATGTGGACCTCGGGATTGCGCAGGCGACCGCGGTGAGCCAGGCGATCCTGCGCCGCATGCCGCCTGGCGTTCAACCGCCGATTATTCTCCGCTACGCGGCGGACTCGGTGCCGATTATTCAGATGAGCCTGAGCAGTGACACGCTCAGTGAGTCCGAACTTTACACCTACGGCATTTTCCGCATCCGGCAGCAATTGGCGACGATCAACGGCCTCACGCTGCCGGCGCCGTTCGGCGGGAAGGCGCGCCAGATCATGGTGGACCTGGATCCGGCCCGGTTGCAGGCCAAAGGGCTCTCCGCGCGCGACGTGAACAACGCGATCAATGCGCAAAATCTCACCTTGCCCAGCGGTACGGCGAAGATCGGCGACATCCAATACAAGGTGAAGATGAACAATACGCCCGACGCGATCGAAGCCTTGAATCAACTGCCAATCAAAGTGGACGGCGGCGTGGTGACTTACGTGCGCGATGTGGCGCATGTGCACGACGGATTTGAAGTGCAGCCGAACGTGGTGCGCGCCGACGGCAAGCGCGCGGTGCTGCTGCAAATCCTCAAAAACGGTCACAGCTCGACGCTGGACATCATCAACGCGGTGAAAGAAAAGCTGCCACAGATGCAGGCCGCCGCGCCGCCGGGGTTGAAGATCGAGTTGCTCGCCGACCAATCCATCTTTGTGCAGGCGGCGTTGGAAGGGGTCGTGCGCGAGGGGCTTATCGCGGCCGCGTTGACGGCGACGTTCATCCTGCTGTTCCTGGGGAGCTGGCGGAGCACCTTGATCGTGGCGATCTCGATCCCCTTGAGCGTGTTGGCGTCGCTCGGCCTGCTCAGCGCGCTGGGCCATACGCTCAACGTGATGACCCTGGGCGGTCTGGCGCTGGCCATCGGCATCCTGGTCGATGAAGCAACCATCACCATCGAGAACATCCATCGACATCTCGAGCTCGGCAGCAAGCTGCGCGGGGCCATCCTCGAGGGCTCGCGGGAAATCGCGGTGCCGGCTCTGGTCTCCGCGCTGGCGATCAGCATTGTGTTCGTGCCGGTGATCTTTCTCGTGGGTCCGGCCAAGTTCCTGTTCACCCCGATGGCGCTGGCGGTGGTGTTTGCGATTCTCTCCAGTTACGCATTGAGCCGGACGCTCGTGCCGGTGCTGGTAAAGTATCTCCTGCGCCACGATAGCCGCTCCCCTGCGGAGGCCTCCACGAACCGCTGGCCGGCGCGATTTCAACGCCGGTTCTCGGATGGATTCGAGTCGCTGCGCCGGCGGTATGTCCGGGTGTTGCAATGGGCACTGGTGAACCGGCCGACGGTATTCGTCATCTTCGCGCTGGTGGTGGGCAGTTCGTTCCTGGCGCTGCCCTGGGTGGGGCGCGATTTCTTCCCCACCGTGGATGCCGGGCAATTTCGGTTGCACGTGCGGGCCGCCACCGGCACACGCATCGAGACGACCGAACAAATCTTCAGCGCCGTCGAGGCCGAGATCCGGCGCACCATCCCGTCCCACGAGATAAAACTCATCCTCGATAACTTCGGCGTGGTTTCGGAAAAATACAGCCTGGCGTTCGGCGACAACGCAACCATCGGCAGCCACGACGGCGAAATCCTCGTGCAGCTAAATCACGAGCGGAGCAAGTCCACGCCGCAGTACGTGCAGGAGGTGCGGGAAAACTTGAAGGCGAAGTTCCCGGAACTGACTTTCTACTTCCAGCCGGCTGACATCGTTTCGCAAATCCTGAACTTCGGCCTGCCCGCGCCGATCAACGTGAAGATCGCGGGCTACAATCGCGACGCCAATTACGCCGTGGCCAAAGAATTCCGGGACCGCATCGCACGGCTACCGGGAGCCCGGGACGTGTTCCTGCATCAATCGTTCGATGCCCCGACCCTCAACCTGGACGTGAACCGCACGCTGCTGGTTAAGGATGGTTTAAACCAGCGGGACATTGCGCAGGACGTGCTCGTGAATTTGAGCAGCAGCACGCAGGTATCTCCCAACTACTGGGTGGATCCCGCCTACGGCATTCCGTTCCTGGTGGCGGTGCAAACCCCGCCGCACCTGGTGGACTCGCTCAATGCGCTGATGAATCTGCCGGTTTCGGCGCGCATTGCCGGAACGGACAAATCGGAAAGCCAGTTGCTGGCGAATCTCGCCGGCGTCTCTCGCGGGAATACCGCCACGGTCATTAATCACTACAACATTCAGCCCGTGTTCGACATTTTTGCGAATATTTCCGGCCGGGATTTGGGTGCGGTGGCGGCGGAAGTGCAGTGCATTGTGGAGAACGCGCAGAAGCAGTTGGCGCCCGGTAACAGCATCCTGGTGCGCGGCCAGGTGGACAGCATGAACACGGCCTTCACGCGCATGGGGCTGGGGCTGATCCTGAGCGCGCTGCTCGTGTATTTCCTGATGGTCGTGAATTTCCAGAGCTGGAGCGACCCGTTCATCATCCTGATGGCGTTGCCCGGGGCGTTCACTGGCATCGTTTGGGGATTGTTCCTGACCCACACCACCTTCAACGTCCCGAGCCTCATGGGGGCGATCATGACCATTGGCGTTGCGACCGCCAATAGCATCCTGATGGTGACCTTCGCCAATGATCAACTCCGGCTGGGTATGAACTCGCTGGAGGCAGCGTTGCGGGCGGGCGCCACGCGGCTCCGCCCCGTGCTCATGACCGCTGGCGCGATGATCATCGGCATGTTTCCCATGGCGCTCGGGTTGGGCGAAGGGGGAGAGCAAAACGCTCCGCTCGGCCGCGCGGTGATCGGCGGCCTGATCGTGGCCACCCTCGCCACCCTGCTGTTCGTCCCGGTCGTGTTCAGCCTGCTGCGCTCAAAAGGTGCCGTCTACGAGGATGCGGATGAAGTTGAAGCCGAGCGCAACACCAGCACCGTCGCCGTGACTTCACACTGATCTTCAATAACAAACCAAACACCTGTCGAACTATGAGTACTGAAAATCAAAATGCTGAAACCAATCCCGGCAACCATGCCGCTCCGGCGTGGGGGGAAGTGGCTACTCAACCCCGGGCCTCGCGCCGGAGCCGCTACACGCTGATCGGCACCACCGCGGCCGTGCTCGCGGCGGGCCTCGCGTTCGGGATCCTGCCGCGGTTGCGGGCGCAAACGAAAATCGAGGCGGCCTCCCGGCAAGCCTCGCAACAGACCGTTACGGTAAACGTCACCAACGTGAGCCGGATCACTTCCCACGTGCAGCTCGGGCTGCCCGGAGATGTGCGCGCGTTCGAGGAAACCAAAATTTACGCGCGGGCAGACGGTTACCTGCTCAAATGGAGCAGTGACATCGGCGCCCGGGTGGAAGCCGGGCAGGTGCTCGCGGAGATTGATACGCCGGAACTCGACCAGGAGTTGAATCAGTCGCGCGCCGCGTTGGCGCAGGCGAAAGCCAACCTGATTCTCGCCCGGAGCAGCGCGGTGCGCTGGCAAGGCCTGCTGAAAGATCGCGCCGTAAGCCAGCAGGAGGTGGACGAAAAGGCCAGCGCCCTGGCTGCACGCGAAGCCGATGTGCAGGCTGCTGAAGCTGCGGTCGGCCGGTTGGAGAAGCTGTCCAACTTCAAAGCGGTGCGCGCGCCCTTCGCCGGGACCATCACCCGCCGCTACGTTGACACCGGCGCGTTGATCCGGGCCAACAGCGGCAGCGCCCTGTTTGAACTGGAGCAGACCGAGAAGCTGCGCGTGCAAGTGAATGTGCCCCAGGCATACCTGCGGGATATCGCGGTTGGCTCACCTGTAAAAGTCGCGGTGGCGGAATATCCTGGCCGCACCTTTGGCGGCACGGTGCTGCGGGTCAGTGGCGCGTTCGACGCGGCCACCCGCACGATGCTTACCGAAATCGAAGTGCCGAACCGTGAGGGCGAACTGTTTCCCGGCATTCACGTGGACGTGCAGTTGTCGCTCGCACAGGCCAACCCGCCGTTAATCATTCCGGCCACCGCCGTGATGGTGCGCAGCGACGGATTGTTAGTAGCTGAAGTGGATCACCAGAACGCTATCCGGCTGCAAAAAGTGCAAGTCGGGCGCGATCTGGGCAAGGCCCTGGAGGTGGTCGCCGGCCTCGAGGATGGCGCGCGCATCGTGACAAATCCAACGGACACTTTGGTGAACGGCGAAGTGGTGCGAATTGCCGGCGCGCCGCAAACAGTGGGGATGAATCAATCGCGTAACCAACTCGCCCGGCGCTGAACCACCAGGCCAAAGCACCTACACCACACCTTATGAAAACCTGGCATACAATAGCGCTGGCTCTCGCCTTTGCGGGAGTGTCGGCGAACGCCGTCGGCGGCCTGGCGGTGGGGCCGGATTATCGTCGACCCAGTACGCCGACTACTACCAACTTCACTGACAGCGCGCTTGGCGCCTGGAAGGAAGCGACACCGGCCGACGCGATCGCCCGAGGCGATTGGTGGCGTCTTTACCACGACTCCGTGCTCGATGACCTCGAGGTGCAGGCGGCCGCGGCCAACCAGGATCTCAAGGCCGCGGTGGCCCGGGTGACGCAGGCACGAGCCCTGGCACGGAACGCGAAAGCGGATTTCTTCCCAACGCTCTCGCTGGATCCGTTTATGGTACGCGTGCGGCAATCGGAGAATGCGCTCAATCCCGCGCCCAACCAACTGGGGAACAGCTTTGCGGTGCCTTTTGACCTGACCTACGAACTGGATTTGTGGGGACGCGTCCGGCGCGCGTTCGAGGGGGCGAACCTGGATGCCCAGGCGCGCCTCGCGGCGTTTGAGAACACGTTGCTCGTGCTGCGGGTCGATGTGGCGCAGAACTACTTCACGCTGCGCACGCTGGATACGGAGCGCGCCATCCTGCGCAACACCCTCGGACTGCGCCGCGACGCGCTCGGCCTTGTAAATGCACGGTACCAAGGTGGTGCCGCCAGCGAGCTGGATGTATCGCGGGCGGAGACGGAACTGAATGCGACCGAGGCGGAGCTGCTCGCCACTGATCGACGTCGCGCCGAAGTCGAGCACGCGCTGGCGGTGCTGGTGGGCAAACCCGCGAGCGAATTTGCGGTGAAGGAATTGCCGTTGGATGCGGACACGTTGCCGCCCGTGATTCCCGCCGGGCTGCCCAGCGACCTCCTCGAACGTCGGCCCGACATCGCGGAGGCGGAGCGCAACCTGGCGGCCGCCAACGCCCGCATCGGCGTCGCCAAAGCGGCTTTCTTCCCAGTCGTGCGGCTAACCGGCGTGGCCGGCTTTGAAAGCATGGACGTCGAGACGCTGTTCAATTGGGAGAGCCGGGTCTGGTCCCTCGGCCCGAGCATCACCCTGCCGATTTTTCAGGGCGGCCGCAATCGGGCCAATCTCAAACGGGCGCAGGCGGTGTTCGAGGAAAATGCGGCCGGTTACCGACAGCGAATCCTGGTGGCGTTCAAGGAGGTACAGGATGCCTTGACTGGCGCGCGGCTGTTGAGTCAGCAAGCCGACGCACAGGAGCGCAGTTTCGCCAGCGCCCGCAAGACGGCGGAGATTTCAAACACGCGCTATCGTGCCGGGCTGGTCAGCTATCTCGAGGTCGTCGAGAGCGAACGCACTGCGCTGACGGCGGAACGGGAATCGGCCCGGATCACCGGTCAGCGCCTGGTCACCAGCGTGCAACTCATCAAAGCGCTTGGGGGTGGTTGGGCGGATTCGAGCCTGCCCAGGCTGGCCGCCAGCCGGCGGTAAATCGAGTTTCATTTCGGCAAGAATCAAAAACAAATAACAGGAGAAATTGTATGAGTGTAAAAAAACTGAAAGGCAAAGTCGCCGTCGTTACCGGCGCCTCGAAGGGGATCGGCGCTTCCATCGCAAAACATCTTGCGGCGGAAGGCGCCTCCGTGGTGGTGAATTATGCCACAAGCCGAAGCGGCGCGGATGAAGTCGTGAAGGAAATCAGCCAGGCCGGCGGAACCGCCATCGCGGTCCAGGCGGACGTGGCGAAAAGGGCCGAGGTCGAACGCCTGTTCCAGGAGACGAAAAAGGCGTTTGGCCGTTTGGATGTTCTGGTGAATAACGCGGGCATCTACGAATTTGCGCCCCTGGAGAGCGTGACGGAGGAACATTTCCACAAGCAGTTCAATGTGAATGTGCTTGGCCCGGTGCTCGCAACGCAGGCGGCGGTGAAACAGTTCGACGGCGCCGGCGGAAGTATTATCAACATCAGTTCCTTGGTCAGCACCATGGGCATTCCCCAAGCGTCGGTTTACAGCGGCACCAAGGGGGCGGTTGATTCAATCACGCGCTCGCTCGCCAAGGAACTCGCCCCGCGCGGCATCCGGGTCAACGCGATCAACCCCGGCATGGTCGAAACGGAAGGGACGCACACCACTGGGATCGCGGCGAGCGACATGCGCAAGCAAATCGAAGCGCAGACCCCGCTCGGGCGCATTGGCCAGCCCCAGGATATCGCCTCCCTGGCCACCTTCCTGGCCTCCGCGGATTCGGGTTGGATCACCGGCGAAACGTTTGTGGTGGCCGGCGGATTCCGCTGAGCCGACTAAGGCCTATCGATAAATCACGGAGCGCAGGCCGTCCGGGTTCCGGCAGGTTGTCCCCCGGCCTCGCCTCCGCTGTTCGAGGAATGATCGTGCGTTCGAGAATGGGGTCGCGTTTTCCTGGTGCTATGCGACTTTGTCTCCGTTAACGCGAACGACGACATGGGGTGCTATAGCTAATGCAAAAGACTCGACTGGAAGCCTTCAGCGATGGAGTGCTGGCGATCATTATCACTATCATGGTGCTGGAACTGAAAGTGCCGCACGACGTCGAGTTGGACGCCCTGAAACCGCTGCTTCCCGTCCTGCTTAGCTACGTCCTGAGCTTCATCTATCTGGGCATTTATTGGAATAATCACCATCACCTGCTGCACGCTACGGGCCATGTGGGCGGGGGTATTCTCTGGGCGAATCTGCACCTCCTCTTCTGGTTGTCCTTGTTTCCTTTCGCTACCGCCTGGATCGGCGAAAACCACGTGGCGCCCATTCCCACCGCCCTGTACGGTTTTGTCTTATTAATGGCCGCCATCGCTTACGCTGTGTTGCAGCGGGCGATCATCGTTCGGCAAGGTCGTGAATCCACGCTCGCCGCTGCCATCGGATCGGACTGGAAGGGCAAACTTTCCCCAGTGCTCTACTTTGCCGCCATCCCGCTCGCTTTCCTGAGTCCCTGGATCTCGAACGCGCTCTATGTGTTCGTCGCGCTGATGTGGTTGATACCAGACTCACGCATTGAACGCACCCTCGCGAAAGGGGAGGGCTCGGGCCCGCTTCGCTGATCGGTCCTCGTCCGCGCCGGCAATTTGCGATTAGTTTGTCGATCACCTGCCGCTGTATCGACAGCAATAGATGTTGGCCTGCCTCGGCGTCAATCTTCCCAAGAGCACACGGCGCGATTGGGTCACGCACGGGCCAACTGGATCGAACCGATGGTGCGGCAGATGAAGCGGGAGTTGTTGGCGGGAGATTACCTGCCGGCCGATGATGCACCGGTCCAGGTCATGGACCCAGAAGTTAAGGGCAAAACGGCGAAAGTCATCGAAGCGAAGTCAGCTCATCCCACGCATGCGCCACCACTTATAGCCGCACTCAGAAAGCTGTATTTAGTAGAAGCCGTAGCCCGGAACCGCCCCGATTCCCAAGCTCAGGAGAGCTGCCATGTTTATAGTTTCCAAAAACACACCCCAAGCCCCAGCGGCGCGGCATATTTGTCGGTGCGGACGGCCTGGCTGACCATGGGCAGACCCAAGGCTCCCATTGTGGCATTCGGAATCAATCTTCGCGAAATGCATCCCCTCCAGCGCCACGGCATCACAATGAATGAACCCTCATTCCAACCAGGCGCGCACGGTGCGCATGGCTCGTTCCGGCGTCGAGAGGCTCTCGTATTCGCGCACCAGGCGCAGGGCTTCCTCGGGTTGATTAGTGATGAGACTGTCCACGCCGATATCGATCATCTGCTCCATGGCCTTGGGCTTGTCCACGGTCCAAACATGGACCTGCTGCCCCCGGCGATGCGCCTGCCGCACAAACGCACCGGTGGCACGGCTCAACGCGGCGCCGAGGAAATCGACCTTGAGTTGCGCGGGATTTCGGGCGTTTAGCGACAGCAAATAGCCGATCGGGATTTCCGGGGCGAACCGGCGCACCTCCAACAGCGGCTCGTATTCGAGGCATTGGATGATCACCTGGCGCGTCATGCCGTGAGCGCGAACCGCCTCAACCACGCGCTCCGCGAGGCGCGGCTCGTGATCGCCGTAATACTTCAACTCCACATTCAGCTTGATGCGATCCCGGGCGATGGTGAGCACCTCGTCAAATGTCGGCGCCGGCTCGTTGCGAAATTCCGGGGCGGCCCGCGCCCCCAACGGAATGGCGCGAATCTCGGCATAAGTTAAATCCCAGACTTTCCGGGCCACGCCGCCCAATCGCGAGAAATCGCTGTCGTGCGTCACCACCAGCACGCCATCCCTCGAGAGTTGAACGTCAATTTCCGCAAATTGCGCCCCAACGGCAATGGCTTCACGAATCGACGCGGCGGTGTTCTCCGGAGCCTTCAAGTGGCCGCCGCGATGCGCGGTCACGGTAACCGGGCGGTGATCCTTGAGCGTGCCCACGGCCAGGACCACACTGAACGCCGCCGAGGCAAACAAACCGATCGCAATCCCGGCCGCCAGCATTCGTCCGAGCCATGGCGCGGGCCCCGAATCCCCGGTCATCCTGTCCAAAGCGAGCGTCGCAGGCTCACCGCCCAGAGCCTGCCGCCGTTGCTGATAGAAGGCGGTGAAGACGCCGGCATCCACCCCGGCGCCGATGGCCACAATCGCCGCACTGGCAACGGTCCGCAGAAATACCAAAATGCCGAAAGAAACCGTCAGGGGCAGCACCCCCAGGCTGCCGACATCCAGCACCAGCCACACCGCCACGTGGCCCAAGGCCACCGCCGCCAACGCCAGCACCGCTTCAAAGCCCAGGACCGCCACGCAGCGCCAGGCCAACGGACGCCACGCACCGCGGCTCAGCCTGGCTGCTTCACGAAACGCGGCGCCGCCTTGCAGCCGGTCGCACACACACGCCTGCACCACCAGGCGCCAGCGCACAAACAACCAGGCCCCGACCGCCAGCATCGTCACCGCGGTGAGGCCGATGACCAGCGCTGCCGTGATAAACTCCGGCGGCCGATTCGCGAGATAATAGTTGATGTCATGCTTCGGCAGCAGGCGCGCCGCATAATAACCGGCCACCGCCAGGACCGGCGCCGCGACGGCCAAGCCCCATCCGATCGCGCGCACGACGATGGACGTCAGGCGTGGCAATTCCCGCAACATCAAACCGAGCACCACCCGCACCCGAGCCGTGTTTCCCTGGAAAGCGGAGAGCACCATGGCAGACAACCCGGCATGCTCGAGCATGCGAATCGTCAACGAAGTCGCAATGCCGAGGAACACCAGGAGGAAACCGCGCGGCGAAAGCGCGAAGGCGACCAGGTCTGTGCTGTCCACCGCCGGTCGCCCCGCCAGGACGTGGCCAGCCAATCCCAGCAACGGTGCGAAGAGCAGGCTTTCAACGGTTTGGAAGAGCAGGGCGAAGTACAACAATCGCCGCCATCGGCCCCACCAGGACTGCCATGGAACGGTCTTGGTCATGTTCGAAACGCGCGCGCCCGGGAGGCTTGTTGGTCCCTAAAAGATCCTCAACGGCGACGCGTCCGACGCGCACTCCTGGTCGGCGCCTTCTGTGGCGGTTCAATTTCCACCAGGGCCGCCACCTTGCCGAGCTCCTGCACTTGATCGGCGGTCGTGGTGGCAAACAAGTGCAAGGCGCGGGCGATCAGCCCCGTCCAGCCCGTCTGGTGGCTGGCGCCCAACCCGGCGCCGTTGTCTCCGTGGAAGTACTCGTAGAATTGCAGATACTCCCGCCAGTGCGGATCCTCCTGGAGCTTTTGCTCGCCTCCGTTCACCGGCCGGCGACCGTCGGTTCCCTTCAGGAAAATGCTGGTGAGGCGGCGGGAAAGCTCCTCGGCGATTTGGTAGAGGTTCATCTGCCGGCCCGAGCCGGTCGGGCACTCGACCGTGAAGTCATTGCCGTAATACGCATAGTATTGCAGCAGCGCTCGAATGATCAGGGCATTCACCGGCATCCAGATCGGCCCGCGCCAGTTGGAGTTGCCGCCGAACATCCCCGTATCCGATTCCCCCGGGAGATAGGACACACGGTATTCCTGCCCTCCGGCGTGGAACACATACGGATGCTCCGCATGCCGGCGCGACAACGAGCGAATGCCGTACGGACTCAGAAATTCGTTTTCATCGAGCATTTTGGCCAGCACCCGGCGGAGCTTGGTTTCATCGAGAATCGCTCCGAGCCGCCGATCGTGCTTGCCCGGCTTGCCCGGGTCGTGAATGAACGTCACGAGTTCCGGGCGCGATTCGACAAACGCTTTGAATCGGCTCATGATCTCGGGGTACTTATCCCGGAACCCGCCCTCGAACACCGTGACCGCGCAGAGGGGCAGCAACCCTACCATGGACCGAACCTTCAATCGCTGGGCTTTGCCGTCGGGCAACTGCAACACGTCATAGAAAAATCCGTCTTCCTCATCCCACATGCCCGTATTGCTCCCGGCATGGATTGTGGCCGACGCGATGGAGACGAAGTGATGAACGAATTTGATCACCATGTCCGCGTAGGTCGGATCATGCATGGCCAACTCGCCGGCGATCTCGAGCATGTTCAAACTGAACAGCGCCATCCACGCCGTGCCATCCGCCTGCTCCAGGTAGCCGCCGGTCGGCAACGGCGAACTGCGGTCGAACACGCCGATGTTGTCCAGCCCAAGGAAGCCGCCCTCGAAAGTGTTTTTGCCTGAACGATCCTTCCGGTTGATCCACCAGGTGAAGTTCAGCAATAACTTCTGAAAACTGCGCTCGAGCCAGGCCGTGTCGCCTTTGCCCGTGCTCACCTTTTCGAGTCGATAGACGAAAATCGTGGCCCACGGATGGACGGGCGGGTTGACATCACCAAAGTTCCATTCGTAAGCCGGGATCTGCCCGTTAGGGTGCAGGTAATTCTCGCGCAGCATCAAGTCGAGTTGCTGTTTGCCGAAATCGGCGTCCACCAGGGTCAATGGCAGGACGTGAAAGGCGAGATCCCACGCGGCGTACCAGGGGTATTCCCATTTGTCCGGCATCGAGATGACGTCCGCATTGTGCATGTGGTGCCATTGCGCATTGCGCGGAGCCTGCTTCGTTGTGGGCAGATACGGGTCGCAACCCCGCTCCTCGAGCCAGCGGTTCACGTCGTAATAGAAAAACTGTTTGGACCAGAGCATCCCGGCCAGGGCCTGGCGCATGACGTTCGCGGATTCGCTGTCGAGCGCCGCGGGAATGACCTCGTTGTAGAATTCATCCGCCTCCTTTCGACGCTTTTCCACGATCTCCTCGAAATGCGGTCCGAAGGGGTCGCCAGCGCCGTAGGTCTGACTAAGGGCGCCGGGCGCGACCGGCGTCAACCGCAGACGCACCACCTCGCACTGGCCCGGCGGGATGGTCAACCGGTAGTGCGCGGCCGCCTTGGTCCCGGTCTGCTCCGGGTTCACCGTATCGGCCTGCCCGTTTACCACGCAATTGATGATGCCATCCTTGACGTAGGGGCTGCGGTTTTCGCCGTTGAACAGCTTGCGATTGTTGGTTTCGTTTTCGGTAAAGAGCAGGGGCGCCTTGCCGTCGCAATAGAGATAGCGCTCGCCCAGGTCCGCCTCGGCGGCTTTGATCGCGACCGGGTTCGCAGTGGCCACCTGGAGCGAAGGCTTCGCGTTGGCTTCGCCCCAGGACCAGCGATTCCGGAACCAAAGCGTTGGCAGCACATGAACCTCGGCGGGCTCCGGGCCGCGATTGTGGACGCTGATTTGAATCAGGATATCCTCAGGCGATTCCTTGGCATATTCCACGAACACGTCGAAATACCGGTCCTGCTCGAAGACCCCGGTATGGATCAGTTCGTATTCGAGTTCATTACGGCTGCGACCCTGATTGGCCTGGACCAATTGCGCGTAAGGGTAGGCAGCCTGTGGATACTTGTAGAGATACTTCAGGTAGGAATGGGTCGGTGTGCTGTCGAGATAGAAGTAGTACTCTTTGACGTCCTCGCCATGGTTGCCCTGGCTGTTGGTCAAACCGAACAACCGCTCTTTTAAGACGGGATCCTTGCCGTTCCACAGGGCCAGGGCAAAGCAGAGCCGCTGGCGATCGTCCGAGATGCCGGCCAAACCGTCTTCACCCCAGTGATAGGCACGGGAGTGCGACTGTTCATGGGTGAAGTAATCCCAGGCGTTGCCATCGCTACTATAGTCTTCGCGAACGGTGCCCCATTGGCGTTCGCTCAGATATGGGCCCCACTGCTTCCAGGGAGTCTCAGGATGGCGGGCTTGTTCCAGACGCTGTGCTTCGGCGTTCATAGGTTTAATTCAGGTTCGTATTGGCCTCGAATTAGTTACCGTCGTTGTGATCGTCCCTTTTGTCCAATGGCTCGAACCGCTCAGAGTTCAATGACGTCGCCCATTTTCGGCAGCCGGGAGGGCAATTTGAACTGCTGTTGAATCTTCTTCGCCAGCACCGCCCGGGCTTTATCCTCGCCATGGGTCAACACCACGCGCGGTTTGCTCGGCGCGATGCTACTAAACCATTTCAACAGGTCCGTCTGCCCGGCATGCGCGCTGAAGCCGCCCATGGTGTGGACTTCGGCCGCCACCGCGACTTTCTCGCCGTGAATGCTGACGACCTTTGCACCCTCCACGAGACGGCGGCCCAGAGATTCGTGGCTCTGGTACCCGACGATCAGCACGTGCGTCTCCGGTTTCCAAAGGTTCTGCTTGAGATGATGCAGGATGCGGCCAGCGTTGCACATCCCCGCCCCGGCCATGACCAAACATGGTCCAGCCACATCATTGATCTTCATCGAGTCCTCCGCGCTGACGCAGAGTTTCATAGCCTTCAAATCCGCCCGCAGCGGCTTTTCGGCCACAAATTTGGTCATTGCCTCGTCGAAGAGTTCCCGGTGCCGCAAATAGATATTGGTGGCCTCGATCGCCATCGGGCTGTCCAGGAACATGGGGAACGGACGAACCTTCTTCTTCCGAACCATCCAGGCCAGCAGGCTGGTGAGCAGTTGTGCCCGACCCACGGCAAAGGTCGGCACGAGGATTTTTCCGCGCCGCTCGACCGCGTCTTGCACCACGCGCACAAACTCCTCCACGGTCTCGGCGAACGGACGGTGGTCGTGGTCGCCGTAGGTGGATTCGAGGAACACCATATCGGCCTGACTAAATGGCTCGAACTCCTTCAGAATGGGCGCGCTTCTGGGACCTAGATCACCGGAGAACACGATGCGTTTGGTTTTGCCCCCTTCTTCGACGAGCAGTTGGATGCTTGCCGAACCCAGCATGTGGCCGGACTCGGCCCAAATGGCCTGCACCCCCGGAGCCACCGTGACGGGCTGCTGGTAGGGAACCGGCTTAAGGCATTGTATCGCGGCTTCGGCGTGCTCAGGCGTATACAGCGGTTCCTGGGGCGGTTCGCCGGCACGTTGCCGTTTGCGGTTGCGCCTTTCGGCATCGGCAGCCTGGATGCGGGCCGAGTCACGCAAGATCAATGCCGTCATCTCGATCGTCGCCGGGGTGGCGTAAATCGGGGCCATATGACCTCGCCGCGCCAAGAGCGGCAACCGGCCCGTGTGATCCAGGTGGCCGTGAGTAATCAGGACGGCGTCCAGCTTTTGCTTCACCCCTGTCGGCGGCCGATTCAAGGCCTCGGATTTCCGACCGCCCTGAAAGAGCCCACAGTCCACCAGGACACTCGCTTGTTTGGTTTGAACGTAATAGGCCGAACCGGTGACCTCGCCACCAGCCGCTCCGACGATAGTGATCTTCATTATGTACTCCGCAATGAGTTGCTTGTTCTGTTTCGGTTACTCTGTGTTCCGCCTTTCATGATGGAGGTGGCTTGAGATTCTTAAGGTTAAGAGTCGGGTTCCTATCGACACATGCTTATTGTTGCTGTCTCTTTTACCGGAAAGCGGGCTACGCCTCCTACTGGCAAAACTAACAGGTGGGGTGCGGCGTACGAGGATCCAGTTTGCCGGCGATATCTCCTAAAGCCAATTGGTTACCAGGCACTTGAGACTGCACCAAACTACCTAAGCGTGAGTTGTGGCGCTCTGCCTTCCGGTGCGGGTAGCCGCTGCCTGAATTACACCGCCCCCAGTCCTAAGGTCCCACCAGGCGTTGCTTCACGGCGTATTGCACCAGCTCCGCAGTGGTTTTCAGGCCTAGGTGTTCCATGATGGTGTACTTATGAAAAGCCACGGTGCGCGGAGTTACTTTGAGAATATCGGCGACTTCTTTCATGAGCCGCCCTTCCGCCAGGAGCTGCAAGACCTCGCGTTGCCTAGCCGTCAACCGCTCGCCTGCGTCGTGGGACGCTCGGGCGAGAAACACATTCAACGGCTCCCCTTTGGAAATCAGCGGGGTGAGGTAACGCCGGCCTTCCGCCGCCATTTGGATGGCCGAGAATAACTCCGCTGCCGCGGAGCTTTTCAGCAAAAAACCGGAGGCGCCGAGTCGAAACGCCTCGATCGCCAGGTCCGGATCCTCGTTCACAGTGAGAAAGACCCAGCGCGTATCAGGAAGACGGGGCTGAAGCTGCCGGCAAGCCTCGATGCCATTCAGCAAGGGCATTGAAATATCCAGCACGATGATATCCGGCTTCAGCTTCTCTGCTGCCTCGAGCAACGCGCGGCCATCGGTCACGGTCCCCACCACGTCGCAGGCGGGCGCCAGCAATTGCTTAAACGCCTCAAGCAAGATGGCATGGTCTTCCGCCAGGAGGATGCGTGGACGATTGCTCATAATTTAGCGGCGTTCGGCAAGGGCACGATGGCTTCCACCCGGGTGCCTTCACCCGGCCTGGACCAGATCACAAACTCACCCTTCACCAACCGAATTCGTTCATTCATGCTCACCAAGCCAAGCGAGGCTTTTCCTCGGTCCGCTGGGACCTCGAAGCCCCTGCCGTTGTCGGTGATGTTCAACTTTATGGATTCGTTGGCAACTACTAACTCGACTCTTGCCACTTTGGCGCCGCTGTGCTTCACGATGTTCTGAATCGCCTCCTGGGCCACGCGGTAAAGGCACTGCGCCAATTCCTCCGGTAACGCCGGCGGCACGTCGCGCGTCTCGCAGGTCAACGCCACGCCGTGCGCCGCGTCCACCTCGCGACACATGCCGCGCAGTGCGACCGCCAGTCCAAGCTGCGTCAGCTTCGCCGGATGCAGCCCATGCGAGATGCGATGCACCTCGGCGGAAAGCGCTTTCGCGTCCTGCGAGAATTTCTTGAGCTGGGCGTCGATGTCGCCGGGCGCTCCCGGCAGGCGCTGCGCGAACATTTCCATTTCGACCGACAACAACGCCAGATTCTGGTTGAGCCCGTCGTGCAACTCGGACGCCACGCGTTTCCGCTCATTTTCCTGCGATAGGATGATCTGCCGCGTAATCGCCTCCTGCGCCGCGTGGCTCCGTTCCAATCGGACGACACGCCGCCGATATCCCGCAAACACGGCTCCCGCCAGCGTCAACACTGCCAAACTCTCAAACCACCACGTTTGCCAAAACCGGGGTTGCACCGTGATCGACACCGACGCGGTTTCCTCGTTCCAAACCCCCAGGTTATTGCAGGCGGTGACGCGAAAAACATACTGGCCCGGACGCAATCGCGGGTAAATCGCCCTCCGCCGACCTCCCACGTTCACCCAGTTCTCCTCCAATGGCTCCAACCGAAAGCGGAAGCGCGCCCAATCGCCACCACGCAGACTCGGCGCGGTATATCCCACCTCGAAACGGCGTTGGCCCGGCGGAATGACTATCGGCAGCGCCGGATTTTGAACCTGCCCGTCCACCACCAGTTCTTCGATACTTGCCTGCGGCATCGTTCTCGTGGTTTCCGCCCACCGCCGGGGATCGATCTCGACGAGACCGCGCGCCGTCGAAAACAGCAGCCGCCCATCCCGGGTCTTCAAGCTGATCGGGGCATGCCCGCCAACGCATTGCTCCGACACCATCCCTTCGTCCTGCCCCACCACGATGGGATGTACAATCGAAGTCCGGCCTTCGGCGCAGTCGTCGATTTCTTTTCGGTCCAGGCGCATGATCCCGCGGTTGCAACCCAGCCATATATGGCCAAAGTCGTCCAACATGATCGAAGCAATCACGTCGTCAATCAATCCCTGCCGGGTGGTGATGTTTGCGATCTTCCCATTCTTCAAGCGCGCCAACCCTCCGCCGAGTGTGCCGATCCACACGGTCCCGTCCGGCTCCCGATGCAAACTCTGAACACTGGCCGTCAGCAGGCCGTCCCTCGTGTTCCAAACCCGCACCTGCCCGCGCTCCCACCGAAAAACGCCGCTCGCCGAACCAATCCAAAGGGTGTCAGGAGCCTCGCGGACAATGCTTCGAATATCCCCGCCGAACGCGCCATTCGTCGCCACCACGCTCAGGTTCGTCCCCTGGCACTTCAGCAGGGTGGAATAATACGTGCCCAGCCACAGGTTGGTGCCGTCGGCACATAGCGCGCGCACGGCTTCGCCCGGAAGCTTGATCGTCAGGTGCTTCTCAGTGGCCTCCCCCGCTTGAAAACGCAACAAGGTTTGCTCTCCGGCCATCCATACGCCGCCATCGTCGGTGGCCAACGCGGCATAGATCATGGCGGACGTCTTCAAAACCGTGGTGGGGTTCGATTGACGAGGCCGCCCGCCGGGGAAACGGTACAGGCCACTTTCCTGGGAACCCACCCAGAACTCGCCGGAACTATCTTCGGCGATCGCGGGGTTGAGCGGACGGCGAAGCGCTTCAGCAAAACCCCAAAATTGGACCATCCTTCTTGAAACCCGCTGCAATCCTGCTCCTACGGTGCCCACCCACAGTGTGCCATCCCGATCCACCAACAGCCGGCGAATCGCTTCCGCCGCCAGCCCTAAGTCAGCCTGACCGGGCATTTCGCGTAAGTCGCCGTCTCTCCATACCCACATGCCCGTAGCCCGGGTGCCGGCCCAGATCTCATCGCCCTGGCCCTGGGTAATCGCCTCGATCAGAGTCGCTTTTGGCCCGTTCGTCGCTTGATACTGCTTCCAACTCTCGTCGCGCCATTGCCAGAGCGCACCGCTTCCGGTGCCCGCCCAGACGCAGCCGTCCCGATCTTTGAACAGAGAGTACACGCCGTCCAACCGAGGCGTCTTGCCGGTTGTCTCCACAGTAAACTGACCGTTTTTACCTCGGAAGACCCCCTCTAGGAGGATCGAGACCCATAGTGCTCCTTTCGAGTCCAGACAGAGGGCCCGAACCTGCTTCGCCGGCAAACCCTCCGCGGGTCCAATCCTGGTGAGTACTCCTTCCTTCCACCGCAGTAACCCTTGCTGCGTCGCGATCCAAAGTGTCCCGTCCGGCTCCACCACCATGGCGATCACGTCCGCGCCCCCCAAATCTTCAGCTCCCGCCAGCGGCACGAATCTCCCATTTTCCCAGCGGCTGACGCCGCCACCGGTCGCACCCACCCACAGCACTCCGTAGCTGTCCTCGAGCAAGGTCGAAATCCGCACCGAACGCAACCCATCCTGCAATCCGAACGTGCGGAAGCGCACGCCGTCAAATCGTGCCAACCCGCCACTCGTCCCCACCCACAAATAGCCGTCACGCGTCTGCGCCAGGGCGTTGATGGTGTTTTGCGGCAGCCCATCTTTCGTCTGCCACGAACGCACGAGCCAATCCTTGGCCCACTCGGGCGCATTGGTAGCTGAAGCGGCGCTGGCAGTAGTCAGCGCCGGCCAGAGCAGCCACGCGCAGCATAACCGGGCCAGACACCAGGAACGTGAGAATTTCCCCGACAGCTTCACGCGACAACATCAAGACATCCCCAGGCCATCCAATCCCCCGAATCGGATTTCATCCCGGCGCCCTCAACAATCTTCGTGAGGTCGCGCCTCAGAATGTCATTTGATTCCTAATCTGGCCCGAATATTACGTGAAGGGTCTGCTGGCTGCGAGTACCGACTTCTGCGCTGGCCCACCAACTCTGACTTCAAGCCAGCCGTTCGACGCGGCCCATGACCTTGGCCACGGCTTCGTAAAGGTCCTCGACCGTCGAGATCCGTTCCAGCTCGTCGTCCAGGATCATAACCTGGAATTGTTCCTCCAGGGCGATGGTGATCTCCATAATCGAGAGCGAATCGGCGCCCAGATCTTCCTGAATCCTGGCGTCCGGCGTTAACTGCTCCGGGTGGACCCCCAGTTCTTTGACCAGAATGTCCAGCACGGCTTGGTTTTCTTTATCCGTTAGCATGTTGTTCATAGCAAAGGAACCTTACCCCAATCGTCCGGGCTTGATAGTTGGTTTATTGTGTTCTATATTACTGCGCAGTCATGTTTGCCAAGCTGTTCTCCGAAAACGGGCTTTCGCTGGATCGTTTGAAGGCGTTGCTCGAGGTGGGGGCCGCCGGCAGTATCGTCAAGGCGGCGGAGGGCGACCTGGTCCGTCAAAGCCAATACAGCCGGCAGATCAAGGAGTTGGAAGACTTCTTCCGCACCCGGCTGATCGAGCGCCAGGGCAAAGGCACCCGGCTGACCGCGCGCGGGAAAGAGCTGTCACGCATCTCACGGTTTTTCATGCTGGGCCTGTCGAATTTCCAGCTTGGCTGCCTGGCGGAGGAGCAGACCTTTCGCGTGGGAGCCGGCGCGACTTTTATTCGCCAGTTTTTGCTGGCGTCGCTCTCCAACACTCGAACCAAAAAGCGCGCCGCCAGCTATGCGACCGAGGTGGCCAGTGACGAGGAGATCGAGCGTCGCCTGCACGATCTGACCCTGGATTTCGGCGTAGTAAACCGGTCCGGGCTCAGCCGTCCGCTGCAGATGCGCAGTTTGGGAGAATGGCGACTGACACTCTGGATTCCGAAAGCCTGGAATCTGACGGAGCCGGCTGCGGTACGCGAATTTGAAACTGGCAGAATGCCCTTGATCCTCGCCCACAAAGAATTGGCAAGCCTCGATGTAAACTTGCCGGTGAAACTCCAGGCATTCCTGGTGTGCGACAGTTTTGTCGAGGCGATCACCGCCCTGGCCGGCCAGGCCGCCGCAGCGTTGCTGCCCGATTTTCTGGTTCCGGCAGATGCTGCGAAAACACTCGTGCAGGTTCGAATTCCCAAAATCGCCGCGCGCTCTTTCCAATACCAGTTGGCGTGGAATCCGCGGTTGTTGAGGCTGAATCCGCATGCGGGCCGTCGCCGGGATATCCTGGTCGAAACCCTGTCAGCGGCCATGCCCGCTCTGTGCCATCCGGGTGCCGGTTCCGGCGTCGCGCCTGATTCAGCCGTCGCTAAAGTGGATTCCCGTGGGCACACCGGCACTGTCTGAAATCTGTCTATGAAAGAGGACCCTTTTATTGCGTTGGGAATCGATCTGGGAGGCACCAAGATCGCCGCGGGACTCGTGCGATTCCCGGCGGGAGAAGTTTTGCTGGACCGCTCGACGCCCACCGAGGCACACGCTGGCGGCGCCGCGGTGCTGCGGCGGATTCGCGACCTGGCCGATTCCATTATTGCCGAAGGCCGCCAGCGTGGGTGGAGTCCCGGTGGCGTCGGGCTCGGCGTCTGCGAGTTGATCGGTCCCACCGGTCGCATCCTGAGCCATAACTGCATTCAATTTGATGAAATTGCCGCTCACGAAGCCCTGGATTCACTCGGGCCGGTGACGGTGGAGGCGGACGTTCGAGCGGCGGCGCGCGCGGAGGCGCTGTTTGGCGCGGGGCGCGGCCTGGGGATCTTTCTCTATCTAACCATCGGCACGGGAATCTCCTCCTGCCTGGTCCTGGATGGTCGGCCGTACCTGGGAGCGCGGGGATTGTCCGGCACGATTGGCAGCGGTGCGTTAAGCGTGGCGTGCGAGGCTTGCGGCCACGTCAGCCGGCAGTGCCTCGAACAAATTGCCTCCGGGCCAGCCCTGGTGTCGCGCTACAACCAACTGGCCGGCGCAAACGTCCCCTCGGGACAGGAAGTGTTGGCGGCCGCCGCCGCCGGCGATTCCGCCGCTTTGCGAATCCTGCATGACGCCGGCGAGGCGCTTGAAGCGACGGTGGGGCTGATGGTGAACGTGCTGGACCCGGAGGTCTTGATCATAGGCGGCGGATTAGGCCTGAGCGAGGGCGCCTACTGGGAGAGTTTCCTGGCGGCCACCCGGCGCCACATCTGGTCCGAGGTCCACCGCGAGCTTCCGATCCTGCGCGCCCAGACCGGAGTCCACGTGGGCTTGCTCGGAGCGGCTACAGCGGCCTGGGAGCGGCAGTCACGGCCCTGCGCCCCCTGAGCTGTCGGGCGACCTTCGAGGATCAGGCCGGTTTGCGCCAGAGGTCGATGGGTTTGGCGGCGGTGCTCCTGAACGGCAGGCTCACTTTACGACCGGTCCCGGCCGATTCATAGGCCGCAAAGAGCACCTCCATGACGACCCGGGCATCGTCGCCAGTCACCTCGGGCGCTTGCTGGTTCTGGAGGCAATGAATGAAGTGCGCCATCTCCTGCACGAAACCGTAATTCCAGATTTCCTCGTAGATGGCGAAGGACCAACCCACCGTGCTGCCGCCTTTCTCTACCGAGTAATCATATCCTTTGGCGCTATAAACTTCGATCGCGTTGCCATGCAACAGGTCGGCATACGCCGAACCTGTGGAACCATGAACTTCCGCACGATCATCCATGCCGCCGAGTTTGGTCCAGCTTTCCTCGGCCACGGCGGTGACTCCGTTGGCGAATTCCAGGACCAGTAAGGCATTGTCTTCCCCGCTGGTTTTGTCGTGATGCACATGCGTACCCATTTGGGCATACACCGACTTGATCGGCGGACGACCCAGCATCCAGCGAAAGAACTCGATCGCGTGGCAGCCCATATCCATGGTCACACCGCCCCCGGAACGGTTGACATCCCAGAAGTGCGGGGCGTGCGGTCCGTCGTGTTTTTCGGATTGCTTCAACCACACCGGCGCGCCCAGCGCGCCGCTGTCGAGCAGTTGTTTCAGCCGCACATACTTGGGGGTGAAACACAGTTCCTCAGCGTACATCAGCAGCGTCTTGGCCGCCCGGCACGCGGCCAGCATCCGGTCCGCCTCGTCGAGGTTCAAGCACATCGGCTTTTCCAGGATGACATGCTTGCCGGCGATGGCGGCGTCCACGCTGATCTGGCAATGCAGATCATTGGGCACGCCCACCACCACCACGTCGATCTCCCGCAAACGCAGCATCTGCCGATAGTCGCCGAACGATTTCGCAATGCCGTGGCGCCGGGCGAAATCGCGCGCTTTGGTCACCACCCGCGATGAGACCGCCACGATCTCCGCATCGGCGCAGCGTCTCAACGATTCCACGTGGATCGCTGAAATGAAGCCCGTGCCGATAATTCCCACCCGCACTTTTTTGCTCACAGGGACCATCCTTTCCGGTATTCGTAATGCAACAATTTGTTGGCGTCGGGATCGTTGGTGAACTTCATCCCTTCGCTATCCCACGTCAGTGGATCGCCGCCGTTGCGAATGCAAACGCTCCCGAGGAGCACCGCCTCTGTCAACGGACCGGCGAACGCAAAATCGGACCGGGTCGGGCTGCCGGATTTGCAGGCCTGAACCCATTCCTGGTAATGACCGCCCGCCGAGCGCGGCAGGGTCTTCGGAGGACGTTTGTATTCCCGGTCCCGGCTCTCCGGCAGCAGACGCGGATGTTCACCGCCCCAGCCGGTCACCAGCATCTTTTCGCGGTCACCGACGAACAGAATGCCGTCTTCAGGATCGAGCACCCGGTTCACCTCGAGTTCGGGTGGACGCTCGGGAAGCAGGCCGCCGTCATACCAATGCAGCTTCACCGGCGGCAAATTGCCCCGGGCCGGGAACTGGTAATGCACGAGCGCTGCCGAAGGCACCGTCTCGGGATAGACCGGTGAGGAGGACGCCTGAATGCTCTCGGGCGCCCCAAGATTCAGCGCCGAAAAAACCGGGGCGAGGTTGTGGATGCCCATGTCCCCCAGCCCCCCGGAGCCGAAATCCCACCAACCGCGCCATCGAAACGGGGCGTAGGCCGGGTGATACGGGCGATACGGCGCGGGTCCCAGCCACAAATCCCAGTCCATGGTAGCGGGCACCGGGGGCGTGTCTTTGGGGCGCTCCACGGCTTGCGGCCACCACAACGGCAGCTTGCCGCGGTGCGTCGGACGATCCGACCAAACATGCACCTCTCGCACCGGCCCGATCGCGCCATCGGCCAGCCATTCGTTAATCAAACGATTGCCTTCAAACGCCATGCCCTGGTTTCCCATTTGGGTGGCCACCTTGGCCTCGCGCGCCGCCCGGGTCAGCGCTCGCGCCTCCTGCACCGTGCGGGTCAGGGGTTTCTCACAGTACACATGTTTGCCCCGCTTGATCGCCGCCATGGAAACCACCGCATGATTATGATCCGGTGTGCCAACCACCACGGCATCAATCTCCTTTTCCTTATCCAGCATCTCCCGAAAGTCCCGGTATTTTTTCGCGTTCGGATACCGTTTGAAGGTCGGCGCCGCGTAATCCCAATCCACATCGCACAGCGCGACGATGTTTTCGTTCTTGAACTCGTTGATATCATTCCCGCCCTGTCCGCCCACGCCTATACCAGCGATATTGAGTTTGTTGTTGGGTGAGGTTTGCCCGCCCAGGCCAAGGACGCTTCCTTTCACCAATAAGAAAGCCGAGGCCGTCCCGGACACGGCCAGGAATTTGCGGCGGGTAGGAAAGTTGAAACGAGTCGCGACGGCATCATGGGATTGAGGAGTAGGTTTCATGACAGAGTGAAGCGCGGAAATCCTTCCCGGCGTTGATTCCGCCCGGCAGGGTGGTTGGCTTTCATGAAAGAAAATCTGACTCCCATTTTGCCCGATTGGCAAGGGCAAAACCGCATGGCCTGCGGGCGCGATGCTTTCAACCACCCATGGTTTCCGATTGATTAAACGAGCCTCACGGTGAACTCTGAAGCCCTCATGAAACTCCGGATCTTTCCTGGTGTAGACGCGGCCAACGCCGCTGCTGGTGAATGGCTGGCCGGCTGCCTGGCTGAACCCAGCACTTCCAACGTGATGGTTGCCGGCGGGAACACTCCGTTGCCGGTTTACGAACTCATCGCCCGCCGCCGCCTGGACCTGGCACACCTCAACCTCTTCGTGCTGGACGAATACGTCGGAGTTCCCCTGGATGAACCGCGGAGTTGCGCCAACCTGTTGCGGCAACGCGTCGCCCATCCCTGGGGCGTTGCGCCGGAGCGCTTCTTTGCCATCAGCTCACTGGCCGAGGACGCCCTGGCCAGCGTGATCGCCCAGGAGCAACGAATCGAACGGGCGGGCGGGCTCGACCTCATCATCCTGGGCCTGGGCCAGAATGGCCACCTTGGTTTTAATGAACCCGGAAGCGCTCCCGACTCGACGGCGCGCATCACCGAACTCGATCCGCTATCCACCGAAGCCAACCGCCGCTGGTTTGGCGGTGACTACGCTCCATCCCGGGGCGCGACCGTGGGTTTAAAGACGATTCTCGCTGCCAGGAAAGTGTTGGTGTTGGCTTACGGCTCGGCAAAAGCCGCGGCTGTGCGGCAGGTGGTGGCTGGCGAGATCGGCTCCCACTGCCCGGCATCGTTTCTGCGAACTCACCCTGACGCCTGCCTGATCGTTGACCAGGCTGCCGCTGCCGCGTTGAGCCCCGGTTACCAAGCTTTGGGCGCTGATTTCCAGGAAGTGCCTTTGGTCCCAAAACTCTGAGTCGGTTGCTTTGAGAAGCCCCAACCAGGGCTTCGGCTACTGCTGACGCCGGTTACGGAGAATGTACCGGACCAGCGAGCCCAGCCCGGAAAAGCGGAATTGCGGGTCCACGTATCGCTCGAGAACATAAAACGCGAAATAGTAGGCCCGGCATGAAGCCCAAACGACCACTGCCAGCAGCAAAGCGCTCTTGAACGTCGGCGACTCCAACCACACCAGGACACCGCACACCAGGGCCATCACCAGGAACAGAATCCCCTTGAGCCAAATGAGTTTGGGATTTTGCAAATCTTTCATGCGCGCGCTTCATGTTGCGGCGGCAAGCCGCGCACCGCAACGCATTTGCTCGCTCGCAGGGAAGCCTTAATCGACATAGTGGGGGGCGTCGCGCCAAAACCGAGGGTTACCCGGAAATCTAACCTCCAAATACGGGATCGGGTGTTTGTCTGGCCGAAGTCGCAACATTTCGGGGTTGTCGGGGTCAAGGTTTTCTGCTTCGATGCCGACGTCCACCAACATTGTATTATGGAAGCCGAAGTTCTCTATATTAGCGGCGAACCAGTCCACGCCGGGGATCGAGTCCAATTTCGCGGTACCTATGCGACCGTGGTCTTTGTCACCGATGGTGCGAGCGAAGAATTCGAGCCGGGTTATGAGGAATATACCGGGTCGGAAAGAGGCCTGATAATCTGCGACGATGACGGGAACACCGAAACCATCCGGGAACCGGATGAGCAACTGGTGTTTCTGGACCGACGCTAAAGCAGGAATTGCAGCACGAGCACGCAGACGCCGGGCAGGACTACGTCACCGGCTGAGGCTGGATATTTCTCTTGCATAAAACCCGGACAAAGGGGATAGGTTTTCTAACACCAAACCAACCCGCGACGAAACATGGCGCTGAAGCCAAGCAAAATTGATTGTCGCCCCGGCGAGGTCCGGGAGCAGCGCGTCCTTAACCGGCGACACGCAAAACCGGGAGTTGTCTTCCGCCACCCGGTCGCAGCGGTCTCGTGACTTTTCGGTCGGTTAAATACCAGTCAACAAACCCAAGAAAATGAAAACCGTCCTATCCGACACAACCCCGAGGTTCTGGGCCGCCCTGTCCAGTGCGTTGGCGGCGGCTTCGTTATCGGCCAGCGCCGCATTCGTGCAAAACCCGAGCTTCGAATCCAACTACAACACCAACTGGCCATACTATGAGCAACCGGGGTGGCCGGGCTCCAGCGGCATCGACAACTGGACCTGCACCGGCAACTATGGGATCAATGACCATGTCCTCGATCCGGGCGGCCCTTTCTACGACAACGCCCTGACGCCGGACCGCAACCGGGTGGCTTTCAAGCAGCAAAGTGGGGACATGTCGCAGGACATCACCGGGCTGACACCCGGAAAGACCTATTGGATCCAGTTTTATTATAACAAACGGAGCAGCGGCGCCGCCGGGACGGTCCTCGATCTAGCCACCAAGTTCGGCGGCCAAACCCTGGACACCATCAGCGGGATGCAACCCGCAGGAAATGGGGGAGTCTACACGGCGTCGTTTTATCCGCGCAGTGTGGCGTTCGAGGCGGCGGCCGACTCGGGCACACTCACCTTTTCATGGACCTCCGATGGTGACGCGTGCGGTTTGCTGGACGCGGTCACCATCGTCGAACGGAGCACGAATGACATCGTGGTCATGAATCCCAGCTTTGAAGCCAGCGGGGTGCTGCCGGATGTTGGACCGGTTCCAGCCATCGCGGGCTGGACCCGGGTGGGAACGGTCGGCGTGGACGCTGTGGGCGGCGCTTATGCCAACAACGGAGCAATTCCGGATCAGGATCTTGTGGCGTTCATCCAGGGCCCGGGATCACTGACGCAAACAATTCGGAACCTGGTGCCGGGCACCGCCTACCAGTTGTCCTTCGCTTACAACGCCCGCGCTGGAACCACGCCCCATCTGCAAGCCAAGTCCGGAACCACCGTGCTCTGGGAAGGCGACGTCACGCCCGTGGGCGGCACCAGCGCCTTTACGATCCGCACCGTGAACTTTACCCCCACGACCAGCAGCATCGCGCTTTCGTTTGAGCAGACCAAAGCGGGGACCGATGTCGTGCTGCTGGATAACATCCGCATCATGGGACAGTCGGAAGTCCCGCTACCGCCGATGGAAATCTCTCCCAGTAAAGCCGAGATCGCCCCGAGCCAGACCCTGACCATTTCGGTCAAGGTGCCGTCCGAAAAGCTGGCGCTGGGTCCGGCAGATATCGTGTTGGCCACCACCGATTCGCGCATTGTGAAGCTGGTCGGTGGCGATACCAACGGCGCTCTGACCCTGCATTATGCCCAGGGCGGTGCAACGGTGCAGACAGTTGATGCGCTGGGAGTACGCCGCGGCACAGCGAATGTGGCGGTGACGGATTCTGCCGGGCTGGTGGTCCCCAACAGTGTGCTGATCAGCGTGGTTGAATCGTTCGTGCGCAATCCCAGCTTCGAGGCGGAAGCGGCTCCCTCGGGCGCGGGTTACGGCTCGATTCTCTCCTGGACCACCACCGGCGGCGTTGGGGTCAACAAGATCGACCAGCCGTTTGCCGTCAATAGCGGCCCGATTCCGGATCGGTTCCAGGTGGCTTTCATCCAGGGCGCCGGCTCAATCTCACAAGGGTTGGCCGGTTTCACCCCGGGCGCCAATTACGCGCTGCAATTCCGCTACAGCTTGCGCGACTTCCCCGATCCCGCCGGTCCGGCCATTGACCTGACAGTGAAATTCGGCGGCCAGCCAATCGCCAGCATGGCTAACATCATTCCGCTCTCGCAGGCGGGCGCCTCCGTCTATTACTTCACCAACGTGTTTTTCATCCCCACCAATGCCACCGGAACGCTGGAGTTCATCGCCTCCAACCCGAAAGGCGACGCCACCTTGTTGCTGGACGCGGTGAACATCGTGCGCCGGGACCCAGGTGAAATCGTGCTGCAAAACCCTAGCTTCGAAGCCAGCGGCAGCATGGCGCTATACAATGATGCCCTGACCAGCGGTTGGGAAACGAGCAGCACTGGCCGAGGGACCGACGCCGACGGGCCATTTGCCGACAACGGACAGGTGCCGGACCAGGACCAGGCCTTCTTCCTGCAGGGCGGCGGTTTTGTCCAGCAAGTGGTCAGTGGCCTAACTCCCGGTGCAAAATACACGCTGGTCTATTCCATCAACGCCCGCGGTTGCTGCCCAGCGGGAGGAGTCGTGACGCATTACGTGGTGCTGGCCGGCACTCCCGGATCACCCGCCACCATCTTCGACGAGGACATCAGCCCGGTTGGGGCCGCAAAGCCCTACCACCGCCGCGCCGCAGTGTTCACCGCCGACAACTCGGATCAAGTAGTGCGCATCGAGCACGTGCCTACTGGCGACCGAACCTTGTTGCTGGACAATGTTCGACTGCTCGCTGGGGATGCCACGGCAGCACCAACGCTTACCATCACCTCGCTTGGCAACGGGAGCCTCCAGATCACCTGGCCCGCCACGGCTGCCGGCTACCAATTGCAGTCGGCGCCGAACTTAAACGGCGGCTGGACTACGGATACCGCGCTCGTAACCACCCAGGGCGGTTCGAAAGCAGTCACCATCGCCCCCGGCCTGGCGGGTCGGGTTTACCGATTGTCCCTCTAATTCGGCGAGCGCCGAGACCGACCATGAAACCGCATTGCTTATTCGGACCCCGGGCCGGCACCATCCCGACCCGGCCCGGGGCCTTCACGCTCATTGAACTGCTCGTGGTCATCGCCATCATCGCGATCCTGGCAAGCATGCTGCTCCCGGCGCTCAACCGCGCTAAAGAAAAAGCGCGCGGCATCAGTTGCCTCAACAATGTCGGGCAGATTTCGAAGGCGACGAAAATGTACGTGGACGATAACGCCGGCAAACTCATGCCGTTATGGCGCGATCGCGACACGCCGGGATGGTCGAAATGGGTCTACGACCCGCCGACCTTCGTGGTCCACAACCCCCAGGTGCTCTGGTGGCAGGACGCGCTGCGCCTCGGCAATTACTGCCCCACCCGCAAGGCCTTTGATTGCCCGTCAGTCAAAGGCATGGCGTTTAGCACCGGCGGCGGATCCGTGAGCACCAACAACGCCCTCGGCATCGCCATGAATCACCGCGAATTCGCCCAAACCATGAACGCCTCGGTGGTCACCCGGCCCATGCGCTCGGAAGCGCAGGTACAGAGGCCCTCCGCCGCGATCATCTTCGCCGATGCCGGAGCGGTGACGGATGCGTCCAAAAACAAGGGGCCGGATCAATGGGAGCCAGACCTGAAATTCGACGCGCTGGCAGCCGCTTTTGGAGGAGGCGGCTGCAGCTACTTCCGGGTGCCTTCCGATGGATCGTTTTCGGTGGGTGACTCGCGGTCCCTGGGCCGGCACTCCAAGCGCGCCAATTTTGGCTTCTTCGACGGCCACGCCGAGTCGCGCCGAAATAGTTCGGTCGGTTACAACCTGCCCCGGACGCACGAAGGCGCTTTGTGGGCCATTGACCACCTGAGCCTTAATGAACCGCCCTGACCCGGCCGCTTTCAATAAGTTGCAGTCCGGCCAACGGTCTGTGTAGAGTGGCTGCGAATCCAGCCGGAACCCGGTTAGGTGGGCGGCTCTGTCACCGGTTACAGCCTTACGGTCAAGTGACGGATCCTCTCCGGCGGATGACGTGAAATCAACGAAGTCAGGACCATATCATGAAAATCAGAATTTCAATGCTGGCGGTTATCCTCTCGGCCCTTTGCCTGAGCGGCTGCGCTACCAACTCCATCAAACAAGTCTGGAAATCGCCCACCTACCCTCCCGGCAAGGTCAGCAAGGTCGCCGTCCTCGCCGTGGATCAGCGCGGCCTGGTCCGACAGGGCTTCGAGAATCGGTTCGTAAACCAGTTCCGCGCCGCCAACCAGGAAGCGATGGTGACCCATGACCTGTTGACCCTGCAGGAAATCAAGGCGGATAAAGAAGCGGTGGCCGAGCGCCTGCGCGCCGCCGGAGCGGACGTCATTCTCATCGTCCGGCTGGTGGATCAGGCGACGCGCAGCCGTCAGGTCCAGGCCCGGCCCGACCTCTGGGTGCCCACCATCACCGGCTTCGGCACCTGCGGTTGGTATGATTGCTACTCGGTCGCCTTCATGGACATGGGCGCGAGCTGGGGCAGCATGGTTCAGCAAATCTATCTCGATACCAGCTTGTTTGAGCTGAAGAAAGGCACCCGGGTGTGGTCGGCGTTCACGCTCACCAAACTCAAAGAGGACGCCGACCGGTTGGTGGAGGCGGATGACCTCGTCACCAAAGTCGAGGCGGCGATGCGCAAGGACGGCCTGATTCACTAGGCCCTGGCCGGTCGCGGATTCCACGGCTTCAACCTGGGGACGCTCAGGTATTGAAGCTTTGCGCCATCTGCAGGAAGAGCGCCCGGTTGGCGTTGACCACCGCCAGGGCCTCACTGGACCATTTCGCTTTGAGCTTATTGAGCCCCCGGTGGCTCCCGGCCTGGTTGCCCTCCACCCAGATGCACGGAAAGTCCTTCTTGCCACTCGAACCATCCGCCGCAATCACGTACACACATTGATTACCATGCGAGCCCGAATGGAAATTGAACACATAATCGGTGTTCGTCTGCCAGACCGTGACGGCCGCGACATCCGTAGCCGTTAAACCCAGCCCGCCCTGCTTGATTGTTTTGGTCAACACCGGGTTGCCGGAAGTGAATTCAAAATTCATGGCGTCATTAGGTGATGTTTAAAAAGCCGGCGCCGCGTCCTGACACACCACAGGTATGGCATTGCGATGCCTTATAGAATGTATAATAACAATGGATTCACCCCGCCTAACTGTCAAGGGCCGGAACGGTGAAGTTATGCCGATCGGAAACGGGATTGCGCTCTCGCCGCGGCTGGGCTCTGGAGGGTTCGGTTAGGCCACCGGATGTTGCTCGTACCACTCCAAAGTTCGCCGCAACCCTTCCTCAAAACCGGTTTTGGCTCTGAATCCAAACTCTTTTTCAGCGCGGGAAACATCGAGGCAACGGCGGGGTTGACCGTCGGGTTTGGTGGGGTCCCAACGGATTTCCCCCCGGTAATCAGCGAGCCGGCACAGGGTTTTGACCAGATCCAGAATGGTAATCTCCATCCCGGCGCCGAGATTCACCGGTTCGCCCTGATCGTAATGCTCGGCGGCCAAGTATAGCCCTTCGGCGGCGTCCTCGACGTAGAGGAATTCGCGCGAGGCTTGGCCAGTGCCCCACACCTCGATAAATGGCTGCCGCTGCACCTTGGCGTCGTGAATCTTCTTTACCAGGGCAGGTATGACGTGCGAACTGACCGGGTTGAAATTGTCCCGGGGTCCGTAAAGATTGACGGGCAGGATAAAAACGGCATTCCAACCATACTGCTGCCGGTAGGCCTGGGCCTGGACCAGCATCATTTTCTTGGCCAATCCGTAGGGAGCGTTGGTTTCCTCGGGATAACCGCTCCACAAGTCGCTTTCGCGGAACGGCACCGGCGTGAATTTGGGATAAGCGCAGATCGTTCCCACCGCCACAAACTTCCGGATGCCGAACAAACGGGCTTGCTCAATCATGAACGTGCCCATCATCAGGTTGTCGTAAAAGAGCGTGCCCGGGTTCGCCAGGTTGTAACCGATGCCTCCGACATTCGCCGCCAAATGGATCACTTTGTCGGCATTCGGGAAATCCCGGAACATCATCATCACCTCACGCTCATAGCGCAGGTCGTAATCCTGTCGCCGTGGAATGAAGAGGTTCTCCCGCGGCACGCCCATGGCCAGGTACTTATCCACCAGGTAGCTGCCCAAAAAACCAGCGCCGCCGGTGATGATGATCCGCTGTTGCTTGTTCATAATGGCGATCTCCAAAGGTGCCCGGCTGAATCGACCCGAGCGCGGCTGGCAACCCAGGGGCCCCGTGGTGGTTATTCCAGGAACCAACCCCACCTACGCTGCGCTCGACGCGCCATTTAAGCCAGCACCAGTCTTCATAGTAAAGGCTTATTTGCACCGCCAACGAACCCTGGTCTGGTCCCCATTTCCTGCCTCTCCCGCACGGTTCAGCACGTCCGCTCGCATCGTTTCTTCGCCATTTTGGGGTCGTTGACACCCCCATGGCAGGCTGTTAAGGTGCCCAGCCCAGATTGAGCGCAATGGACTACAAAAACACACTGAATTTGCCGCAAACCGATTTCTCGATGAAAGCCGACCTGGTGGCGCGAGAACCGGAGCGGTTGAAGCAATGGCAGGCAGCCGGGCTGTACGAAAAAATCCGCGCCCTCCGCGCGGGCGGCCCCCGGTTTATTCTGCACGACGGCCCGCCGTTCGCTAATGGCGACGTCCACATCGGCACTGCCCTGAACAAGACGCTCAAGGACATCATCATCAAATACAAAACCGTGCGCGGTTTTGACGCGCCGTATGTGCCCGGATGGGATTGCCATGGGCTGCCGATCGAATTCAAGGTTTCGCAGGACATGCGCAAGGCCGGCGACACTGCCTCGGACCCGGCGGTGATCCGCCAGGCCTGTGACGCTTATGCGCGGAAGTACCTCGATATCCAGCGCACGCAGTTCAAGCGGTTGGGGGTGTTGGGGGATTGGGATCATCCCTACCTGACGCTCAACCAGGAATACGAGGCAGCGGAACTGGGCCTGTTTGCGGACCTGGTGGAGCAAGGCTTTGTTTACCGTGGCAAGAAGCCGGTGTATTGGAGCATCCCCTGCCGGACCGCGCTGGCGGAAGCGGAGGTCGAGTACAAGGACCACGTCAGCCAGAGCGTTTTCGTAAAGTTCCCGTTGGTTGGCTATCCGCAGACCTCGGTGCTGATCTGGACCACTACGCCGTGGACCCTTCCGGCGAATCTCGCGGTTGCGTATAACTCGAGCTTCAGTTACTCGGTCGTGCGGGTGGGAGATGAAAACCTGATTCTCTCGACGATGCTCCTGCCGCTGGTGGCGCAGAAGTGCGGCTGGGCCGGTTATGAGATCGAGCGCAGCCTCGAAGGCGCGCACCTGGCGCAACTCGAGTACCAGCATCCTTTCTGCAATCGCACCGGCAAATTCTATGCGGGCGATTCGTTCGTCGACAACACGACGGGTACCGGATTCGTGCATATCGCCCCGGGGCACGGGCAGGACGACTACCGCCTGGGCCTGGAACATAATCTGCCGATCTATTCGCCGGTGGACGATGACGGACGCTTTACGCACACGTCGGATTTGCCGGTCGAACAGCAGATGCCGTCCAGCCTGCTGGGTAAAGCCATCCTGGAACGGCACGGGAAGAGCGAAGCGAACGAGGCGGTGCTCGCGCTGCTGGTGGAGCGCAATGCGCTGGTGCACCGCGAGCCTTATTCGCACAGCTACCCGCATTGCTGGCGGAGCAAGACGCCGATCATTTTCCGCGCGATGGACCAATGGTTTATCGAGGTGGACCACGCCGGCTTTCGCCAGCGCGCCCTGGCCGAGATCAACAAGGTGAACTGGGTGCCGGACTGGGGAAAAAACCGGATCGAAGCGGCCGTGAGTGGGCGTCCCGACTGGTGCATCTCCCGCCAACGCACCTGGGGTGTGCCCATCCCGGCATTTTACCTGGGCTCCGGCGAACCCGTCCTGGACGCGCGCATCGTGCGCAACGTGGCCGCGCTCGTCCGGCAGCATGGATCGAATATCTGGTTCCAAAAGACCGCCGCCGAACTTTGGGCGCTGGTCAAGCCCGTGGACTGGAGCGGGCCCGAGCCCGTCGCCAAATCCGCCGATACCCTCGATGTCTGGATCGACTCCGGATCTTCGTCGCGGGCGGTCATTGCGCAGCGCCCCGAGTTGCGGGGGGATTCCGCTCCGTTCCAATGCGACATGTATTTGGAAGGCAGCGATCAACATCGCGGCTGGTTTCAGTCCTCGCTCCTGTTGTCCCTGGCCGGCAACGGCGCGGCGCCGTTCCGCACGGTGCTCACGCACGGCTTCATGGTGGATGAAGACCGGGAGAAAATCTCGAAGAGCAAACAGGGCCAGGGCGGTTACGAAAAACCGCAAACTTCCGAGGCCTACATCAAACGCTACGGGGCCGACGTGGTGCGGCTTTGGGTGGCTTCCCAGGATTACCGCAACGATCTCGTCGTTAGTGAAAAACGCATCGAGAAAGTGGGCGAGACTTACCGCATCATTCGCAACGCCTTGCGCTACCAACTCTCCAACCTTTTCGATTTTGACCCGGCGCAACATAGCGTGCCCGAGGCGCAATGGAGCGGGTTGGATCGCTGGATCCTCGACGAGTTCGCCGCGCTCGAGGCCGAGGTCCTCCGGGCCTATGACGCCTTCGAATTCCACGTTGTGTATCAGCGGATCAGCCAGTTCGTCGCTGTCGAGCTTTCATCGATGTATCACGACGTCGTAAAAGACCGGCTGTATACCGATTCGAAGAATTCACCCCGACGACGCTCGACGCAGACCGCCTTGCATCGCATGGTCACAGGCCTCTGCCACATGCTCTCGCCGTTGCTGGCTTTCACCGCCGATGAAGCCTGGGAATTCCTGCCGGGAACCAAAGCGGCTTCCGTTCATTTATCGCATTGGGAACCGCGCCCGTTTGCCCGGGGAGCGGAAGAGCGCGCCTTGTGGGCGGGGTTGTTTGAGATCCGCGCCCGGGTGCTTCCGGAGCTGGAAAAGGCGCGGCAAGCCAAGCTGATCGGGAAAGCGCTGGAAGCCAAAGCGGTGCTGTCCGGCACGAGCGCAGCTTTGCGGTTGGTCGCCACGGCCCCGGAGGAATTGCGGGAACTGCTCAATGTCTCGCAGCTTACCGTGGCGCCGGGAGGAGCCGAGGAATTGATCGCTTCCATCGCGCCGGCGGAAGGCCAAAAATGTGAGCGCTGCTGGCATTATGAGACGGACGTGGCGTCCGACCCGAACCACCCCACCTTGTGCGGTCGCTGCGCGCGAGCCGTAACGGTGGCCTGATTCAAATGCCGGGCAAGCGGGGCGAGTTAAAGCATGACTCTATGAAGGCCTCCAAGCCCACCGCCACTTTCCGGGTCCTGCATACGGCCGATTGGCACCTGGGCAAACTGCTCGGGGACAATTCCCGCGAGGTCGAGCACGTCCGCTTCCTGGAATGGTTACTGGGAGCCATTGCCGAACACCAGGTGGATCTGCTCATCATCGCGGGTGATGTATTCGATTCCGCAAATCCGCCCCAAACCGCGGTCACCCAGTATTACAGCTTTCTGTCGCGCCTGCGCCGCGCGGGCGACTGCCAGGTGGTGGTAGTAGCAGGAAATCACGATTCCCCAGCGCACCTGGAGGCGCCACGTGAAATTCTTAAACCGCTGGGGGTCGAGGTGATTGGTTTCTGGCCGGAGGACCCGGCACAGGCCTGCATCGCGCTCCCCGGCCGGCAAAACCCGGCGCTGATCGTTGCCGCGGTTCCATTCCTGCGCGACCGGGATTTGCGGGTGGGTGCCGCGGGCCAAAGCGCGACGGAAATTCAACAAGAATTGACGCGCGGAATCCGCGAACGCTACGCGAGTGCAAGCTTAGCCGCCCGCGAACTCGCGCCGGACAGCGTCCCCCTCCTCGCGACCGGTCATCTTACGGTTACCGGCTGCACCTCGGCGGAAAGCGAACGTGAAATTCACATCGGCGGGCTCGGAGCGGTCGGGTCTGACGCCTTTCCCGAAGCGTTCGCTTACGTGGCGCTCGGGCATTTGCATCGCCCCCAAAAAGCCGGGCGCGAAATCATTCGCTATTCCGGATCACCAATTCCTTTGAGTTTTGGCGAAGCTGGCGATCACAAAGAGGTGCGCCTGGTGGACTTTGCCGGAGGAAAATTGCAGGCGCAGACCGCCTTGTCCGTACCGGTGTTCCGCCCGTTGATCCGGCTGGCCACGCGTCACGCGGAATTAAAGCAAACCCTCGAGCAGTTCGCTCCGCCGGCGAGTGACTTGCCGGCATGGCTCGAAATCGCGGTCGAGGATCCCGTGCCGGGCGAAAACCTCTACGAAATCGCCCGGGATTGCGCCGCCGGACGGAATTACGAAGTCCTTCGGGTCGTTGCCAGCCGCACACAGCCGCTGGCGGGGCCGGCTCTCGGTGAAAAGGCCTCGTTCGAGGAAGCGGCGGATCTGCTTTCCAACCCGGCGCAGATCTTCAGCTTGCGCCTCGACCAAGAGCCCGGTTTGACCCCGGAAGACCGCGAGCAACTAGTGCTGGCGTTCACCGAACTGCGCCACCTGCACCAGGAACGGCAACGGAGCGCGGACGCGCCCGCAGTCTCATGAAAATCCTGCGGATCAAACTCAAAAACCTGAACTCCCTCCGCGGGGAGCACGAGGTCAATTTCGAGCAGGAACCCCTCCGGAGCGCAGGCTTGTTTTGCATTGCCGGTCCGACCGGTGCCGGCAAATCCACCCTGCTGGACGCGGTGACGCTCGCCCTCTACGGCCGAGCTGCGCGGTATGGCAACGAGACCAACCCGGCAGACATGATGAGCCGCCATTCCGGCGAATGCCAGGCCGAGGTGGAATTTTCGGTGCCTTCCGGGCGTTACCGCGCGGAGTGGATTCTCCACCGTGCCCGGCGCAAATTCGACGGTGCACTGCAAAACGCCCGGCGCTACGTTTACGACAGCGCGGGCGTGGTGCTGGCTCAGAGCATCACCCAGGCGGAGACGACGATTGAAACTCTCACTGGGCTCGATTATTCGCGGTTTTTGCGGTCCGTAATGCTGCCGCAAGGAGAGTTCGCCCGATTTTTGAAAGCCGGGGCGGACGACCGGGCGGGCCTGCTGGAAAGCCTTACTGGAACCTCGATCTACAGTGAGCTAAGCCTTCTGACGCATCAGGAGACCTCGCAACGCAAGCAGTCCCTGGACAGCCGCAGCCAGGCGCTCGGCCAAATTCTGCTGCTAACGGCGGCCGAGCGATCCGAAAAGGCTACCCAGCTTGAGGCGTTGGAAACGGAAGGGGCAACCCGTGCCAAAGAGCTGGAGGAGCTCCGATCCCGGCTTACCGCCTGCCGTTCTTTGCAGCAGGAGCTGTCGGTGGAGGCAAATCTCCTGGTACAGGAAAAGGCCCTGGCCAACCGTGTCGAGCGCGCCAAACCGGATCTCGACCGCCTCGAATTGCATCGCCAAACCCAGCCGTTCGCTGTGGATTTGACCCGGCTCGAGGCGGCTAACGAGGCGTTACGACAGCGACAGCTCGCGCATGAGCAGTCGCGGCGCGGCGAATCCGAGGCCCGGCAACGACATGCGGCAGGCGTCCTCGCGCTCGATGCGTTGGCACAGCGCGAAGTGTCGGAACTGACAGACCAATTGCAGCGGGCGGAGAAGGAACAAAGCGCCGCCACCGCCGGCCGACAGGAGATTCAAGGCTGGCTCGCGCAGCACGCGGTGGATGCGGCCCTGGAGACTCAGCTGGCGGAAATCGCTACTCAGCTTGGCGGGCTGCGACAGGCACGGGCTGAGGCCCAAACTGCCGCGAAAGAGCTGCAACGATTGGCCCAGGACCTGGAGCAGCAGCAGAAGCTCGCGGCGAACGCGGAGGTGGCACTGCAACAACGTCAGGAGGAACGTTCCCGCGCGGAGAGTGCCAAAGCCTCGGACGCGCAGTCCTTGTCTTCCCTATTGGCCGGCCAGGATGAGGCTGCTTTGGCCCGGAAACGAGATGAGGCGGAAACGCGCTTGGGGGTTTTTACGCGCCTGGTGTCCTGGCAGGAAGAGCATGACCAGGCAGCCAACCGCTTGCAGGCAGAGCGTCGAACACACGAAGAACTGACCGTGCGCTCGGCCTCGGCCCGGCAACAGTCGGCAGCCGCTAACGCGGCGAAGGTCAAAGCCGAAAAGAACCTGGTCCTACGTCGGGATCACCTCGCCAAAGCCCGGTTGGTGGCGAGCTTCGAAGAACACCGCGCCCGTCTCCACCCGGGAGAAGCCTGCCCGCTCTGTGGAGCCCTGGATCACCCGTTCGCTGAGACTGGCACGCTCCCACCAGCCTTTACTGAACTGGAAACTGCGATGGCCGAGGCGGAATCGGAGTTGCGCACCGCGGAAAATCAGGCCCGCGCTGAAGATCGAGTTTTGCATCAATTAGAAGCCTCGATCGTGGATCTAAGCCAGCGCATTACGAACGGCTCGGGCGAACTGGCGCGCCTGGCCGATCGCAATGCCAACCTGGCGGCACAGCACGGAATCAATCTGCACACCCTCACGGAATTGGAGTCGGCCCGGTCGGAGGCACAACGAATTCTCACCGAAAGCAAAGCGCTCGTCGAAACGGTGAGTGCTGCCCGGCTGAAACTGCATCAATCCGAACTGGGCGCGAGCCAGGCGGAAACCAATGTGAAGACGGCGGCCCAGTCCCGCGAGGCATTGCTCACGCAGGTTACCGGGCTAAAGACGCAATCCACCCACGTCCAAGCCCAGGCCGATGATCGGCAACGGGAGCTGAACGCCCTCGAAACTTCACTCCGCACCCTGCTGGAGGCGTTCACCATCCCATTGCCTGCCGCCGGTAAGGAACCGGCCACTCGATCAACTCTCGAGCAACGAAAAGCCGAATTTTCCCGGAAGACCTCGGAATTGCGCCAGAGCGAGACGCGCCTCGAACAGGCGGCAACGGCCTTGGAACAATGCCGGCGCAATTTGATGGAAGCCACCCAGCGACTTGCCGCGCTCGAACCCGCCCGATTGACCGTGGCTAAGGAAGCGCTGGCCCCATCTCCAGAACTGATCAGCCAATTTACGCGCGAATGGCGATCGTTCCGCGTTGGTGAAAATAGCTTGAACGCGCTCAAGGAAGAATCGGCGGCGGCGGGCAGATTGCTTTCTGAACGCGCCAACGATTTGCAGATCAGCCAGCGGACACTCGCGGAGGGCGAGGCGCAGCTTGGTGCAAAACTGGTCGGCAGCACCTTCGCGACGATTGCCGCCTTGCACGGCGCGAGCCTTTCTTCCGCGGAAGCGACCCGCCTCGAGCAACTCGCCGCTGGGCTGGCATCCGAGCGCGACCAAATCAAAGGGAAGCTGGGCCAGGCCCGCCAGCGAATCGCGGACCTGCGTACGGCGGCGGCTGACGAGCCCGGCAAACTCGAGGAGTTGGAGAGGGCCTGCAAGGAGGCCACCACCCAGCTCGAGCAACTCGCACGGCAACGCGGCGGTCTCGCCCAGGAAATCAAGCAGGACGATGCCAACCGTGCGCGCCACCAGGCGGTGGCTGCGGAATTGGAACGGGACCGCGCCCAACTGGTCATTTGGCTGCGCTTGCAGGACTTGATCGGCTCGCATGACGGCCGCAAGTTCCGGCGCTTCGCACAGGCGACTTCACTCGAGGTGCTCATCGGCCACGCCAATCGCCACCTGGAACGGCTCACCGACCGCTATCGCATGCGACGCCGGCCCGGGGAAGAGTTGGACCTGGAGATGGAAGACCTGCACCAGGCCGGCGTCCGCCGTCCGACCGCCAGTCTCTCCGGCGGGGAGAGCTTCCTGGCGAGTCTCGCCCTGGCGTTGGGACTTGCGGACCTGGCCGGGCGCAACACGCGGATCGAATCCCTGTTTGTGGACGAAGGCTTTGGCTCATTGGACCAGGATACTCTCGACGTAGCCATCTCCGCCCTCGAGACCCTTCGACAGGACAGCAAGACCGTGGGTGTGATCTCGCACGTGCCCCTGCTCAAAGAGCGCATTGCCACCCGGATCCTGGTCGAAAAGCATCCCGGCGGCGCCAGCGCTATTAGTATTTCCCGTACCTGAACGCCCAGGCCCGGGATGCAGGCAAAGATTGTGCTTCCCGCGAGCTTTCAGCATGCTGAGCTCCGCTCCACAGAAAGTGGGCGGTGGATCACATGAAATGCTTCTATCACGCCGATCAGGATGCGGTGGCGATCTGCAAAAGTTGTTGCCGCGGATTATGCCGGGAATGCGTTGCGGACGTGCCGCCGGGGGTGGCCTGCCGCAACCGGTGCGAAGCCGAAGTTGCCGCCATCAACCTGATCATGGCACGGAGTAAGACCGCCTATCAAAAAACCGGGGCAGCCCACCGCCGCAATGCGGTGGCGACATTGATCTGCGGGCTGTTATTTTTGGGATTCGGCCTGTTGCCGGTGTTGGTCTCCAGAGACTTCGGTGCGTTTTTCCTCGTGCCCCTGGGTTGTGTCTTCCTGCTCTGGTCCAGGTTCAGCTACCTTAGCGGCAAACAGATTTGCGAAGTGGAGCCTGGCAATAATCCTGGTGGTTCTTCCTCTTGAGTTTACTGAGGCTTTTGTGAATACGCACTGGCAGATACCGTTTGAAACCACAGTCTGCGACATGCCAGCTCGCGAACGCAAATTTATATGTACCGTTTCAAATTACTGTTAGCCGGAGTACTGCTCGGCGCCACGACGCTGCCATTATCAGCCCAGGTGGCCTTCAGCTTGAGTTCCTCACCCTCGGTCGGAAATAACCCGCGCGCGGTAATCGCCGTCGACGTGAATGGTGACGGCAAGCCGGATTTGGTCAGCGCCAACCAGAATTCCATTACCGCCAACTCGCTCACCGTGCTGATCAACGATGGCGCCGGCGGCTTCCCAACTTCCGCAACGCTCAGCACGGGCAGCCAACCGTATTCCGTGGCGGCGGCGGACTTCACCGGTGACGGCAAAATGGATTTGGTTTGTGCTAATTACGGCGGCAACTCCATCACGGTCTTCAGAAACAATGGCAGTGGCGGATTTTCCCCGTTGATCACGGTGCCGGTCGGCACCCGGCCGAAATCCGTCACCGTGGCGGACGTTAACTCCGATGGCCGCCCGGACATCATTTGCGCCAACAGTTCCAGTTCGACCCTGTCGATATTGCTGAATGAAGGAAGCGGGTACTATTTCACCTCTGTGGATTCCTCACCGGCCACCGGAACGGGGCCGGCCTGTGTTACCGCCGCCGACGTGAATGGCGACGGTAAGGTCGATTTGGTGGTCGCGAATTTGACCGACACCGTGCATGCCTTCACCGTCCTCACCAATGACGGCACCGGCAAGTTTGCCGCGGCACCGGTGCCGAATAACTTCTTCAAAACCTCCTGGGTCACCGTTGCCGACGTGAACCACGACGGCTTTACCGACGTGATCTGCCTCGGTAGCGGCGCCACCGGGAATGCGGTTTCGATTTATACGAACAACGGCACCGGCGCCTTCACCCTCGCCTCTTCGGCAACCACCGGCAGCACGCCTTACGCGGTGGCATCGGCGGACATTAACGGCGACGGCCACCTCGATCTCATTACCGCCAACCAGGGAAACAACACCATGACGATCCTGACCAACAACGGCAGCGGAGGCTTTGCGTTGGCGCTTTCTCCCACGGTGGGCAGCGGCCCGGAATCACTCGCTGTCGGTGATGTGAACGGCGACGGCAAACTGGACCTGATCACCTGCAACTGGAACAACGCCACGCTCTCAGTAATGACCAACAACACCGCACTCCCGCCCCCGCGGCTGGATATCACGAGAACCGCCAACGCCCTGGTCGTGAAGTGGCCGTCGCCTTCCACCGGCTGGACCTTGATTCAGAATTCCGACCTGGCGACGTCCAATTGGTGGGCTCCCGGCGGCGTATTGGATGATGGCAATACCAAGAGCTTCACGCTCGGGCTACCCGCCGGGAATTCGTTCTTTCGCCTAACCAAGCCCTGACAGCGATCGGCTTGAAGACTGACGCTACGGCTGAAAAACAGTCACGCGGTAGTATTGTGGCAGGCTCCCGGGCGTCGCATCGCTCATTTGAATCGTGGCGCCAGTGCTGATCAGGATCTCCCCCACGGGATTCCACGCGGCCGGTTGCAGACTCGCGGAACGCTGCAGCTGGTACTTCAGGTTGACCTGCGAATCGAACGCCAGCGTAAGGCCGCCCGCACCTCCGGTCCTGGGGGCGGCGCGGAGCGAGGGTGGGACCGGTGTGGCCGCCGGCAGCACAAAGAGCGTGACACTCTGCGGCGGCACCGCGTTGGTGACCGTGGCACCGGAAAAGGTCAGGTCTCCCAACCGCGTGATGGTGTTGGCGGCGGTGAGCTGCCATACCTGGGCCGTGCCCGCGGGCGGAAAATTGGTGAGGTTCAAGCTGACCAGCGCCGCGGCTCCCAACTGCTTGTTGATGGCCATCACGGTCAGCGCCCCGTCCCCAGCCCGCACTGCGGCAAAGACCGCCAATTGATCCGGGTTGGACCCGATCGCGGATACACTCTGATCGCCGAACACGGATTTGTTACCGTCATAATTCCGATAAAGCTTCATCGCCTTGTAAGTGGGGGTGGATGACGCGGGCGTGGTCCACCGAGTCGCCAGGTCGAGCCCTTCTCGTCCAAATATTCCCAACAGATCGGCCTGGGCGGTGGCGCCGTTGATGTGATTCTCGGCATACCAGTTGTATTCGGTAATGCCAATTTTGGTGCCTGGGTAGTAGGTGGCCACCCAGTTTTTCATACGCGGGATGAGCTGAACGGGAGTGCCAATCCAGCTCTCGTCCACATATGTTGGATCCCAAAAGGAACGGGTTGACCGGTTGCGCAACAATTGAGTCGCCGTGCTGGTATCCGCGCCATTGTTATTGCGCTCGGCGCCTTCCGGGTAGCGGTGCAGCGTGAAATAGTCCAGCCAGCGCGTTCCCGTGGCGACTTCGCGCTGACGAAACTGGTCCAGCAACCAGCACACGTAATCGAGCGAGCCGTTGGTGCTGCGGTCCGGCAGATAGCCCCAGCCGTATTTGCCACCGTATTGCAGGTCCGCCCCGCTGTAAAAGTAGCCTGACCACCCGAACTCCTCCGGCCCCCAGATTTGCGCCGCGGGCTCGATCTCCCTCACCTTGGCGGCGTAATCGAACATCCGATCCCGAATCTCCCGCCGGCTCGCGCCGTTGGGGTGCACATCCTGGTGGGTCGAATGCCAGATACTGTGCTCATTATCCAGAATGTAATGCCTGACGCCGCCGTTGGTGGCCGCGCCAAACCGATTCGTCAAATGCTGCACGAACGCCCGTTGGAACTGGGAATTCGTGGGGAAATTCGCGTCGTTGGGATCATTCCAGGTGATGGGAGTGCTGTTCGTCACCGAAATACCGTTCCCGGCGTCGGGCATCCATTGGGAATCGTTGCCGGTCTGGGGACCATATTTGGCAATGGAATAGCTGGCCAGCTTGCCCCGGCTGGCTCCGAGCCTGGGCATCCACTCAATCATCGGAATGGTCAGCGCCGGCAACGCTCCGCCGGCTTTGGTGCTGGTCACGAAATCATCCGCCGCCGCACCAGCCGTTGCCGGCGTGTCCCCGATGCTCTGGAAATACCAGTCCGCCGCATGATTGTGGGCGTTCAGTTGCCAGTTATAGCGAGTCTCGGAGTTGCCGCCCGATCGGTTGATCGTGAAATTCAAATCCGCCAGGTCGGCTGCCGAGGCGAATGCCGTGCCGTAAATCAACGGGCTGATCGAGTGCCGGTTCAAACGGACGTTGATGGTCACCGAAAACGCCGTGTTCGAGGCGAGGATAATATTCGCCGGGGCTGAATCGCGCGTCGCGGTCCCGTCGTAAGTCACCCGGGCGGTCACCGCGTAACTGCCCGGAGCGCCTCCACTCCAGGTTCCGTTGTAAGGAGGCACGGTCGCCTCGGCCACGGGTGAGCCGCCCGCGAGGAACTGGACTTTATTGATCGTGTGGCCGTTGGTAGTCACCACCGCGGCCAAAGGCACCGAAGCCGGCGAGGTGTAAACCGCGCCTTCAACCGGGGCGGTCAGCGCCACGGCAGGCAACACCACCGGGTTGGCGACCAACTTCAGGTCGTCCAGGTAGAAGACCGGCAGCGCGGATCCGCTGCGGCTTTGGAGGTTGAACCGGCTGAAATTGGGCCGGTTGGCCACTCCCAGGCTGGCCAAAGAAAGAGTGATTTGCCGCCAGGAATTGGTGGGCAACGGATCGAGATCCACGCTCGGCTGAGGCACCCCGCTCAGTTCGGCGTAAACCCGCAGGAGTTGGCCGCCCGTAGGCCCGCCATGCACCCAAAACGACAAATCGGTGTATGGACTGGTATCTATATCGGCGTGATGCAGGGAGAACCCGGCATAACCGCCGGTCATCGTCGCGCTGATGGCGGCGGCTCCACCATGCACTTTCGCAGTGCTGCTGAAATCCAGGGTCGTGCTCCAACTCCAATTTTCCCAGTTGTTCTGCAACGAGTCGGTGTAGATGTTCAGGTCGGTTTGCGCCCAACCAGTAGTCACCGACAGCCAACCTCCAGCCAACAGGCAACAAACCATTCGCAACGCTTTTCGCATAAATAGCAGCATGGCAGATCTGCCGCACGAATGCAGCCCTTTCTCGATAGCTATTTTTCCCATGCACCCACCGGACGAGGCGGCCCTTGGTACGGAGCCGCGACGCGCCGGGTGCGATCCGACCGGGCACTGATGGTGGTCAGGGCGGGATCTGTGGTTTTCGGAGCTTCGATAAAACCATAATAGCGGCCCATCCAATAGTCCTCGAGCCAGCCGATGGGCGGGGTGACGCCGTGACCGCCCTCGCCCCCGTCGTATTGCAGGGCGGAGCGGCTGCCCCATTTCGCTTCGGATTCACGGGGCGAGATGGCCCGAGTGCCGCCTGCATACGGCACATAACCGCGCCGGGGAAACAAATCGTGCCGATGCGAATTATGATAATAATGATTCACCAGGTCGAGAGACCATTCGCGCAGATGCTGAACCGCTTGCGGCGCCTCGCAATCGTTCCCGGTTAACGCGCCGTAGGTGAAATTGAAGAATGGCACCTGCTGCATGCGTTGTACTTCCCAGCTTCGTTCCAGGCTGCGCCTGTAAATCGATTTCAGTTCCGGATCGCGTGCGTAACGCAGAATCGTGTAATAACACCAAAAGCCCAGTTCATCGTCCCAGGGCACAATCGAATCCGGCGGGAACGTCATTTTCTGCCGAACGGTGTAAGTGTGGTAGCGCCATTTGAGCAACTGCTGCAAGCCTGCCTCGTACTTTGCCTCGCCGGTCAACGCGAAAGCCGCGGTCACATAAGTTTGAGCCTCCAGTCCGTTCAAGCCCCGTGACTCAAAACCATAAGGACGCAGCAGATATTCCGGGTCCCATCGACCCCAGCGTGTCGGTTTCCCGTCCATATCCCGCAGGACCCAGCCATTGTCAATGATATGGGAGGTGATTCCGGCGATGTGCTCCCGCGCGCGTTCCTTTTCTCGCCCTTTTGCCGCCAGATCATGGAACACACAGACCGCGTAGTAGTGCCCGTTCACTTCGTCACTCGAGGTGTCGCCTTTCCAAATCCACAGGCCGTCTTCGGTGGGGTACCACTTCGCCGGTAACGGTCCCGAGCCGCGGGTCGAGCGCTGCCCCTGGTCGCCCTTCACCGACCACACCGAACGCGCGATGAAGCCGGGTTTGCGAGTAATGTCGCCCAGCCACACCATGGCCCGAAAGGCTTCCAGCGCTTCCGCGCGGGCCTGTTCATCACCAGTCGCGGCATATTTGAAAGACATTGCCGCCAGGTAATGCGCCGTGTTGCCACCGTCGTTATCGCTGATCTCCCGCCACCAACGCTCTTTGTCCCCAGCCCAATACAACTTGTGCACAAATCCCAGCCGCTTGAAGCCCCATTCCTCGAGTTCCCGCTCAAAATAGGCCGCCTTCCTGGCCAGTGTATAAGGTTCGTAGCGAATGATGCCCAGTCCGCCATCCGTGGCGATACAGACGAGCCGATCGACCACCGCGATGGCCCGGACGTAATCCCCGGGCAACCAATGTTGCGCCCCGAAATAGTGAAGCTCGTCGTTCACCATGCGGATCGCTCCACGCGAAGTGCCGATCCACAGGTCGTCCCCAAATCCGGCCGCCAGGCAGGTCGTGTCTTCATACGGCAAGCCTTCGGGGCCACGCAAGGTCGTCAAAGCCATCCCTCGCAGCACGCCCAGGCCACGATCGGTGCTCACGAAAAGACGGCTGCCTTGCACCTTCAAATCACGCGTGACCGGGGATGGTAAAGCCCCCCAATCCACCGGATCGGTCACGTAGGTCTTCCCTTCGAGCAACGCCAACCCGCCCCGGCGCAATACATATAACGTGCCGCTGTAAGAAGCCAGGCGTTCCACCGGCCCAACCTCCACCGGGTCGGCCAGCAATTGCGTGAAATCCTCCATCACCACCGAGGTGTCGCTCGATTGATACCCGCCCGCGGGCTTGAGATTCACAAAGGCCTGGCCATCAAATCGGAACAGGTCATTCTCGGTAGCGCCGTAAACCTGTCCTTCGTGGAGGCAAAAGTCCTTGAACGCATGCTCATGCACGCGGGTCCACTTGCCTTCGGTGTTCCGAAATGTTCCTTTCGCCCCGGCTACCCACAGCGCACCTCCCAAAGAAACCAGTCGCGAGATTCCCTCAGGACTCTCGGAGGCCATGGTCAATTTGCCGTCCTGCACCAGGTTCAAGACCCCATCCACGACGGCATAGATTGCGCCCTGATCAATCGCCACTGCGGTGACGGGCTTCGTGGTGGGGATTTTCTCTCCGACCTCCTGCATATACACAGTGTCTGGAACCGGCTTCCACAGCCGAGTGAAGGTGGCTGGAGCCGACTGGGCTGGATCCTGCGCCAGAGAAACTGAAAGAAATCCCAACCCACAGACAGTCGCGAAAAGCAGCAGGGTGAACCTCCTCAAATGCAAAACGAGTTGAAAGACCCGGGTGTGGTGCTTCATAGGCGGCAAGATGGCGTCGCCAGAATTGTGGGTAAAGCAGAAAGCCGCGCCACGGCACCCAAATCGCGCGCCCGCCCCCGGGAGTCCAGGTCCAAGCCGCGTCCGGGGTGTACACCGGGGTGTACAGTTAAAAAGGCGTGAAGGAAACCTTCACGCCTTTGGCAAAGCACAAATTAGCAAGCGGTATTACCGGCGGCGAATCAGGAGCATCAGTCCGAGCCCGGCGGCAACAAAGACGAACGTGCTCGGTTCAGGAATGGTCACCGGCACCAGTTGCCCGCGGATCTCGCCGCCCGGGAAAAGTGTGGAGTGAATATTGATGTAGAGATCGCTGGACCACAGCGCGTTTTCCAACGCCGGACTAAAGGGAACCGAGCCGCTGAAGTAACCGGCATTGGGACCGATGGCCAAATGAATCGGGCTAAGATCGATTACCACCGGACCGGCCACACCGACCGGTGCCTGATGAATATGTGCCGCCGTGTACGAGCCCTGCAACGGATTCAGGCCGAAGAAACCGTAAGCCAGGTTCACGTTCAACACTCCCAGCCCGCTATCATAGCTCAAACCCGCACCCGCAGTGCCCCCCGTGGCGGTGCTCGCGTTGGGTGGCGTCTCCAGCAAACCGTTCAGGGTTCCCGTGCCCAAATTGGTGCTGTTAAGACCGATTTGGTAAGTGCCCGCGAATGTGGAAGTAGCGCAGAGTATCCCTAACAACGTTGTGATTAGTTGCTTTTTCATGTCTGTCTTAGGACTACTTTTCCACGAAAATTGGTTATTCGTCAATAGAAATTGCAAACAATTTTTGCGAAATTCGTTAAGCAGTGTTTCGCCTATGCAGCCCAACGCCCTGGACTCAGACCCCGATAATAAACATTTCGGGCCCTTGGACTGGCGGAACACATACTACCAGCCGGAGAACCCGAACATAACCCCACCGCTGGCGCTGATTTACGTGCATCTAACCTTCTCGACCCCACTTGGAACCATGGTGAAGTCCACCCGAGATTCTGTCAGCGCCACCAGGTGTTCCAGAATTCCTGGGCCCGTTGTTCTCCGAGGCGCTGGCGGAGGCTGGCCTGCATCGGTTCCTGCAAGTTGCCCGGATCGTTCTGACCCGAAGCCCGCAACCGCGCCAGCATTTCGTCATAGGCCTGCCATTCCTGGAATAGGATTTGAAACTCCGCCGGGGTCGGGTTGAACTTAACGGCGCCGCGCCGCAGGTTGTCCGCAGTCCAGGAGGTGGTCATCTCGACGAACTGATACTCCTCGGGAGTCAACAGGGCCTGCAGTTGCGTGCGCTTGCGATCGTAGTTCTCCAGCACCTGGAGGCGATCCGCCGTGTTCTCATAAAGGTTCTGACCATTGGCCAGGTTCCGGACCTGCTGCTCGGTGTCCGCGTATTGCGCGAGGATGCTTCTTACGGCCGTGCGCTTTTCCGGGGTGAGCGCCGAGAGCTGCTGATCCAGCTCGGCCAGTTTCCATTCCTGGGCGGTCGAGGGAGGGATGAATTTGTCGCCCAACAGCTCTTTCATGGCCCAGGTCATCTCGTCGTCTATTTCCCGGCGTTTCCGCTCGAATTCACTGCGCGCGGCGCTGTCGGCCGGCGTAGCGCTCCAGTAGTTGAATCCCTCATACCGTTTGGCCAGCACCTCCGCCCGTTTTGGAGCGTAACTCTGCATCAGGTCCGCCGAGACGATATCGCGGACGGTCTGATCCGGGCAGCCAATCTGCCGCAGGTTGTTGAGGAACGACCGATAATCCTCGGATTCAACCTGCTTCCAGTTGAAAGCGGGACGGGCGGCGGAAGGGTTGGGATTCTGGAAGGAACGTGGTGAAGGGCCGGTCTTCGCCAATGATCCCACGGGGCCGTTGGTAAGCCCGGAGGCGCTGTCCCCGCGCGGTTTAGCCGCGGGCAATCCCTCGCGTTCGAGCAAGCGGACCTGCCAGACCGCCAGCCCCATGAACGCGGCGCCCGCAAGCAACAACAGGCCAAGTAAGGAACGACCGCTCATAAGCCGTGGTCAAAACGTGACAAACGCTTCCGGCAGCAGTTCTTTAACCGTGAGCTCCCTGACGGTGGCCAGGTCGTCGATGTCGGCCACCCAAACCACGGCGTCGGGAGCATACTCGGCGAGCAACTGACGGCAGGCGCCGCATGGCATGGCGCCGCCGGGCGCCCTCGCCACCACAGCGACGGCCGCAAAGTCGCGCTTGCCCGAGGTGAGCGCACGGAACAGGGCCACCCGCTCGGCGCAGCAGGTCAGGCCGTAACTGGCGCTTTCGACATTGGCGCCAGGGATGATCTCGCCGTCTCGGGTCAACAATGCGGCGCCAACCTGGAACTGCGAGTAAGGGGCAACCGCGCGGCGGCGCGCCCGGACTGCGCGTTGAATGAGCTCAGTGCGTCTATTCGGAGCCATAAGCTTCAGCGAAATACAGCAACATTTTCCCGGCCAGCCGGCCAGTCAAGTCCGCGGTGTCCATGACTTCTTGGTGCGACAACGGCCCCTCGGAGCGGCCGGCGGCGAGATTGGTGATGCAAGAGACGGCGGCCACCTTCAACCCACAATCGCGGGCGGCGATGGTTTCCGGCACGGTGCTCATGCCCACGGCGGCGGCCCCGAGGCGCGCGAAGGCCCGGATTTCCGCCGGGGTTTCGTAGCTCGGCCCGCTCACAGCCAAATAAACCCCACGCCGCATCTTCAGGCCCGCCTTTTCACCCGACTGAAAGAGCCTCTCCGACATCTCGAGGTCATAGGCCTGGGTCAAGTCGATGAACCTTTCCCGCCCCGGCCAAACCGGGCCGCGCAACGGATTCGCCCCCATGAAATTAATGTGGTCGGTCAGCACCATGAAATCGCCTTTGGCGAACTCCGGGCAGATGCCCCCGGCAGCGTTGGTGAGCACGAGCTGACGCACGCCCAAGGCGGCCAAGGTGCGCACGGCAAAGGTGACGCGGTCCAGGCTATGCCCTTCGTAATAGTGAACCCGCCCGCTCAGGATCAGCACCGGCCGGGACCCGAGCTGCGCCACCAGCAATTGCCCGGCATGGCCCGTAATGGTGGCGACGGGAAATCCGGGGATTTCTGAGTAGTCGAACCGCTGTTGGATCCGGGCGTGACTCAAAACCGGGGCAAACCCGCTGCCCAGGACCAGGGCGAGGCTGGGGGCCGGACCGATCCGCTCGCGCAGATGCGCCGCCGCCAACTCCGGCCCGGGTGCGCTTGCTTTCTCTGGTGTCTGCACTAGTTTAAGCCTTCTTCGTCCAACGATGGAACTGAATGACAACGAGCTTCGCCGCTACTCGCGCCACTTGATATTGCCCGAAGTCGGTGCGGTCGGCCAAATGAAAATTCGCGCCGCCCGCATCCTGTGCGTGGGCGCGGGAGGGCTGGGCTCGCCCGTCGCCCTTTACCTCGCGGCAGCCGGGGTGGGACGGCTCGGCATCATCGACTTTGACCGCGTGGACCTGACCAACCTTCAGCGCCAACTACTCCACGGCACCCCGGATGTCGGACGCCTCAAAGTCGATTCGGCGCGCGAGACCTTGCAGCGGTTGAACCCGGAGGTCGAGGTGGTGACTTTCTCCGAAAAACTGTCGAGCCAAAACGCCCTGCAAGTCATCAAGCCGTGGGACATCGTCGTGGATGGAACCGACAATTTTGCCGCGCGTTATCTTACCAACGACGCCTGCGTCATGCTGGGCAAACCGAACGTCTACGGCTCGATTTTTCGCTTCGAGGGGCAGGCCAGTCTGTTCGCCCCGCACCTCGGCGGCCCGTGCTACCGCTGCCTGTTCCCGGAGCCGCCCCCGCTGGGCATGGCCCCCAGTTGCGCCGAGGCCGGAGTGCTCGGCGTGCTGCCGGGAATCATCGGCACCATCCAGGCTACGGAAGCCCTCAAGCTGGCGCTGGGCTGCGGCGAATCACTCCTCAATCGCCTCCTGCTCTTCAACGCGCTCGAGATGCGGTTCCGGGAAATCAAGCTGCGGCGGGATCCAGGTTGCCCGGTATGCGGAAAAAATGCTTCTATTAAGGAATTAATAGATTACAGTATCGAATGTCAGAACCCTATGAGTGCCGATGAAGTCTCCGTCCAGGACCTGAAACGCGCGCTGGAATCACCCGGCGCGAACATCAAGGTGATCGATGTGCGGGAGCCGGATGAATTCCGCCTCGCGCGCATTCCCGGCGCCCAGTTGCTCCCGCTGAGCGCGCTCGCCGATCGCTACTCGGAGCTGGATCCGGAGCAGCAATATTACCTGCACTGCAAAGCGGGCGTGCGCTCGCTCAAAGCCCTGCAATTCCTGCGCGAACGGGGGTTCAAACACCTCAAGAGCGTCAAGGGCGGCATCCTGGCGTGGTCTGACGAAATCGACCCCTCTGTCCCCAAATACTAGATTGGAAATAGCCAAACGATGAGCGTTTCCCCTGAATTGCTGGTGCGCCATTTGGTGCGCAAACTCCAACCCTATGTCCCGGGTGAACAACCAAAAATCAAGGACCTGGTAAAACTCAATACCAACGAGAACCCCTATCCGCCGTCACCCCACGTGCTGGAAGCGGTCAAGGCCGCCGTGGACGGCCGACTGCGCCTGTATCCCAATCCGACGGCTGAACCGCTGCGGGAAAAGCTCGCGAAGTTCCACCGCTGCCGTCCGGAACAGATCATCGTGGGCAATGGCTCCGATGAACTGCTCGCGCTCGCGGTCCGGGCGTTCGTGGCTCCGGCCGTGGGGCGGGAGCATACCGTGCTTTCGTGGGATCGACACTCGACAGTGCAATGCCTCACCCCCTGTTATTCGCTGTACCCGGTGTTGGCGGCCATTCACGGCGCACGCACTCATACTTTCCCATTGGAGCCGAATTTCGACCTGCCCCAGCCCCGGTCCCTGAGAAAGCACCCGGCCTGGGACCGGGAGGCCGCATTGACGTTCATCACCACCCCAAACGCCCCCAGCGGACGCGGTTACACCACCGGGCAATTGGAAGCCGTCAGCCAGCTCTTGCGCGGGGTGGTGGTACTGGACGAAGCGTATGTGGATTTCGCGCGCGAGCACGCACTGGAGCTGGCTTTGAAATACCCGCACGTCCTGGTGGCCCGCACTTTTTCCAAGGCCTATTCCCTCTGCTTCCAGCGCGTCGGTTACCTGGTCGGCCCGGCCAACCTCATCGGGGCCCTGCACAAAATCCGGGATAGCTACAATGTCAACGGGCTCGGCCAGGTCGCCGCGGAAGCCACGCTGGAAGACCTGGACTATTACCGGAAAAACTTCAAACGCATCGTGCAGACCCGCGACGCCCTTGCCCGGGCGTTGCTCGAACTCGGTTTCCAGGTCGGCACGAGCGCCACCAACTTCCTCCTCGTCGATCCGCCGCGCGGCACGGCGCAGGAATGGCTGGGCTGGCTGCGCGAGCAAAAAATCCTGGTGCGCTGGTTCGAGGATCCGAGGATCAGCCGCTTCCTGCGCATCACCATCGGCACCGAAACGGACACGGCCCGGTTGCTCGAGGCGACCCGGCTGATCCTGGCGAAGAAATGCTGACCGCCGGCCCGGCGCCGAACCGGCGCGGGCAAGCCCGCACGATTAGGGGTTGAATTGGAGAAGATTTGGTTGTTTAATAACCTCATTAAGCGCATCTATGGATATCGAAAAGAAAGTCACGGGTGACAATTGGGAATTGCTGATGACCGGCCGGATCGACGGCCTGGCGGCGAACCAATTGGAGGTGGAGATTCTGGCGGCGATGCGGGCGGGGGCCAAGGCGGTATTTGTGAACCTGGCCAACGCCACGTTTCTCTGTTCGGCGGGCATCCGCGTCCTGCTCCAATATTATCGCCAAATGAAAGGAAAAGGGCTGGTCTTCCTGGTCACCCGCCCTTCGCCCGATGTGGCTGCGTCTCTGGAAATGACCGGCTTTCCGGAGTTGATCGAAAAATAGCCCGGCCGATTCGCACGCAATCGCCGGCAACGCCCGTGGGTTCGGACATGACGTATCAAACCGAGCTAACTTTGCGCAACCGTCCCGAGGAGGTGGCCCGTTTCCAGGATGAACTGGAACGAATCGCCTCGAGTCATTCGATGCCGTCCGCGCGGCTCCACCAGCTCCAGGTGGCTATGGAGGAGCACCTGACGAACATCCTGCGGTATGCGTATAACGACCAGGCGGAGCACCTGATCCAGGTGCGCATCCAATTGGATCACAATAATTTGGAGATCGAGGTGGCGGATGATGGCCGCGCTTTTAATCCGCTGGATCAACCCGCACCCGACTTGACGATTCCGATCGAGCAGAAGCGGATCGGCGGTCTGGGAATTTACATGCTGCGCAAGTCCGTGGATCAAGTCGCCTACCGCCGCGATCAAGGCCAGAACATTTTGAAGGTATCCAAAAGCCTCTAAAGCCAACCTCGGCAGCGGGAAGGGGGCGTCGGGGATCCCGCACCAAATTGACATTAACAAGTCTGCTGGCATAGTGCCTAAGCAGTATGGCCGAAAGCCAACAAACGCCCTGCATTCTGCATGTCGAGGACGACCCGAACGACGCTCTCTTCGTGCGTATGGCTTTGGAGAAGCTAACGCCGCCCCCGCGCGTGGATTGGGTGAAGGACGGGCAGGAGGCGTTGGATTACCTCGGCGCGGCGGGAGTTCATAAGCGGCGCGCGGGACAGGCACTGCCCAACCTCGTCCTGTTGGACCTCAAGCTGCCGCGGCTCAACGGCTTCGAGGTGTTGAACTGGATACGGGCACAACCTGGGTTGCAGGCTTTGCCGGTGGTGGTTTTGAGCGGTTCTTCCATTATCGAGGACAAACAGCGGGCGCTAAATCTCGGGGCCACCGTCTATTTCGTAAAGACCCCATTCTACCTGGACATCCTGAATTACGTCGGGAGCCTCGTGACCCCGGGATCGTAGCCGCCGCCGCTTCTGCTCACGCCGCAGGTCTCTCCACGCGTTTCCAGTCCTGAAGCACCTTATCTATGATCGTGTCGACCTTGGGGTTCAGGTTGCGATCTTCCGGATGGTGCCTCATCCATTCAATCGCCTCGCGAATGCCGGCGGCGAACGGCTTGCCACAACGAAACCCCGGTAGCAGCCGGCGCAGCTTCGAGTTATCGAAAACCGCCGAATGCGCTTTGTCCCCCTTAAGATTGCCGCTCAATTCCGGCACCGACTGGCAGATGAATTCGGTCGGCACCGGCACAATTTCGGGCCTGACCCCGAGGGCCGCCCCGATCTCGCCAATAATCTGGCGCCAGGTGAGGGCCTCGTCGCTGGTGATGTGGAACGCCTCCCCGATAGCTTCCTCGCGCCCCACCAGCGCGGCGAAGCCCACCGCGAAATCCGTAGCGGCCGTGAGGGTCCACAAAGAGGTGCCCTCGTCCGGCACGAACACCGGCTCGCCGCGCTCGAGGCGGGCGGCAAAGGCATAGCCCGCGCTCGAGACCGGGTTCGGCACCCACAGGTGAGAGTAGGTGTGCGAGGGCCGCACAATCGTGATCGGGAAACGCTCCTCCTCCCAGCGCTGCCGCAACCAAACTTCGCAGCGGAGTTTTTGCTGCGCATATTCCCAGAACGGATTGCCCAGTGGCGTGTCTTCAGTAATGGGCAGGCGCCCCGGCGGCTTTTGGTAAACGGTCGCCGAGCTGATGAAGACATACTGGCGCACGCGACCGCGGAAAACCGGCACGCCCAGTTCGAGGTCGGCCGGCTCGAACCCCAGCCAATCCAGCACCACTTCCGGATTAGCCTGGCTGAGCGCCTCTCCCAGTCGTGGCAGATCCCGCCGCTCGCCGACGATGGTGCGGTAACCAGCCGGCACCGGCCTGCGGCCGCGGCTCAGAATCCAAACCTCGTGCCCCTCCTGATGCAGACGGGCGGCGCAGGCGCTGGAAATATTGCCGGTGCCGCCCAGGAACAGGATTCGCATTTGCGCAGCCTGCGGCCATCGCCGCCCAGGCTCTAGAGTTTCTTGATGCTGATGTTGCGAAACGCCACGGGATCATTGTGGCCGGCGAAACCGAAGCTGCCGACTTTGCGATCTTTCCCCGGATGCGGGTGACCGCCCATGAACTCGGTAACGTTCGCCAAATCGGCGTTCAGGATGACCGTGCCGTTAAGTTCCACGACGATTTTCGAACCCTGGACGGTGACTTCCTCGAAGTTCCATTCCCCGATGGGGCGTTGGTAACCTCGTTCGGCGCCCACCATGCCATAGGCCGAGCCATGCACCTGGCGTGCGTCGATCTTATCACCCGTCGCCTGTTCGTAATTCTCGTCCAGCACCTGGACTTCGCACATCCCATCGTAGGCGGTGTCGCCCTTGCCCGGGTAACGAATGGCCAACCCGTTGTTTCCGCCTCGGGGCAGTTTGAATTCCAGTCGCGCGGCAAAATCCCCGTATTCATTCGCGGTGAAGATCGTGCCGCCCTTCTTCGGCCGGCACTGAATCGCGCCGCCCACAATTTCATATTCGTTGATCGGGCCGGCCCAACCGGTGAAATCTTTGCCGTTGAACACGGAGTCAAAGCCCGCGCCGCCGTGCGCGGCCAGGATTTGGTTCGCCTCGGTGCCCGCAATCTCGCGCACATACAGGTTGCGCCATTTGATCTCCCCGCCGTGGGTCTGCAGTTGAATCGGGCCTCGGGCCGGCACCGGCTTCTTGCGGTCGTAGTAGTTCTCCAGCAAGGCATGGTCCACCACCAGCTTGTCGTTCAGCCAGACGCTTACCCGCGCCCCAACCATGATCACCCGCACCTTATTCCATTCGCCGAATGGCTTGTCCGCCAGGACCAGCGGATCTTTGCCAGGCGCACCCGGGCTGTTATTCCAAAGACCTCCGGATCCTTTGTTGGCGCCCAGGTTGAACTTGGCTTCTTCGGTATAATCCCAGATCTGCACCTGCGGACAGCCACGCAGATAAATGCCGCTATCCGCCTTGGGGACCGTGGCGTATTCCAATTGCAGCTCGAAGTCGCCATAGTCCTTCTCGGTGGTGGCATACGCGCCCTGGCCGTCATTGATCAGCACGCCATCCTCGGCGCGCCAGTGGGCTTTCATCGTCGCCGTCCACTTGGCGATCTGCGCGTCGCGCTCCGCCGCCGGCATCGCCAGCAGCTTGCGGTGATCGAAGGTGTCGCCCCCGCGCCAACCGGTGAGGTCAGTGCCGTTGAACAGCGCGGTAAAACCGGCGGGTGGTGCGGCAACCGCGGCTTGGGCCGGGGCATTGAGCCCAAGGCTCACAAAGGTGGTGACGGCCAGGAGTCCGGCCCAGGCGGAATAGAAATGCAGTTTCATGATTTGAATGCCAATGTAATGGGCTTTTCCGGCCGGGCAATCAAACATTTCTTGACGCGAAATGCGTTGCCGCGCTCGAACGCCGTCTGCCGGAGCCGGGAAAATGGATGTTTACGGTTTGCGAACTATACGCATGGCGCTCCTGCCGGAGCTGGAGAAGAAACAACGACTGGCGATTCTGTCCATGCGCACCTCTCCTCCACCCGCAAGGATCAACCGCGGCCGTCCTCCGAACGATGTAAGCGGACTCGGACATCCGCGCCCCTGTTCTTCATTAGCGCCCAATGAGTGATGATCAGCGGTTTCCTCTGGCCTCAATTCACCATCTCCTTCCGAATATTTCGTGTTCCGTGGGTCCTCTGCTCTCCCTTGCCGGCAGGGGGTGATCGTCTTTGTGGCGATCAATAAGGATCCTCTGCGTCGTGTACCCCCCTCCCGAATTTTCCCCTTTGCTGAAGAAGTTTCGGACCTGGTGGAAAACATCCCGATCCAGCGCCGGGGCCGTCGTCGAGGTTGCCCGGGGCCGGGATTTGCGCTATTTTCCGGGCTTTGATGAGTAAAACTGCCGAACCAGTCTCAACTCCCCCCCTGAAAGTCGGGATGATCAGTCTCGGGTGCGCCAAAAACCTGGTGGACGCCGAGATCATGCTCGGCTCGCTGCTCCAGGAGGGGGTGGAAATCACGAACGACCCTTCCGGGGCGGATGTGCTCATCGTCAATACCTGTTCCTTCATTGATTCGGCGCAGGAAGAGAGCGTGGACACCATCCTGGAGTCGGCCCAGGTGCGGGAGGCGGGGCATCGCGGCCAGGGGTTGGTGGTGGCCGGCTGTCTGCCGCAGCGGTTCCGCGACGATCTGCCCAAATTATTCCCGGAAGTGGATGCGTTCATGGGCATCGACCAGGTGGCGCAAGCGGGCGCCATCGTGCGCCAGGCCCTGGCTAATCGCACCCAAAAGATCACCTCTGGCTCCGGCAAAAAGGCCGCTTCGGCCCGACGCATCAGCCGGCAACTGGCGGCCTTGGAAAAGGCCCAGCCGGTGGCGAATGCCGGTCCCAATCTGCGCGGCACCGCCGAGTTTGGCCAGACCCGACGCACGCTGGCCCCCACCGCCTTGCCGGGTCCGTTGCTTGAAGTGCACGCGCGCCCCACGTTCATACCGGATTACGCCACGCCGCGGTTTCGCCTGACGCCCCGGCATTTTGCCTACGTCAAAATCGCCGAAGGCTGCAATCATCCGTGCAGCTTTTGCATCATTCCGCGCATGCGCGGCACGCACCGCAGCCGGGCCCTGGCGGACGTCGTGGCCGAGTGCCGAGGGTTGCTGGCGGATGGGGTCAAGGAGCTGAATCTCATTTCCCAGGATTCCACGTATTACGGCCTGGATCTGCGTCCCGGGCACTCGAGGGCGATCGCGGCGCCCGCAAAGTTCAGCGCCGCGATCTCGAGCCTCGCGCCGGGCGCCACCACAATTTCGAGCCTGATCCGCGAGCTCAACGCGTTGCCCGGGGATTTCTGGATCCGGCTGCTCTACACTCATCCCGCGCATTGGACGGACGAACTGATTCAAACCATCGCCGAATGTCCGAAGGTGGCCCGGTATATCGACATTCCGTTGCAGCATATTCACCCGAACCTGCTCGAGCGCATGCGGCGAGAAACCACCCGCGAATACATCGTGGACCTGCTGGCGCGCATCCGGCGCGGTGTCCCGGGCATCGCCTTGCGCACCACGTTCATTGTCGGGTTCCCGGGCGAGACCGAATCGGCTTTCGCTTCATTGCTGGATTTCATGCGGGAAGCCCGGTTTGAACGGCTGGGGGTTTTTGCTTATTCCCAGGAGGAGGGGACCCGGGCCGGCAAGATGGCGGGCCAGATTCCCGACAAGGTCAAGAAGGAGCGCCGGGATCGCGCCATGGCCGTGCAGCATGAGATTGCCTCGGCCATCTCGGGGGCCCAGGTCGGACGCACGCTCAAGGTGCTGGTGGAACGGGAAGCCAGCCGCGAGGAATTGAAGGGCGCCCGGGTGGATTCCTGGGAGCACGGCCTAATCCGGGGCGAAGACCAACACCGCGCCCAACTCCGCGGCCGTTACCTCCTGGCTCGAGCCGAAGCCGATGCCCCGGATATCGACGGGAGGGTCTACATCCGGGGTCAACTGCCGGTCGGCCAATTCGCCAGCGTCCGTGTCATTGGCCACACCGATTACGATCTCATCGCCGAACCGGCAAATCCGGTGTAGACCCTCCAGCCCGCGACGGGAAGGCAAGACCAATTACGTAGCGCGGCCGTCCCGGCTGCGAGTTCAAGCACCGTCTCGGTGCTTGGTGGCTGCGGTTGCCAACCGAGACTGAGGACAGGATGGACATGATTCACAGGATTTGGATCCGGACAACCACAGGGCGGCAAGCTACAAGCGGTCCCATCCTGACTATCCTGAGAATCCTGTCTTTCTGATGATTTAGGGCCGGTCTAATCGCCAGGGCTACACCCCCACGGACCTACCCAATTAATAGCCCCAGCCGGGCCAGGGTTTCCAGGTTGGGCTCGAGTTTCGCTTCGATTTCGCGCTGGATCGTCTCCAAATCCCCGGGTGCCGATGGAGCGTTCGATTTCAGCAGTGGTAGCAATGCTTTCACCAGCGCCGCCCGGTCACGGGTGCCATCCAGGGACGTCAGCAGCTTTCGTCCGATCTCGTCTTCGAGCTTGATGGTCAGGTGAAAGGCCGTGGTGACGAAATGCCCGCGGGCCGCCTGCCAGCGCGCCACCGGGCTGGCCACGGGGCGGACCCCGGGCGTGGCGGCGCAAATGGGCCGGGTGGTGTGGAATTGCACCATCCCACCGCCATACAGTTCCAGGAGGAAATCAGCAAGTTTGCCCGGCAGATCCTCGACCGGCGCCTCGGCTCCGGCGCCTGGTTGTGCCAATTCACGAACAAGCTCGTCAAAAGCCACGGGCGACGGCCAGGCCGCCCGGAGCCGGGCCAGGGCTGCTTTGCCCTGCTGGAAATCGGTCTGGAACCTGGCGCCGGTGCGTGTTTCAAAAACCGTCGCACCCGGGCGTTGGTCCGGCTGGGGCTCGGCCAGGGGCAACGCGGTCGAGGATACGAGGAACTCACGGACCTGGGCGGCATCCGGCTGCGGTTTCAAGGCCAGGCCCTGGTGACACAGCAACGTCTGCCGGAACCGCCGGCATTTCAGGAAATCGAGGTATTGCTCGCGGACCAGGCGGTTTCCCGCCAGTTTCCGGAGATTGACCCGGACCTCGTCCTTGAAAGCGTGATCCGTCATCTCGAAGAAATCCGCTTCGCCAAGGTATTGCAGACCGTGACGGCCCGCCTGGGCGATGAAGTCGGTGAAATAACACGGATCATTGATCTCGCCGAGTTCATCATGAAATAAGTGACCCTCATCGTGCTCGAGGATTCGTTCCAGTTCAGCCCGCATCCAGAGCCGGTATTCATCGACCGTATCCTGGCCGTCGGCGACGAATTTGACCGCGGCCACCGCCTGGCGGAGCCGTTCATCGGGATCCTGGAAGCCGCGGGTGTGGAACAACATTAAATCCCGTACCACCCGGAGCAGGTGCCCGCCTGGGAGGGCGTTGTAGCTGATGAAGGCGATGCCCTGCGGGGCCAGGCGCTCCCGGCAAACCCGCAGGAGCGACTGGCGGACCTCGGGCGGTATCCACGCATACACCCCATGAGCGATGATGTAATCAAACTCGCCCCAGGATTGATCCACCTGGGCCAGGTCCCCGGGCGCCAGGTGGATGTTGTTCAATCCCAGGTCTTTAATCATCTGGTTGCCCTGGGCGACGGGTTTCTCGGCCAGATCAATTCCCGAGAAGGCGGCTTGGGGAAACTGGACCGCCAGGGGGACCAGATTCCCGCCGGCGCCGCAGCCCAGCTCCAGCACCCGGCAGGCGGGAAGGGAGGCCGGTTGCAGTCCGAAGAGTCGGCCAATTACGGCCAGGCGATCGGGGTGGGTCTGCGCGTGGGCGTGGTTGGGGTAGGCAATTAGATCGTAGCTGGTCATGTCAGGATACAAGGGTTGCGCGTGCAAAAAAAGTAATTGGCCATCCACTTGACACTCAAGTCGAAAGAAGTATGTTCACGAACAAGTAATCCCTTTAAACACTACTATGGCCAAAACTAGCAGCCAGAAGTTCGTTGCCCGTAATCGGGCTCCCCGCGTTCAGATTGAGTACGATGTCGAATTGTACGGGGCGGAGAAAAAAATCGAACTCCCGTTTGTAATGGGAGTGATGGCAGATCTTTCGGGCAAACCTGCGGAGGCCTTGCCTCCGGTGGGGGATCGAAAATTTCTCGAAATCGACGTCGACAATTTTGATGACCGCCTGAAGTCCTGCAAGCCACGGGTGGCTTTTCAAGTGCCGAACACGCTCACCGGTGAAGGCAATTTGAATGTCGAAATGACTTTCGAGAGCATGGAAGACTTTTCCCCCGCGGCGGTGGCCAAAAAAGTAGATTCCCTCAACAAATTGCTCACGGCCCGCACCGAATTGGCCAACCTCCTGACGTACATGGATGGGAAGGACAAAGCCGAGGAACTCGTGGGCAAACTGCTCGCCAACCCCGACCTGATGAAGTCTCTGGCAGCCGCGCCGAACGCGACGGAAAAACCAGCGCAGTAATCGAGAAGCGTACTAACTAAAGGAAAATATCCATGTTGCCTCCTGATAATCTAGCCCAGGCCGGCGCGGCTCCGCTCGCCACCGGCGAAGTAAATGAATTCGAGTCGTTGCTCAACAAAGAGTTCAAGGCCCGCGATCCCCAAAAGCAGACAGCGGTCCAGACCGCGGTGCGGACCTTGGCGCAGCAGGCCCTCTCCTCGACCGTGCTCGTCTCCGCTGACGCCATCAAGACCATTTCGGCGCTGATCGCGGAGATCGACCGCAAGATGTCCGAACAGATCAACCTGATCATTCACCACGCTGATTTTAAGTCCCTGGAAGGGACTTGGCGCGGCCTGCATTATCTCGTCAATAATACGGAAACCGACGAGATGCTGAAGATCCGGGTGCTGAACGTCTCGAAAAACGATCTGAAGAAGACGCTCAAAAAGTTCGAAGGCACGGCTTGGGATCAAAGCCCGATCTTCAAGAAGCTGTATGAGGACGAGTTCGGGTCACCCGGCGGCCAACCCTACGGCGCGCTGGTTGGCGATTACCATTTCGACCACTCCCCCGAGGACGTAAAAATGCTGGGTGGCATGGCGCAAATCGCCGCTGCCATGCACGCCCCGTTCCTTGCCGGAGCCGCCCCAAGCCTCATGGGCATGGATTCCTGGCAGGAACTGAGTAATCCTCGCGACCTGACCAAGATCTTTCAGACGGCGGAATACGCCTCCTGGCGGTCCCTCCGCGAATCGGACGATGCCCGTTACCTGGGATTGGCCATGCCGCGATTCCTGTCCCGGCTGCCCTATGGGGCCGCGACGGTTCCGTTGGAAGAGTTTGCCTTTGAAGAAGATACGGCTGGAGCGGACCATGAAAAATATGTGTGGTCCAATGCGGCCTTTGCCATGGCCACCAACATCACCCGGGCCTTTAAGCTGTATGGCTGGTGCGCGCGCATTCGCGGCGCGGAATCCGGCGGCATGGTCGAAGGATTACCGGTCCATACCTTCCCGTCGGATGACGGCGGTGTGGACATGAAGTGTCCAACGGAAATCGCCATCACCGATCGGCGCGAAGCGGAATTGGCCAAGAACGGTTTCATGCCGCTCTCGCACTACAAGAACACTGATTACGCGGTGTTCATGGGGGCGCAGTCGCTGCAAAAGCCGGCCACCTATGATGATCCGGACGCCACCGCCAACGCCAACCTGGCGGCCCGGTTGCCTTATCTATTCGCCACCTGCCGCTTCGCGCACTTCTTGAAGTGCATGGTCCGGGATAAAATCGGCTCGTTCAAGGAACGCGAGGACATGGAAGTCTGGCTCAACAAGTGGATCAGTCAGTACTGCTGCGATTCCAAATCCGCCGAGGAAGTAAAGGCGCGTTACCCGCTCGCGGAAGCCAAGGTGGAAGTCAAAGAAGTGGCCGGCAACCCCGGCTATTACACGTCCAAATTCTTCTTGCGTCCACATTATCAATTGGAGGGCCTGACCGTCTCGTTGCGGTTGGTTTCGAAACTGCCTTCCGCCAAGGGCGGCGGATAACGCTCCCCGGTCAACGGAGTTCCTGCGCGGTTTGTGCCACGCGCGGGTGCAAACGGAAAAAACCCGCCGAACCCGGGCACAGGGGTTCGGCAAACCGTGAGTCATTAGGAGAAATAAGTTATGGCAGTAGATTATTTTTTAAAAATCGACGGAATACCCGGCGAGGCGACGGACGCGAAGCATAAAGCGGAGATCGACCTCGAGAGCTGGAGTTGGGGTGAAACCAACAGTGGTTCCCAGGCGTATGGCGGCGGCGGCGGCGCCGGCAAGGTGGCCATGCAGGATTTCAGCTTCAGCATGAAGGTGAACAAGGCCAGTCCCAAGCTGTTCCTGGCCTGCGCCACCGGCCAGCACATCAAGGAAGCCAACCTCACTTGCCGCAAGGCGGGCAAGGAACAGCAGGAGTATCTGAAAATCAAATTCAGCGATCTCCTGATCTCGAGCTACCAGACCGGCGGTTCCGCCGGGTCGGAAGTGCCGACGGAATCGATTTCCTTCAATTTTGCGAAGATCGAAGTCTCCTACGCGCCGCAGAAGGAAACCGGTGGTCTGGATTCCCCGGTCATCCACAAGTACGACCTCAAGACCAATACTGGCGGCTAAGCATTACCGCAATCGAAAGCTGTGCTCCCGCGCCCGGCTCGATGCCGGGCGCGGTGCGCCATTATGAATTCCGCCGAACTCGTCCAGTCCGGTCGTCTCGAAGAGGGTTTGTCCGCGCTGCAGGCTGAGATTCGCCAAAAGCCGGAAGACAACCGGCTGCGCCTCTTTCTCTTTCAACTTTACTGCGTGCTGGGCCGTCTCGACAAAGCGCTGACCCAGCTCCAGGTGGTGGCCAGCCTCAATGCCGAGACCATGCTGCTGGCGCAGATCTTCCGCCCCGTGATCGCCTGCGAACTCCTGCGTCGCGAAGTGTTCTCCGGCAAACGCACCCCGTTGATCTTCGGGGAGCCCACAGAATGGATGGGCGCGCTGCTGCAGGCCAATCAACTGCTGGCCGCGGGGAAGGTTGAAGCCGCCGCGCAATCCCGGCAACATGCCTTTGATCTCGCCCCGGTTTCGACGGGCACCCTGAACGGGGAAGCTTTCGAATGGGTGGCCGATGCCGATTCCCGGCTCGGGCCGGTGCTCGAATTGATTCTCGAGGGCAAGTATTACTGGGCGCCTTTTTCCAATATCAGCAAGATCGAATGCGAACCACCGCATGATTTGCGGGATCTGGTGTGGGTGCCAGCGCAGGTGACCTGGGCCAACGGCGGCAGCGTGCCGGTGCACATTCCCGCCCGATACCCGGACACCGAACAATCGGCGGATGGGCCGCTGCGGCTGGCGCGCACCACGGAGTGGCGGCAGGAGCCGCACGAAACCTACCTGGGCCTTGGCCAGCGCGTGTTGGCCACCAGCGCCAACGAATATCCGTTGCTGTCGTGCCGCACCCTGGAAATCCAGCCCGCCTCTTAAACCCATGGCGGACCTGATTCCAAACGAAAAGCTGCAGCCCTGTTTGCTGGATCGTTTGACGGATGACGAACCGCAAAAGCAGGAGGAAAGTCGCGCGCAGCGGGTAATTTCCCATCAGAAATACCGGCGCGGCGTGCTGCGGGATTTGGAATGGCTTTTCAATTCGCAAGCCTATTTGCGGACCGAAGGGCTCGAAGGATTTCAACTCCGGGATTACCCGTACGCCTGGCAGTCGGTGATTAACTTCGGCACCCGACAACTTTGCGGACTGATGGCTCCGGACATGGACCGGCTGCGGGAAGAACTGGGCGAAGCGGTGCGGATCTTTGAACCGCGCCTGTCGGCCGAGAGCCTGGTGATTCACACCGACGCGGAACGGAATCATGTAGCGTTTGAGATTACCGGGGAGCTTTGGGCGAATCCGTTACCCGAGCAATTGCACGTCAAAACCCAGGTCGATTTGGAAACCGGCCAGTGCGTGCTGGGAGACGCGCCGCATGGATGAGCGACTGCTCGATCTTTACAACACGGAACTCCGGCACCTGCGCGAGACGGCTGCGGAGTTTGGACGCGATTTTCCCAAAGTGGCCGGCCGCCTGGCGATTGACCCGGAAGGCAAGGCGATCTGCCCCGATCCCTATGTCGAGCGATTGATGGAGGGATTCGCGTTCCTCGCGGCGCGAGTTCATCTCAAACTGGACGCGGAATTTCCACGGTTCACGCAGGGGCTCCTCGAGACCGTCTATCCCGATTACCTCTGCCCGGTGCCCTCGATGGCCATGGTGAAATTTGAACCGGAGGAGCAGGAAGGGGCCCTGGCCGAGGGCTTTCCCATTAAACGCGGCACCCTGCTGCGGAGCCAATTGGCCAAAGGCGACCGCACCGCCTGCACTTTTTCGACCGCGCACGACGTGCGGCTGCTCCCGCTGACGATTGTCGAGGGACGATATTTCATTCGCGACATGGCGGAGCTGAATCTGCCGGCCGGGCTCGGGGCCCGGGCGGCGATCCGCCTGCGGCTGCGGTCCACGCTGGCCAAGGGCTTCAATGAAATTCGCGCCGATCCGCTCGTGGTTTACATCCGCGGCGCGGATGAATTACCGGGCCAGATTTACGAGCAAATCTTCGCGCACAAGGCGAAGCTGATCGTGAAGTCCCCTTCCCAGCGCAACCTGCCGCCGGTTATCCTGCCGGCCGATTGCCTCCGCCGGGTGGGTTTCTCTCCGGAACAGGCCCTGTTGCCCGCAGCCCCTCACAGCTTCGAAGGCTATCGCCTCATCCGCGAATATTTTGCATTCCCGAAACGCTTCATGATGTTTGAGATGGCGGGCTTCCAGAGCGCGCTGGCGGGAATCACGGGGGAAGAACTGGATTTGATCATCGCCCTGGACGAACCGGATACCCGGCTCGAAGGCAAAGTCGATAGGACATGCTTCGAGCTTTTCTGCACTCCGGCCATCAACCTTTTCGAAAAGACGCTCGACCGCATTCTGCTTTCGTCGCGCTCTTCCGAATTTCACGTGGTCCCGGATCGCAACCGGCCGCTGGACTACGAGGTCTACCGGCTGACCGGCGTGACCGGTTATGGCGAGACCCCGGAACAGGAGCGCCAGTTCCTGCCATTTTATCGCGCGCGCGACACGGACCTGGACACCGCCTCGTTTTATACGCTCAACCGCCTGCCGCGGCTGTTCAGCGACCGCGAGCGATTGACCGGGCGACGCTCCTCCTACGCCGGAACGGATGTCTTTATTTCCATTGTGGACGCGGACATGGCGCCCAGCCGGACGAACCTGCTCCAACTGGGGATCAAAGCGCTCTGCACGAACCGGCATCTGCCCATCCAGATGGCCAAGGGAATCGGACGGACGGACTTCACTATGGAAGTCAGCGGGCCAGTGGCGGCGATCCGGGTGATCGACGGTCCCACCTTTCCCAAACCCAGCCTGGTCCTGGCCGGACAGAACCCCGAAAAGCCGAACGTGCCCTCGGGCCGGTTCGCCTGGCGGCTGATCAGCCATCTGTCGCTCAACTATCTCTCGTTGCAGGACACCAGCCCGGAACGTGGCGCGGAAGGTCTGCGTGAGCTGCTGCGCTTATACGTCGATCCCAACGACCGCGAAATGCTCAAGGAAATCGACGGGATCAGGAGTGTGCGTTTCCAGGCAATCGTGCGGCGCGCGCCGGTTCCGGGACCCATCACCTTCGCGCGCGGGCTCGAGATCACGCTGGTCATGGATGAAACTTCATACGAGGGCCAGGGCGTGTTTGTGCTTGGAGCGGTGCTGGAGCAGTTTTTTGCGAAATACGTGGCCTTGAACTCTTTCACTGAAACCGTGATTACCACGCAGCAACGCAAGGAGATCATGCGATGGCCGATCCAAATGGGCCGACAACCGATGCTTTAATTGCCGAGTTGGAGCGCGAGCCGTACGCCTACGATTTCTTCGCGGCGCTGCGGCTCCTGCAACGGCTCTCGCCGGATGGTCCGCGTTTGGGCCACTCGTGGTCCCCGCGACAGGACCCGGTGCGGCTCGCGCAGAGTCCCGGCTTGGATTTTGCCCCGGCCGCGCTCGAAAGCCTGCGTCACAAGGACCCGGCGCGACCCGGGGTGCTGTTTTCCCGCCATTTCGGTCTGTTCGGTCCGAACGGCCCGTTGCCGCTGTGCCTCACCGAATACGCGCGCGACCGGATCCAGCATTTCGGCGACGCCACGTTCGTCAGTTTCTGCAACGTTTTCCACCACCGCCTGCTGTCATTCCTGTTTCGGGCCTGGGCGGACGCGCAGAAAACCGTCGATGCCGATCGAGCCCACGACCAATGCTGGCCGCACTACGTGGGGGCCCTGGTGGGATTGGGCATGGAAAGTCTCGAAGGCCGCGAATCCGTGCCCGACCGCGCCAAACTTTACTTCGCTGGGCGCCTCGTGCATCACGCGCGGAACGCAGGTGGGTTGGAAGCGATCATCGAAGACTTTTTTGCCATCAAAGCCGAGGTGCACACGTTCGTCGGCCGCTGGCTGAACCTGCCCCAGGAATCCTTGTGCAAGGTGGGGCGGGATCGCGCTTCCGGTTGCCTGGGCCAAACCCTCATCGTCGGCGCGCGGGTGTGGACCACTCAAATGCATTTCCGCATCCGCCTCGGGCCAATGCGCCTGAGCGATTTGGAACGGCTGCTGCCCAACGGCGCCGCCTTCAAGCGGTTGAAAGACTGGGTCCGCCAATATGTCGGCGACCTGTTTTCCTGGGATGCGCAGTTGTTGCTGAAAAAAGACGAAGTGCCTTCGAGCCAGTTGGGTCGTTTCGGTCGACTCGGTTGGACCACCTGGCTAAAAACCAAACCTTTCGAACACGACGCCGGCGACCTGGTGCTCGTGCCCACTTGACCTGAGCCGCCCGCAATACCCTTAACCACCAGACCCTAAGATTATGTCCGACATCAAACGCACCACCCTCTTCGGCAAACTCAATCCCCTGGGCTACAAATCCATCGAAGCCGCAACCATCTTCTGCAAGATGCGCGGCAATCCCTATGTGGAGACGGTGCATTGGCTGCACCAGTTGTTGCAGCAGCAGGATTCCGATGTGCTCCGCATCATCCGGCACTTTGGCCTGGATGCCTCGCGCCTGGCGGCGGACCTGGTCGCGAGTCTGGACCGCCTGCCGCGTGGGGCCACGGCGATCAGCGACTTTTCTCCGCACATCGAGATGGCCATTCAGCAGGGGTACATTTACGCCACGCTGCTCTACGGCGAATACCAGGTGCGCACCGGTTACCTGGTCGTGGCCTTCCTCAAGACCGATTCTCTCCGCAATGTCTTTCTCGGCTCGTCCCGGGAGTTCGCCAAAATCAAAGCGGAACAATTGACCGATGATTTCGCCAAGATCGTGGCCGGTTCTCCCGAGGAAGTCATGCGGGCCAGCGACGGTTCCGGCCTCAGCGCGGGGGCGGCGCCGGGAGAAACCAGCGGCGCGATGGCGCCCGCCGAGATGGGCAAGCAGGAAGCCCTCAAACGCTTTACCACCGACCTCACGGAGAAAGCCCGGAAAGGGGAAATCGATCCGGTTATCGGACGCGACGAAGAGATCCGGCAATGCGTGGACATCTTGATGCGCCGACGACAGAACAACCCCATCCTAACGGGCGAAGCCGGTGTGGGCAAAACGGCGGTGGTCGAAGGTTTTGCGCATCGCATCCTGGCCGGTGACGTGCCCCCGTCGTTGCGGGACGTATCGGTGCGCTCGCTTGATGTCGGGTTGCTCCAGGCCGGCGCGAGCATGAAAGGGGAATTCGAACAACGCTTGCGGGGTGTGATCGATGAAATCCAGGCTTCGCCCAAGCCGATCATCCTGTTTATCGACGAGGTGCACACCCTGATCGGAACCGGCGGCAGTGGCAGCGATGCGGGGAATCTGTTAAAGCCGGCCCTGGCCCGCGGCACCTTGCGCACCCTCGCAGCCACCACCTGGGACGAATACAAGCGCCACATCGAAAAAGACCCGGCGCTCACTCGCCGTTTTCAGGTTGTTAAGGTCGAGGAGCCGGACGAAGCCAAGTGCGTGCGCATGATGCGCGCGGTGATGGTGCCGTTTGAAAAGCATCATAAAGTGCAGGTGCTGGACGAAGCCATCGAGTCGTCGGTACGGCTGTCGCATCGCTACATCGCCGGCCGTCAATTGCCGGACAAAGCCGTCAGCCTGATCGATACCGCGGCCGCCCGCGTGGCGGTGAGCCAGCATGCCGTGCCGCCCGAAGTGGACGATTGCCGTCGCCGGATCCAGGCCCTGAATACCGAACTTGAAATCCTGGATCGCGAGACCGCCACCGGGCTCGATCACCAGGCGCGCGTGACAGAAATCGACGCGAAGCTCGCGCAGGAGAAAGAGGAACTGCAGGAACTCGAGAAACATTGGAACGAGGAAAAGCAGTTCGTCGAAAAGATTCTGGATTTGCGCTCGAAATTGCGCGCCGCGGGAGTCGGACCGGATGACGCACTGAAGGCGGCCAGCGCAACTGCGTCCACAGCACCCGCAACCACGCCGACACCGACACCGGCGCCAGCGCCCACGGCCGCACCGGCGCCCGCGACCGGCGGAAATGGCAACGGCCATCTTACCGAGGAGCAACGAGCTCAACTGTTGACCGAATTGAAAGCCGCGCAGGAAAGCCTGAAGCAATTTCAAGGCGAGTCGCCGTTGGTGTTCCCGAGCGTGGACGCCAATGCCATCGCCAGTGTCGTGGCGGACTGGACTGGCATCCCGGTGGGGCGCATGGTCAAGAACGAGATCGAGCAGGTGCTGCGTCTGGCGGACATTTTGGAACGGCGGGTCATCGGTCAGCGACACGCGCTGGAAACCATCGCCCGCCGCATTCAGACCAGCCGCGCGCAATTGGACAATCCGAATCGACCGATCGGTGTCTTCATGCTCGTCGGACCCAGCGGCACCGGTAAAACGGAGTCCGCGCTTACCCTGGCCGAAGCGTTGTATGGCGGCGAGCAGAACATGATCTCCATCAACATGAGCGAGTTCCAGGAAGCGCACACGGTTAGCACTTTGAAAGGTTCGCCCCCGGGTTACGTGGGCTACGGAGAGGGCGGGGTGCTGACCGAGGCGGTGCGGCGGCGTCCTTACAGTGTCGTGTTGCTGGACGAGGTGGAAAAGGCGCACCCGGATGTGCACGAGATCTTTTTCCAGGTGTTCGACAAGGGCTGGATGGAAGACGCCGAGGGCCGTTATATCGACTTTAAGAACACGATCATCATTCTCACGAGCAACGCCTCCCAGGACGTGATCATCAACCTCTGCAAGGATCCCGAGTTGATGCCGAGCGCGGACGGCCTCGAGAAAGCGATGCGCGGGCCGCTGACGAAAGTATTTCCCGACGCCTTGCTGAACCGGTTGGTGGTGGTGCCGTTTTATCCGATCACCAAGGAGGTGCTGCATCGCATCATTAAACTGAACCTGAGCCGGGTCGAGAAACGGGTGAAGGAAAACCACAAGGTGCCGTTCACCTACGAGGAAACCGTGCCGGAACTCATCGGGCAGCGCTGCACGGAATTGGAGCGGGGCGCGCGCATGGTCGATGCCATGATCACCAACACCATGCTGCCGGAGATTGGTCGTGAATTCCTGGGCCGGCTGGCGGCCGGACAGGAGGTCAAACGGGTGCACATCTCCGCCCAGGATGGCAATTTCAAGTATGCGTTTGACTAGGGTCGCTGGCCGTGGGGAAACGGCCTGGAACCACCTTCAGCCTAAAAGCGAATGGCCTATTCCGTATCCAGAATTCTTAAGGGCCTGGAGCCGTGGGACCCGGCTCCGCGCACGTGCGGACCGCTCGGCATCAATGACGCCGCGGATCCCTTCAGCCCGATCTGGGGTGACACGCCCGGAAGTCTGGGCCTGAACGATTGGGCGGTGCCTGAGGCCAGTCCGGTGGTCGCGGCCCAGAACGTGACCGGCGAGCAATTGTCGCGAATGGTGCCCAGCCTGGGAGCCGCGGCCAACGAAGTCGCCCCGAATCTTTCCGCCGCGTTGCGGGAGGCCCAGGTCGACACGGAGGTGGGAAAAGCCATGTTTGTGGCGCAGGTGGCGGTGGAAAGCGCGAACTTCACCAAATTAGAGGAAGGTGGCGGCAAAACGGTTTATAACAGCGAGACCGGGGAGCGCTCAAGTTACAAAGAATATCTCAAGACCAAAGAGGAGGATCGCGATCCTGACGACAAGGTCTACGACTACTTCTTCTTCATGTATGACAAAGACTCGCCATCAGAGAATCGCAAGAAAGTCGCGGCCAAGCTGGGAAACACGAAAGCTGGGGACGGCGCGCGCTATCGCGGGCGGGGGTACATTCAATTGACCGGGAGAAGTAATTACCGGGAGGCGGGTGCGGCACTTAAGCTGCCGCTGGAAGACCAGCCGGACCTGGCGAGCGAACCGGCCAACGCGGCCCGAATTGCGGGGTGGTATTGGCGAAAGCGCAATCTGAACCGCTACACGAGGTTTGACACCAACGCCAATTTCCGGGCGGTGACCAAGGGGATCAACGGCGCCGAAGACGCCCCGGAGACGCATTTGGCCAAGCGTCAGGAAATTTATTCTGCCGCCAAGACGGTCCTGGGATTAAATACGACGGCGGCGAAAACCGGGTCGATAATCCCATGAACCTTATCGCACCTTGATATAGAGCATCTTAGAGGCTACTGTTAACTCATAACCCTGAAACCGCATGGCCATTAATCAATCCAACCGGTTGCTGGCGATCACCACCGCCGCGGGTGACGATGTGCTGGCAGTGCGGTCGGTTGTCATCCAGGAGGAAATCAGCCGGCCTTTCCAAATTGAAGCGGAACTCAGCAGCGAGACGGGCAAGCTGAATCTTGACGACGTGGTCGGTAAAAATGTCACCATCCGCCTGGCCATCGGAGAGGACAAAACCCGGTATTTTAACGGGGTGGTGAACCGCCTGGTGCAAGTGGCCAACAAAGGCGGTTACGCCCAATACCGGGCCAGCATCGTGCCCTGGCTCTGGTTCCTGACGCGCACTTCCGACTGCCGCATCTTCCAGGCAAAAACCGCGCCGAAAATCATCGAAGAGGTCTTCAAAGGCCACGGATTCAGCGATTATAAGCTCAGCCTGACCGAGACTTATCCCGAATTGGAATACTGCGTGCAATACCGTGAGACGGATTTCAATTTCGTCAGCCGGTTGATGGAGCAGGAAGGAATTTACTATTTCTTTGCACACGAAAACGGCAAGCACACCCTGACCCTGGCGGATTCAATCAGCGCCCATAAACCTTTCCCCGGTTACCAGGAAATCCTATTTCATGAGCTGGAGAAGGGCGCCACGGGTCGCGAGGTCATTTCGGATTGGACGGTCGAGAAGCAGGTGCAACCGGTGGCGTGCGCGCTGAATGACTTTAACTTCGAAAAGCCGAAGACTTCTTTGCAGGCCCAGACCAATGTCTCGCGCAAGCACGGCATGGCGCAATTTGAGATTTACGATTATCCCGGGGAGTACCAGGAAGCAAGCGAAGGCGACCGCCTGGCCAATGTGCGCCTCCAAGAGTTGCAAACCCAATATGAAACGCTGCACGGCCAGGGAGGCAGCCGCGGGGTGGCCGCCGGGTGTCTCTTCACTCTGAAAGGCCACGCCCGAAGCGATCAAAACCGCGAGTACCTCGTCACGGGAACCTCGCTCCACGCCGATGCCGGCGAGTTTGCCACCACCACCGAAGGTGCGGGTGAATTCTTCACGTGCAGCTTCACCGCCATTGACAAAACCCAGCAGTTTCGCCCGGCCCGCCTCACGCCCAAACCTTCCATCCAGGGACCGCAAACCGCATTCGTCGCCGGTCCGAAGGGCGAAGAGATTTACCCGGACAAGTATGGACGGGTGAAAGTCCAATTCCATTGGGATCGCTACGGCAAGGGGGAGGAGAATTCATCCTGCTGGATTCGCGTCTCGAGCGAGTGGGCGGGGAAAAAGTGGGGCGCCATTTACCTGCCGCGCATCGGCCAGGAAGTAATCGTGGAGTTTCTCGAAGGCGACCCGGACCGTCCGATCATTACTGGGCGCGTCTACAACGCGGAGGCCATGCCGCCATACGACCTGCCGGGCAAGGCCACCATCTCCACGCTCAAATCCAACACCAGCAAAGGCGGTGGCGGCTTCAACGAACTACGGTTCGAGGACAAGAAAGGTGAGGAGCAGATTTATTTGCACGGGGAAAAGAACCTCGATATCCGCATCAAGAATGACTCCTTCACGACGATTGAGAATAATCAGCATCTCATGGTCAAAAAGGACCAGTTCGAACATGTCAAAAACGAGCGCCATGAAACCGTGGATGCCGATCACATGGAGCAGATTGGCAAAGACCGCCACCTCAAGGTGGCGGGGAAGGAAGCCAAGGCGGTGGATGGCACATTGTCGCTAACGGTCAAAGACGATGTCGCCGAGGTGTTCAAATCCAACCATTCCGAGGAGACGACAAAGGATTATTATTTGAAGGCGGACAACGTGGTCATCGAGGGCATGACCAATGTGACCATCAAGGTGGGCGGGTCGTCGATCGCGATTGCCGCCGATGGCATCGCGCTCAAGACCGATGGCCTGGTGAAAATTGAATCCGGAACCACCGCTGACCTAAAGTCTGGTACCGGGATGACACTGGACGCGGGCACGACGCTCAATGCCAAAGGCGGAGCGAGCGCCGAAATCAAGAGCCCGGCGACCACCGTCAAGGGCGACGGATCCCTCACCCTGAAGGGCGGCATGGTGCAAATCAATTGAGGTCCGGTTATGCCGTCGCCGAAAAGTGGAAAAGCAGGCAGGGCAGTGGCCCCCGCCGAACCGAAGAAGCCCGAAGAGGCCGATAAGGCAGATCCTGGAGAAGTGGAGAAGATAAAAGCCGAGCAGCGCAAAGCCAAGACCGGCAAATATGGCGCGGTAAAGGTGCATCCCTACAAACCTCCCAAGACGCAAGAGGAAAGCGAAAAGAGGCCAAGCTGGATTGAAATAAAGCTCGTGGACGAAGATGGGCAACCCGTGCCAGGGGAGGAGTATTCAATCAAATTGCCCGACGGCTCCGTAGCGCAGGGCACGCTCGACGAAAAAGGCTTCGCCAGGGTCGATGGCATTGAGCCTGGGAGCGCGGAAGTGAGTTTTCCGAACCTGGATCAGGAAGGCGTCAAAGCGTGTTGAGGCGCAAAGAATTTTCGCAGAACCGCTCCACGATGAAAGCTCGTGATCTATGATTTACACTGCTGTGGGTGGTGAAACTCTATGCGAGGTGGCAATCCTGCACGGATTTCCAGACTGCCAAAAACTGCGGGACGCCAACGCGGCGCTTAAGGATGTCGAATCACTGACAGCTGGGACGGAGGTTACCATACCTGAAAAGAAGGCGAATCTCTTCTCAAAAGCCGTCGAGGCATTGCACAAATTCAAGCGCCGGAATTTTCCGCCTCCGAAGGTCGAATTCATCAAGGAACAAGGCAAAGGGTACGCGACGCCCCCAGTGCCGGAGGACGACAGCAAGCTTACCCAATTAGCGGTGACCAATTATGTGAGCGACCGGGGTGGTGATGGTTTGACGGCCGGGAACTTCCCCGCAGACAGCGTGTATCGACACGAGACGCTCGGTTCCAACGATCCGGACCATTTCAAGATTCAAGTTTACGACAACGGTGCGAAAGCGAATGAAGTTAAGGTGGATCTGTTCGCGCTGAAGCCAGCGTACTACAAGGACTTGGTAGGTGGTATTGCCTACGTGAGGCATCATGCCACCAAATACACCCGGCCGACTGCCGCCACGCGAAAACTGGAAAACATCGTGTGCAAGCGGATCCCCTCAACCAGTTACTTCCGGTCTCCGTATTTACGCCTGGTGAGCACAGAAGCCAGCCGTGCCAAGCGGCCCAAGCAGTGTCTGCTGGTTGCTGACTACTGGGACGAAGGACCCAAGACCTATCAGAAGCACTATACGGAAATTCTCCACCAGCACATTGAAGCACGCTACAGTCTCCAGAATTGTCCGGTGGCAAAGTGCGCTGCACTGAAGGGAGCAAATTTGCAATCGGATTCTAGCCTCCACCTGGCTTTCTACATTGTCAACGGCTGCGGCATCACTGCCGATCAAATCCGAAAAACGGTCTATAAATGGAGCCGGGCGGCCCTGGCTCCTGCGAATCTCCGACCAATCATTGATCAAATCGCAACAGTCGATATTCCGAAGAACATGCTCTGCGTGGCCAACCTAACGGCCGCCCGCCGTGGCTTCCATGCATCCGGGAAGAGAGATGCCACCTCTCCATCAGTAATGGCGTTTACCGTGGATGGCATCCAGCTTTTTCACTCCCCAACCGCCGGCGATTCCCCGGAAACGACCGCTGACAACGTAATCGCGAAAATCGCCGCCGCCCCGGCGCTGGCTGGCTATACCTGCAAGAAGCTGCGTCATCGCCGTTCGGACGTCACCGCGGTAGCTTCCCAGGTCAGCGACCCATTCGACATCCTGATTTTCAAAGCGGATGGCAAGCTGGCGGTGGTCACGAACGTGACGTCCAATGACCGTCCGGTGGCTGGCGTCGGCGGCCAGAGTCTAAGCCGAGTCATGAATTTTACGCTGAATAGTTTCCCCGTCGACTGGCAGCCCGCCAGTCCCGAACAACGGATTCTGCGTTGGAACTACCATACGGCAGGGGCCATGAACATGTACATCGTCGGTACGCCTCTCCAACCAGTGTATGTGGGCGGAACGCCGTTGGACGGGTTTTCGCCTTACGGTCCATATGCCGGATGGGTCGCCGATGTTGGTCCGATCGTTTACCTAGCAAAAACTGGGGTCACCCGTGCTTTTGTTATCCTGCACGAAATGTGTCATCCTATGATGCACAACACGCACACCACGGCTCCAATGAACGATGCGGGAACCCAGACGGTCGAACTAATGGACGGAGCCATTCTGACGGAGGACCAGCATGACGCGACCAAGCACATTGCCGACGCGCCGATTAAGGCGAGCTATCAACTCGTCGAGGAATCCGGATCCGTACTCGTGGACGGAACCGCCGCCACGCCGGCTCCCAATAACACGGTGACCACTCCGGTCCTGCGCCTCCACACAGTGGCCACCTCATATGGGTTGCTAAAAGCCAATCAGGATCCGGTCTTGGTGCCCGATGTGACAGATTTACCGGCGAGCGCGGCAGATGCCTGACCTTGAAGACGAGAACTCCAATGCAAATTGTTATTCCCAATCAACGGCGAAGTTATGGCACAGAATAGTTTTGAGAATTGGGTCGATGACGCCGCCGGGCGAGATCAGGTGCGCCGGATGATTCATCACCATCGGCATGGCACCGAGGAGTTGCTGGTGCCGTCTCGTGTGCGGCGGGAAGCCGCCTTTGAGACGCTATTGGTGGAAGTCACACCGAGCTTGGAAGGCGAGGAAGTGCAACGGGCAGCGGACGTCGCTCGCTTCTATGCGCTGTCGCTTGCTGTTAAGAACTTCGCCGAATTACTCAGGGGGCAGGAGCAAACGGCGATGGAGATCCTGCAATCGATCGAATGCCTAAGGGTCATGGGGGATCTGGGAAATGGCGAGCAGCAAGCACAAGCAATTGCATATTTCGAACGGCTGATGGCCCACCCGTTATTCGAGAAGGCAGTGCCTGGGTTCGTAGAGTGTTTTTTTCATTTGCGCTCGGGTTTCGAGTCCAAGAGCCTCGCCGCCCGGCTTTCTCGGTCTCTTGAGGCCGCAAAGTCTTCCGGTTCCGCTTCGGATGAGTCCGCAAATCAGGTGATCATGATGGAGGAATACCTTGCGGGAGATCTTCCGGTGACCGAGCATGCCAAAGCGCTTCGGCATAAATTGTTGGACGAGAAGGACAACATCGCGCGGGCAACTGGACTCGCCCGCTTGTATGTTGCCTTGGACGCTCCCGGTGGCGTTGACTGGGTAAAGTGGTCCGGATTCGAACTCATGCGCGAAGTCTGGCTGTTGGGCACCGCCCATGTTGTCGCGGGGTTAACGAAAGCATTGGCGGCGGTGAATCCGGATGAAAGCAGTGAGTTTCGAACCCTCGCCCGGGGCCGGGCGCTGAAAGCCATCGTGTTTCTCAAGGGGGCGCTCGACAAACAACAGGAGAAATGGCTGGGTGAGGACAAGACGCGTCCGTTTCAGCTTCAAGGTTAGTGCGAAGGTTGGAGCGCGAGAGCAGCAAGCCATGAGATACACCTCCAAAACCGCACTGATTCCTTTAAGTTGCCTGGGGCTGCTGGTTAACCAAGTTGCGGCGCAGGTGAATCTGGCGCCGCTCGTGTTGCTCGCGCAAAACGTCCCGAACCTCCCAGGTCAGGAGGCGTCCGCGCTAGTCCTGCCGCAAAAACTGAGTCTCCCAGCACTCACATATACCAATTATTTTGAAGAAGCGACGGCCTGGCGGCGACTGTCCGAGGTGGTTCACCATCGCCGGCATGGCGACGAGGCGATCCTGGTGCCGACGCGGATAAAGCGAGAGGTGGTTGAAGATTTCCTCGCACGCGAAGTGCGCCCAACCCTGAAGACTGAGGAAATACAGCAGGCCGCCGATGTTGCGCGCTTCTACGAGGTAGGATCCGTCGTGCCCTTGTTTGCGCAGTTACTCACGAAGGATGAGCGGACAATGGACGGTCTCATGAGGAACATCGAATGCCTGCGGCTTCTGGGGGACATTGGAGACGAAAAACAGCGGCGCCAAGCAGCAGATTGGTTCGAATCGTTGCTGGATCATCCTGACTTTCCTCGGATAATCTCGCAAATGATCGAGTGCTACGTTCATCTTGATGCCGAAGTCACCACGGAGAACCTGGCTACGAGGATCCGTCGTCAAATCGTCAGCGTCACCGACCGGCAAGCCTCCCCGGCAGAGCCCACCGGTGAACTCATCCTTTTGCGCGAATACTTGGAGGGCGATTTACCTGTCGCCAAAAGAGCGAAAGCGAAAAAGGAAGCCTTGGCGCATGAGACAGAACCATTGCGGCGTGCCACCGGTTTGGCACGACTTTACCTGGGACTGGATTCCTTTGGTGGCATAGATTGGAGGAAATGGTCCGCCTTCGCCCTGATGGCCGAACTCAGGCGAAGTGGCGAGCAAAACGTGGTGGCCGGCTTGAAAGCCGCTCTAGCTGCGATCCCGAAAGCCGAGGGGCCAGATTACCGAGCCAACGCCCAGGCTCGCGCGTTCAAGGCGATCCAGTTTTTTCGCGGCGAACTTGGAGATGAGCAGTCCCAATGGCTTCAGAAGCAAAAGACAAGCCGGTTTCAACTCGAAGGCTAAAATTACTAACCATGTTGCGTTTTGCCTGTTTTTCCCCGACTTTGACCGCGTCACCTTTCGTGAGCTGCCGTCTGGAAACCCTGGGCCAGGCGTTTGATTCCAATACTCTTACTCATGCCTAGTCCGAAAAGTGGAAAAGCAGGCACCGCGATTTCCCCGGCCGAGCCGAACCCGGCTGAGGAAGCCGACCAGGCCGACCCGGGCGAAGTCGAAAAACTCAAAGCCGAGCAGCGCCAGGCCAAGTCCGGCAAGTACGGCTCGGTCCAAACTAAGTCATATCAACCCCCAAAGACCGAGCAGGAAAAGCAGGAGAAACAAAGCTGGATTGCCATCGAATTGCTCGATGAAGAGGGCAACCCGGTTCCGGGCGCCGAGTACAGTGTCACACTGCCGGACGGCGAGACCGTGGCGGAGGGCACGTTGGATGAAAAGGGGTTCGTCCTCCTCGACGGCATTGAGCAGGGCACCTGCCAGGTGCGTTTTCCGCGACTCGATGGACGCGACTGGAAAAGGAAGTGACTATGGCTGAGACCGAGGGCATCTGGCATTTGGTGTCTCAGGGCGAATGGCTCAACTCCATCGCCCGCATCTACTCCGTGGGCGACCCCGACCGTATCTGGAAACACCCGGAGAACGCCGACCTGACCCAACGCCGCGACGGTAATGTACTTTACCCCGGTGATTGGCTCTTTATCCCGCCCGGGGAGAACAAGGAGGAGAGTTGCGCCACCGAGGCGAAGCATACTTTTGAACTGCAGCGGGCCTATGATCGCTTTGAAGTGACCCTTCACGACCCCGACGGCAAGCCTTACGCCCAAGCCAAATACCGCCTGCTGCTGGACGGCACGGAGTATAAAGGCGAGACCGATGGGGACGGCACGATCAAACTGGAAAAGCTGATCCTTCCCAGTGGTGCGGTGGGCTCCCTCGAATTGCCCGATCTGTGCCTCCGTTACCCGATCCAGATGGGCTTTCTGAACCCGCTCGAGGCCACCCAACCTGCCGACAAGGACGTCAATTACGATGATGGCATGTCGGGTTCGTTGATGCGCTTGCGCAACCTGGGCTATTACGACGGACCCGTGCCCGATAACCGTGGGGAAAGCGCGATCGACTTATCCCAATACGGCGATCCGATTATGCGTTTTCAGGTTCATAAAATGGGACGCGGTCCGGAGGAAGCGAACGGTGAGCTGGACCAGGCGACCCGGGACGCCATCGACCAGGAATTTCTGGCGTGACCACCGTGAGGCAACATCGGCAAATGATCCATGGCTGACCCTTACAAAATCGAGTTCGTCTGGGAGAAGAAATCGGCGCAGCTCAAGGCGGCCCGGTGCGACGATAAGAACGTTCCCAACGAGGACCATTGGGATGGCAGCATTGCCAACCAATTTGTTCAGGTATCCACCAATGAACAACAAAACGCCTGCCTGACCGTCAACACCACCCAGGTAGTCCGGCAGACCAAAGGACGCTTTGTTTATTTGGATGTGGGCGGCTGGGTGAATAACAAGCAGACTTTCGGATTGGTCTGGGGCAACCAGGCCGTGTTGTGCTCTTATTCTCCGTCCGCGGCCACCCCGGCGCCCGGGAGCGGGAACTTGCTTGAGGAGTTTTTGAAACTGCCCGGAGTTTCCAAAATCAACCAGCTCTGGATCGACGGCCCCAATACGAACGACTGGAACATGATCCATGTCATTCTGCCGGATACCCACGTGCCCGTCAGCCCGCCGCCGGGTTTTCCCCGCCCCCCAGAGGATCCGAAGCGCTGGAACAGCCTGACGGGCGGCGCCTGGGATGCCGACCCACGCGCCTGGGATCTCTACGCCAAGCGCGATCTGTTCAATTCCCGGGACAGCGTCCCAGCCATGACGCAGTTTTTGAACCTCCTGGCGTCCATCAAATTTGCCCGGCAGATTCACCTCACTCAAGTGGGGGACATGTATGAACTCTGGGCCGGGCGCCCCTGCTATTTCACCGGCAAAGCCAGCGGTCCTCCCGGTGTGGCGCTCAACGACCCCAGAGGCGCCAAGGAAGTCGGCGGCTGGATCGCCGACACCCACGAGTTCTTTCCCGACCTTTACCAGGGCTACGACCGCTGTGTCTCGTCGTTGCTGGGCTGCAAGTTCATCCATGGCAACCACGACAGCTATTGCTCCGTGCCCGAGGTCATCACCGAAGCCAATAATGACATCGACAGCCGCGTGGCCAAACCCGACGGTTACATGGTCCGCCGCAAAACCATCAAGACCACGGTCCATCCCCGGGAAGCCAGCGGAAATGTTTTTGACCGGGGCCTGTTCATTGAGCACGGACAGCGGTGCGACGGCTACAACGGGGATGGCAATCGCGATGGCTGGGACAAAACGCAGAGCGCGTTCAAGGTCGGCCAGCGCACGCCCTTCGACAGCACGCGGCGCCCCAGCTTTGTCACCGGAGCCGCCGCCCTCTGGCTGACGCGCGGCCAGGATTTTGGCTGTTACGTAATGGGCCATACCCATTCGCCGGATTTGAACTATGTTGAAGTTACGCACCGGATCATTGAATTGGACGTTAAAGTGGGCCCGCGAGCCCTGCCGATCATGCCGAAGCTTTAGCCGAGGTTGCCTATGCCAAGCCCAAAGAGTGGAAAAGCCTGTTCCGCCGTGACGCCGACCGAGCCGAAAGCGGCTGAGGACGCCGACACCGCGGATCCGGGCGAGGTCGATAAGATCAAAGCGGAGCAACGCAAGACCAAGACCGGCAAATACGGCACGGTCCAGGTGCAGCCGCACAAACCGCCGCAGACCAAAGAGGAAGCCGCTAAGAAGCTCAGTTGGATCGAGATTGAGCTGCTGGATGAAGACGGCGAACCGGTTGCGGGCGAACGGTACCAGGTTTCTTTGCCTGATGGCGAGACCGTCGCCGAGGGGAGTCTGGACGACAAAGGCCGCGCGCGGATCGAAGGATTCGAGCCCGGCCAGTGCAAGGTTACTTTTCCCAATTTGGACGAGTCTGTGTGGGAAGCCAAATAAACGCATCAACGACGTTCATGTGCCATGCCAACCATCGTTCCAGCTAAGCTCGGGGATACCCTGTGCGGATTGGCGATTGCCGCGGGGTTCATCGATTGCAAACCGCTGCGGGATCATCCGGACAATGCGGGCAAGGATTTTCTCCAGCGCGACCTGAAAGACGGGGACTTCGTCACCATCCCGGACTTGAAGCTCAGTTTGCTGAGCAAAGCCGCGGAGGCCTTGCACAAATTCAAGAAGAAGAACGCGCCACCAATGCTTATCCGCTTCACGCACGGCTCGAAAGACAAACCTTACCGCGAGGATAAGACCGAGACGGCGTTGAACGTCAGCAACTGGCCGACGGACAAAGCGGGAAAGCTGGCGGATAAACCGTTCCCGACCGGCACCAAATTCCAGCAGGACGCGCACGACGACCCGGACACGTTCAAAGTCGAAGTGGTGGACCCGAAAGCCGGCAAAACGGTCCAGGTGGAGCTCAGGGTGCTGAAACCGGTCTTCAAACCGGATAAGACCATCGACAAGCACGAACCGTTTACGGGCACGGACGAAGCCAAGCGCAAACTCACCGTCACTTGCGAAGCCGTTCCCAGCAAAGTGTGCTTGCGCTCGCCGTATCTGCGGCTGGTAGTGGACGCCCAGGACCAGGCCGCCGCCGCCAACCAGACCCTGCTGGTGACCGATTTGGCCGATGGCAACGATGGCGACAATGATCGGGTGGAAATCCTCGATTACAAAATCGAGGCCTCCTACCAGCGGCAGAAATGTCCTGCCGCCAAAAAGTGCACCGTGCGCGAAACCCTGGGGATCGGTGAGGATCGCAAAAAAGCCAAGGTGGCCGTGCATGTCCTCAAGGATGCCTCCGGCACCGCCGTGGCCCCGTCCAAGGACGTGCGCCGACGCGTGCTGAATTACGTGCGGCAATTATACGCGCAGGCGGATATGACCGTGAAATTGGTGACCGCGATTCAGGAAGTCCCGCTGCCTGCCAACCTGCTTTCCGTGGCGAACGCCGACGGCAAACGTTCGACCGGAAACGCCGCTATCCAGGTCCGCGTGCGCATCGACAGCACTGTGGACAAGACCGTGAACGTGACGACGCGGGTGAACGTGCTCCCAATCGACACGGCCAATGACCTGGTCACCGCTCTCAAAGCCGCGCTTCCCGCGGGCACCAAAATCGAAGCCAGCGCCAACCCGCCGTTGACCGGCCAGGCTATCGGCTCAGCCGATGTGCTGATCGGCAATCCGCTGACCCAGAAGATTCAGCTCAACGTGATCAAGTCCGATGACGTGAAACATCCCGTCACGGTCGGAGCCTTGACCTCGGCCACGGTGCCCGAATTCGGCGGCAGTGACGCCCATGTCGGCACTATCGAAGAACGCGTGCTGGTTAAGAATTACGATACCGGCAAGGACCGCATCGATTTGTTTATTGTGGATAAATTGGGCAGCGGCAGCCTGGGCGAAGCGTTTCGGCCGCGGATACCGGATCCGACCGCCGACACCAAGCCCATCGATAGCATGGCGAATACAGCCCTGTTTTTCGCGGATAACATCCGCAAGGATGATCATTTTCATACGACCATCCCGCATGAATTGGGGCACATCCTCATGGATGTGGGCCACGCCAACCTGGCCACGGAAATGATGGGCCAGGGTTCGCCGGTCGGGGCCAACGAACGCGTCGTCAACGGACCCAAACGAATCAGTGATCCGCGGGAAATCGATTATACCGGCAGTGTCCGCGGCGTGCCGGTCAAACAATTGCGTGAGAACAACCCGGATGTGGTGGAATGACCGGACCCCGCTGGCGAACTTGGTATGCGTGCGCGCTGGTCATGTGGAGCCTGGCCGTCGGGGCCGCGCCGGGCGAGAAAGCCGGCAGGCCGGATGCGGACAGCAATAGGAGAACAATAATTATGAACGGAAACGATAACGCCCGGCTCGAGGGCTACTTCCACGGGGAAAGCAAATACAACGTGCTGCCCGTGCCCGCACCGCTCGACCGCGCGCTGGCCAGCGCCTTCGTTTTGCGCGAACTCCCTTCAGCCCTCGATCCCGATGCCGCGCGTAAACTGTCGCGGCTCGCCATCTTTCATGATCTCCGCGACACGGCGGACGGCTTCCTCCGCCTGTTGCGACTGGGCGAACCGACCGCTCGCGATGTCGGCCGCAGCGTCGCCGCCATCACCGCCCTGGTGTGGATCGGCGACCAGGCGCAGACCGCCGCCGCACGCCAGCGCTATGCCGAATTGCTGCGCCGCGATGACGTCGAGGAACAGCGCGAGACCCTGCTGGATGCCGCGTACGCCCTGGGGCCCGGGGAAGGCAGCGCCGCTTTGCAGCAAGCCATCAGCGCCAGCGTCGCCGGTTTGCGATTCCGGATCTCGGAATTGCGCCCCCCCAAACCGGTCCCGATCGTCGAGAACCTCGAAAGCCGCATCGACCGACTCGGGGAATTCTCAGCGCGAGAAATAAAAGCGTTGGATCGTGCGAACGGTATTCGCCAGGAAATTCTTGCTGACACCAATTCCGCCAGCCAGATATCCGCCCTGGTCGTTCTGTATCTGGAAATTCATCCTCAGGCCACGCGCCGACTCGCCGAGTGGGCGGCGTATCGACTGTTGCGGGTGTCTGACCGCTCCAAAGCCGGGGTGGTGTTGCTGGAAGAGGCTCAGCGCCATGACCGTAAAGATGAGGCCCGCCAAAAGGAGCTCGACCTGGTCCATGCGCGGGCGCTGCGCGCCGCCGCTTTCCTCGAGGCCTCGCTTACTCCCGAAACGCGCATTTGGCTGGGCACCAGCCGCGACAACGGGACCGACCTGCTGGCGCTCCGGCCGGATTGGCCGTATCCGCCTCCGCACTCGCACTAAATCCAGCACAGGAATCGCATTCACTATGAGTCTCTTTGGCAAACTATTCAAACCAGCGGCGCCGGCACCCCCAGCAGCTCCCAAGCCGGTGCCGATTCAAACGCATCCGATCCCAGCGTCGCTGCCGAAGATATCCGCGCCTACGGCGGCGGAAATCGCGAAGCACAGCAACCCCAGCCCGGCGGCCCAAAAAATCCTCGCCACGAATCCGCAGCAAACTCCTTCCCAGTATCTGAACGCGCTCCAGGATCAGCGGATGGGGACGGAAATGGTCAACACGATGGCGCACGGCATGCCCGATCGTGAGGGCGTGCTCTGGGCTTCAAAAAGTGCCGGCCAGGTCGCGGACAAACTACCTCCGACGGAAGTCGAGGCGATGAAAGCCGCCGATGCGTGGGCTAAAAATCCGACCCCGGCCAATCAGGCCGCCGCCGCCGCCGCCGCATCCAAGGCCAACTGCCGCGGGCCCGGCGCCCTGGCGGCACAGGGTGCGGCCTGGGCACAACCAGCGCCTGCTGCCAGCCCAGCCGGTGCCGCGCCGGCAGCCGCGGCGTCGGGCGCCCGCCTTACTCCGCTGGCGGTTTCCGGAGCTGTACTGCTTGCCGCAGCCACCAAAGCGTATCCGGACAAGGTCGTCCCGAGTTTTAAGGCACCAGCCCTGGAAGCGCCCAAACTAAACGCTCCGACGCTGGAGGCGCCCAAGCTGCCGGTGCCCTCGTTGGAAACCCCGGCTCCTCCCGCCGCAGCCCCGCCTGAGCTTCAGACCCATACCTTTAAACAGCAGCAACCGTTCATCGATATGGGCGTGGATATCGCGGGCGGAAAAACGGGTTTTGCCTAATCCCCAAAGAGGCACGGGCGAGTCGATGGGGGCTATGATTACACGCGACGTGCCACGACCAGGTGCGCACGGTAAGTCATTGCACTGCGATCATGCAGACGCACGTGCCACGGTAATCCATCTTTCTCGGCGGCGAGTTTCAGCGTGCCGATCGAATCCGGTCGGGCCCCGGGAGTGAGCAACTCCCGCAGCACCGGTTCGGAGGCGCCCCGGGCCGGAGTTCGCTGAGAATGTCCACCCAGCCAGGCTTCCACTGGGGTTGCTCCGGCTGCCCAGTCATAGGGTGAACAGATCACGGCGGCCCCGCGCGGCTGCAACGCCTGGCCCATGGATGCCAGCAAAGCATGCGGGGCATGGATGCAATCAAGCACGTTCATGGCCACCGCCAGCCCAAAAGTCCCAGGCGCAAACGGCAACGCCGCGGCGTCGCAAGCCCAAAAATCCACGTTTTCCGCCCCGGCCAGCTTGGCCGGAAATTCCCGGCGATCATAAACCAAGCCGACCCGACGGCGTGAGTAACGCACACGGCGTTCGCGCAGGATCGTGCCCGCCAACCGCAGCATCGCCCAATGCAAATCAAGCCCCAGAACCAGGCGCCCGGTTCGTGCCGCGAGCTCAAAACTGCCGCGCCCCACGGAACAGCCAATGTCGAGCACTGGGCCCGGGGACACTTCCCCCGCCAGCTCCAGTCCTTCTCCAAGCGTTCGCACCATGGACCCGGGCAGCACCGGCCCGGCTGGCTCCGCGGGATCCCAGTCCGCGTAATGGTCCCACGCATAGGAGCTCAGGTGCTGGCGATTCACCTCGTAGGCCGAGCCGGGGCCGCAACAATCACCGATGATGGACTCCGTCACTTCCCCGAGGTCGGTCCGGGCATACAGGGGCAGAATGTTTTCCGCGACGTAGCTGCGGATGTCGGCCACCAGGATCGGGATGCCATCGATGATCGGATACTCCCGCAGGCAGAGCAGATTTGAACAATGCAGTGCGCCTTCGATGACTTGATGCTCGGCTTCCCTGGTGACGAAGGCCAGGTTGAGCCGAAAGCTTTCACCCCCGGTAGATCGGCACACCGGACAAATCGGCTGCAGTTGTTCGAAATGACGACGCCGCAAACTGGTCAGCCTCCGATCATGACGGTTGGACAGCCAGGAGGCAGGACTTTGCCGGTGGGTGAGGGGATGGGAGCCACGCACGCGGAGTGCAGCGTCATATCTCCCACCCGCGCCGCGGGCAAGCCCCCGATCATCACGGTGGCGGACGCCTTCATGATCATGCCCGGGCCACCGGGAACACATCCAGGCAGAGTGCAGGGGCCGGTCATGTCGGTCATGCGCGCGGCCGGTTTCCCGCCGATCATCACGTTCGGCTGACCTTTGATAATCGTCAGAGGCAACGCCGGATGTGGCGCGGGTGTCGGCACCGGTGCCGGGGGATGCATGGGGGCATGGCAATGTGGCGCATCCTGGAGCACCATATCACCCATCCGAGCTGCGGGAGGCATCAGGCTCCTCCCTTTCCGGTTATGCTTGCGCTGGGGTTCACGCCTCTAGCATCGTTCAATTGTGGCGCGTCAGCAAGTCCGGAGCAGCGCGGTTTAGTCGCCGGCACCGCTTGCGCACCGTCACCGTCAACATTCATTGCCAGGATATTTGCATATGGACTGGAACCTAGTGCTCATTGTCGCCGGTGTGGTGATCGCTTTAATCCTTCTGAAGCGTCTGAGTCTGGTCGACCCCAAGTCAGCTCGGGATTGGCTGGCCAAAGGGGCGAAGGTAATCGACGTGCGCAGTCCTTCCGAGTTTCAGGAGCGTCACTTGCCGGGGGCCATCAACGTGCCGCTGGGAGGTTTACGCGAGGAGATCACCCGCGTGGCCCCGGACAAGGCACAGCCGTTATTGCTGCACTGCTTGAGCGGCGGGCGCAGCGGGTTGGGCAAGCGCCTGCTCCGGGCGATGGGTTACCGTCACGTGTTCAACCTGGGTTCCTACAGCCGGGCCGCCAGCATCGTCACCGGTGCCAAGAAATCATAAAGAAATTCTCCGGCAAGTAGTCCAACCAGGTATCGGCCCGAGGTGAATTAGGCTTGTCGATAACCAGCCAGAGGCGTAAAAGCTATTCTGGTATTGGTAATATTCTATGACTACGCTGAGCAATTCTTCATCAAAATCGAAACTTCGGTTGGTGTTGGCTTTAATCCTCGGGAGCCTGCCAGGCCACCTCCTGGCCTTGAATACGTTTCCCATCGCGACCAATCCCGGCATAATTGAATTCTCGGGCGGCCCGGTCGTTTGCGGCACAAATTACCTGGTGGGACTGATCTCCGGCGCGAACGTGGCCAGCCAACGTATTTCCGGCACCGGGCAACTATTGGGAACGGCGACGACGATCGGCGCCAATCCCGGTTTCCCACCGGCCGCAGTGTTCACCGCGGGGAAATCCAAAGCCTTTGCGGCGTGGTCGGATACCACCATCAGTTTCGGCGTGAACATGTTTGGCCAGTTGCTCGCATCGGACGGCAGCAAGATCGGATCGGCATTCCCACTTCTGGGCAATAGCGGCACCCATGGGCCGCAATCGGTCCAGGCGGCCGCCTCGGACGGCACCAATTTCCTGGTAGTGTGGAAGGATGCCGCCAACAACAATCTTTATGGTCAGATGGTGGCAGGGGCGGGGGCCCTTTCCGGGGCGGAATTTGTAATTTATGCGTCCGCGGTCAACTTCGGCGAAAGAAACCTGGGGCTGACATTCGGAAAGGATAATTACCTGTGCGCCTGGCAAAGCAGCCTCAATGGCCAGGAATACACGTATGCCAAAACCATTTCTCCGGGCGGAGTGACCGGCGGCCTGATTCAGGTGAGTGAAACCCCGTCGCTAGACCGCAACCCGTTGGCCGTTTCATTTGATGGCACGAATTTCTTTGTCGTTTGGAACCGCGACAGCCAGGTCACGGGACAAGGACGGCCCGTTTGGACTCTCTGCGGTCGTTTCTTGTCTCCGGCCGGGATCGCCCAGGGATCTGACCTGGTGCTGGTCACCGAGCAGGCGAGTTTTCCCGCGCTGGCATTCGACGGAGCCAATTACCTGCTCGCCTGGGGCTACAATGCGGATACGCCCAATTCGGATAGGACTATCCATGCTCAGTTCCTGGACCGCGCCGGCAATCCAACGGGCCCGGTGATCACTCCGTTCTCGACCCAGGGCACCAACCCGCCGTTGTTACCGTTGAACGGTCTGGCCTTCGATGGCAACCGCCTGCTCCTCACCGCGACCTTCGGCTCCTTTGTGTTGGGCGCGAATGGGGATGTCATGGGCTTTGTCGGCGGCGATGTCTTTGGGACTTTCATCCCACGCAGCACCACCCCGCCGGTCTTTGCCAATGCCACCATCTCCGGTGGCAAATTCCAAGGCGAACTCCGGGGTGCGCCCGGCCAAACCTACACGATCGAAATCTCCCCCAACCTCACAGATTGGATGCCAGTGGGCCTGGTCAGCAGTGACTCCTCAGAGGTTATCCCGTTGCAGGATGACCGGCCCCTGACTGGCTCCAAATCCCAATTCTATCGATCGGTCATTGGAAACACACTGCGTCCGTCCTTCGACTTCAACTTCCTGGAATTCGTCAATGCCGGCGGTTTCAGCGGCCGGTTTACACCATCAGTATCTTTCCCCGTAGCTTTGAATTCGTACTCCGCCCGATTTTCGGTTCAGAATGAGAAAAGCGTTCCCGCGGCTACTAATGTGTTTTTCACCGGACCGGCGGGATCCGGTCTTTCAAACACGGCGGCTGAGCCGTTGAACTCCTACGTCGGCTTCTCGGAGGCCGGCTACCAGGCACCCGTAATTTCGAGTCCAACCATCGCGCCTCCGGGCGTCTGGATCGTCAAATACCAGGGAACAAATATCTCCTTCAACATGCCGGATACCCTTGCCGCTTCGCGCGTGACCGTGCCTTTCCCCACCGTGACGGTGAATGGCGACATCGTGCAGCAAGTGACCTGGGTCTATCGCGATGCCGCCACCGGCGCTGTCCTGGCCGGTCCCCCCGCGTACGTTACCGATATCCAGGTCGAAATCGACGGGTTGCCGGGACGCATTTATGAGTCTCCCACCCTCACCCCCGGAACGCTGGCGCACACTTTGACTACCTCGGTGAGTTGGTCCGCGGTGCACATGCTGCACCTGGCCTATGACGACTCGCTCGGGAATCGGTACGTGATCAGCTTCACCAAGCCATAATTCACGGCATGAAGTTAGGTATCGACCATTTGCTCGCAGACTCCAGCCTCCGGGCCGCGTTGCATGGCCGGCGGCTGGCGCTTCTTGGACATCCCGCCTCGGTCACGCACGAAGGACAGCACACCCTGGACGCGCTGGCGGCCTGTCCGGACCTGCGACTCACCGCCGCGCTGGGGCCGCAGCATGGCATGCGCGGCGATAAGCAGGACAACATGATCGAGTCGGATGATTATTTGGACCCGGTCCTGAACCTCCCGGTCTTCAGTCTCTACGGAAAAGTTCGGCGGCCCACGCCGCCGATGCTGGAGAGCTTTGATGTGCTGCTGGTCGATTTGCAGGATATCGGCACGCGGATTTACACGTTTATCACGACGCTGGCCTATATGCTGGAAGCAGCGGCAACCACCGGGAAGAGCCTCTGGGTATTGGACCGGCCCAATCCGGCTGGCCGGCCGGTGGAAGGGACTATCCTCGAGCCCGGCTGGGAGAGTTTTATCGGGGTAGGACCTCTACTCATGCGGCACGGCCTGACCCTCGGGGAATTCGCCCGCTGGTACGTGGACCTGCGCGGACTGAAGGTCGATCTCAAAGTCGTCCCGATGGAAGGCTACGAGCCCAACCTTGCGCCCGGGTTCGGTTGGCCGGTGTTTGAATTGCCCTGGGTGAATCCCAGCCCGAACGCCTCCAGCCTGAACATGACTCGCTGTTTCCCCGGCACGGTCTTGTTCGAGGGCACCACCCTGTCCGAGGGCCGGGGAACCACTAACTCGCTCGAGGTGCTCGGCGCGCCCGATCTGGATTTTGGGCGAGTCCTGCGACGCGCCCAGCGCTACGCACCGGAGTGGTTGACGGGCGGTCGAATTCGGCCCTGCTACTTCGCCCCAACTTTTCAAAAGCACCACGGGAAACTGTGCTCGGGGGTGCAGATCCACACTGACTTTTCCGGATACCAACCGGCGGCGTTTCGACCCTACCGCCTCGGAGCGCTGCTGCTGAAAGCCATTCGATTGGAGTATCCTGAATACGAGATTTGGCACCGCAACGAATACGAATACGAGCGGGACCGTCTGGCCATCGACCTGCTCAGCGGCAGCGACTTCCTGCGCCGCTGGGTGGATGCGTCGGATTCGCATCCGAGTGATTTTGAGGCCCGCCTGCAGCCCGATGAACGGCAATGGGAGGAGACCATCCGGCCCTATTTGCTTTATTGAGCCGGATCTCAATCCACCCCGCTGCACCATTCCTCGGCGTCCCTGGGAAAGGGAGCCGGTCGGCACTGCCCTAACTGACGGGGCCGTCGAGACACCGGCGCAACGCGCCCAACAGGTTCGCCGGACGATAGGGCTTCGGCAGAAAATGCTTGTCCCGCAGCACTGCAACGTCCCTTCCCGCCATCCCGGGACTGTAGCCACTCGAGTAGATCACCTTCAAAGAGGGATCCTGCGCCAACAGATGCTCGCCAAGTTGGCGTCCCGAGAGTCCGCCGGGCATCACCATGTCCGTCAGCAGCAAATGGATCTTTCCGGGGTGTTGCGCAAATCGTTCCAGCGCTTGAGGACCGGATTCAGCAACAATGGTCTGGTACCCATGAGCGGTTAACACTTCCGCCACATAATCCCGCACGGCTCCTTCGTCCTCGACGACCAGGATGGTTTCCGTCCCGCGGCGCATGGGTTCGGCAATCGATTGGTCGGGTTCGACGGCGTGATCGGAGTTGCAGATCGGAATGAAGATACGGAAGGTGGATCCTTGTCCGGTCTGGCTCTCAACCTCGGCCCAACCCTCGTGCTGCTTGGCGATTCCATACACGGTGGCCAGACCCAACCCTGTGCCTTTACCGATGGGTTTGGTCGTGAAGAAGGGCTCAAAGATGTGCGCCAGTACCTCAGGCGGCATGCCGCACCCGTTGTCCGCCACACTTAAGCAAAGGAACTGGCCCGGTCGCGCATCCTGGTTTTTGCCGGCCCGCTCCGGGCTGATTTCCTGTAGCGCGGCGGTGATCAGCACGCGCCCGCCAGAGGGCATGGCGTCGCGCGCATTCACGGCCAGGTTCATGAGCATCTGCTCCATCATTCCGGCGTCCGCGTTGATCTGCGGCAGGTCGGAGCCCGCATTGATCGTGACCGTAATATTTTCCGGCAACACTCGCGGCAGCATTTCGGCAATGGCGTTGAGGGTATTGGCAATATCCATCGGACTCATCTTCACGAACTGCTTGCGGCTGAAAGTAAGCAGTTGCCGCACGAGCTTGCCGGCCCGTTCCGCCGCCGCCACGATCGTTTGCAGCGGTTTGCGCTCGCTGGAATCCGGCGACCGGCCCGCAAGGAGCAAGGTCGAGTGTCCCTGGATCACGGTCAGGATGTTGTTAAAATCATGAGCCACCCCGGCGGCCAACTGACCGACGGCTTCCATTTTTTGGGCCTGGCGGAGCTGGCTCTCGAGCGCCATCTGCTCGGTGATATCCTGGGCGATGATCAACAGCAACGGCTCGCCGTCCAATTCAAACAGTTCCACCGACAACAAGATCTCGCGCGTTTGGCCGTTTTTGGCACGAAGCCGTCGCGGCAGATTACGAACGGAAAGATGTTGTCGGAGCTTCTCGAACATGGCGCGGTTCTCATCGGCATCACTCCAAATCTCGAGTTCCATCGGGGTACGCCCGACCAACTCGGTGACGCTGTAGCCCGTCAATTGCTGGAAACCCTGGTTCGCGTCCACGAACTTCTCCTGCCGCAACAATTGGATCGCCAACGGAATGGGGCTGGCTTTAAAGGCCATGGAAAAGCGCTCTTCGGACAGGCGCAACGCCCGCTCCACCTGCATCCGTTCGCTGATCTCCTGCTTAAGCTTCTGGTTGGCTGATTCGAGCTCGGTCGTGCGCTGACTAACCGCCAAGTCCAGGTCGTTCAACCGGTTCTTAACCTTCTGGCCGAGCCGCCATTTCTCCGTCAGGGCATGCGCCAACTGCAGGACTTCGATATTATCGAAGGGCTTCTTGAGAATGACGAGGCTGTCGGATTTCCCAATCTGCCGGATCATTTCCGCCCAGGAATAATCAGAGTAAGCGGTGCAAATCACGACCTGCAAAGCCGGGTAAGTCTTCCAGATGTGGCTGATGGTTTCCACGCCGTCCCATCCTGGAGGCATGCGCACGTCCACAAAGGCCAGGGCGTATGGCCGCCCGGCTTCAATGGCCCGCTGCACCATTTCCAAGCCTTCTTTTCCCTGGTGGGCGGACTCAATCTCGAATTGCGTCTCGTCCGATTCGGGGACTTCGTCGCCAAACAGCAAGGCCTTGGCACTGCCGAGCGCTTCGCTCGGGCGTTCCGGGCCGTTGAGGATCTTGCGAATGTCCTCGTGGATCGACGGGTTGTCGTCAACGATCAGGATCCGATTGTTCTGGGTGAGGGCTGAGGGGTTCATGATGCAATGCTTAGTTCCAACTCTGGTTCAACCGCGGGTGCCGCCGGTTGACTGGTCAAGGGCAACTCCAGCGTAAAGGTGGCGCCCTGGTGTGCGCCTCCGCTATGTACTCCCAACCGCCCACCCATTTCCCTGGCGGCATTGGCACCACTGTGCAGCCCGAAACCGTGTCCCCCTTTGCGCGTCGTGAAGCCATGGGAGAAAATGCGCGTTAAATTCTCGGGCGGAATGCCGATCCCGTTGTCGCAAACCGTAATCTCGAGACGGTTCTCGCCCTTTAACCCGATGCCGACCTGGAGCAACTTGTCCGGTCGCGGGGATTGGTCCAGGGCGTATTTGGCGTTATGGACCAGGTTAACGATGATCTGCAGCACTTTGTGTTTGTCCAACACCACCGCGGGCACGTCGGCATACCGGCGGATTACCTGGACGCCGTGCCGTTGCAACCCGGCGGTATGTATCTGCAAGGCGTCATCCACCAGGTTCGCCAGCGAAACCTTTTCCAACACTCCCGACACCCGGGCGTAGCTCTGCTGCATCGCGACGATTTCCTTGATGTGCTCGATGTTGCGCGCAAGCTGGTGGTGCTCGTTTTGCAGCACTTGGTGTTCCCGGTCAAGATGCTGTGCGAGCTGAATCACGAACTCCGGCACCAATTTGCCTTTGGGATCGGAGGTCAGGAAAGTGGCCAGGTCGGCCTGGCGGCCTTCCAGAAGTTTGCCCACTCTCACCAGGCTGGTCATCTCTGAATGATGCAGATGCTCGCGAATGAGCGTGCTGGAAACATTGATGCTGTTCAGCACGTTGCCTACATTGTGCAACACCCCAGTGGCCACTTCCGCCATGCCGGCTCGGCGTGAAGCGGCGACCAACTGACGGTTGAGCTTATCCAACTCCAGGGCCGCGCGCTTCTGCTCGGTGATGTCCTGAAAGATCCCGCGCACCGCCGCCGGCTTATCGTGCTCCCGCAGCACCAGCCCACTCTCGCGGATCCAGACACTGCGTCCGTCGGCAGCCAGCATGCGATATTCCTGGTGAAAAACCTGGCCCGGCGGGGACATGGCCTGGCTGGCGGCGATGGCCCCGGCCGCATCCTCGGGATGTAGCTTTTCCTGCCAGAAACGCGGTCGCGCGAGCCATTCTTCCGGTGCGTAGCCCAGCATCCGCTCCGACTGACAACTTACAAAGGTAAACTCGTGGGTGTCGGGTGTTCGCTCCCATACGATGCCGTCGATCGAGTCGATCAGGGACCGTAATTTTTCACGGGACAGTTTCAGCTCGGCATCCCGGCTTTCTTTCAAAGCTTGATCCTGACTCTCAATGCGGCTGAGCATCTGGTTAAACGCCTCCGTCAGCCGGCCCAGTTCGTCCTGGCTGGGACAGCCGGACACGCGCACCGAGTAATCCTGCTTTTCCCCAACCACTCTGGCGGCCGTCGCCAGTTCGAGGATCGGGTCGGTGATGATCCGTCGCAACCGGCCCGACAGGAACACGGCGAGGCTGAAGCACACCACCATGACCCCGAGCACGACCAGGCTATAAAAGCCAAGGAGTTGAAGGAAAGTCCCCTGGTAGTCCGAGCGGAGGTACAGCGTGCCCACGCGCTTCCGGTCAAGCTCCACCGGTTGCGTACAAAGCAAGTGCCCCCGGGTGAACTGGAATTGGCCGGGAGCAGGAAATTGCGAGAGGTCTTTGAGATCGACCTCCTTGCCGAACCGGGCGAACACACTTCCGTCCGGTGAGACCAGGCAGGCCGCCACCACGGTGGGTTTTGCTGCGAGCGAGCCCACCACTTCGGCGCCGGCCTGGGGATCATTGAAAGCCAGCGCGGCGGTGCTGTTATTGGCAATGATGGCCGCCAGGGTGGCGGTGTCCCGCTTGAAGTTGGATTGGAAATTCAGAATTTGAAACGTGAACAGCGCCGCGGTCGCTACCAACAGTACCGTCCCGCAGATCAACAGCGTCAGCAGCAGCATCTTTCGCTGGATGGGGAGGTCGCGGAACGGTTTCATGACTTCGAATTGGTTAAGCGTGCGAGTGGCTCATTTTACCAGGCGCGCCAGCTTCAACAGCTTGGCGCTAATCTGTAAACCGGCCTCCAACGCGGCCGTTTGATTCACTTCAATTTTCACCGTCTTTTCCATCAGGAAAAAATTCACGGTGCCGCCCTTTTCGGCAAAACCGGCGGTATCGCCGACCGTAAGCACCGGGCTGGCCTTGACCTGGCTCAGCAACCGGCCCATCTGGTCCTTTTCCGAATGGCTGATAAAGAGGACGTGGCAGCTTCGTAAATCACCGTCCGCGCGCAGCCGTTTCACCACCAGCGGACGTTCGCGCACCACCTCGCCCCGGATCAAATCGTCCAGCGTCTTTCCGAAGGGGTCATCGCCGACGATGCCGATAACAAGCGGGGCGGTGGGAGAGGTGAAGGCGTTGGTCGGCCATTCGGTGAACTTGGTGAAGTTGAAAATGAACGCGGCTTTGACCTGGTATTCGCTCACCCCTCCTGCAGGTTCCGCGGCCACCATCCATCGCCCGGTCAGAAACAGCCCCACGAGCCACAGCAACCACCGCCGGCGAGTGACCGGGGCGGATTTGAGGATGGCGCGTTGGGGCGTGCTCACGGGCCTAGAATTTATAGGTCAGCTTGAAGCGGAATTGCCGCCCGTCCTGCTGGATGGAGTTTTGCGTGAAATCCTCGGAAGCCGGATCGCTGTAGCGCTGGTCAAAGATGTTGTAGACACTGACGGAAGCTTCCAGACCCTTCACCAGTTCGCGGGAAAACAAGGTCGCATTCACCACGCAGAAAGCCCCCACGCCGCCTTCGCTGATCGACTTACGACCACTCATCGCCTGCAGTTCAGTGCTGGCAAAGATCCGGTCCCGCCACAATGGTACGGACAACTGCACCAGGCCCAGATGCTCCGGGGAGTTGCTCAAACGTTCCCCCGTGGCCTTATCCTCGGCCCGGGTGTAGGCGTAACTGGCCCGCCCGCGCAGACCGCCGGCCCATTGCCCGGAGACCTCAAACTCCACACCTTGGGCCCGGACATCGTTGCGATTGGCAAAATAGTACAACTCATTCACCGGATCCTGCTCCTGGCCGATGAGTTTCTGAATGTCGTTATAGAACAGGGAAACACTCCCGTTCCAGTGCTGGTTGAGCCGCTGTTCATAAACTAGTTCATAAGAGCGGATCGTCTCGGGGCCAAGGCTGGGATTTCGCTCATTGACACTGGATACATAATAATTTTCATAGGCGTTTGGAGCCCGGAACGCCTGGCCGTATATGAACTTAAACGTGCTCGCCTCCCAGGGCCGATAGATCACCGCCGCCCGCGGGTTCACCGTGCCGCCAAAGGTGCTGAACTCGTCGTAGCGCACCCCCGCATTCAGGATCAGGTTCCGCAAAATCTGGAATTCGTCCTGCCCGTAGAAGCTATAGAAATTCCCGGTCTCCCGGGAATTGAGATAGGTCATCGGCGGTTGGAGATCGGCGTTGTGCTGATACAGCTCGAGGTCAAAGCGCGTTTCCGCTCCGACCGTGACCCGGTGCTTCTCAAAGAATGTCTTCGTCACCTGCACCAGGCCGCCAACCGATTGCGATTGGACCTCATCCCGGTTCAAGGTCCGGGGATACACCGAATCCAGGTAGTTGTAGGGATAAGTGCCCGAGAATCCGTAATAGTCGTAAGAGACCGACGCCAGGATCTCCCAATCATTTTCAAAAGTGTGCTGCAACTGAAGCGTGGCGTAGCCACGCTTATCGCTCGTGGTAAAACTTGGGTCATTGAATATGGTGATGGCGTTCGTGGTCGAGTAGGGTGCCGTGGGCCAGGTCTTCCGCCGATCCACGTACCCCCCCTCTAACGATAGGCCCTTCCACGAAAGGCTGGCAAATCCGCTGCCCGACTGGCCTCCATCCATGTTTTGGGCGACGCCGTTGTTAATGGTGGAGAACTCGGGATAGTACAACTGGGGATTTCCGCCACTGTCGTAGAACGTGCCCGACAACGCCAGCTCGACCCCGTTGGTGAATTTATTCCCGTATGTCACCCGACCGGTATAGGTGTCCAGGTTTCCCACGGAGCCGGAAACTTCCGCCCCCCCGATTTCTCTCCCCTTCCGGGTAACGACATTGATGACTCCCAGGAAAGCGTTGTTGCCGTAGAGCGAGGAACCGGGACCGCGAATAACTTCCACCCGCTCAATCAGGTCCACATCCAGCAGAAAGTCCATCCCGCTTGCAGCCGTATCGTAAATCGGATCGTTAAGCCGGTGTCCGTCCACGGTGATCAACAGTCGGCCCCCGAAATCGCCCGGGATATTGATGCCCCGCATTCCAATCGCATGGTAGCCACGATCGTAAGTCCCGTAGAAGCCACGCACACTCCGCAGAATATCAGCCATCGTGCGATAGCCCTGCATCCGGATATCGTCCGCAGTGACGATACTCACCGCCGCTGGGGCATCGGTGACCTTCTGCTCATGTTTCGACGCCCCAACCACAGTGTCCACTTTCACTGCGGAAAGGTCTTCCAAACTGAGGGATTTCAGTGCGGCAAGGTTTTCCGTGCTCTCGGCGGCAGCGAGCACAAGTACACTGGACGCCAGCGCCAGGCTGGCGACCACTACCATTGGTATTTGCCGCAAGTACACGAGTTTAGCGATATTTCACCGTTTCCAATCAGGAGCTCGTCCGCCCGCACCGCCGCCGCGACGGGCTTGGAGCCGCATTGCTGCGAGCAGTATTGATGCCATGACTCTGCAGCCTGGCACTCAGACGTCTGCTGTAGAATAGCTTGCACCAATTCGCTGGTAGTGGATCGTTTCCCCAGTCGTGCCCCATACGAATGAAATAGCCCAAAGGTTGGACAGCAAACCACGCTTTCTTTGCGGTGCGGGCACCGCTATGGTCGCCGGGGAAAGCGAATAGCAATGAGCCTGAAGCAATTCTTTTTCGTTGGCGGCGTGGCTGTCGGTGCGTTGTTGGCCTCGCCGGTCTTATCACAGGAGACCCAAGGATCTGCGCCAGGAGCAGCTCCAAGCCCTCAGCTTCGCGCGAATTACTCACGGCCTTTCGCGCCCCCTCCCGAACCGGCGTTCCACGCGCTCCCGCCCGGTGCGGTAGAACCGGCCGGATGGTTGCGTGACTGGTGCCTCGCCGCGCGCGACGGTTATACCGGCCACATGGAGGAGTATGACGACGAGTTCAAGCGGGCCTGGGCTCCGGACCACAAAATGACCGGCGAAAGGTTGCTGTGGTATAAAGGTGCCTGGCCCTACGAAGGCGGGGGTTACTGGTTCGACGGCCTGGCGCGCCTCGGCTTCGCCCTTCATGATGACGCGCTGATCCAGCAGGCGAAACGGCGCCTGTATGCGGTGGCCGACAACATGAACACCAACGGCACGCTGTTTCTCTGGTGGCTCGACCGAAACCATCCCGAGAATCAGAACGCGCTCCGAGCCGCGCTGGAAGGCTGGCCGCTCTGGGCCTGCGGGCTTCTCGGCCGCGCCATGACCGGCTATTACGCAGGGTCCAACGATCCACACATCCTGTCGGCGCTCGAAAAGGCGTATGGGGCGGACCCAAATTGCCTGCGTGCCATTACCGGCAATCTGTCGAATCCCTGGCCGGCCTACGACACCTATTGCTGGACCGGGAACCGTGCGATCGCCAGTGCGCTGGATGCAATGTTCAAGCAGGAGGGAGGCGCGCTCCTCCCCAACCTAAACCGCTATCGCAATGCCCCCGACCTTAAACTGGGCACGAAAGTGAATAATGCTCACGTGGTCGAGTTCATTGAAGCCACCACGCCGTGGGCCGTGGCTTATCTGTGGACGGGTGACTCGCGCTATTTGCAGGCAGCCGTTGGCTGGCACGACCTGTGCCAGCGCGTCGCCATGCAACCGTACGGCGTGCCGGTTTCAGACGAATGGTACGGACCCACCGGCGCATTCCGCGGCAGCGAAACTTGCGATGTGGCGGGCTACATTTGGAGCCAAGTCAGCCTGCTCCTCGTCTCTGGCGAGGGCCGCATGGCGGACCGGATCGAGCGTGCCTTCTTCAACGCCGGCCCGGCCACGGTCTCGCGCGACTTCAAATCGCACGTCTATTTTCAAAGCCCCAATCGGCTGACAAACCTCTCCCCGGATTTTCCCCACGGACCAAGGGCCACCGGCGGTGCATATCAGTCAAAACACTCTCCGCTCTGCTGCACCGCCGCGCTCAACCGAATTGTGCCGTGGTTTGTCACTCACATGTGGATGGCGACCCGCGATAACGGCTTGGCCGCCGCGTGCTACGGGCCCTGCAAAGTGTCCGCCCTGGTGGCCAACCGGGTGCCGGTCGTCATTGAATGCAAAACGGATTACCCTTTCACCGACACCATTGAGATGACTGTGCAACCGGCGCGCGAAGCCGTGTTCCCGCTCGAATTTCATCTTCCCGACTGGTGCCCAACTCCGACGCTCACCGTGAATGGCGTCGCCTTCACGCTGAATCGAAATGCCCAGGGCTTCGCTCGCGTCCACCGTGGTTGGAAGCCTGGTGACAGGGTCCAACTCCGACTGCCCATGACTCCCAGCGTGACGCAAGGGCGCGACGTTGCCGCTGGCCCCCCTTATACCGGTGAACACACGATGACAACCGTTTCAATCCCCGACGACCACAGCACCCGGGGTGAACCCTATGCCACCGTTTCTTATGGCCCGTTGCTGTTCGCGCTACCCATCCCGGACACCACCGATGCCAATACGCCGGACCCTGCCGCCCGGTGGCGTTTCGCGCTGGATGTGCAGCATCCTGACCTGCTGGTCGAGCGATCTCCTATGCCCGCCCGTTGGGACTGGCCGCTCGCGGCACCGCTTAAGCTCCGCGCCAACGCTGTCGAGATCTCTTGGAACCCAGATCCAAAGGCACCCAGGCTGCCTCCGTTTCCAGACACTTCGTCCCGCGCTGCGGAAAGAATCAACCTTATCCCTTATGGCTGCACCAAGTTTCGGGTCTCGATGTTCCCGGTCTCTGCCGGTGATGAGGTCAAACGGACCGCCATTCGCAAGGTGCTCTTCCTGGGCAACAGCATCACCCTGCACGGACCAAAAGCGGATATCGGCTGGACTGGAAACTGGGGTATGGCGGCCAGTTCCGAGGACAAAGACTACGTTCACCTGGTCGCGGACGGTATCGCGAAACACACTGGTAACAGGCCGCAAATCCAAGTCCGGAATATCGCGGATTTCGAGCGCAATTATTCAACCTATGATGTGGACGCTCAACTCCCCGAGCTTTCCGCGTTCGATCCCGACTTGGTGATCCTGGCGATTGGCGAAAATGTGCCGGCGCTGGAATCAGCCGAGGCGAAGTCCCAGTTCAAAGCCGGCGTCCAACGAATTCTAGGCTGTGCCCTCGCGAGGCGTCATCCCCTGGTGTTGGTACGCAGCTCGTTCTGGCCGGAAGCTGCCAGGGACCAGGTGCTGCGAGAAGTCAGCCAGGAAGCCGGCGCGGTCTTCGTCGATGCCGGACCGCTCGGACGCGAACCCGCCAACGCCGCGCGCGCGGAGCGTTCCTTTACGCATGAGGGCGTCGCCATCCACCCGGGTGATCGCGGGATGAAAGCCCTCGCGGACGCGATCCTCCAGTCTCTCTTCCCGGCCGCCTCGAGCCAACTCCTGGATCAGCGTGGCGCACCAGAGGTCCAAAAGCGGTGACGCGAATGAGCTGCTTCGTGAACACCAGGAGTCTGCTGCTCGGGATCGCCCTCGTGTTGGTAATCACGATTGTCCGGATCGGTGCCGCCCCAGCGCGCCAAACGGAAAACCTGGGACGCGGGGTTGTCGCTTTGAACCAGGGCGCCGGCAAAGCCTTTGTAAGCTGGCGCATCCTTGGCACTGAACCGAATGACATCGCCTTCAACCTTTACCGCGCCACCGGCACCAACCCACCGATCAAACTCACTCCTACCCCCCTTACCGGTGCCACCTGTTACCAGGATTCTGCCGTCGATCTCTCCCAGGACAACTCGTACCTCGTCCGTGCCGTGGTGAGCGGGCACGAACTGGAGGACAGCCAACCGTTCCTGAACCGAATCCCGGCGAACTCTAAACCTCGGCCTTACTTCCCCATCCGCCTTCAACCCGGCGCGGCAGTGCCCAATGACGCTTCAGTGGGCGATTTGGATGGCGATGGCGAATACGAGATCGGCTTGAAACGCGAAGACGGCGCGCGCGACAACTCGCGACCCGGGACGACCGGAGAAACCCTGCTGGAAGCTTACCGTCTCGACGGCACTTTTCTCTGGCGGATTAACCTCGGCAAAAACATCCGGGGCGGCGCGCACTACACTCAATTCATGGTCTACGATCTCGATGGCGATGGCCGGGCCGAGATCGTGTGTAAAACGGCGGACGGCACCACGGACGGCACCGGCAAAGTAATCGGCGATCCCAGGGCCGATTATGTCAGCCGCGAAGGTGACACGCTGGGCAAAATCGTTTCCGGCCCGGAGTTTCTCACGGTTTTCGAAGGCGCCACCGGCAAGGCCCTGTTCACTACCGACTACTACCCGCCGCGTGGAGATATCGGCGCCTGGGGATCACTTGAGCGCGGCGGACGAACGGACCATAACGGCAATCGGGCGGATCGATTCCTGGCCTGCGTCGCCTACCTCGACGGGGTTCATCCCAGCGTCGTCATGTGCCGCGGTTACTATGGCCGCGCCGTTCTCGCCGCATGGAACTGGGACGGCTCCAAATTGAGCAGGGCCTGGACTTTTGACACCGAAGATCCGGCGCACCCCGAAAACCGGCGCTACCGCGGGCAGGGCAATCACGGCCTCAGCGTGGCGGATGTCGATGGAGACGGCAAAGACGAGATCGTGTATGGCGCCGCGGTAATCAATCACGACGGCGCCGGACTTTACAGCACCGGTCTGGGGCACGGCGACGCCATGCACATTTCGGTGCTCGATCCGGCGCTGCAGGGGCTGCAAGTCTGGGCGGTTCATGAAACTCCCTCGCCGGTTGCCGGTGCCGAGTTCCGCGACGCCAGGACCGGCCTGCTTATCTGGGGCAAACCGACCTTCGCCGACAACGGCCGCGGCCTGTGCGCGGATATCGATCCGCGTTATCCCGGATGCGAATGCTGGAGTGCCGGCGTGAGCGGCCTTTTCAGCGCTCAGGGCAGATTGATTTCCGAACGCAAACCTCGCCCGTGCAACTTCGCGCTGTGGTGGGATGGCCGATTGCTCCGAAACCTCCTCGATCGCAACACCATTTACCGTTGGAACTGGGAAACCAGCCGGGAGGAGATCCTAATGTCTGCCGAGGAGTGCACCGCCAACAATGGCTCGAAAGCGACTCCCTGCCTGTCGGCTGACATCTTCGGCGACTGGCGCGAAGAGGTCATCTGGCGCACTACCGACAACCAGGAACTGCGAATTTATACCACCACCTTGCCGACCGAACATCGCCTCTACACTTTGATGCATGATCCCCAGTATCGCTTGAGCGTTGCCTGGCAGAACGTCTCCTATAACCAACCGCCACACCCCGGTTTTTACCTGGGTCACGACATGCCGCCGCCACCTCGCCCCAACATCACCTTGGCGCCTGCAAGGAAGCGCCAGGACTGAATTTAGTCCGTCGATTTTTCGACATCTGGATTATCATTAAAATTTCCGTCGCGGAATTGCAGCGCGGCCAGGCGCCGGTAAACGCCGTCCGCCCTGGACTGCAATTCCTCATGCGTGCCCGATTCCACCATCCGCCCTCCCGCGATCACCACGATTCGGTCCACATGCCGCACGGTGGACAGGCGGTGCGCAATGATAAACGAAGTGCGCCCGCGCATCAGCGTCTCGAGCGCCTCCTGAATCAGCCGCTCGCTTTCCGAATCCAGCGAGCTCGTGGCTTCATCCAGGATCAGAATTGCCGGGTCTTTCAAAATCGCGCGGGCAATCGCCACCCGCTGCCGTTGTCCGCCCGAGAGCTTAACGCCGCGGTCGCCCACCAGAGTGGCATACCCTTCGGGAAACGCCTGGATGAACTCGTGCGCATTGGCCTGGCGCGCCGCCTGTTCTATTTCTCCGGCGCTTGCTCCCGGTTTGCCATAGGCGATGTTCTCCGCAATGCTGCCTCCGAAGAGCATCACCTCCTGCGGAACAATCGACATTTGACCGCGTAACTCTTCGATCCGGTAATCCCGGGCATCCCGACCGTCGATCAACAACCGCCCAGTCGAAGGTTCATACAAGCGCAGCAGCAGGGAGATCAACGTCGACTTCCCGGCGCCGCTCGGACCGACCAGGGCGATCTTTTGCCCGGGAGTCGCCTTCAACTGAATGTCCTGGAGCACCTCCACCCCCGGGCGCGAAGGATAAGTGAAGTGGACTTTTTCAAAAGCCACTTCACCTCGGAGTCGGGAAAGCGTCGAAGGCCGGGGCGGGCCCAGGTGCGCTTCCACTTCCCCCGTTTCCCGCAACAACTCCCGCACCCGCTGCGTCGCCCCGATCGATTTCTGAACCTGGGTGTAGAGCTCGGCAAACTGACCCATCGCTCCCGCAATGAAGGTCGTATACAAACCAAACCGTGTGAGATCCCCAAAAGTAATCTCGCCCCTCTGCAAAAGCCGCGCGCCGGACCACAACACCAGCACGATAAAGCCAAACAGGGAAAAGGTAATAAAACCGTTAAAAGCGGCGCGCAGCCTTGCCCCGCGCAGCGTGGTATTCAAAAACCTCCCCAGCCCCTCATGATAGCGATTCAGCTCATACCCTTCGTTCGAGAAGGCCTTCACATTCACGATCCCCTGCAATGTTTCTTCGACAATGGTGGCCGTGTCGGCCAGGCGATCCTGCGCTTCCCGGTAAACCTTGCGCGTTTTGCGCCCGAAGATCACCGCCACCACAATCACCAGCGGTAAACTCGCCAGCATGATCCCGGTGAGCTGCAGCGAAGTGATCGCAATCAGGACAATCCCGCCCACCAGCAGGATGCTCTGCCGCAAAAACTGGGGCACGACCGCGATAAGCGTATCCTCGATTTGGGTCAGGTCCGCGGACAACCGGCTCGCCAACTCGCCCACGCGGCGTTGCGCGAAGAAACTCATCGGCAAGGAAATCAGCCTCGCATAAGTGGCCCGCCGCAAATCAACGAGGCTGCGCTGACCTACCGTGGCGAATGAAAGCGAATGAAAGTATGAAAGCCCTGCTTGCAGCAGCAGCACTCCCATCAACAACAGGGCCGTGCGATCCGCGCCGGCCATGCCGCTACCAGATCGCCCCCTCATCGCCGCGTCAATGATGCTTCCCGCCAGGTAGGGAAACGCCAGGCTGAGCAGGCTGCCCATGAACATCGACGCCAGCGCCGCCGCAAACCGCGCCCGATACGGCCGCAGATACCGGAAGAGCTCCAGCGCCTGCCGCAACGATTCGCGATCCAGCCTGGCGTTCGGCAGTTCGACCCCGCCTTGATACCGGTGTGTGTAGCGTGCCACGCCATGATTCTATCCCGGGAATCGCACGGCGCGAGGAGCAATCGCCAAATAGGACGCCGGCCAAGCCAGCGAACGGTTGGCGTTCTTACGTTCCTTGCAGGGCTTCTGAGCTACCGCGCATGGCTAAACTCAAATTTGCGTCGCGCCAAAGTGTGGGCGATGTTCCGCTCCAATATTTGATCACGTATCACTTCGCCAAAATTCCACCCCCAATTATATCCTGAACCATGCCCACCAACACTATCCGGCTCCACCGCCTGTTGCGCGCCCCACCTGAGAAAATCTACCGCGCCTTTCTGGATGCCGACGCCATGGCCAAATGGCTTCCACCCAACGGATTCACCGGCAAAGTCCATCATCTCGATCCCAAGGTCGGCGGCAGCCACAAGATGTCCTTCACCAATTTTACCACCGGACACAGCCATTCCTTTGGCGGAACGTATCTCGAACTGGTGCCTCATGAACGCATTCGTTACACAGACAAATTTGCCGATCCAAACTTGCCCGGAGAACTCCAAGTGACGATCAGCCTCAAGAAGGTCTCCGTTGGCACAGAATTGTTCGTGGTGCAAGAAGGTGTGCCCGATGTCATCCCACCCGAGGCCTGCTATCTGGGTTGGCAGGAATCGCTCATGCAATTGGCCAGCTTGGTTGAACCGGAAATTCCCGGCTGACACCGGGTTTAGTCCAACAGGAAACCC
>DBMR01000093.1 GCA_002298785.1 Verrucomicrobia subdivision 3 bacterium UBA693
CGACGTGGAAGTCGTCCCTACCTGCACAGAAAGGAGCCGCCAATGAAACCGGTCATCCGTTACCAAAGCAAGTTGCTCTGGAGAAAGAGCTACAAGACAAAACGTGTACTCCGAATCCGACCGGCGACGAAGTTCATCTTCAGTTTTCGTCCGGTGGGCTTCGGCCAGAAACCAAAATTGGAAACATATGAATACGCAACCGATTGAATCCGGGTTTGCCCAGATGGGCGCTCGGGTCAAAGTGCGTGAGATACCTTCCCGCTGGACCCAGGGAGATCACTCGTGGATCAATCCACAGGATTATTCCCTCGATATCCGGCGTGACGGCAAAGGCGAGTTCTTTGAACTCCGCGTTCCCACGCACCTGAGCGAGACGCTCGATATCACCGTCATGCAGAGCGAGCCCAAGCAGCGGCACTTGCTGCTGTTCGTTCGCAAGCCGGGTGACAAACCGCAGTTGGACCGTTTCCTCTGCGGTCACGATGAGCGCGAATGGTTCGTTGCCGCCGTGCCCGGCGGCGCATCTTCGGTCCGTCAGGCCATGGATGCGCTGCAGCCGGCGCCTGTGCGTCAGGCATTGGCCAGTCACAAGGTCTCCACCAACAAACGGTATAGCCGGAAGAACCGGGCCTTTCGCCTTCAAGGCGAGTGGTTCTTCGTTCCGGAGCCGACCATGGTGGTCGATCCGAAGCTGGTGCTGCGCAATGAGCCGCTTCGCCGTGGGGCTGGAAAGCCTCACCTGGTCGAGCAGTTGTTCCGAACTGGAGGAGAAACCGTTTATGTGTCCTCAAAGCACCCGAACGGTCTCTTGCCAGCGGAATACAAGCGCTTGCTCAAGTCCGACCCGAATGCTGCGCGTTGGGGCTGGCGCATGATGCGCCGTGACATGGGTGTTTATGCCCGTGGCGCGGTGAGCCATGCCGACCACGCCACCATCACGTTGCCGTTCTGGCACCGTGTCATGATGAACACGGAAACCCAGAGCCGCACGATGGCCAATGTGGCATTCCTGGACTAATCAAAAACAAAACCTCGAGCGGCGTTGCCAAGGTGCGCCGCTCGAGCCGATTTTTCGTCCTGTAGCTCAGAAGGTGCTAGCGCCTTGCCGCCATACTCGCCTGAGACCTGGCCACGCACCTCAAAAGCCTGCAGGACTACCCTCCTCGCCAGGGCGCGGACTCCCTCAGCATGAAGAAGGCCATCGAAGAGGCGATGAGGAAAATGGAAAGCCCGAATTCCGCCGGCAACTAGGCTCTACATCGGCTACCGCTTCGGCGAATTTGTTTGAAATCGTGGTCCTCAACTTCGCAGGCCGCCTGTTTCCGGGCGCGCCAATAAATCACGGCGGACAAGAGGCGCGATGGGAGTTCAGCCATATGGCGGCTGGGGCGGGATTTGAACCCGTTGGTCCGTGAGGACTGTAGCCGACAAACCAAACTCAACGGCCCGTCAGAAACAGTGCAGAGTTTAGAGTTCAGAGTGCAGAATGAGCGCCAGGGTCCCGACGGCTAACTCCTCACTTTGCACTCTACACTCTGCACTGCTTTTGATACGGGGCTTCGCAAGCGGGACTCGAACCCGCGACCCCGAACTTTCGCCCGGCGGCTCTCTCAGCTTGCGCGCAGTGATGTCCACGGTGACCCCCATGAGGCGTTGGAAATCCCCAATCCCGTTGCGACGCGCACGGCCACGCGAGGCGAACCAGCGAATTTCGCCATGGTTAAGCACGGCCCGGTATTCCGCATTAAGTTCCTGCCCTGTATGCAGGGCCTGCTGGATGTTCTCCCGCGAGCGCTGCCGATCGTCGCAGTGGACCACCGCCAGGAAAGCGTCAAGACCAACCTCTGCCCCGGCTGGAAAGCCGAACAATTCCAATGTTTTCGGAGTGCTCCAGATCAGCCCCGCTGCTGCGTCCAGACTCCAGAGTCCCGCGCCCGCTCCTTCCGCGGCAAGATTCAGCAGCTCCTCGCTGGTACGCAATTCGATTTCTTTGGTCTGCAGCTCTCTGGTCAGCCGTGCCGCACGCAGGAGTTCGGAGCCCAACTCGAAACCCATCATCGCAATGAAGCTTAGGAAGAAGGGGCTGGCCATGACAGGCACTCGAATGATCCCCCAAAAGCCGAGGACGGCCTGGCTGCTGGCCAGAGCCACGAAGAACGCCAGCCCGCCACCTACCGTCAAAGCACTCCGCCGGTTCCCCTTGCGCCAGGCTGTCCGGGTTGAGTCCAACACGTAAACCAGGAGCAGCAACAGGCTGAACTGCGCCAGCAGCATCCATGGATTGGGTACGCCGACCGCCACGGCAATTTCTTCCCCAAGAAACCGCATTTTGTGAAGCGAGGTGATCTCGCGAAAGTTGACGTTCAACGCTCCCCAAAAATTAGGCATCAACGAAACTGTTCGTGCCACAGCCGCGAGCCAGGCCAGCCACAGCCTGCCTCCGAGCTGGATCTGGACGAAACCTACCATCGACACAAAAGCGATCCAGACAGGGACGTGGTACCACCGCAATACCACCGCGTATGCCGCTGGTGTATCCGCCCGCAGCATCATCAGTTCACAGGCGGCCATTGCCGAGGTGCCCGCCGCCATGAGTGAGAAAAAAAGGCTGCCCAACGAATCGCGCTGTCGGGTCCAGAAGAATCCGTGAACGAGCGCCAGCATGGCACTCGCTGTCCCGACCACGGTCCAAATAATGGTCACCCAATGCATGTGAAGGCTTGAACGGAGAATACACCGAAGCGGATCCGGTGTGTCGAGCGTTTAAGGACTCCCGAGCGGGGTGGCCGCGCCCTGTCAGAAGTTACGAGGCGCCCTGATCGGAATATCGGAGAGTGCTCCAGCGGCAAGCCGAGAGGGACTGTGGTGATTGAGCCCTCGGATTAGGACCTATCCTCTATCCGCGAAACAATTCCCATCGGGAGTGCCAATTTAGACGGGCCGTTGAGTTTGGGTTATCGGCTACAGTCCTCACGGACCAGCGGGTTCGAATCCCGCCCCAGCCGCCATATGGCTGGGTTCCCAACTCCCTTCTTGCCCGTCGTAGTCTATCAGTGCGCAAGCATCGTTATGATGAAGATTGAAGAAAAGTCGCTGCCTTTGTCCTTGCCCTGGCTGCGGAGAAACCCTACACAAATTCAAGATCATGAATCCGATCAAACCCGAAGGTGACATTGGGGTCACAAAGGAGTATTTGTCGTTGCCGCTCTTTGAGGAAGGTTCGGCTAATCTGGCTCCAGAAGACGATTTCACGGGTTTGATGTTGCGATGGGACGCGCTGCCAAACCATTTAGTGCGGATCATCGGATATGCGGATGTCGAGCGGGAGGACGAGCAGTTAGCAAGGGCGAGAGCCGAGGTTGTCCATGGGTTTTTGTTGCGGCGAGGCATTGCCCCAGAGCGGTTTGATGCGGTGAGCTGGAGAGCGCACGGCCCACCACACCAGGAAGAACATCGCTCCCAGTATCGCAGGGCGTCTGTCCTCGCTTACAACTCCAAGCTCGGCCCGGATGAGTGGCGGCATTACTTTGGACAACTTCACCACGTCCAAGACGCCATTAAATTGGGGTGTTCGGAGGATGAGGTCTACAATCTGATCCTGCGGGTGCTTTCCCGTCGGATGCTCCCGATGAAGCAACGGTCGGAAATCACTTTGGAGGACGGAGATTCGGTCCTGCAATGCGGGGTTGATCACCCGTTCGATATTCAGAAAGGTGCGCTGCTATGCGCCCTCTTTTCCAGGGAGAGGACCCTGAAGGACCTCTGGCTGCAGGAGGATACGCTTGGAATCCTTCCGCTTAAACGCGGGGTTTATGACGGGAGGTTGGGTAGCATTAGCGCTGGAATCATGGTTGAGGAGCTGTATGGGCTATTAGGAGAACGGGCTCCGCGGAGCTACGCGCGCGACGAGCAAGGCAGGCGGGTTCTCGATTTCCGTTACAGGGGCTTTGGCCGCGATTCCTGGACGTATACCTTGGACGCAGGCAGCGGTGCCGTCATCCGTATAAGTTTAACGACTATCACCTGAACTATGGCTCCTGAGGGAGAACCTATGAATCGAATTGCTGCTGTCATGCGCAAGAGCTTCTACGCGGCGGATGAACACCTTGATATCGCCGTCGATGGTGTGCCCTTAAGCGAAGCGCTCATCGGAGTATTCCGTGAGGATGACATTCGCGGCTTCATACCATGCTTGTTGCCGTGTCACGAAGGGCCAGATGCCGTCAGGGAACTCGAGATTAGCATTGAGAGATTCCTGCCGCTGCCAGGAACGATAACCAATGCCCCCATTCTGATGTGCCCGGATGATGTCGACTTTTGGTGTACAATCGTGATCGCGGAGGTCCAACACGCCTATGATCACATTCGTTGGAACCGGGTTGGCTTCAACCAATGCGGCGGGCGCAAGCTGCCCGAAGGCGTTGGCAACCCCACCGAATGGATGGGCGGTTTTGGTGGTTGGAGTTTTGACCTTTCTGAATATCAGGCGGTGCTGGAGGCTTTCCGGCTGCTGTCAACTGAGGATATCGACTCGAACTTATGACAGTTCGACCCTTTGAGACAATTCTGGCAGAGGCAACTCGGCGCTACCCGGACCGGGCAGGCGTAGCCCTAATTGAGGGGCTGGCCCCCTTGGCCCGCATTGCCTTGACTGCGCGAGTGGCGCGCAGGGTGCTTCGTTTGCTCCCACTCCAGGTTGATACCGCCCGGAGAACGGTTGAGAATGCCGTTCGTGCCGCAGAAAAGGCTGCCAGTGGAGACAGCTTGACTGAAGAGGAAGATCTTGCGGCTCGCGACGAGAGTGTCTGCCAGGCATGCGACCTCGAAGCAGGCAGAAGCGGCCCAGGAACGGCAGCCGTTCGCCGAGTGGCGATTAGAGCAGCTCGCTGTGTCTACGGCCTGGAGATTGCCTTTGGAGAAAACGCTTTTTTGGCCGGATTCGATTTGCACGGAGCCGTCGAATCCTTCTGCCGATTTCATGGGACCGATATGGGTCACGCCATCGGGACCGAAATGGCCGCCATGGAAGCCGATCTCAGGACACTGGTGGGGTTTGCCGAAAAGTCTCAGGAACCTTGGCTGGATCCGAACCTGGACCGAATTGCCTCCAGACAAAACGACCGCGGTTGGGCTGGAATGCTAAAAGCACATAGAATAGCGTTTACTCAAAAGGAGCATAATGGCCCGAGGTGGCAGAAGATCCACGAGGCGATAAGGCATGCTGGAGGTTGCTTTTATCCGCCGGACCTCTTCGGGCCCATAGGGACTCCAACCGGTGCTTCATCCCCGTAGTCAGGGCCTGGATGGGTATTCAAGATTTCGACGGGTCGCAGGATTGGGTTATCGGACACTGTAGGTTGGCGGTTCATATCCGTCCTCGCGTTTCGGCGCGAGTAGCTCAATTGCAGAGCGACAGTGCTACCCAGATCGCTCCTTGCCCGCATTTTAATTCTGCACTCTGCATTTTGCATTCTTCATTTAAGTGGTGGGCCGAAGTTGTGGGTTATCGCATGTTATTGGTTCAAGTCCAATGGTCGGCGTGGTGGCCGTTCGCCAGCAGCCGGCTTAGCTCAATGGTAGAGCAGCCCCCGCATCGTATGCGGGGTTAATTCCACGGCATCCCTTGCCCATCAAAAGCAGTGCAGAGTTTAGAGTGCAAAGTGAAGAATTGGACCGGGGCGGGTTCGAACTCTGCATTTTGAACTCTGCACTCATCACAGATGCAGTTTTCTGCGGGCCGAACGGTGTGGGTTATCGTTGAAAACCGATACCAATGCCCACGCTTACCAACTTGTCCGCAGTTCCAAGTTAAACAAACCGTGCCGAAGGTTGGCGGCATCTAGACACGGTAGGGACGACTTCCACGTC
>DBMR01000058.1 GCA_002298785.1 Verrucomicrobia subdivision 3 bacterium UBA693
CTTTTAATTTGAGTCAACTCGATGATCCCGGCCCGATTGTCTTTGCCATTGCTTCCGCGGATCGAGGAATTAGGATGCCCACTCACGCAATGCGGATACGCGAAGCAAACCCGAGTGATGCTGCGGTGATCGCCGATTTCAATCTGCGACTCGCCGCCGAAACCGAGAATTTGGCTCTGGACCCCGCGACAGTGCGAGCGGGAGTCGAGGCGCTGCTCCGGGATCAGTCCCGGGGCCGGTATTTTTTGGCGGAAATCGACGGGCAAGTGGCGGGGCAGTTGATGATCACTTACGAGTGGAGCGACTGGCGCAACGGCAACATTTGGTGGCTGCAAAGCGTGTATGTGAGGGCTGAACGCCGTGGCGCGGGAGTGTTTCGCGCGCTGTTCGCCCACTTGGAAGCCCTGGCGGCGAGCCAGCCTGAAGTTTGTGCCCTGCGTCTCTACATGCACGAGCACAATGCCCCCGCGCGGCGCACATATGAAAAGCTGGCCATGCAGCCGACGCATTATGTGGTGTTCGAGAAAGATGTGCGGAAAGTCGGTTAGGAGTCTGCCCGCATGAAGAAGCCGGTCGCAGCATTCGTTTGGTTCGCGATCGCCCTGGCGGGTGCCTGGGCTTACGGCACCATCGCGCTGCAGCGCCAGGAGCCGATTAACTCGGCGTATATCCTGATCGCCGCCGTTTGCAGCTACGTGATTGGCTACCGTTTTTACTCGAAATGGATCGCCGCCCGCGTGCTTGCGCTGGATGACCGACGGGCGACTCCCTGCGAAATCCACGATGACGGAAAAGACTTCGTCAAAACCAACAAGTGGATCGTGTTCGGCCACCACTTTGCGGCGATCTCCGGGCCGGGACCGCTGGTGGGACCGGTGCTGGCGGCGCAGTTCGGCTACCTGCCAGGCACGCTTTGGATTCTGATCGGCGTCGTGCTCGGGGGTGCGGTCCAGGATTTTGTCGTGCTGTTCGCATCCTTACGCCGCGATGGAAAGTCCCTCGGCCAGATGGTCAAGGAGGAGTTGAACACGGTGGCGGGAGCGATCGCCCTGGTGGCGATTCTGTTGATCATGATCATCCTGCTGGCGGTGCTGGCGCTAGTCGTGGTTAAAGCGCTGGCGGAAAGCCCCTGGGGTGTTTTTACCGTCTCGGCCACCATCCCGATTGCGATGTTCATGGGCTGCTACCTGCGTTACGGACGCATTGGCAAGGTGATGGAGGCTTCCGTGATTGGGGTGGTGCTGTTGTTGCTGGCGGTTTGGGGAGGTAAACTAGTGCATGAAAACCCCGATTGGGCCCGGGTTTTCGGTTTGAAGGATATCACGCTGGCCTGGGCCATTATTATTTACGGGCTGGCGGCCAGTATCTTGCCGGTGTGGCTCCTCTTGGCGCCGCGAGATTATCTCAGCACCTTCATGAAGCTGGGAACCATATTCGCGCTGGCCCTGGGTATTTTCCTGGTGCTGCCGGAACTGCGCATGCCGGCGGTGTCCCGGTTTGTGGACGGCTCCGGGCTCGTGCTCGCCGGCAAAGTGTTTCCGTTCTGCTTCATCACCATCGCGTGCGGCGCCATCTCCGGTTTTCACACGCTCATCGCGAGCGGGACCACGCCGAAGCTGGTGACGCGCGAGACCTATTCGCGTCCCATTGGCTACGGGGCCATGTGCCTGGAGTCGCTGGTGGCCATCATGGCGATGGTCGCCGCTTGCACGCTCGATCCTGGCGTTTACCTGAGCATGAATGTTAAAGGCGAGCCCGCGGCCGTGGTTGAGAAAGTCAGCTCGCTGGGCTTCCCGATCACCGTGAAGGAGATGGACCAGCTCTCCGCTCAAATTGGAGAGAAGAGCTTGTTCGGACGGACCGGCGGTGCCGCCACGCTCGCCGTGGGCATGGCGCATATCTTCTCGAAAGTCGTCAGCGGACGCTGGCTCGACCTGTGGTATCACTTCGCCATCATGTTCGAGGCTTTGTTCATCCTGACAACGATTGATGCCGGCACCCGGGTCGGGCGCTATCTGCTGCAGGACGTGCTCGGGCAGCTCTGGCGTCCGTTGGGTCGGACCCAGGATCTGCGCGCCAACCTGCTGGCGAGCTTGCTGATGGTTTCGGCCTGGGGCTATTTCCTGGTGCAGGGTGTTAAAGATCCGCTGGGCGGTATCAATTCCCTCTGGCCGCTGTTTGGCATCGCCAACCAGATGCTTGCGGCCATCGCGTTGTGCCTCGGGACGACCATTATTTTGAAGATGACCTTGGCCCGATCGACTCCGACTGCACCTGGCGTGAACCTTAATCCTGCGGCGTTGAGGGGTTCCTCCGTGGCTTTGATCACCGCGCTGCCGTTGGCCTGGCTGGTGGCGGTCACTTTTACCGCCGGCTGGCAGAAAGTGTATCACTCCGACCCCCGTATCGGTTTCCTGGCGCAGGCGAAAGTCCTGGAAACAGCGGTGCCCGCGCTCGAGAACACCCTGGCCGGAGCCCGGCTCGCCGGGGACCCTGCGGCGGTCGAGAAAGCTGAAAAAGCGCGGCGCGGCAATCGGACGCAACGGTTCAACTGCCGGCTCGATGCGGCGGTGGCGCAGATTTTTTTGGTGCTGGTGACGGCGATACTCCTGCTGAGCTTGCGGGAGTGGTACCTGTTGTTGACGCGAAAGAAGGCGGTTAGGCTGAGTGAAACCGACCCGGTTTGGCTCGACGAACACCTGCTGAAAGAAGGAACCTCGCTACGCATTGCGGGGACTGTCGGACTGGCTTTGGCCCTGGCGCGCGAGTTATCGGGCGAGGCGCACCTGGCGCGGGCCCAGGAACTTGCCCGTCACGCGGCCTGCTGCCACTCGGAGGCGGCGGGGCAACCGGATCTTGGCCGGGCGTTGAGCCGCAAGGAAAAGCAGGACACCTATGTTAAGGTGTCGGAAGAGCGGTTCCGCAATGTGCGGCGCTGCTGCTGAAATCGTTTATGAAACTTGGTCTCTACGGCGGGTCCTTTGACCCGGTGCACACCGGCCATTTGCTGGTGGCGCAGGCGGCGATGGAGGAAGCCGGGTTGGATCGGCTGTATTTCATTCCCACCACGCAGTCTCCGTTCAAGACCGGCAGCCAGGCCCAACCGGGCGCCGTTCGCCTGCAACTCCTGCGCCTGGCGCTGGCCGGGTTGACCTGGGCGGAGGTGGATGATCAGGAGGTTCGACGCGGTGGCGTTTCCTACACCATCGACACCGTGCGCAATTATTTCCAGCGCCACCCGGATGCTGAGCTTTATTGCCTGGTCGGTGCGGATAGCGCCGCCAGCCTGCCGTTATGGAAACAGGCGGACGAGCTGTCCGCCCGGGCCCGGTTCCTGGTAATTCCGCGCCCGGGCAACGACGCCATGAGTTTGCCACAGCCGTTTCGTGGCTCTGCCCTGACTGGGATTCCCACGGCGATTTCCTCCTCGGAAATCCGGCGACGAATTCGCGCGGGGATGTCGATCCGGCACCTGGTTCCCGGCGCGGTCCGGGAAGCCATACTTAACAATCGACTTTATCTTTAGGCCGGTTTGAGGCATCCTTCCTGCCGATGGACTCAAAGAAACTCGCTTTGCTTTGCCGCGAATTGGCGGACAACAAAAAGGCGGAAAATATTGCGGTGTTGGACGTCCGGGAACTTTCCTCAGTGACGGATTACTTCGTCATTGTGTCGGGGAGCAGCGAGCCCCATCTGCGTGCGATCGTGGACGAGATCGTGGACAAACTTACCGAGGACTACGGGCTGCGCCCGCGGGCCAAAGATGGCACGTTACAGACTGCCTGGATTGTGCTGGATTACTTTGACGTGATCATCCACGTCATGCGTACGGATGTGCGGGATCGATACGACCTCGAGACACTCTGGGGCGATGCACCCCGGGTGAAGCCTAAGCGGCAACCTGCCGCTCGAAAGGCTTCAGCCAAAAATTGAGTTGGGCGGGGAAATTAATCCAGGCGGTTGCCGGGATTCTCTTCGTCTTCCTTCGGAGGCAGTTCTCCGGAGTACTTGACCATATCTTCCAAAATCTTCCGGAAATCTTCCAGACCCGGCGCCGGAATGATGATTGTGTCGCGCCGTCCGCCAACATCCTCGGTGATGCGCAAAAAGCGGCCGCGCGGATTCTCCTTCAGAGTGAAGACGAACGTCTTACGTTCGATCTGCACCCGATCCGTTTTTAAAGTGTCCTCGTTCGGCGGTGGCGGTTTAGGCGCCCCGTAATGCCGATTGCCGTAAGGCGAGGGTCGTTCATTCGAAATCATACAACTTTTAGCCCAGTGAATCACCGCTCTTCGCGGTAAGAATCATCACTTTAAGGTCTCCAAACACACGATTTTGTCAACCCCGGAATTTGGCCGTCGGAACAAATCGCGCGGGGTCGGGGGGATTAGCTTGTCGCCAAAAATAGACCGCCAACCCGACCGCCATAAGATAATTGAACGACTGTGTGACGGTGTTCCAGATGATGAACGAACGCCGGGCCGCATCGCGCAGTTCGCTCTTCGCGGCGGTGTGCTGACGCTCGTTGAACGTTTTGAGCCGGGGTTGCACGCTGTAATCATTTACCAGGCCCCACACCGCCAACCCCAGCGTGAGCCCGAGCCAGAAGCGGCGGGGGTATTTTCCCAGGTACAACCATTCCGCAGTGAGGTGGGCCAGCGCGATGAGCCCGCAGATGATGTGCAGGTGGAAATATCGCGCCGTCAACAACTGCTCAATCGCCTGGGAAAAGTAAGGAAAATTGCGCGGACCCAGCAGTCCCTGCATGGCCGTCGAATGCGTGAGCGGCCCGGCTCCGAATAAGTAAAACACCGCGGCGCCAAACCAAACCGCAGCATTCACCAGTCCCACCATTCGCAGGAAACCGATCACCCGCCCACCGTATGGAAAAGCTAACTTAATGCCAAGCTTGATTAACGGACGAACCTCGAGCGGGAGGGCCGCAGGCGCCAGAATCATCGCTCCCGGCACAAGCAAAGGTGTTCAGTAAGCAAGTGTTCAACAATATTACGAAACGCTTGGCCCCCAAGCCCCGAACAGGCGCCGTGATCATCGCCTCCCCCGGTACAATCAAGGGTGTGCGCGAATATCACGAAACGCCCGATTCCCAAGCCCCGGAGGGGCGCCAAGTTTATAGCTTCGAGACCAAAAACGCAGCCCAAGCCCCAGCGGGGCGGCATAATTCCTGGTGCGGACGGCCTGGTTGACCATTGGCATGGCCCTCACAATCAATCCAGCGCTTCAAAGAGGTAGCGGTCCTCAAAGGGCACCTCAAACCTCCGCAGCAATTCCTGGTATTCCGCTCGAAACCCTCTGCGTGCATGATGCGCGACCTGGTTGTGGATGTATTGGATGACCTGGGTCAGTTGAGAGTGGGAATACGAAAAAGCGCCAAAACCGGTTTGCCACGAGAAACGGCCCATTACCCAGTGATTCTCGTTGATGTGGTTGGTCGAGCCCGTTTTGATATCCCCCACCAGGTCCGAAAGCGCCAGGTTTGGTTTGAGCCCGAGCAGGAGGTGGGTGTGGTCGGGCATGCAATGAATGGCCAATAGTTTCTGACCCTGCCGGGTGACAATCCCGGTGATGTACTTATGCAGCTCTTCTTTGCCCTCAGGCCGAATGAGATTCTGGCGCCCAAGAACCGCGAAGACGACCTGGATGTAGATTTGGGTGTAGATATTAGCCATATATTCACCACTATGTCGCTCCCCTGGGGCTGGGGAAGATTAATATTTGGGTTTTGCGGCTTTCCATGAACCTACTAGGGT
>DBMR01000077.1 GCA_002298785.1 Verrucomicrobia subdivision 3 bacterium UBA693
CGCCAGCGGCCCCCGGCCGAGTGGGTTCGGACGCCCCCGGCGGTAGTGGTCGTAAAGCGGACCAAACCGGTGACGAAGAGCATCTGGTTGCCGGCGGAGAAGGAAACGGTGTTCGAGAAACTGGTGCTGGGTGTGGTAACCGCTTCAGCAGCAGTGGCGATCGCCTATGGTTTCTCTGCCATGCTGGACCTGGTTCAGAACTGGTCGGTGTTTGACAATTGGGTCGGCCGGTTGTTGCAGTAACCCGTTCGTGAGGAAAGGGATGAACCCAAGCCACCAGGCAGGTTATGAAAGAGTATTGCTTCCAGTTTCAGCTCGTCCGTAGCATGCTCCCCAGGTTCAATCCCGCTGCTGATGATCGAGGCCCAACAGTTCGAGGTGTTCATGCGGAACTACCAGGACATGGTATTTTCGACCTCCATGCGTCTGGTCGCGAATCAAGCCGAGGCCGAGGATATCGTGCAGGAGGTTTTCTTGAAGGCGTATGAGCGATTTGAAGAATTGCAGCACAGCCCGACGGTCGGTGGTTGGCTGAAGCGGGTGGCAACGAATATGAGTCTCAATCACCTCACCCGCTACCGCTCGCGCTGGAGTTTCTTTTCGGAGATGTTCGGCGGGCGCGACGCGGAGGAGGAGGAACGGGAAGCGGATTTTGCGGCGCCGAACGACCTCGAAAAGCAGGTGGATGATGCAGATCGCTACCAGATCCTGGAAGACGCCTTGCAGAAACTCCCCACCGCGCAGCGCGTGCCGCTGGTGCTCTTCCACATCGAAGGCTTGAGTTACGAAGAAATTGCCGCTCAACTGCGCGTGTCGCTGGGCAAGGTCAAGACTGACATCTTCCGCGCCCGCGAAGCGTTGCGGAAACGATTGGGCACGAAATTTTCTGAAGAATGGAACGCGGTATGAAACCTGAATTCAATTCAGACCCAAAATGGGAGCGCTGGCTCGACCGGCAATTGAAGGATATGCCGCCGTTGACGGCACCACCGAGCGTGCTCGCGCAAGTAATGGCGGCGGTCGCGCGGCACGAGCAGCCGTGGTACCGACGCTCCTGGCAGCAGTGGCCACTTTCGCTCCAGGTAGGGACGGCACTGGCGTTGTCGCTCGTCTTCGCCGGCATTTGTTTTGCCGGCTGGCGAGTGCCTACCTTCGGACCGGTGGCTTCAGGTTTGGATACCGCGCGGAGTTGGTGGTCTACGGGCTGTGTATGGTTCAACGCGCTGGGGGCGCTGGCGGAAGCCGGTCGGCTCGTCGTCAAGAATCTGGGTTCAGGTTTTGTTATCGGTTGCCTGGTCGCTCTTGGCCTGGCGTATGCCACCTGTCTGGGATTGGGAACAGTTTATGTGCGGCTGGCGATGCCTCGCCGCTGAAAGGAAATCATGAAGACACTCTTGAAAAACCGTTGGTTGGCGCTGTGGCTGGCCGTGAGCTTGGTCGGCGCCCCGGCGCTTCGCGCCCAGGATGATCCGGCTCCCGATTCGAACGCCGTCACGCAGGCGGAAGCTGCCGACGCGAGCACCAATGCGGTCGCCGATCCAACAGAAGCGCAGGCCAAGTTGGACAAGGAATCCAGCGCCAGCATTGGGCATTCCTCGGATGGAAATCGAAATGCGATGGTGGTGTTCGGGCGCAATGCGGAGTTGAAACCCGGAGAGACGGCCGAAGCCGTGGTGGTGATTGGCGGCTCGGCGGTGATCCGTGGCAAGGTGCGAGATGCGGCGGTGGTGGTGGGTGGAAACCTCCAGGTGGGTGAAGGTGCCGAGATTGGCGACGCCGCCGTTGCGGTCATGGGCAGCATCGATGTTCGTCCGGGTGCGGAAGTTAAAGGCGAGGCGGTGGCGGTAGGCGGCAAGGTGAACGTGGAGCCCGGCGGCAAGGTTGGTGGGCAAACCCAGGAAGTAGACTTTGGCCTGGGCGCGCTGAAATTCAACTGGCTCGAGAAATGGCTGACGCATTGTGTTTTCAAGTTGCGCCCGTTGGCGCCCCAAGTGGGCTGGGTCTGGGCGGTCTGGGGCGTGTTCTTCCTGCTTTACCTGTTCATTGCGGCTATCTTCCAACGTCCGGTCAATGCGTGTGTAGAAGAGTTGCATCGCCGGCCGGCTACTACCTTTCTCCTGGGCTTGCTGACAAAACTGTTGCTACCGGTGGTTTTCCTGCTGCTCGCGATCACGGGGGTGGGATTGCTGGTGATACCATTCCTGTTCGCGGGATTTGTGCTGGCCGCGATGGTCGGGAAAGTCGCTCTGCTTCAGGCTTTGGGCCAGGTGATCAGCGCCAAATTCGGCAAAGGGCAGCCGGCCGCCGCACTTGTTAATTTCCTGATCGGTGTCTGCTTGATCACTGTCCTCTATATGGTGCCCGTGGTGGGACTGCTTACCTTCGCGATCACCGCTCTGTGGGGATTGGGAGCGGCTACGGCGGCGGCATTCGTCGGTTTCAAACGAGAGTTGCCGGAGAAACCCAGCGGATCCTCCGCGCCGCCACCTAGCTATACCGCTCCAGTGCCACCGACGCCCCCGACCTTCAGCCCGGAATATCCGCTGGCATCAGCGGTACCTGAGGGAGTTGCGGCTGCGTCCACTCCGGTTAATCCGCCAGACGCGGCTTTCGGTTCAACGACCGTTCCTCCTGTCTCATCCTCGCCACCGCCCGCGATGCCGGTCCCGCCGATCAAACCGCCTGCGGTCGATCTGCTGGCCTATCCCAAAGCGAGTTTTTGGGAACGCATGGGGGCAGCCTTTTTGGATACGGTGCTGGTCAGCATCCTCGGCGGGATTGTCGGCGGGCCGCCGATGTTCTTTCTGGTCGCCCTCGCCTATTTCGCGGGCATGTGGGCGTGGCAAGGGACGACCATCGGTGGCATCGTCATCGGGCTAAAGGTCGTGCGGTATGATGGCCATGCGGTGAGCTTCACCGTGGCGCTGGTGCGCGGGTTGGCGGCGGCGTTCTCCATTATCGTCTTGTTTCTAGGTTTCCTCTGGATTGCGTGGGATGCTGAGAAACAAGGCTGGCACGATAAGATTGCCGGCACGGTGGTGGTTCGACTGCCCAAAGGCACGCCGTTGGTATGCATCTGAGCTTTTGATAATAAGACAAGTCCGAAGGCCAGGGGACAGCCACCTCTGGCCTTGCCGTTTCTGGTCTTAGTTCAGAAACTCAGCAATAACTGCCAGATAAACATGTTGCCCAACCCGTCGACCTGTTCCCAAACCCGCTTCACCATTGCCTGATCGCCGGTAATTTCGGGCAAATCCCTGGCCTTAACCTCCCACGGAAGCGCTGTGCCCGGCGCGACTTTAGGCGGCGTCTGGCCGGCCAGGCCAGTGATCCGGGCGCGGTCAGTGATAGACTCGGGCACCTCGCAGGGCGGCGTGGAGTTCAGGGAGTCAAAGCTGCCTGAGTAACGACCGTATTCACGCGTAGTGTCGGTCAGGGTGCGCAAGTTCTCAATGGATGTATCGTCCTGCATGATGGCTCCGGCGTCCATGATATAGCCGCCATCAACCGCCACCTCATCGATCACGCGCTTGCAGAAATCCCGGACCTCCTCGGTCTTGCCGTAACTGAGCATGATATTGGGAATGCCACCGCTCAGCGCAAACTTATGTCCCAGCTTCTTTTTGACCAGAAATATGTCGTCCCGATCCGCATGAAACAGAATGCTGCGCGCCGGCAATTCCGTGAAGGTTTCCAGGTGTGCCGCCCACTTGCCTTCGGCGTAGAACATGGTTTGATGGCCGTGTTTCCAAAATTCCTCGATGATCGGGCGGAGTGTGCTCCAGTAATGGGAGTGAAATTGGCGCGGGTTGATGAAAGGCACGCAGCCGCGGTGCATCCAAAAGCCGATGGGCACCTGGCGGTTGGGATCAGCCGTAGTCAAACCAACGTGGCAGAGGTGCGGCATGAGGGCCTGACAAGCCGCCAGCACTTTGTCTGGTTGCTCGTTCATATCTGTTACCAGCCCGACGTACCCACGCAGTTTATCGGCGATGATATCGAAAGGCGCCTTGAAGATGCCTGAGATGGCGGAAACGGTTCCGGTCTCGTGGCGGAGTCTCTGGATTTGCGGACCAAACGCGTAAAAGTACTGGAGCATGGCCATGGCCCCTTTAACCAGGGCCAGGTTGTGGCGATAGGTCGCCGGTGCTCCCGTAGGGACGATTTCCGTCGAGACCCGCGGCAACCACTTGCGATACAAAAAGCCGGTGGGATCAGCGATCAACTCGTCATATTCATCCGCCCGCATGAAGGCCTGGTCTTCGGAGGGCTCAATGTAGTTGAAACCGGTGGTATGCGGGATGCCGATACCGGGGATTCCGTAGTAACGCAAGCCCAAGGCCTGGGCCAACCCGGTCCAGACATAAACCATGTTCGGCACGACCGCATCCCAATCAAAGTCACGCGCGCATATTACCGCCGCTTCGAACGCCTTTTGGTAGTCGTGGGCGACATCCTGGCAGGTCATGCCCGCATATTTGGCGGTGAATTCCGCGACAAACGGGCGGATGGGCACACGATCGGGCTTCTCGCGGCGCAGGGCGGTGATATAGCGATTGAGACGTTCCTGGTAAAGTTGTTCCGTATACATAGGGCGATGGAATCCGGTCTGAAGCCACAGCCTAGTCGCGCCGGTGTGGCAAGGCCACAAAATTCCTCAGACAGCGGGCAAGATGGAATTCACCTAAGGGGCTGCCTGAAGGTCTCGGAACATGGTGGTGTGATCCCGCCGCGTTTTCGGTTGCGAAATGTGGAATCACGGGCAACCTTAAACGCTCAGCCACCTTATGAATCTCGCTAGTCTATTATGAGCACGTTGTGGTTTTCGTCTCGCCCGGTCAGGGCCCGTCAAGCGGGTCAGGCGCCAGCTTTCACTTTGATCGAATTGCTGGTCGTGATTGCGATTATCGCCATCCTCGCCGCCATGCTGCTGCCCGCGCTCAACAAGGCCAAACAAAAGGCGGACCGGGTATCCTGCCTCAATAACCTTCGGCAAGTCGGCCTGTTTGTGCAGTTTTACACTGATGAATTTCGGGATGTTTTTCCTGCCCATCGGAACCAGAATCAAAACGATGATCCAGCCACGGCAGTGACGAACTGGTGGGGGACCGCGGTAATCGGGTATTCGAGCAAGATGACGAACCTGTTCCGGTGTCCGGCAATTAAGACCGTGCAACTGGAAAACGGCCTTAAGTGGAATTGGGCCTTCGACTGCCATCGGGTCGGTTACGGGATCAACAGCTTTTTTGACTGCCTTTGGCCATACACGGCGCTCAGCGTAACCGTGGGAGGAATTACTTTTAATACGCGCCCCTGGCTCAAACGGACCTCCATCGTCAGCCCAGCGGATCATTTTCTGATCGGCGATGCCATGCCCAAGACGGACGGAATGTGGAGTTCAAGCTGTTGGTGGCCCACCTCCGCCATGATTTATGGTCCTGGCTATCGCGGATATGAGGGCGTGGAAATGTCGCGGCACGGTAATATCGGGGTGATGGTGTTTGCGGATGGCCACTCGGAAGCCCGCCGGGATTCAAACATCAACCCTCCGGAAGATCCCGGCAATGGGGGTGCCAGAGGTCTCATCAATTCCAGGTATTGGGATCCGCTTAAACGGGGAGGGGAGAAGTAGCGGTGAGTTTTCGGAAATTGGGAGCTGTGTGAGCGAAGCGGTGCGCCGGTGGCCGATCTTCAAGGCCCCAGGCGCAGGCGATAGTAGCGGCTGGGATTCCCGGTGTTGCCCGGGTCCGCAAAGTCCTGGCGGAAATCAGACAAGGTATTGGTTTGGAGCGAAACCCATTGCCGCAGGTTGGTCGAGGATTCGACGATAATCGATTGTCCGACTGAGCCGGAGATGGTGAAAGCGAAGCGACCTGCCTGGAAATGACTTGCGAGGAGCAGTGGGGCCTGCTGGCCTGGAGTGAGACTGATTTTCCTGGTGGCGTACGCATAGCGTGAGCGTTTCCCGCTCGTGATACGCGCGCCGATCCAATAGTCCCCGGATCGCGTCGTGGCTGGATCGGAGGCTGGGCCAAGCTGCAGGTTGGAGACGGTGGTGATGCCGGAACCAGCGACCACATTTTGCGGCAGGAGGACCTCGTTGCCATTGTAAGGGTTGAGGTCGGAGTCGAGGAAAAAGCGCAAGGTGGCGTTGGCGGCAAAATTGGTGCCGCACTGGATGGAGCACCCCAGCGGGATTGATTGCCCGACCAGGAACTGGTTGGTGCCGGTCAGCTTAAGCAGAATGAGGTTCGGCCAGGCACCGTTGTTAGTCGGGAGTGGCACTCGGTTGGCGGCGACACCTGTGCCAAAATCCCAGACCTGGTTCATGCCGTCCACGATGCGTCCTCCACTCGCTGAGCCTGCCGGCCATTGAGTGCTGAAACGGTTGCCGCAGCCGATCGTGCTATAGAGAAAACCAGCGTTGGTGCCCGCCGCCTCGACGGTCGTCCACCAACTCGCGCGCATGGCGCTGGTAATCGTGGCCCCGGTATCCGTGGTGGGAGTCGCCAGGTCGATGGTGCCGTGATACCACAAATGCACATCGCTGTGTGCTGACGAATAACCGTAATCAAGGCTCGTGAGTTGGCGATTATAGGCCCCGGAAATGGACTGCCCATAGGTTCCGAACAATCCGCTCGGTATGGCCTGCCAATAGTTGTCGGCAAAGAGAATGTTGGCGTAATTGCTCATGGACGGGTCGCCGCTATTGGAGACCGGATGGGGATCCAGGGTAGTCACTTGGTCCACCCAGATTCCTTGCGCGCCGAGGATGCGGGCCATCTCGGTGATTACCGATGCGCCCCGGCTGTGGCCAATAAAATGCAGTGGTAACTCTACCAGGGCGCGGCCACTTAATTCGGGGATAAGCTGAGCAGAGAGGAGGGCCTCGGAAGCTTTCGCCGCTACGGTTGTCGTCGGCGTGCCACCGAGGGAAAGCGTGGACCAATCCAGGGCGACGAGTATTTCCCCCGAATCTGTTGCCATCGGGTTGGTGCCGTTCAGGTTGGTCTGCGAAAAGGTATAGACTCCCGGGGTGGGTTGGGTGATCGAGATCTGGTAGAGGCTGTAGTTCGTGCCTGGGAAAGACCGGTATCGGGGGATTTTTTGACACATCGGGATCACCCAGTCTGTGACGTTGCCGCCAAGTCCGTGAGTGACCACGGTGACCCCGGCCCCATGGCTGCGGAGCAACGCCGCGATCAGGATCAGGCCGGTGCCGAGCACCCATTTGCGGGCGGTTGCACTGGTGCCGAACATTACCTCCCGCTGTTACCCCGGTTTCGTTGGTTGGTCAAGCTGTGGCAGCCAGCCGGGGCGACACGCCGGGCGGCGCTGCTATTTTCCGGTGCTGACCTTCTCTTCAATTCGATAGAGATGCGACTTGCTCCGCAGGAGCAAGGCGTTTCCAGCCACCGCCGGGGTGGCCATGACGCGGTCTTCCAGTTGATTCTCGGCGAGGACTTTGAATTCCCGCCCAGGCGAAAGCACAGTTGTCAGATTTTTCTCACTGAAGAAATAAATCCGGTTCGCGGCGTAGATCGGCGAAGCGGAATGTTTGCTTTTCAAGCGTTCCCGCCAGACCACGTTACCGTTGGCGGCTTCGAGGCAAAGGGCGAATCCCTGGTCATTAACGAGGTAGAGCAGTTCCCCAACTAGCAGGAGGGATGCCGTTGCCGGCATATCTTTGACGACCTTCCAAGCTACATGCGTCTCGGTGACGTCACCCTTTCCGTCGGGGCGTACCGCCCACAACTCGGGGCGCTCATAGTCCGTGATGACATAAAGCAAATCATCGTGGAAAAGCGGTCGAGGCACCATGGACCAACCGTTGTAACGCGCCTTCCATAGCTCTGCGCCCGATTCGGCATCGTAGGCGATCATGGCTTTGGCGCCGGGACTAAATAGCTGTCGATGGCCTCCCGTCTCGATCAGGATGGGAGTGCAAAAAGCCTTGCGTTGATTGGTAGTGAACGGGGTGTAATCCACCGAGCGATTCGTCTTCCACACGGTCCGGCCAGTGGATTTGTCCAACGCGACTACATATTGTACGTCCCGTCCGTCCACGGTGAAGTAGAGCCGATCCCGATCCAGCATCAGGGAGGCCCCGGGACCTTCGTGGTGATCGCAATTCAAATCGCGGCGGCTCCACACCACTTTACCCTCGCGCGTGTCGAGGCAGGCGGTGCCATAGGTGCCGTAATGCACATAGACTTTTCCGGCTTCGATTGCCGAGGTGGGTGACGCATAGCTGTTCATGCTGGCGACGTGCTCGGGTTGCGTCGTATCAAACACCTTGACGTCGTGGATTACCTTTCCGGTGTCTACGTCCACGCACACAGCGAACATCTGCCGTCCATCTTCGGTAGCGGTTGTGACCCAAACCTGCTTGCCCCAGACGACCGGTGACGACCATCCGAGATCGTGGATCGGGGTCTTCCAGCTCACATTGTTCGTCTCGCTCCAGGATAACGGCAGATTGGAACCTGGGGCTTGTCCGTCTCGATCCGGGCCGCGCAGTTCCGGCCAATTCTCCACTGCCAGGCTGGACGCCTGTGCAAGGGCTGAACCGATCAAAATAATGATCGCCAAGGTGCGCCCGTGAGTTTCTCGTAGCGCCTTACTGGAGGCTGCCGCGAGCGGTTGTCTGGTTAGCGGTGTAGTGGCCGGCATCGTGTTGAAGTCGGACTGCCATCGAGTTTTTCGAGATCGATTGAACATAATCCAAACGGGGGTCGAACTGTTGCCAACTGTCGCAGGTTCAAATTTGAAAACAAGCCACAAGAGTTGCGCGATCGCCCGCGTATCTATGGTGATGCAGTCGCGCTTTGACGCCACAATTGGGCGGCCAATCGTTGGCGCTGATCTGGCGATTTCTCCGCCGCCACGAGCGCCTGTTCCAGGCCTTCGGCCAGCTTTCGAGCCGTGTCGAGATACAACTGGTCGGCAGCAGACTGCGAGGCCGAGTTGGTGAGGGGTTTGAGTTGACCCTGGTCGAGCATTGTCAGGCGTTGGTGGGTTACGGTCAAACACTCCAGCGCCAGTCGGGTGTGGGCAGATTCGGTGCTGTCCGACAAACCGTTTTTAGCGAGCAATTGTTGAAAGCGCAGCAGGCGTTCCCCTCCGGCCAGTAGTGACGCAACGGCGGGCGCAGGAGCACCGCTGCTCTCGGCTTTGATCGCGGTTTCATTCGTAGAGCCGTCTTTCGTCCGGAAGCGAAGCCAGGCAGTGTCCGCCGGAGGAATTTGAAGTCGTGGAGCTTCAGAAACCGGTGCCTGAAATCCTTGGAGCTTGGCACCGCCGCGGGCGATCTCGATGGCCGCGTTTGTCGGCACTTTTTGATACGGCAGGAAGACTGATTGCTTATCAAACTGCCGCCAGCGTGCGCCATTGACCGTCACCGCTGTAATTGGGCCACTGCCCACCGTGGCCAGGAAGAGTTGCTTGGTGCCAAAGCGAATCGGGAAGAGTTGTTCGAGCCGGGTAATCCCGGGGGGGACATGCGGCAACACTGTGAGCCCTTTGGCGCGATATTGATATTCGAACAAACCGCGCACAAAGGCAGCCGGCGGACCAAAAGCGTCGTAGGTCAGGTTGATCGGCTGTCCGGGTTGATAGACATCACTGCCAGACTTGACCAGGGGATTGTCCATGCGAAAGCGTTTGGCGAAAGTAAGGAGTTGCTCCATCGAGCGGCGCGCATCCTCGAATTGGCCGAGGCGATAATAACCCAGCACCATGCGCGCTTCACAAGTGGACCAGTGCCCCCCGTTCACCCACGTTCCGAAACCCCACAATCCTTCCGGCTTTTCATACATATCATCGTAGGAAGGGTAGTTTGGCAGGATGAATTGATGGGGGCGGAGGCCGGGAATGGAGGTCATTCGGGCAAAGATGCGTCGCGCTTGCGTGTCATCGGCAACACGAAAAGCGATGGCGTCGTGGTTGGGAGAACTTTCGAAATATCCATGTTGGGGAGCGCCGAACACTCCGTGCCGGGTGCCGTCGGGATCGAGGGAGTTAATGAAATAGCCTTCCTCGGTCGTCAACCTTTCGAGCCCAACTCGGGCGCTTTTCCGGCGCTGTTCCCACCGCTTTGCCTGGTCATCATGTCCAGCCAATTTCTCCAATTCAATCAATCGATCGAGTGCGGCGATGAAGGTGACGGACAGGCCGGCCAGGTACGCCTTGCCGTAGGTGCCGTCAGGCTTCCTCCACCCAGCAAAACTTGGGGCCAGGAGATTTCCGGCCGCGCCGACGAGGAACAGGTTGTTGGTCGGGTCACGGCGCGTTTCGATGAAATTCGCGCACCGCTCCAGTTTGGGAAGGTAGCGGGCGATGGCTGAAGTGTCGCGACTGATCAGCAGCAATTCGCTTTGCAGGAGCAGGCCGGCTGCGGTGAATTCCATCCCCCAATCATGAATTTTCGTCTGGCCATCGCCTTGCCGGTACACGATCCAGCCGGGGCGCGCGGCGTCGCACAGGCAACCATCCGGCGCGACCCAATCAAACGGCGGCGCGGCGCCAACGCGCCGTCCGTCACCCATCTGGTCGAACCACAAATCCTGCGAGTGCTGCAGAAACGTGACAAACGGCTCCGATAGAAACGGCAGTGCGCTGTAGGTGGCTCCGTAGCTGTTTTGGATCCACCATGCGTCCCAGGTCGGTCCTTCCACCAGTCCGTTCCAGGCAGGCATGTAGAGCATCGCCAGATTTTGAAATTCCGGGTCTGGGGCGAACATGCGCCGGGCCGTGTCCAGGAGCTGCAAATAGCCGGTGTCGCCTCGGCCACGAAAATACTTGCCGGAGAACGCGGCATCTTCGGCGGTCGTTGGAAGTGCTCCTGCCAACCCCGCAAAGAGCAACACCGCCATCAGCCAGCGCCCAAACTGGAGTCGAGCTTTTGAAGTTTTCACTGGGTTCATGGGTGGGACGTTGACACGTTTTTCGCCGAAGCAACAGCTCTTAGTTGCGCGACGTATGCCGCTCCTTCACTCCCGGGCCGAATCATAGTCGGCAGGTGTATCAACATCTTGAAGCACCGCCGCGTTCTCCGTGTGGTATTCCACGACTTCGGTCGGATGTGCCATCAGCAGGCCGCGCAGTCCCACACCATCGAATGAAGCCAACAACTCGTCGCGGTAGCGCGCGCTAAAAATCACCGGGTGACCGCGGTGTCCGCGGTGAACGGGCACTAGAATTTGACCTGCCACCGTTTGGCAGGCGCGCAGCATGGGAGAAATCAAATCCGCCGTAAGCGCGGGTTGGTCTCCCGGAGCGATCGCAATCCATTCCGTGGAGGGCGGAAGGGAGCGCAAGCCGCAACGCACGGAACTTAGCATGTCACCATTGGGATCTGGATTCTCGACGCAGACGATGGGGCGTTCACCCAGGGTTTCCCGGAGCAGGCGATCCTGCGGCCGCACGATCAGGAACAGATGGTCCACTCCAGCGCCGAGAAACGCATCAACGACACGCGCGATCATGGGCGACCCGGCGATGGGCAGCAGGAGTTTCTGGGTGCCCATGCGCTGGGAGCGGCCGGCAGCAAGGACGATCGCGCAGATCATGGGAACCTCATTTGTGCGTAATCCCGGGGGCGCTGCCGAGGCGGCGCACGGCAATAATTTGCGCTAGGATGCTCGTGGCAATCTCCGCCGGGGTGACGGCTCCAATATCGAGCCCGATGGGAGCATACACACGGCCAAATTCCGAAGCTGAAGCCCACCCGGCGCGGAGAAACTGGCGTCGGATGAGTGGCACTTTGCGGCGACTTCCGATCATGCCGATGTAGGCGACAGGCTGGCGAATACACGCTCGCAAAGCCAGGGAGTCCTGCTGGTGCCCGCGCGTGACCAGCACGATGAACGTCTGATGGTCAAAAGGTATCGTTGCGAGTTGATCGGGCACAGCGCCGCAAAGTGTTCGCGTCCCCGGCGGGAACAGCGCAGCTTTCACGAATTCCGGACGATCTTCGATGACTACGATATCAAAATCCAGGTGACTGGCTTGCGCCGCCACCGCCTGGCCAATGTGGCCGCCTCCCACGATAACCAGCATTGGCGCGGGAGTCACTGGTTCGACGAACAGCTCTTCTTTACCACCCGGGGTGGATTGTCTTAACAAATGAAGTTGCGGCTGGCGCTGCGCCAGGCAGGAACGCAGCATGGTCTGCAAATGGGAACGGGTATTTGACGCGATCTCCTGCCCGGCAACATAATCCGATAAAACCTGGAGCTTTCGGCGCTTGCGCAGGGTTGTGACCCAAACGCCGCTCTCGCGCCGGGCCAAAGCCTCCACCGCCTGACGATAATCCGCCTTGTTGGCAGGTGCTACCGGAGTCACCAGTAATCGCATGCGCCCTCCGCAAATGGGGCTGCCCTCATGCACACCGGGTCCGTGCAGATCAAAATCGAGGAGCGCCGGATTGCCGGAATCGATGACGGTCCTGGCCTGTCGCTGGACCTCGGCTTCTACGGCACCGCCGCCGACGGTACCATGAATCGTGCCGTCCCTTTGGATCAGAGCCCTGGCTCCGGCTTTGACGGGCGAGGATTCCATTGCTTCCAGCACCACCGCCGATGCGAAAGGATGGCCGGCCTCGAAAAGGCTCAACGCACATTGAAACAAATGGGCGCTACCGGTCCGGTGCGTCATGGTGGCAAGTCTCAAAAGTCCTGGGCGCCATTCAGCCGAATGGGCATTTCCCGAATGCGCTTACCGGTTGCGTGAAAGACTGCGTTGGCAATGGCGGGTGCGATGGCAATGATGGGAGTTTCACCGCCGCCCGCGCTCGGGAGGTCGGGGCGATCGAGCAAGTGGATGTCCAGTTGCGGCACGTCTGCAAAGCGCGGCACCAGGTAGCGGCTAAAGGCGGCATTGCGAATTTTGCCTTCGGAAAAGCGCATTTCCTCGCGCAAAGCCGGGCCACAGCCCATCAGGATGCAACCTTGGACCTGGGCGAGGAGATTGTCTGGATTCACGATTGCCCCGCATTCGAATACCTCTGTCACGCGTCGTATGGTAATCTTGTTTTGCCCTCGGTCTACCAACACTTCGGCGCAGGCGGCGACGTAAGAACCTTTTTCCATGCCGCACGCCAGGCCCACGCCCCACCCCGGTTGTTTCTTTTTGATCTGCTCACGCCAGTTAAATCGCTTGGCCGCCTCCTCGAGCACCGCTCGCAATCGGGTGCCTTCGAGATGCGCCAGGCGAAAATCAAGTGGGTCCGCCTCGGCAGCGGCTGCGAGTTCGTCCATGAAACATTCGCGAGCGAAGTTGTTGGCGGTGGCGGCGAGCGCCCGGTAAGAACCCTGTCGCAGCGGCGAATTGGAAGCCACCGTGCGGCAACGGGTCTCGCCAGCGCGATAGGGGGTGTCCACAGCCGAGGCGCCAGAGTTGATGTTAATGAAATGCCACGAGCTGAGCCCGCCTTTGGCGTCGAGGCTGGCTTCGATATCAATGACCGCGGCTGGGCGGAAGTAAGCCCAGGTGAATTCCTCTTCGCGAGTCCAGCGCACCAGCACCGGGTGTTTGGCCGCCTGGGCAAGGCGCGCCGCTTCGATGGCCGCCTCGCCGGTATGTTTGCCACCGAATCCGTCGCCAAAATCGGGAACGATGACGCGCACCTTGTCATTGGCCAACCGGAACGCCCGCGCGAGTTCGTTGTGGTAGCCAAAGGGATTTTGTGTGCCGGTCCACACTGTCAGGTTCCCGTCGCTCCACTCGGCGAGCGCCGTGCGCGTCTCCATCGGGGCATGCTGGACATACGCCACGTGGTAAGTGGTTTGAAGCTTCCTGGCCGCCTTTGCCAGCGTCTCCGCAAACGGATTTTTCGGCACTCCCTCGCGCACGCTTTGGCGCAGATGATCATAAATCTCTTTGCTCGATGGGTGGGTTGCCGTCTCCCATTTGGCGGTTTCAGCGACAGCTTTCAACGCCTGTTCGGCCTGGAAAGTCGTCGGTGCGGCGACGCCGACGAAATCGCCATCCCGGACACTCACCACCGACGGCCAGGCTTTGGCGGGTGTGAGGTCCACTGAAAGCAATCGAGCACCAATGGCAGGGGGACGCAGGACTTTGCCGTACAGCATCCCTGGCCTGGTATAATCGGAGGGATACTTGTGTGCGCCGGTAACGAGGTCGCGCTGGTTTACGCGTGGCACGGTGGTGCCCATCACCCTCCACTTTTCCACCGGGGTGAGTTTGACATCTTTCGAGATACTTTGTTGGAGAACCGCGGCGGCTTCATCGCTCCGGGCGAGATCGGCATAGGTCAATGTGTGTTGGCTGCCAGGTTGGAGGATTTTTCCATCCCTGACCTCCAGGCTGCCGATTGCAACGTTCCACTTTTTGGCCGCCCATTCCAGGAACAACTCGCGGGCGGTTGCCGCCCCTTGGCGCACTGCAGGAACAGTGGCCGGCGTGGTGCGACTGCCGGCGCTGAGCCCGTCGTCCGGAACCAGCCCGGTATCACCCATTACGAGAATCACCTGGCCGACTGGCAGACGTAATTCCTCGGCGGCGACCTGGGTTAATTCCGTGCGCGCCCCTTGGCCCATTTCAATTTTACCCGTGAGCACCGTGACCACGCCGTCTGCGCCCAGATGCAGGCGAGCCGCGACAGACTGTGCGCCAGAGCGTCCACTACCGCGTCCCCCCGAGTTTTGCGCCCAGCCCGGTCCATAGCTAACCGCGACCATCAATCCCGCCCCGAGCACCTGGACAAAGCTGCGGCGATCCATCGCGAAGCGGAAATCCACGCTGTCTGCGGTTTCCTCACCCTGCAAATTTGGAATCTCATCCGGTTGTGAGGCATTGCGCATAACTTATTTGTGGATTTGAGTGCGGGCGCGGCGGACCGCTTTCAGAATCCGGGGATAGCTGCCGCAACGGCAGATTTGAGGGTTCATCCAGGACAAAATTTCCTCATCCGCCGGATTAGGCTTTTCATTGAACAAGGCGACGGCGGAAAGAATCATGCCTGAGGTGCAAAAGCCGCATTGCATCGAGCTTTCGGCCAAGAAGGCCTCCTGTACCGGATGCAGCTTTTCACCTTTGGCCAGGCCTTCGATCGTGGTGATGCTTTTGCCGGCGGCATCCTGGATTGGCAGTAGGCAGGAATGCTGGCGCTGCCCTTCGATGAGGACCATGCACGCCCCGCACTGTCCCTCGCCACAGCCGAGTTTGGGGCCGGTCAACTTGAGGTCTTCACGCAGCACTTGGAGCAGGGGCCGCTGCGGATCGGTTAGGATCGTGCGGCGCTGTCCGTTGACGGTTAATTGGAAAGTCTGATCCATAGGACATAGGATTGGAGGTTAAGGCGCGGCGGAAGTAGCGGCGGGCGGGAGCGTTACGGAGGAATCGAACCCGAAGGTCAACCAAACGAATACCAGGCGATTCCTCATAGAGATCGACCTAGAACTTAAATACTGCGCCGCGTGAAAGCAAGGTCAGGCGCCGAGCAACGACGTTTTGCCCCGTTTCTTGCAAAGTGGGGAGGGAGCCCTTATTTTGCCCAAGGTCAGGTTTGGCCTGGATATGAAAAGACGTTTACTTTACGGAATGGTGGTGGCGATACTGGCGGGCAACCTGCTGGTCGGCGCGCGGGTTTATTTCAGTACGGCGCTTGCTGGCCAGAAGGAATCCGCCTACCCAAGTCTGGAGTTGTTTTCGTTTGTGATGGAGAAAGTCCGCCGCGACTATGTGGACGGGCAGAAGCTCACTTACCAGGACCTGGTTTATGGCGCCTTGAAAGGGATGCTCAACACCCTCGATCCCCACAGCGAGTTCATGGAGCCCGACAAATACAAGGATCTCCAAAATGACACCCAGGGCGCTTTTGGAGGCATTGGGATCGTGGTCTCTATGAAGGACAATTATCTGACGGTGGTCGCTCCCATGGAAGACACGCCGGGTGCGAAAGCGGGCATACTCTCCGGGGATCGCATTCTCCGCATTGACGGCAAGAGCACTGAGAAGATCAGCCAGCAGGAGGCCATCAAGTCCTTGCGGGGCGAACCTGGCACCGCGGTCAAATTGTCAGTGCTCCGGCCTTCCACCGGTGAAAGCAAGGAGTACACGCTCACGCGAACGGTCATCAATGTCGACATGGTGAAGGATATCAACGGCAAGAAGGAGTTTCCGTTGGACGAAAGCAAGATCGGGTACGTGCGACTGGTGCAGTTTGGAGAGAAGACCAGTGACGATCTCAACACGGCGCTGAAGAAGCTCAAGAAGCAGGGGATGCAGGGGTTGATTTTGGATTTGCGGTGGAATCCGGGCGGGTTGCTCGAACAAGCCGTGGAGGTGTGCGAGAAATTCCTGCCGCGGGGCGAGTTGGTGGTCACGACCGAAGGACGCAATGCGGCGCAAAACTCGACGCGCCGGGCCATGGGTCATGGCGATATGTTGAATTCCATGCCGATAGTGGTGCTCGTCAACCAGGGCAGCGCCAGCGCCTCGGAGATCGTGGCCGGTTGCCTTCAGGACCTGAAGCGCGCGATCGTGGTCGGCGAAAAGACCTTCGGCAAAGGTTCGGTGCAGAGCATCATTCCGTTGCAGGACGGCGCGGCTCTGCGTTTGACAACGGCCAAGTATTACACGCCGAGCCACAAGGTGATTCATGAACAGGGAATTGTTCCTGATCGCGTGGTGCCGCTCACGGACGACGAAGAGCGGGACATTGCGCGGCAGCGCACCCCGGGCGGCTTGGAGAGCCTGGATCCGGTCGAGCGTGAAAGAGTGACCCAGGTTCGTGACACGCAATTGGACCGGGCGATGGATCTCTTGAAGGGCGTCATTCTGTTTACGTCCCGGGCTCCGGCGCACGACACCCGTCTCGCCAAGACCGGCAAGCAGGCCGATCAGTGATCGAGATTGCTATTCTCCATGCCCCTGCTGGCCTTCGAAACTTCCTGCGACGAGACCAGCGCCGCTGTGGTGCATCAAGGCCGGGTCCTGTCGAACGCCGTCTCCTCTCAGATCGCGATGCACGCGGAGTACGGCGGGGTAGTTCCCGAGTTGGCGGCCCGCGAACACCTGCGGAACTTGCAGCCGATCGCCCAGACCGCCCTGGCCCAGGCCGGCGTGACGCCTGACCAAATCGAAGTCGTAGCGGCCACCCAGGGTCCCGGCTTGCCGAGCGCACTGATGGCCGGACTCAAAGCGGCTCAAGCCTTCGCTTTCGCGCTACGCAGGCCTTTCCTGGGGGTGCATCATCATGAGGCGCACCTGTTTTCGCCTTGGATATCAGGCAACCCGCCTCAGGCCCAGTTCGACCAGTTCGAGCCCAATGTTTCCCTGATCGCCAGTGGCGGCCACACGATCCTGGTGCTGGTGCAATCCGAATTGCAGCATCGGGTGCTGGGGGCGACGGTGGATGACGCCGCTGGTGAGTGTTTCGACAAAACCGGCAAGCTGATGGGCCTCCCGTACCCGGCAGGACCACACATTGATCGTCTCGCGGAGCAGGGGAATCCCACAGGGTTCGACTTCCCACGGCCCAAGCTCAACGACCCGGATGACAATTTCAGCTTCAGTGGCCTCAAGACCGCCGTGCGCTACTGTTTGAGAGATCATCCGGGCGTGCTCGCAACGCGCCAGGGCATGGCCGATTTCTGCGCCAGCGTGCAGACGGCGATCGTGGAGGTGCTGGTGGCTAAAACCATTCGTGCGGCCCGGCGCCATCGCGTTCGATGCGTCACGGCTTCGGGCGGCGTCACCTGCAATGCGGGACTGCGCCGGCAATTGGCTGCAGCGTGCGCTGGCGCCGGGTTGCGCCTGTGCCTCGCCGAGAAGGCGTTTTGTACCGACAACGCCGCGATGATCGGGATGCTGGCGGAACGCCAGTTCGCTCTGGGCAAAGCCCCCACTCCGCTCGATGCGGATATCCAGCCGACCTGGGAATTGGCGGGGGCCTGAGCCGTTCTGCCGGGTTTACCGTTTGAGACTGGCGCAGAATTTCGCGATGCGATCCAGACCCTTCTCGATATTGGCCATGCTGGTGGCGTAGCTGAGCCGGATGTAGTCATCCGCACCGAAGGCGATGCCGGGCACCGCCGCAACCTTTTCCTGTTCGAGCAATTTCGCGCAGAACTCCGTGGATTTCAGCCCGGTCCCGGCGATGTTGGGGAACAGATAAAACGCGCCTTTGGCGTTGACGCAGGACACGCCGGGCATCCCGTTCAGCCGTTCGAAAGCATACGCTCGTCGTTTGCTGAATTCGGCCAGCCATTTGGGCAGGTGATCCTGGGACCCGTTCAGCGCCGCGACGCCACCTTTTTGGGCGAACGAGGTCGGATTGCTGGTGCTGTGGCTTTGAATGGCGTCGATGGCCTTGGCGATTGGTTCGGGCGCGGCGCAAAAGCCCAGGCGCCAACCCGTCATGCTCCAGGCCTTGGCGAAGCCATGCACGATGATGGTGTGTTCGAAGTGGGCCGCCGAAAAACTCGCCACGCTCTTGTGGACCGCGCCATCATATAGCAGGTGCTCGTAAATCTCGTCGCTCATGATCAACACGCCTTTCTCGACACAGATGTCGCCGAGGGCTTTGATTTCCTCGGGGGTGTAGATCGACCCGGTGGGATTGCTGGGAGAATTCAGGATGAACAACCGGGTGCGCGGAGTGATGGCCGCCCGCAGTTGGTCGGGGGTGATTTTGAACTCGGTCCGGTCGCTGGTTTCGATGATCACCGGCCGGGCGGAGGCCAGCTTCACCATCTCCGGGTAACTCAGCCAATAAGGCGCCGGGATGATGACTTCATCACCTTCCTGGCACGTGGCCAGGATCACGTTGTAACAGGAGTGCTTGCCCCCGCAGGAAATGATCACCTGCGAAGGCTTGTAGGTAAGTCCGTTCTCCCGTTTGAACTTGTCCGCCACCGCCTGTCGCAATTCCGGTATCCCGCTGGCCGGAGTGTATTTGGTAAATCCTTCGTTAATCGCCTTGATCGCCGCGTCCTTAATGTGCTGGGGCGTGTCGAAGTCGGGTTCACCCGCGCCAAATCCCACGACGTCCTGTCCCTCCGCCTTCATTTGCTTGGCCTTGGAATCGATGGCCAAAGTCAGTGAGGGGGACAATACCGCCGCCCGCTGAGAAATTTTGTAGTTCATAATGCGCCACAATTATCACCGGCGGCGCCAAGCGCAAGTGGTTATTTGCCCGACGCGAGCGGTCGGTTCCGTCAAACTTCACGCCTAACCAACTCTGGTCTCGGAGGAAATTTGGGGTTTCGTCCCCAGGTGGCGAGTCTCGCGCCCGTCAATGCAGCTTCAGGAGCCCGCTAGTTTGGCCCAATCCTCGAGGGTGCGGCCTTCGCTAATGTGGCTGATGCCGGCTTTCCGAGCGACTTCGAGGAAACGGCTGCGCAATGTGTCATAGGCCTCCCCGGACACTTGCTTCGTCGCGAGTTGAACATACCAAACCGGCAGGCGCGTCACCGCCACGCGCTGCTTTTGGGTTTCCGTTTCCGCCGCCGTCTCCGCCAGGGCGAGGAGGACATCAGCGGCACGCAGGAATTCTGGATTGAGGTACGCTGTTTTCGAAGAATCGAAGATGTGCGCATGCACTTTCGGATCGGCCACCTGCTTTTGCATCAGGTCCAGGAAACTGCTGACCTGGGGGGCCGCTTTGCCATACCAGGCGTCCAGGAACTCCCGCCGATGCCGGGCCAGGTCAGTCCTGGGATTCCATAGGAGTTTGGCCAGCAGGTAGGAGCGGAGCGGGCCTAGTTCGCCCATCCCCCCCGGGGAGTAGTTCCCTTGTTCGAACAGCCCTTTGACGTTGTGATCCACGAAGAACTGCACGTTCGGCTGCAGCACCTCAAAATTCGGGAAGGGCTGTTGGTAATGCGCGAAATTGGGAGTGTAATCCCAAATATACAGCAGGGGCGCCACCGGTTGCCAGGCCAGGATATCCTCACGAAAGCGCTGGTTTTCCTTGGAGGTGCAGTTTTCCAAAGAGTGGGCGAAGCAGCATTCAATCGAGCACAGCCGGATGATGACATTTGGGCGCGGACGCAGGGTACGGGGTGGTTTGCGGGTGTATTGATAGGCGAGCGTGTCAATACGCACCTGCGGATAGTCCTTTTCAATATCCTCCGCGATGGCGTTGACAAAACGCAGCAACGAGGCGCACGGCGTTCCTTCCGCGTCGTCGAGGTTTTGGCAGGTCGGACAGTGGCACCAGTTCCCGGTGTCGTTTTGGGAGACGCTGATAATGCTGGCCTCCGGATGTTCCTTGATCCACTGGCGCACCTTGCTCTTGGCCAGTTTAACCACGTCCGGGTTGGACAGGCAGCGTTGCACGTAACCTTTGGCCCGGTGACCGTCAATCAGGGGGAAATACTCCGGGTGTTCCGTGTAAAGCTCGGGTGGTATCAGGAGGTCAAAGCTATGCACAAACGGAAAGTAAACCGCAAACCGGCCACCATGCTTGTCCTCCAGTTTGTAATGGTTGCCGTTCAGCCGGTGCCGAGCGGCGAAGTTGGCGTCCCGCATTGTCTCGGTCCAAAAATCCTCGCGATATTCGATGGCCGGAACGATGGTTTCATCCAGCTTTGCCAGCTTCAAAGGATCGGCATGCGGCACCACCTCCAACTCGGGTGAGAACCAGCGCACTCCCAATTTATCCTCCAGCAGGGTGTATACGCCGTTCAACGTGCCGCGCGGCCGGCCGCCTGCGATGATCAGCCGTGAGCCCGCGGTCTTAAGCATAAAGCCATCCGGGCCCAGCTTCTTCTCGTCCCAATTGGGCAACGCTCGCTTGGTTCGCGCGCTACAGCCGACCAGGATTTCTTTGGCGCGGGAGGGTGCGGTTTCCTCGACGATCGGCAATTTCGCGCCGGTTATTTTTTCGAGGTAACCCTGTAATTCGCGCGCCGCGAACCGCTCGGCGGGAATGGCGTCCGAACGCAACACGATCTGGTAGCCGCTCGATTGGCCTTTAGCCAGGGTTAAACCGGCGGCGGTGGCGTTGCCGAGGGTGAGCGTCAGCAACAAACCGATGGTAAGCAGAGGCTTCATGCAGCTTATGTAACACAGCGATCTGAGCGGACCAACAACGGAATTTCAGGGGCGCCGGCGGTCGGTTGAACCCCATTCACGAGCCGCCCGGCGCGAGGCTTCTCGCAACCAGCGCTCCGGTTGTTGCAAGGCTTTTTGGCGTTCAGTGAGAGTGTCCATTCCCAGTGTATAGGAGAACCAATGGCTGGTTTGTGCGTTTGGGCTGACGTGCCCCGCCAATCCGATGCAGGGCACACCGGCTTTATCGCACCACTGCGCGAGGCGGCCGACACCTTTGCCCATCAGGCTCGAGGCATCCAGGCTGCCTTCACCCGTGATGACCAAATCCACATTCCGTAAAACCTCGCGCAACCGCGCGTAACGGGCGAACAAATCAAAGCCTTGCTCCATCCGGGCGCCCAGAAACGCGCGTAAGCCGAAACCCAGACCGCCCGCCGCGCCTGAACCGCGGCAGCGCGCGAGATCCTGGCCGCGGTTTCTCCTCACCTGCCGGGCCAGGGCGCTCAGGCATGCCTCCGCCGGTTTCATGTCTTCGGGGCGCAAACCCTTTTGCGGGCCGTAAATGCGTGAGGCACCCCGCGCTCCCAGCAGTGGATTGCGAACGTCCGCCACGACGCGGGTTTCCGGGAACCATGGCAGCGTTTCTGGCGCCTCGATCTCGGTCAGGTCCCGCAGGCGGGTCCATGCGTGAATGAGTCTTTGGTCCGCATCCCGAAATTTCCAACCCACCGCGCGCGCGACTCCAAACCCACCGTCATTGGTCGCGCTGCCACCGATTCCAATGATGCAGGTTTGGGCACGACTTTTGCGGGCGGCGCGTAACACCGCGCCGAGTCCAAACGTGTCGAGTTGGAACGGGTGGAAAACGCCGTGGGGAAGTGGAGCCAGCCCAACGATCGCCGCGGATTCAATGATTGCCGTGCGAGAATCTCCAGCCCACCACCACCACGCCGATCTCGGGCGATGGGCAGCGTCCAGGGTTTTGATCTGCTGCCGTTCCGCTCCCAGCAACAAACCCATCACCTCGCCAAATCCGTCCCCGCCATCCGTCATCGGCAGGCAGGTCAACTTGTCGTTTCGGTGCTCTTTCCGCCAGCCGTCTGCAATCGCCCCAGCGGCTTGCGCCGCCGTCATGGTGCCTTTGAACTTGTCCGGAATAATTAGAACTCGACGGCTCATTCGGGCCCAGTCAAAAGCAGCGCGGTTTCAAGTCAATCCGATTCCGGATTTCGATCTGCGAGCAGGAGCGATTTTCGGCGAGGCGTCGCGGCCAGTCCCCGGTGGTAAGACGGTGGTTTGGTATGGTTTTGAAGTGGTGTAAGTAATTTTCGTTCACACAATTAGAAAAAAGCAATGGCTGGTTTTGATATTATGCAAACCTGTGCCACTGTAGTAGCGCGATTAAGCTATGAATAAACCGAAAATTATTGCCTACCTGAAGCCTACCTGCGGCTGGAGCCAGGGGGTTCGCGCCATTCTGCGAAAGTACGATTTGCCGTTCGAAGACCGGGATATCATCAACGATCCGCTGCAACGGCAGGAGATGATCGAGAAAACCGGCCAAATGCTCAGTCCGTGCGTCGAGATCAACGGACGCATGCTCCCCGACGTCAGCGGGGACGAAGTTGAGAGCTACCTGTTGGCGGAGGGTTTGGTGGTGCCGAGCGATCGGGTTCCCGATGCGCCCACGAACCAGGCCTGCGCGCACGAGGCGCCTGCGGTGTCGCCCCTCGTTTTTCGCCGCTAAGGCAGGTTAAGAATATTTTCACTCGCAGACGCGAAGGCTTCGGCTTTCGCGTCTTTGCGTTCCTACCCGCAGCTTTCTTGGTTGCCACTTCTCGCGCCGTCAACCAATCTCAACCTCGATGCGAACAGTCACCACTGCGAGTGCCATGCAGCGCCTCGCCAAACGCTGGCAGCGTGGCCGGGTAAGGGTCGGTTTTGTCCCCACCATGGGGTTCCTGCATGCCGGCCATCTTTCTCTCGTGCGCCGCGCGCGGCAACTCGTCGGACCTCACGGCCGCGTGGTGTTGAGCATTTACGTCAACCCGCTGCAGTTCGCTCCGACCGAGGATTTGTCGGCTTACCCGCGGGATTTTGAGCGCGACGCGAAGCTTTGCCGCAGCGAGGGTGTGGATGTGATTTTCGCACCTGGGCCGGAAGAGATGTATCCTGCGGAACCCGGAGCCGCCTTCAGCACGGTGGTCGTCGAGGAGCAGTTGTCGAAGTTGATGGAAGGCGAGTCGCGCCCCACCCATTTTCGGGGGGTGACCACGGTGGTCGCCAAGTTGTTCAACCTGGTGTTGCCGGAAATTGCGGTGTTTGGCGCCAAGGACTTTCAACAGGCGGCCATCATCCGACGCATGGTGCGGGATTTGAATTTCCCGGTAAAAGTGGTGGTGGCACCGACCCGGCGCGAGCAGGACGGCCTGGCGATGAGTTCGCGCAACAAGTATCTCGACGAAAGCCAGCGTCAGCAGGCGCTGGTGCTCAGCCGGGCCTTGCGGCAGGCGCAGGAGCGAGTGCGCAAGGGTGCGCCGGCAAGCGCCGCCCAATTGCGCGCGGAAACGGCGGCGCTCGTGGCGCTCGCCCCGCAGGCGCGGCTGGACTACGTGGCCTTCTTCGATCCCGAGACCCTGGCCCCAATGCAGGAGGTCCGGCCGGGAGTGCAGATGGCTTTGGCGGTGTTTGTAGGGCGGACGCGATTAATCGATAACGTGAAGCTCTGAAGCAGGCAGCTATGCGAGAATTCGACTTTTTGGTGTTGGGCAGCGGCATTGCCGGTCTGTCTTTTGCCCTAAAGGTAGCACCGCACGGGCGGGTGGCGATCATCACCAAAAAGGACCGCGCGGAATCCAACACCAATTACGCCCAGGGCGGCATTGCGGCCGTAACCAGCCGCGAGGATTCCGTGGAACTGCATGTGCGGGACACGCTGGTGGCGGGGGCGGGCTTGTGCAATGAACCCGCGGTGCGAACGATCATCGAAGAGGGCCCGGCGCGGATTGCGGAGCTGATCGAACTCGGAATGCAGTTTTCGCAGCGGGAGGTCCCGGGGCACGCGGGCAAAGAACTGGATCTGGGTAAGGAAGGCGGCCATTCCAAGCGGCGGATTCTCCATGCCAAGGACATCACCGGTCGGGAAATCGAACGGGCGCTCCTCGCCGCCGTCGCGCAGCGCCCGCAAATCGAGATTTTTGAGAACCATTTTGCGATCGACCTGATCACCAGCCAAAAGCTGGGGTACGTGGGCGACAACCGGTGCCTGGGAGTTTATGTGCTCGATAAGGCTACCGGGCAGGTGGAGACTTTCGCCGCGCCGGTTACTTTGCTGGCGACTGGAGGGTGCGGCAAAGTTTATCTTTACACGACGAATCCAGACATCGCCACCGGGGACGGCGTGGCGATGGCTTACCGCGCAGGCGCCGCGGTGGCGAACATGGAGTTTATCCAATTTCATCCCACCTGCCTCTATCATCCGCAGGCCAAGTCCTTCCTGATTAGCGAAGCCGTGCGCGGGGAAGGCGGGGTGCTGAAAACTCTCGATGGCCGGGAGTTCATGGATGATTACCATCCGTTGAAATCGCTGGCGCCGCGGGACATCGTGGCCCGGGCCATTGACAGCGAAATGAAGAAGACCGGGGCGGATTGTGTCCTGCTGGATATAACCCATCGTCCCGCTCGCTTTATCATCGAGCGATTTCCGAATATTTATCAAACCTGCCTGCGCTACGGCATCGACATCTCCAAAGAACCGATCCCGGTGGTGCCCGCCGCCCATTATCAGTGCGGCGGCGTGGTGACGAACGTGGATGGTGAAACCGACATTTCCGGGCTGTATGCGGTCGGGGAAGTGTCCTGCACGGGTCTGCACGGGGCTAATCGCCTCGCCAGCAATTCGCTCCTCGAAGCTCTGGTTTGCGGCCACCGGGCAGCGCTCAAAGGCACTGCGGCTGCACCGAAACCCGCCGGTATCAGCATTCCCGCCTGGCACTCCGGCAATGCTCACAACGCCGATGAAATGGTGGTAGTCTCGCATAATTGGGAGGAAATACGCCGGGCCATGTGGGATTACGTGGGGATTGTCCGCACCAACAAACGGCTGCAGCGCGCCCAGGCCCGCATCGCGAATCTGCAACAGGAAATCCACGAGTTCTATTGGGACTTCCTCGTCAACAGCGACCTGCTGGAATTGCGCAACATCGCCCAGGTGGCGGAACTGATTATCCAATGCGCCCTGCGACGGACCGAAAGCCGCGGCTTGAATTATAACCTGGACTATCCCGAACCCCGACCGGAATGGGCGCAACAGAACTCGGTTCTAAAACGATGAAGGCACTGGTTAAAGCCAAAAAATGGTTAGATTTTGGCAAAATATGGTGTATTCCAGGACTCCGTTTTCGCTCTGATCATGTGGGCACAGGCTCAGCCGGACTGGGCATGTTCCTTGCCGTTAAGTTGTTATGGTGGACCAACCCGTTTCGATAGCAGGTTATTGCGGTACGGTGGCCTCGGCGCCCGTTGCGGGGCTGGTGGCCCGGCGTAAAGCCATCCCCCGGCCCGCGAATCCAGGCAAGGCTGGAGTGCGGACTGCTTCAGTTGCCGTCGGCGGTTTATCCCGACAGGCGCTCCTGCTCACGCCTCGGCCGCGAGGATCATTTGCGCAACAGGCGGCGGAAATTTTGGAGGAACTTCGGACGGCGTTGGACCTTGGCCGTCCTCGGCCAAGGGTGACCCTGCAAACCGTGTTTTTGAAACGCCAGCAGGATCGCGCGCAGTGCGAGACTTTGTTGCGCAATTTTTATGGGGGCGACTGTCCGGTGACCGCTTATGTGGCGCAAGCGCCGTGTAACGGCGCGGCGTTGGCGTTGGAGGCGTGGGCGGTCAGCGGGCCCGGGGTGGCCGTGGAGCGATTCGGACCGCAGGCGCTGGCGGTGACGTGCGATGATGTGCGTTGGATTTATTGCTCCGGGATCGAGGTGGCCCGTGGCCGACAAGGAGTGTATGCCGGATCATTGACCGGCATGGCCAGCCTGAGCCGGGCGCTGGCGCAGGCCGGCTCCAGTTTCGAACACGTGGTGCGCACCTGGTTTTATCTCGGTGGCATCACGCGGAAGGTTGGCTCGACCGAGTGTTACCGTGAATTTAATCGGGCGCGGGCGGATTTTTATTCCGATATTCCGTTTGGCCGAGGGTTATTGCGGAAGGCGGCGGCGTCAACCTACCCGGCCAGTACCGGCATCGGGATGCGAGGCACCGGGTTGGCCGCAAGTTGCATCGCGGTGGAGACGCGGCGTCCGGATGCTTTCCTGGTACGTCTCGAAAACCCGAATCAAATCCCCGCTTTCCAATATCATGAGCGTTATTCTCCCCGAAGCCCGTGTTTCTCGCGAGGCGTCGCGCTCGTATTGGGCGACCAGATCACGACCTGGATCTCCGGGACCGCCAGCATTCTCAACTCCGAAAGTCAGCACCCTGGAGACGCCGCCGCGCAGACGCACCAAACCATCGACAACATTCAGAAACTCCTGGCCCCGGAGAATTTCCAGTCCCACGACGTCTCGGGGGCCGCAACCAGCCTGCGCGATCTGGCTAAAATCCGGGTCTATATCAAACGTCCGCAGGATTTTGACCGCTGCCGCGCGGTGTGCGAGGAGCGCTTTGGCAAAGTGCCGGTGATCTATGCCGTGGCCGATGTCTGCCGCCCCGAACTGCTCGTGGAGATCGAAGGCGTCGCCTTTTCCCGCCGGGCCGCGGTGTAATTCGACCGCTTTAGCATTTCCTCGATTGGCCGCGCCGGGATATGCTTCCACTAATTTATGAGGCGCTCTTTCCTGTTCGCTCCGATCCGAAGCATCAGCCTGGCGGCGATGGCCCTGGCGGTTTTGCTACCCATGACTCTGCGCCTCAACGGAGCCGATGCGGTGGAGGGCGTGCTGGCACGAGGTTCGGTGGTATTCGAAACGGGCTTTGGGGAAAGCGATGCACTGGCTGGTTGGAGCGGCCCGGGCCGCGTGACCGCCGCCGGTGGCCGGCCGCACGCGCTGGTAATTTCCAACCAAACCGTCACCAGCCAATCCGTCACTCGCCGGTTGCCGGTAGGGTCACTTCGTGGTTGTTCGCTTCGGGGCACCGTCCTGGTGCGGGCCCAGAATGTCTCCGCCAAGCCCCAATCCTGGAACGGAATCAAGTTCATTTTCATCGTCGAGACGGCTTCCGGCAAGAGCTACCCGCAAGCCCCCCTCGAGACTGGGAGTTTTGACTGGCAGCGGGCCTCGGCTTTTACCCGAATACCCGAGGACGCAACCAATTTGGTGCTGGTCCTGGGCCTCGAGCAGGTGAGTGGCGAAGTTTGGTTTGATGACGTGAAGATACTGGTGGGCAAGGGACCGTTGCCGCCGCCGCCGCCCGCTATCGCCGGGCCCCGTTACCGAGGGCATTCACTCGATCGTCTCCGGGGCGCGATGGTCAGTCCGAATCTGACTCCGGACGATCTCCGGGTCCTGGGCGGAGAATGGAACGCCAATTTGATTCGGTTTCAACTGATCCGTTTTGGTGCTCCCGGCAAGCCATCCGAGTTGGATACCTACGATGCCTGGTTGCAGGGCGAATTGAAAAAATTGGATTCGCTGCTGCCGGCGTGCCGTCGGTATGGGATCAAGGTTGTGCTGGACCTGCACTCGCCCCCGGGAGGTAAGGCGACCGTTAGCGGCTACGTCGGGTCCGACGATCGGCTCTTCACCGATCCGCGAGCGCAGGACAAATTTGTCGAAGTTTGGCGGCAAATGGCGAACCGTTATCGCGGCGAGCCCGCCATCTGGGCCTATGATTTGGCTAATGAACCGGTGGAGGATGACGTGGGGGAAGGGTGCGAGGACTGGCAGGGATTAGCGGAGCGCGCGGCACGGGCGGTGCGGTTGGTTGATCCCGAAAGGGCGCTAATCATTGAGCCGGCGCATTGGGGCGGGCCGGATAGATTGAATGATTTGCGGCCGCTCAGTGTTTCCAATGTGGTCTATAGCGTTCATATGTACCTCCCGCATGCGTTTACCCATCAGGGCGTGCATGGCGACAGCGCTCCGCTTCGTTACCCGGGCGAGATCAACGGGAAACACTGGGGGCCGGCGGAGCTTGAGCGGGCGCTCGAGCCGGCGATCACTTTTCAGCAGCGCTATAACGTGCAGATTTACATCGGAGAGTTTAGCGCCATCCGTTGGGCGCCCGATAACAGCGCCGTGCGGTACCTGCGCGATCTGATCGAGATCTTCGAGCGCCACGGCTGGGACTGGAGCTACCACGCCTTTCGGGAATGGGACGGTTGGAGCGTCGAGCACGGTTCCGCTCGGGCCGATCGGGAACGATCACCGACCCCCACCGACCGTCAAAAATTGCTTCAGGAGTGGTTTGGTCGTAATCGCAAATCCTGACCGGTCGGCTTTCGCCCAACCACGAACGGAGTTACGGGTTCGGAGATGCCCTTTACCGAAACGGGTGAGCGGGCTTCCATGGCAAACGCGTCACCAGCCTCGGCGAAAACATCTTTGCTGGCGATGACTTCACCGCCGCCGGCCAGAGTTTGCAGCCGGGCCGCCACCACCACTGTGTGCCCGAGCGCGGTGAAATTCACCTGGCGCTCCGGGTTGCCGACCAGGCCCACCACCGCTTCGCCGACATGCAGAGAAATCCCCACCTGTAAGGCGCGGCCGGTGCCGGACGCGCGATCCAGGGAGAGCGCCAGCACCTTGTCCCGCATGGCCAGGGCGCAGTTCAAAGCTTGCTTTACGTTCACGCCGCGCTCGATCCGAAACATCGCCATCAAGCCATCCCCGGTGTATTTATCGAGCAAACCGTCGTGCTGATGCAACGCGTCGGTCATGACCTCGAGGTAGGCGTTGACCGTTTTCATGACCTCCTCCGGAGAATGGTTCTCGGCGAATTGAGTGAAGCCGCGGACGTCGGCAAACAGGACGGCCACACGTTCACGCAGCCCACCCAACCGCCAGTCACGGCCCGGTTGTTCCAGCAATTCATCCACCACTTCGGGAGCGACAAAGCGGTCCAGCAAGAAGCGATTGCGCTCCTTGTCCCGGCGCTCGAGGGTGAAGGTCAATTGCGTTACCAGCAGGAAGACGGTCGTGCCAGCGGCCCAGGGATACACCGGATCCAGCCAGATACCCTGGGCAAAGGCAATCATGGCGACCGTGAACGAGCAGAGAATAACCAGGATCAACCGCCAACTGGCTTTCAGCGGGTTGCGTCGCACCACCAGGCGACCCACCACCAGCGCGGAAATCAAAGCCAGGACATTCCTGGCCAGGCCGGACGCCGGGCGCACGAAAGTATCACCCAGCAGCGTGCGGGTGCCGTAAGCGAGCAGTTCCGTTGGATCCAACGCCCCGAGGGGACTGGGCAGCGAGGTCGAATGCAGCGCCTGCAGGAAGACGAGTTTGTCTTTAAAGAACTTCGAGGGCTCTTGCCACGCTTCGGTCGCGCCGAAGGCATGGAGCGGGGCGTCTTCCAGCAGACTTTCATAGCTGACCCGCGCAAAATCGCCACCCCGAGTGGCCGTGACGAAATCCAGTAACACTTTGCCCTGGATCGGGTCGAGAGTGGGGAAGACGCGATCTCCGAATTTTACCTCGCCCGGCCCGGGGAGGCTGGCCGGGGAGATGTTGGTCAGGTTGCGCATGGCCGCGAACAGCAGCAGCGGCGCGGGAACGTTCTCCTCGGCAGGCCAGCGCAGGGGTATGGCCGGCAGGGCCGCCACCTGCACCGGGGCCAGCCGGCTCGAAGCCAGTTCGCGGGCGGCGGGGGCCAGGGTGTTGAAGGCGTCCCGGCGCGCTCGCGCCGGTTTTTCCACCGCCGCGAGGTCGTAATCCAGAAGCCTGCGGTTGGGAGCCAGCAAGACCACGTTGCCGGCGTGCCGCATGGCGGTCTCCAGGCTGGGCAGATCGCGCATCGTGCGTTCAAAGTCCTCGGGCCGGGGATCGGGAGCTTGGTGTAGACCAGTGACGGTGGGGACCGCGGCGGGTTCCAGGGTCGGGGCCGGCAACACAATTCGGCGCGCGCCGTAAGCGGAGAGTTTATTGATGATCGCGGCGTGCAAACCGGCTTCGGAGTTGGTCGTGGTGGCTTGGTATAGCGAAAAGGCGTCCCATTCCAACAACACGATATGCGCCGAGGCTTGAGCTGGGCGCAGGCGCACTTTGAACTCTGGGAGGGTGGGACGCCCGCCCGTGTCGGCGGGGGGCGGGACACTACTGGAGAAATCGAGCCGTCCGACGCCGGCGGCGTTGAATAATTGAATGGCGGACAGCAGGGCGGAGGCTTGGAGCGGCATCAAGAGCTTCAACTCGACGCAACCCCAGGTAATCAGGAATCCCGCCAGCGCCAGGGTTTCTCCGCGCAGATCCACGAGGCGTCCCGAGGCGCGGCGCCAGACGAAATATTCGTGCAGCCAGCGTTCGGCGCTGCCGGCGAGCGTTTGGCCGCCCCAGCGCTGCGCCAGGCTCTCGAGCCATAACGTCCCAACCGGCACCCCGGCCAGGATGGCCGCGAGATATCCCGAAGAAAGTGCGAAGCGCCCGCCGACGGCGGCCAGCAACACCGCGCCGAGCGTGGCCAGCCACCAACGGCGCACTCCGGAACGGGTCAGTCGGGCGCGATGCACTTCCTGTTGGCGGCCAAAGAACGCGCCCATCGAGGCCCCGGCCAAACCCCAGCACAAACCGGCGACGAACAGCACCGGCATGAAGATCAGGAATGAACTCGCATAGACCACACTTGAGGGCAGCCATTGGCCGGTAACTTCCGCCAATAACGGCTCGATTTGCGAACGGAGGAGCAAGGTCACTATCAGGGCCGTCCAGAAAGCCCACCGTGCGCCGATCCCAATCCCGAGCAGCAATCGTCCCGGATGGAATAACGTCCAAAACCCGGCGCGGAGCAGGAGGTAGAGGTTGACGCCGACCCAGCAGATGGCCACCGGGCGGCGCAAGCCGGGCACGGGAAGCGAGATGGCGAACGTGAGCGAGAGCAGCACGATCCAGCGATCTGGTCGCGACCAGATCCGGCGCGCTCGCTCTCGCAACCAGTTCCACATCTCAGTTGGGACGGAATGCAGCATGCTTTAGGCGTTGACACGTCCAAACCGCTGAGTTCACGAGTTGGACGTGGATATTAAGATGCGCCCGCGAAGCCAATCGTCCAGAGAATTTCGGAGCGCCCCGCGATTTCGAATGAACGATTAGGACTTGCCAAAGGTCAGGCGTTATCCGTTCTATTTCGCGTGCTGAAAAGCGTTCGGTGGTCCGCTTACGGTGAGTTGGTGGCGATTTTTTTCCTGCAAGCCATGGCGATGGGGATGTGGATAGTCCCCTTGAGCAGCGTGCTCAACGCCCATGGGTTGGCGGGTATTCGCTCCTTTGCCTTTGCCACCACGGCGGTGGCGGCCTTCATTTCTCCTTTGATTTTCGGGGCTATGGCGGATCGGCACGCCTCCCCGGAACGCGTCCTGCGCTGGATCAGCGTCGCCAGCGCGCTGACCATGACCCTGGCGGGTTGGAGCATGGCCCACAATTGGCCGCCGGCGGTGGTGCTGGCCTTGATTCAGGTCTACGCGATCTGCGCCTCTCCCACGGGTAGCCTTTCGACGACGATTGTGCTGTCGCGTTTGCAGGATTCGCAGCGCGAGTTCGGTCCCATCCGGGCCACCGGCACGTTTGGCTGGATGGCCGGCTGCTGGGCAGTGAGCGCCATGGGGGCGGATACCTCCGTGTGGGCGGCCTACGGCGGCGCGGCGACCTGGCTGGTGCTGGCCGCCTCCACCTATCTTTTGCCGAGCATTCCCCCGCCGCCCTCGACCGGGAAAATCACGCTTCGCGAGGCCATGGGCTGGGACGCCCTGGCGTTGCTGAAAAATCATGATCACCGGGTGGTGTTTATCACGGTGGCCTTGTTCAGCATTCCGCTGGCGGCTTTTTATCCGCTCACCCCACCCCATTTACAGGCGCTCGGCTTTCAGCATGTCTCCGCGTGGATGTCCCTGGGCCAGATCACCGAAGTCATCGCCATGTTCGCTCTCGCCGGGTTGTTCCGGCGCTGGCGTTTGAAGTGGATTTTTGCGGGCGGCCTGGCGTTCGGGGTCTTGCGTTTCGCGCTCTGCGCCCTGGATCGCCCCTCGACCTTGCTCGCGGGTATCACGCTGCACGGACTTTCCTTCACGCTCTTCTTCATCACCGCCCAGATTTATTTGAATGAGCGGGTGGAAGCCGCCTGGCGTGCCCGGGCCCAGGCGCTGATGTGGCTCATGAACAGTGGCGTGGGTAACCTGGCGGGTTATCTCGGGACGGGTGCCTGGTTCAGGTATTGGACCCACACCAATGGCACCCAATGGACGATGTTCTGGGGCGGGGTGTCCGGCGCGGTGGCCTTGGTGTTGACCTACTTCCTGATCGCCTACCACGGGAAGGGACCGGGCTTGCGCCGGATCGAAGCCGCTTAGGTCGGGAAATTCTGTAGCGAAGGCGTCCTCGCCTGCGAGTGTGGGCGGCGTCTCGCCCCCCCCATCAATGCACCGTAGGGGGCTAAATGATTTATGAAGACACGCTAGCCCTGACCGTCGTGAAGCAGACCGATCAATTCCGGGAACGGCGACCAGCGGCGAACAGGGCAGCCCCTAGCAGCAGCAAGGCCGACGTGGCCGGTTCGGGAATCGGCGCACTGAACTGCGAAATCTTGAGGGACCCGGCGCCGTTGACATTATCCACGGTCGTCGCGCTAAAACCAAAGACGTCACCCTGGTTCACCGCGAAACTCACGGAACCGTTCCAAGGCAGGGTGCCGGTCAGGAGGGTGAGGTTGCCATTAAGCAGCCACCCGGCGTTGTCGAAAGAGAAGTCATCGGCGGACGTATACAGCCAGTTAAAGGAAACCGTGCCGCTTCGGTAGGCGGTGGTGGTGTAGGTGGTGGAGCCGGAGAGGAAACTGCCGTTGTCGCCGCCGACGAGGGTGATGGAGGCGGGGGCGGGGGCGGTCTGAACGGTACCATTGGCATTGAGGTTCTGGAGCACCCAATTGGTGGGCGCATAATAGCCACTGAAATCGGCCCGGGCCACGCCCGGCAGAACCAGAAACGCTGCCAAGGCCAGGGTGCCACCAGTTCGTGATAATAGCCGGCTTGAAATAGTCATATTCTGAGAAAGTGCGGTGTCGCAGTTCATGATTTCCATCTGTTCCCGAGGGCTGTCCCGTCGGCTTAACGAGCGCATTACAGCACAATAAGTCGAAATCTGTCAACAGGTAATGCGAAAAAAGATTCATGATGCACTAAACGCGAGGGAATCCGCACTGAACGACCCGGAAGCGGAGGCGGGCCTGAAGGTGAATCAAATCCAGACCTGGAATACTCGAAATAAGCGGACAGGGAGCAGCCGGAGCGCGAGCTTCCAGGCTCGCTTATGCAGGTTTGGGTTTGGGAGAGGTGCGTGCTGGAGCATTCGCTGAAGCAATAGTCAGTAGGGGTCCCCACCCGTAAATGACTTGAACCATCCGTCGGCCACTGTTTTAATCCCTTTGTCGGCGGGCAATGCAAAGCACCGGTTATCGGACGAATCGCCAGGAGCACAAGCCTTATGAAAACCAAAGCCAACCAAACCCATCAGTCCTCTGGTCTTTCGCGCCGTAAATTCATGTTGGCCGGTGGCGCCGCTGCGGCGGCGTTCACCCTGGTGCCACGCCATGTGCTTGGGGGACCTGGCTTCGTTGCGCCCAGCGAGAAAATCACCGTGGCCCACATCGGCTGCGGCACCCAGGGTCTGCGTGAACTGCCGGGGTTGCTGGGCCTGCCGGAGGTTCAGGTCGTTGCGGTGTGCGACCCAATGAAAGGAGCCACCGGATACCTGGACTGGTCAAAGGACGGTCTGCGAAGCGAACTCGGCCGCGCCCTGGGCAAACCGGACTGGAGAAAGAAGCAACCTGAGATTCCGGGCGGACGCGACGTGACCAAGGAATTCATCGAGCTCTACTACGCCGGCAAGCAGGGCAGGGACAAATTCAAGGGCTGCGCGGCCTATGCCGATTTTCGCGAGTTGCTCGACAAAGCGAAGGACATCGACGCGGTGAAGATCATGACGCCGGACCACCTGCACGCCACGGTGGCGCTGGCCGCCATGAGAAAGGGCAAGCACGTCATGATGCACAAGCCCCTGGCCAACCGTTTGCAAGAGGCCCGCATGGTGGTGGAAACCGCTAGCCAGCCCGGTGTGGCCACGCACTTCTTACCCGCGAGCGAGGGCGCGAATATCCTGACGATCAAGAGTTGGATCGACGCCGGTGCCATCGGCACGTTGCGGGAGATCCACAACTGGTCCAACCGCCCCGTTTGGCCCCAATATCCCATCATTCCGACCGACACCCCTCCGGTTCCGGCAGGGTTCGATTGGAACCTGTGGCTCGGCCCGTCGCTCGACCGGCCTTACCATCCCCATTACACCCACACCGTGTTTCGCGGCTGGTACGAGTTCGGCGGCGGTGCCATTGCGGACATGGGCCATTACAGCCTCTGGCCAGTGTTCCAGCTTTTCGAACTCGACGCCCCGCGCGCGGTGGAATCACACGCCAGCCACCTCTGCTCAGCCAGGGACAACGTGCCCTTTAAGATCAAAAACGATTATTCCTTCCCGGCCGCCTGCACCGTCCGGCTCCAGTTTGTCGCCAAAGGCAACCGCCCGGCGCTGGACCTCTACTGGTACGACGGCTCGATGAAACCGCCAACGCCGCCCGAACTCGAGGAAGACAACCAGGAATTCGAGGCGGAAGGCATGATGTTCGTGGGCGACAAGGGCAAGATCCTGGGCGGATTCCATGGCGACCAAGCCCGGCTTATTCCCGACAAAAAAATGAAGGACTTCCAGTCCAAAGGACCGCCGCCCGTAACGAACCAGGGTCGCGACCGGGCCGGCGCGTCGTGGGTCGCTGCCTGCAAAGGGGGCAAACCCACTTGTGGGGACTTCCGGTTGGCTGGGCCAATCTCGGACGCCTTCAATCTCGCGGCCGTCTCGCTGCGACTCGGAGGTCGCCGTCTGCTGTTCGACGCTGCCGCCGGCAAGGTCACCAACCTGCCGGAAGCCAACCGTTACCTAACGCGGGAATATCGCAAAGGCTGGGAACTGACAGGCTAGCCATGCCTTCGCATTATGGGCGGTTGAACGGCTGATAAAATAAGGCGTTCGTGGCCGAACCAAACGGATGGCATACATGAAAGAACGGCAGGAAAACAACGAGCCAACTCAACGATCCGGACCCCGTTTTCAAGCGTTCCTGGCTGACAACCAAGTCATCGGACCGCAAGCCCTGACATTAATAGTGTGACCAAGGTTTAATGAAGACTCGCATTTCATTTGTCCTGATTGCGGTTGGGATGGCTTGCTTCTTGGGTGGATGTGGAACGCGGTTGGAGGACAAGCTAGTCGATGCTTCTGCGGCTGGTGATGTTCAGAAAATCCAAAGTCTCTTGTCGCGAGGCATCAATGTGAATTGCGCTTCTCGTGGCTTGGACAAGAGCACACCCTTGATCCTGGCGGTCATGCAACGAAGGACAGAAGCGGTTGACGTTTTACTCGCTGCTGGGGCAGATCCAAATCTACGTGATGCTCACAGCAACGCGGCCCTGTTTTACGCCTTCACGAATCAGCAAGACCTAGGCGAGATCATCAAGTTGCTCATCGCAGCCGGAGCGGATGCCGACGACTATAGGTCACTGTTCAGTTCGCTTCCAGGGGAGAATCCGAATCGCATTGCATTCGAGGAAGCTTCAAAGCAAAAACTAGCACCAAAGCACGACGACCGCCCTTCACACTAACCCCGGTTGCGAGAGAATAAGTCAGATGCTTGCGATACAATTGGAGAAAAGCTCAAAGAGATTCAATACATGCATAAACTCAAAGCAAATACTGAACGATTGGTGTTCCAGCGGTGAAAGTTCTATTTTAAATAACGAAGTAAGGAACTGCCGGACCGGCAAACAAAGCCGTGGGGATTTGATATGCAATAAGGGTGGTAAATGACGCTTAAGCCATGAACACGTTTAGACCCGGTTACGTTGGATTCAAGGCAAGGCTGATGGATGCTTTCGCGGACGTGAAGCAGCCCGGGGATGAATTCCTTGCTTGCAGGGGCTGGGGTTATGATGCTGAAACTGCTGAAGAACTCGTCCGAATGCTGCACGGAAGGCATTGGAAGGACCTGCTTGGGCAGGGGGAAGAGTGGTTTCGAAGTAATCACGACATATTGCAAAGGTTGACTCCGGAGGCTTATATATTTTATTTGCCGGCGTTTTTGCTAGAAGTCGTCGAGATTGGGGAAGCTCTTGACCTCCTCCCCGAATGGATAGTTTACAGCTTGGAACTTCCCGACCAGCGTTGGCCTGAAATTGTGCAATGGCACAACGAGATGAAGAAGAAACTTACTCCAGCCCGGCGGGCGGTCGTGTTGGAGTTCTTAGATCATCTGGAGTGGGAGTTCGATATACCACCCCAACTCTCCAACCATATCAAGAGTGCCCGCGAGGCACTGCAGCTTGCCCCAGGAGCTTTTGAATAGGAGCACATAGTTACCTTCAGCTACCTTAAGAGAGGTGAGGCGGTTGGCAGCACTGTTTTCTGGTCATTTGGCCGAATAGCCACGTTCTGACCATGGCGATGTGAACAGCGAGAGCCTGTTCCCATTGGATTGGGGTGTAATTGTCTGCTTTCGCAGCGTAGCCCTGTCGTTCACCGGCTTTCAATAGGCTGACGGGATAGTGAAATAAACTCGTTGAGCCTCCCCTTGCAGGTAGGGTATCGTTCAGGCATGACCAAGCTGCCCAGTGTTCAATTGATACTGGCTTCGGCGTCGCCGCGCCGGCAGGAGTTGTTACGGGAGATGGGGGTCGAGTTTCACACGGTGCCGAGCGCAGCGGCCGAGATTCACCTCGAGGAACTGACCGCGCGCGAGGTCGCGCTGGTGAACGCGTACCGCAAGGCGCGCGAGGTGGCGAAGCGGCATCCGGACAGCCTGGTGCTGGGTGCGGATACGCTGGTGTATCTCGATACCCGCTTATTTCCCAAGCCGGTTAATCACGAGGAGGCGGTGAGCATGCTGATGTATTTGCAGGGCCGCACCCACCATGTCGTGACCGGTTTGTGCCTGCTCCACTTGCGCGCGCATCGGCAGCGGGTTTTTGCCGAGGTCACCGCGGTGACGTTTCATCCGCTGGACGAGGTCCGGGTGCGGGAATACCTGGCGCAGGTGAATCCGCTCGATAAGGCGGGCGCTTACGGCATCCAAGAGCAGGGACATCTTATTGTGGAACGGATTTCCGGCTCGTATTCCAATGTGGTGGGTTTGCCCATGGAAAGGCTGCGGTACGAATTGCAGCACTGGGCTCAGACCGGGCCGGCGACCGATTAGACGGTAAACGGATCGAGTTGGCGGGCAAGGCGTCCGCTGCCGTCATGATGTCAGCCGCACGCTCCGACCAGGAGAGACCAGCTGAGCGGTTATTTGCTCAATTCCTGCCAGAGCTGCGCGCTCATGACCTGCCCCTTCTCGAAGCAATCGAGATCAAATTTCTCGTTGGGCGAGTGCGCATTGTCGTCCGGGAGAGCGAGCCCCAGCATCAGGGCATCCGCGCCGAGAATCTTCTTGAACGAATTGACGATGGGGATGGAGCCGCCTTCGCGCATGATGACGGGTTCGCATCCGAAGGCGGACTTCAAGGCGCGCAACGCCGCCTGGGCGTGCGGACTGGTGGGCGAAACGAGGTACGGTTCGGCGCCGTGGCCCGCCGTGATTTCCATGCGGATGCTGGGCGGGCACAATTTTTTGAGGTGCTGTTGCACCAGCTTGATGATCCGCGCCGGGTTTTGGTCCGGCACGAGGCGGGTAGTGATTTTGACGCGGGCCCAGGAGGGGACAATGGTTTTGCTGCCTTCGCCCTGGTAACCGCTGGTCAGGCCGTTGATTTCGAGGGTGGGCCGGGCGGAGCGTTGTTCAATGGGAGTATAGCCCTTTTCACCGAAAAGCTGCTTCACCCCAAGGAGCTTTTTGTAGTCCGATTCTTTATACGGCAGGCGGGCGAATTGCTTGCGCTCGAAGGCGGCCAGCGGCTTGACCTGGTCGTAGAACCCCGGGATGGCCACGCGTCCGTTTTTATCACGGAGTTTGCCGAGCATTTGGCAGAGGGCCATGGCGGGATTATCCACGGTGCCGCCGAAGATGCCGGAGTGCAGGTCGCGCGCGGGTCCGTGCAGCGTCACTTCAAACGCCGCGATGCCGCGGAGGGCGTAGGTAAGGGCGGGGTGCTTTTTCGAGGGCATCCCGGTATCCGAAATGACAATGGCATCGCAAGCCAGTTCGGCCTGGTTCGCCAATAGAAAATCACCCAGGCTCTTGCTGCCGACCTCTTCTTCGCCTTCGAGGACAAAGGTGATGTCGCAAGGCAGCGGGGTGTTGGTCTTGAGATAGGCTTCGACGGCTTTGAGGTGGGCGAGGTTTTGGCCCTTGTTATCCGTAGCCCCACGCGCGAAAAGCGAGCGGCCTTCGAGGCGCGGTTCGAACGGTGGCGAAGTCCAGAGTTCGAACGGTTCCGGCGGCTGGACATCGTAATGGCCGTAAACGAGGAAACGCGGGCGTTTGGCGGAAGCGCCGGGGACAACGGGGGTGCTGGCGATAACCACGGGGTGGCCGGCGGTGGGGCAAAGGCGGGCCTTCAATCCGATGGACTGGCAATGCTGCACGAGCCATTCGGCGCAGGCGAGCAGGTCGCCGCGATGCTGCGGTTGAGCCGAGACACTCGGAAAGCGCACGTAAGCGCACAATTCCTCGAGAAAGCGATTTTGATTTTGAGCCAGGTAATCCAGGACAGCTTGCATGCCGATTGGTGTAGCAAAGCCGCCGGGACAGGGAAAGCCTGGATTGCGGGCGCACCGGCGGCGCCTGCAATCCGGGAGTGACGGATTACCGGGTCATCGGGGCGCGGGGTCGCGGCTTCAGGGCGCGCGCGGTGTCCGTCTGATATTTGCCGCCGGGCTTTCCCGCCCGGCGCATTACTTGTGCGTATACCGGGCTGTCGAGACGATCGGAGGGTTTGCCGGAACGCAGTTCCTCGGTCAGATCGGCCACGCTCTTCAAAACGCGGGTGGGTTGGTAGACGTAATCCGATAAGTTATCCACCTGAGTGGAGCCACTGAGCACGAGATAAGTTTGCAGCCCGGCTTCGATGCCGCCGCGAATGTCGGTCTCCATGGTGTCGCCAATCATGACGATCTGGTTCAGGGCCGAGCCACCGGTCATTTCCTGGAGCTTTTGGCGGGCGCGATGGAACATATAGCCATTGGGTTTGCCGAGGTAGTAGGCGCGGCGTCCGGTGCTGGCTTCGAGAAAAGCCGCGGTGGCGCCGGCTCCCGGGCGGGTATCAACGCTCGAGACTGGGCACCAGTTGTCCGGGTTGGTGGCGAGCAGCCGCGCGCCGCGCTCCACGCACGAGTGTGCCTTGGCCAGGCGTTCGCCGGAAACCGCCCCTTCTCCCACCACCACGTAACTCGGGTTGATGGTGTCGTTGGCGATCTTGCGCTCATGCAGCGCCGCCAGTAAACCGCCTTCGCCGATGACGAAGGCGGTGCAAGCCGGATGCGTTTCGCTCAGGAAATCCGCCGCATTCAGCGCTGAGGTGTAAAAGTGGCGAATGGAGAATCCGGGCAATCCCAGGTGGCCGAGCCGCACCGAAAGATCATCCGGAGTCGGAGCGGAGTTGTTCGTTAGAAACACGAAGGGCTGCCCGCTTATCAGCAGGGCCTCCATGAATTCTGTCACGCCCGGGATCAATTGGCTTTCCCGGTATATTACGCCGTCCATGTCGATCAGGTATCCAGTTTTCATAAGCAAAAAACCCGGGGCTGACCACCACTTGCGACCAGGCCAGTGGTGGCGACAACCTCAGGCAAGATAAACTAAAGCAAAACCCTTGCCGCCTTCCGATATCCCTGTTTTAACGTGTTTTACAGTGGATTCCCGGGATTTCCTGGGTGAGTTTTTGCGCATCCGGGTCAAAATCCACCACCCGTCCGCGAGGGGGTCGCGGCGGGAAAAGGAACACTGGTTTTGCTTGCGTGAGCGCTGGGCGAGACCTCAGCCTGAACCTGGCTTATGAATTCATACATTTTGCGGGCGATTGCCGGCATCGCGTTTTGTTTATTCGCGGGTTTCGGCGGAGGTGAGGCGGTTGCTCGCGCGGAGAACGCCAAACCCAACGTGCTGTTTATTTGTGTGGATGATCTGAAGCCGTTGCTGGGGTGTTATGGCGATCCGTTGATCCAATCGCCGAACCTCGATCGGTTGGCGCGCAGCGGGGTGCGTTTTGCCGCGGCTTATGCGAATCAGGCGGTGTGCGCGCCTTCGCGCAATTCACTGCTGACCGGGCTTCGGCCAACCACCATGGGGGTTTACGACCTGGGCACGTTCTTCCGGCAGGCCGTGCCCAACGCGATCACCTTGCCGCAGATGTTCAAAAAGAACGGCTGGCGCACGGAAGCTTTGGGGAAGATTTTTCATGTGGGCCACGGGAATCACGAGGATCCCGCGTCGTGGTCGGTGCCCCATTGGGGCCCCCGCTGGGGAGGGTATGTCCTGAAGCAAAATCAAAGCGCGGATTCCACGCGGGAAGAGGCGCGTTTCGCCAACGTCCCCGAAGGCCAAGCCCGGAGTCTGCCCCGGGGCACGGCGGTGGAATGTGCGGACGTGGCGGATTCCGCTTATGGGGATGGGATGATTGCAGACCAGGCTATTCAAAGATTGCGCGCTGCAAAAGGCAGGCCGAGCCAACCGTTTTTTATCGCCGTCGGATTCCATAAACCGCATCTGCCGTTCGTGGCGCCGAAGAAATACTGGGATCTCTACGAACGCTCGGCGTTCCATCCGCACCCGATTCAGACTCCGCCGGAGGGCGCGCCACCCTTCGCGCCTACGACCTGGGGCGAGTTGCGGCAGTACAGTGACATGCCGGAGGTGGGTCCATTAACGCCGGACCAACAACGGCTGTTGCTGCACGGATACCACGCGGCGGTAAGTTATATGGATGCGCAACTGGGGCGGGTGCTGGACGAGTTAGCCCGGCTCGGCCTGGAGCAGAACACGATCGTCGTGGTGTGGGGCGACCATGGCTGGCATCTCGGGGACCATGGGATGTGGTGCAAACACACGAATTACGAGCAAGCCGCGCGCATTCCGTTGCTGATACGGGCGCCCGGCGTGACCCGTGCGGGCGGCGTCAGCTCGGGCCTGGTGGAGACGGTGGATATTTACCCGAGCTTGTGTGAGCTGGCGGGATTGACTCCACCCACTGGCCTGGACGGCCAGAGTTTTGTCCCCGCCCTCCGGGATCCGAGCCGAGCCCGGACCAAGGGGGCGGTGTTCCACGTGTTTCCGCGTTCCCCGAGGGGTATGGGCGAAATCCTGGGGCGCGCCCTGCGCACCGAGCGCTACCGCCTGGTGGAATGGAAGAAGCCGGGTGCGGCACCCGAGACGGCGATCTGTGAGCTTTACGATTACGTGCGCGATCCCGACGAGACGCGGAATCTCGCTGCCGAGCAGGTGGAGGTCTTGGCGCAGCTCCGCGCCTGTTTGGCCCAGCAACCGGAGGGCAAATCGCAATTTCGAAAATGAGCAGTGCGGTCGTCGTTACTTCTTTCCGGGGGTCGCTGCAGGAGCCACGGCGGTTCCGGGGCGCGGTTGGTTGGTGACGGCTGCCGGTGCGGGAGCGTTGGTGGCTGGTTTCGGAGCAGCGAGAAAGCTCCCCAAACCCTGCAGTAAGCCGCCCGCGGCGGGCTGATTCGTATGGGGCGTGCTGGTGTTGGTGGACTGGGCGGAGGTGCCGAGCAGATTGCCCAGACCTTGCAGCAACCCGCCGCTGGTCGGCGCATTGGTGCTGGTGGTCGGCGCGTTGGTGCCGGTCTTCTGTCCGGTGAGCGCGCTGCCCAGACTCTGAAGGAGGTTGCCGGTTTTCTGGTCGGTGCCCGGGACGCTGGCCCCGTATTGCTGGAGCGCGGTGCCAAGCAAGGCGCGGCTGTTGATTTTCTTTTTGGGTTCACCCAACGTGCCTTCAATCGTGACGAACTCCGGCAATTGCACGTAAGCGGCATTCGTCGGGGTGCCCGCGGGCACGAAGTTGATCTTCTCGGCAACGGAGCGGCGCAGCGCGACTTGCAGCGGGAATTCCAGGACCGAATTCGTCAGCACCGGCTTGAGCGTCACGCTGCCGTGGGTGCCGGCTTGGAAAGCGGGGCTTTGCACCATGGCCTTGTCCAGTTTCACCAATCCCGACGCCATGCTGCCGCGCGCCTGGATGACGTTGATGGGCGATTGGGCGAGATCATCGGACAAACCGCCGGACGGGGTCGACTTCGAGCCGCCAAGCAACGCGCCGGTAAGCGCCCCAATCGCGCCGCTGCCGCCACCTTTAATCAGGTCGGGAATGATTGCGATGATGTTGATGGTAGTGCGCATCAGCGGGCTGCGCAGATTCGAGATGGCCAGGTTCAGGTTGGTGGTGGCAATGTCGAATTTTCCGCTCAAATTCTTTTGGAGCGACGCACCGGTCGTGCCCGCGCCGGCAACATCCGTGGTGGCTGTGAGAGTGCCTTGCACCTGGCCTTTGCGATCCGGCACCAGCGAATTGACCAACGGAGCAAAGGGCACTTCCACCGCGCTGAGTTCGACCGCGTATTTGAAGCCTTCCACGCCGAGATCACAATCCAAGGCGGCTTTGACCGGGGCGCCATTTACCCAAACCTGGCACGGTTTCAATAGCACTTTGCCGTGGTCGAGCTTGAGGGTGGACAAGAGGTTGGTCATCTCGATTTCGTGCAGGTAAACACGGCCCACTTTCAGGTCCATGGTAAAATTGCGGAACGGCGTTTGAATCGCCGTGGGTTCCTTATCCGGAGAGCCCGGTGCGGTGGCCGGGGTGGAGGCCGCCGGTGGCTGGGCGCCCGTCGAGGCCTTGGCCGGGCCGCCCATGAAAAGGTCATAGTACTGGGTGAAATCCAGCGCGTCCGCGCTCAGCGTCAAGGCTCCCTTGATCAGGCTGTTGGTCTGGCCCTTGTCCACCTGCGTCTCGCTCATGTCCACCTTTCCTTGCAGCACCATTTCGTTGTTGGCGCGGGCGGTGGGTTTTAAGGTCACGCGTGCTTGCTTAATTTCGGTGACCTGCTTGCGGAGGGTGGTGTCGAGGTTGAAGGCTGCCTGGAGCGGTTCAGCCGGGAATTTTCCGGCAGGATCCTTAACCACCAGGTTGGTCAGGTTCATGCCGGCCTGGATGCTGGATTCGGTCTGCGGATCATAAGCGATGGTCGCGTTGCCGCTCAGCGCCACTGATACCAGTTGTTTGCCCCCGAGGGCCGGTTCAAGGAACGTGCGCAGGCCATACTGGTTGAAGTCCGACAGCGTGGCCTTAAGCTGCGTGACCTGGTTCGTTAGATTGCAGGTGCCGGTGAGCGACACGGTCCCGCCGGGATGGCCCTCTTCGGAAATCGTACCGTTGATTTTGCGCAATTGTACCGTGGATTTGTCGAGCGTCACGCCAAGGTCGAGTGCCGTGCCGAAATTGCGAAATACATTGCTGCCCGCGCGGCCGGAGAATTCAGTCAGCGCCAGGTTGCCGTTGATTTCCTGCACCCCTTTCAGTTGTGTCACCCGCGCCTTCAGGGTGGCGTTACCGCTGCTGATGCTCATGTCCGGGGTGGGGAAGGACCGGGCGAGGGCGGCGAGAAATACCTGGCTGTTGAGTTGGAGATCAGCGGTGTTCGCCGCAGTATCCACCGTCCCTGAGCCATTCGCACTCAGCAAGGCCTGGCCTTGCCGGCCCAAATCCAATTTGTACTCGCTGAGGTTGACTTGCTTCAGATTGACAACTTTGCCTTTGGCCTGCAATCCGACCGCCGCTCCAGTCACGCGGTTTGTGCCCGCGACTACAGTCAGGTTTTCGATTTGTGAATCGAAGGAAAACGTGAGCGCGTCGCCGCCCGCCTGCGAGAGCACCTCGGCCTTGGCGCGAATTTTGCCATCGGGGGCCGCGCCTCCGGCGAACGCCCGCCAATCCGCAAGGTCCATCCCGAGCAGTTCGAATTTGAACGCGGAATCTCCGAGGGCGTTAGACCCTTTGCCCCACACTCTCATTGGGCTGGTCAAATTGGCCCGTAACAGCGGTTGGCCTTTTTGTGTTCCCGACAAGTTCAAGGTGCGCACCACGGCCTCTTCTGCCGCGAGATCCACGACCAAGTCGTAGCGAGTGCCAAAGTTCAAAGATGGGGTGGTCTGATTCGTGCGGGTGACCTGGAGTTGGGTCAGATCGAGACCGCCGCCGACGGTGATTAGCTTGCCGGACTTGGCAATTTGCACCTGGCTGGTCGAACTCAAGGTCGTAGGGCCAAAATCAAAACCCTGGGCCGCCCCGGCGAGGTTCAACAGGTTTTTATCAAGCCCGTGCAAGGCTACGCTCAGGGTGCCTTCCAGCTTCGAGATGTCGAACGGACCGGCGACGGACAATTCGCCCAGGCGCGTGCTGCCTTTGAGGATTTTCAGGGACAGGGGTTTGATTTGGGTGGGGACGATATCATAATCCAGCGCGGCGCTGAGTCCGGCGGCGGCGGCGAAGGTCCCGGTAGCCTCGGCGATATCCAGGCGCACGCCGCCTTGCAGCGCTCCCGGTTGCAGGTTTTGGGTCAGCGCCAGGTTTAGCCCGCCATTCAAATTGCCGCGTAACTGCGCGCTCTTGCCCCCGACCAACCGATCGAAGCGCGTTTCGGCGCCTACCGTTATTTTACCGCTTTGATTGTTGGCAACGTTTTCCAGGGTGAAGTTCAAGCTGTTGATTTCAACCGTGTCCCGGTCACCGCCCTTTTTGTTTGCAACCACGCGTACCACTCCGTCGGTCAGCGCTACTTTTTTCAGGTTAAGCAGCAACGGTTTGCCCGCCGGCTCGGGAGCTTTCTGAGGTGTCGCTGGGGCGGCAGGCTGGGATTTGAGGATCGGATCCAGGTTGCCCGTGCCATCCGCGTTTTGGATCAGCGTCACCACCGGGGAGACCAGCGCGACTTCTTCAACGTTGATATGGCCGCCGATGATATCCCAGAGACTGTAACGTGCGCGCAGTTCCGCCGCGGCAAAGAGCGGGTCCGCGCCGGTCGTTTCGACTTTCAGGTTCTTGAGCGAGACCTCGCTGAAAGGGCTGATCGAAGCGTCCGATACTGTGACCTTCGCGTTCAGGCTGGCGCTCACTTTCGGCAAAATGAAACCTCTAAAGAACGCGGCGCTGGTGCCCACGAAGTACAGCACTACGATGATCAACAAAATACCGCCCGCGCCTCCGGCAACGATTTTTAGCCATTTGCGGCTCTTGGGTGCGTCCGGTTTCGTCATGTTCTGTTCAGTCATAAAGCGTTCGTCTGGTTTGGATGCCTGGGGCGGCGGATTGTTCATCCGGGTGATGACAATGCTCGGTTCCCAAACCTACTGCCAAAAGCCGTTCCTGTCATAGCCGCGTTCTGCCGAGTGGGCGATGAGGCGATCCCTCTCCCGCAGTGGGCGATCGCGAATCGCTCAAAACCCACACCTTACGTCGTTGCCGTGCCAGCGGATAAGCCACACGCTTGCGGAGGGTGGGTGAGCGCAGGAACAGATTTGTCCTGCACGTTGGTTTACCACAGCCTGACCGGGTGGCAAGGATGATTTATGTCAGATTCAAGGGGTGAAAATGTGAAAAAGGCGGGTAATATGGGGAGGGGAAGACAAGGGAACGGGGGCGGAAACGAGTTGACAAAGGTTGGGTAACGGGGTTAAATTATACATATTATTAGCATTTAACTTATGATTAATACGGAACAAGCTGCTAAGCTGTCGCGAAACGAAGGTCTGAAGACCAGCAGTCCGATGCTGGCCGGGACGATTTCAGCGGCGCTGGCGGACGGCTCCGATCATTTTTCGGACGATGATTACGAGTTTTTGAAGTTCCACGGCGCGTATCAGCAGGATGACCGGGACAAACGCAAGACGGGGAAGGCGTACAGCCTGATGGTGCGAACCCGGTTTCCCGGGGGAGTACTCTCTGGAAAGCAATATGTGGCCTGTGACGACCTGTCGAACCAGTACGGCATCGGCACGATGCGGATCACCACCCGCCAGGATTTTCAATTTCACGGGATATTGAAGCAGAATTTGCGGGCGACGATCGGCGGCTTGAATCGGGCGTTGATGACGACCATTGCCGCGTGTGGCGACGTGGCGCGCAATGTGATGGCTCCTCCGACCCCGGCGACGAGCCCGGTGGTGGACGAGGTTTTGGCGCAGGCCAAAGCACTTTCGGCTGCCCTGTCGCCGCGCACTCCGGTTTACCACAGCATTTGGGTGGATTCGCAGGAGATCAAAATGGACGCGGCGACGGTTGCCGCATATGCGGATCCGCTCTATGGCCCGAGCTATCTGCCGCGCAAGTTCAAAGCCGCTTTTGCCATTCCGCCTTTGAATGACATCGACATTTACGCGAACGACATTGGATTTATCGTGATCCTCGAGGGTGGCAGGATCGCGGGATATAACCTGGTGGCAGGAGGGGGACTCGGGATGTCGCACGGGAACGCGCAGACCTTTCCGCGGTTGGCGGACCTGATTGGTTTCCTGCCGCCGCAGCACCTGGAGGCGGTGGCCAAGGCGGTGCTGACGGTGCATCGGGATTTTGGCGACCGCACCAACCGCAAACACGCGCGGTTGAAATACGTGATCGAGGAGCGGGGGGTGGATTGGTTCCGCACGGAGGTGGAGCGCCGGGCGGGCATTACTTTTGAACCGGCCCGTCCGTTTAACTTTGAGCGACAAGGGGATTTGCTGGGCTGGCATCAGCAAAGCGATGGGCAGTGGTTTTTGGGTTTGTTTGTGGAAAACGGCCGGGTGCGGGATTTGGGCGAGTATCGCCTCAAGACCGGGCTGCGACAGGTGATCGAGAAGTTTGAACCCGAGGTGCGATTGACGGCGACGCAGAACTTGTTGCTGGTGAATTTGCCGGCGGCCGCGCGGGCGGAGATCGACGCGGTCCTGGCTGCGCACGGAGTCTCGACGGCAAATCCTTATAGCCGGACGCGGCTGGCGTCGATGGCTTGCCCGGCGTTGCCCACGTGCGGGCTGGCGCTGGCGGAGTCGGAGCGCACGCTGCCGGACCTGCTGACCCGGCTGGAAACGGCGCTGGGTGAATTGGGACTGGCGGAGGAGGAAATTGTGGTGCGCATGACCGGCTGCCCGAACGGGTGCGCCCGGCCGTACCTGGCGGAGGTGGCTTTTGTGGGGCGGGCGCCGAATAAGTACCAGGTCTATCTTGGAGGCAACGAGGCCAGCACGCGCATGAACCGCTTGTACAAGGACGGGGTGAAAGGGGAGGAACTGGTGCCGGAATTGAAACTGCTGCTGTCGCGGTTCGTCGCCGAAAAACAGAGCGGCGAGCGTTTTGGGGATTTCTGCCATCGCGTGGTGCTGCCGGCCGCCGCGCCGGCCCCGGAACTCACGCCGGCCTGAATCCGTCCTGTAACTCACTTTGATACGCATGACTTTGAGCCCGGAAGAACTCTCGCGTTTGAACCAGGAGCTGAGCGCCAAATCGCCGCTGGAAATTACCCGGTGGGCGGTGGCGGAGGCCAGCGGCCGCGCGTTGGTATCCACAAACTTTCGACCGTATGAAGCGGTGGTGCTGCATTTGTGCGCCACGGTGCAGCCGGACATCCCGGTGCTCTGGGTGGATCACGGCTACAACCGTCCGGCTACGTATCGCCACGCGGAGCAGCTCAAGGAAATGCTGCGGCTAAACCTCAAGCCGTACCTGCCGCGGATCTCCGCCGCCCATCGCGAAGCGGTGCATGGTCCGGTGCCGACAACCGAGGACGAGGCGGGGCTGAAAGAATTCAGTGCGGTCATGAAACTGGAACCGTTCCAACGCGGCATGCGGGAGCTTACCCCGGCGGTGTGGATCACGGCGTTGCGCAAAGTTCAAAACCCGAATCGCGCCGGCCTCGATATTGTCACCCTGGATAAGAATTTTGGGGCCGTAAAGGTCAGCCCGTTATTTCATTGCTCGGATGCCGATCTCGAAGCTTACCTGGCGGCGCATCGCCTGCCCAACGAATGGGACTATTTCGACCCGGCCAAGGCCGATGACAAGCGGGAATGCGGACTGCACGCCACCTGGGGCGCGGCGGCAATGGCGGGCGCGGCCGCGTGAGGGCGCCAGGCATCTTCGAATTTCCTACACCTGATATGAGCAGTGCATTGTCATCAACCAACCCGTCGGCAGCGGCGGTGCGGCCACCTTCGGCCCGTGGCTATCATCTCGACCACTTGCAGTTTCTGGAGACGGAAGCGATTCACATCATGCGCGAGGTGGCGGCGGAGTTTGAGCGTCCCTGCCTCATGTTTTCCGGCGGCAAGGATTCCATTTGCCTGCTCCGGCTGGCGGAAAAAGCGTTTCGTCCGTCCGACCTTCCGCTGCCGTTTCTGAATGTGGACACCGGGCATCATTTCCCGGAGCTAAACGAGTTTCGCGATCGGCGCGCCCGGGAATTGGGGGCGAAATTGATTGTGCGCAAGGTCGAGGACGCCATCGCCGCGGGTATTGCGGTGCCGACGCCCGGGGAACTGAGCCGCAATCGTCTCCAGATCCCGACGCTGCTGGCGGCGATCGAGGAATTTCGGTTTGATTGTTGCATCGGGGGCGCGCGTCGCGATGAAGAGAAGAGCCGCGCCAAGGAGCGTTTTTTCAGTTTCCGCGACGGCTTCGGACAGTGGGACCCCAAGAACCAGCGGCCGGAGATTTGGAACCTTTACAACGCCCGGGTGAACCCGGGGGAACACATGCGGGTGTTTCCGCTCAGCAACTGGACGGAGATGGATGTGTGGGAATATATCCAACGCGAGAAGCTGGAGGTGCCCAGCATCTACTTCAGTCATCGCCGGCAATGCGTGCGGCGCGGGGGACAATGGCTGCCGGTCAGTGACCTGTTGACGCTCAAGCCGGGAGAGAAGACCCAGGAATTGGTCGTCCGGGTCCGCACCATCGGGGACATTATCAGCACGGGCATGGTGGAATCTCCCGCGGATTCGGTGGAGGACATCATTGCGGAAATCGCGGCCGCGCGCGTGACCGAGCGCGGCAGCCGCGCGGACGACAAGACCTCGGAGGCGGCGATGGAAGACCGCAAGAAGCAAGGGTATTTTTGAACGGCGGGACGAGTGGGAATTTGCTGCATGATCGATAACACCATGACCCTGGAAACCGTGGAGCCGGCGCGTGCCGAAGAATTGCCACGAAGCACCGCCGGACACGGCCACCCGGTGGAGATATTGCGCCTGAACACCTGCGGTTCGGTGGACGACGGCAAATCCACGCTGATTGGGCGGCTGCTGTACGATTCCAAATCGCTCATGGAGGACCAACTGGAGGCCCTGGAGCGGTCCGCGGATATCACCGGCGGAGGCCAGATCAATCTGGCGAACCTGACCGACGGCCTGCGGGCGGAACGTGAGCAGGGGATTACCATCGACGTGGCCTATCGCTACTTTGCGACCCCGCGGCGGAAATTCATTATCGCGGACACGCCCGGGCACGTGCAATACACCCGCAACATGGTTACGGGCGCGTCGACGGCGAACCTGGCCATCGTGCTGGTGGACGCCCGCGCCGGGGTGATCGAGCAGAGTCGGCGTCACACCTGCCTGGCGGCCCTCCTGCGCATCCCGCACCTCGTCGTGGCGGTCAACAAGATGGACCTCGTGAATTGGAGCGAGGAACGATTCCTGGAAATTCGGGATGAGTTCGAGGAGTTCCTGCCGCGGCTGGACATCAAGGATGTTAAATTTATTCCAATCAGCGCCTTGAACGGCGATAACGTAGTGTCAGCCTCGCCCGCCTCGCCGTGGTACCAGGGGCCCGCCCTGCTTGGCCACCTAGAGACGGTCCATATTGCCAGCGATTGGAACCTCAACGGATTCCGCCTCCCCGTGCAATGGGTGAATCGGCCCAATAACCCCACCGACACCCGGCTGCATGATTTTCGAGGTTTCAGCGGCCAGGTCGCCGGAGGCATCGTGCGGGTCGGACAGAAGGTCATGGTCCTGCCCAGCGGGCTCAAGAGCACCGTGAAAGATATCTGGACCTACGACGGTTCGGTGGCCGAGGCTTTTTGTCCGCAGTCCATCACGCTCGTGCTGGAGGACGACATCGATATCAGCCGGGGCGACACGATTGTGGGATTGGACGCCCTGCCGGGCATGAGCACGGAGCTGCGGGCGAAAGTGAGCTGGATGCATTCCCGGCCGCTCACGCCCGGGCGCAAGTTCTTCATCAAACACACGACGGTTTCGGCGCAAGTGATCGTGTCCTCGATCGAGAGCCGGTTGAATATTCAGACTTTCGAGGATGAACCTGGTCCGACAGAACTGGTGGCCAACGATCTGGGGGAAATCCGGCTGCGCACCTCGCGGCCTTTGGTGTATGACGGCTATGCCACCAACCGGTTGACCGGCTCATTCATCCTGATTGAGCCGAGCACGAACGCCACCGTCGCCGCCGGCATGCTGCTGCCACCCATCGAACTGGTCAAACCGGAGTACAACGACTTCGCGATCTGACCCGGCCCAGTGGCGCAGACAGCAGCCAGGTTGCGTTCACTCCCCGTTAACCGGACCAGTAACAACTTGCCGAAACTGCGAGTCCGGGTTGCACGGCCATAGCAGGCTGTTGAAAAACACGCCCGGTGAGGGCACCGGGCCTGCAAGGCATACCGAATTCCGAGCAAATCCTGTAGGCCGCGTGCCCCCACGCGGCGTCCCGCGAGTTTTTCAACAGGCTGATAGGAGCCCGCATCGATTCGCCCGCTGCCATCCTTCATCACCGGCGTTCTGCCACAGATGATTGGCAATTTATCTCGTCGCCTGAACTTGCCGCTTTCCCTCGGGGACGGTTTCGTTACGCTCCGTCGTGGCGATGGCCTGAACCGGAGCCTTCGCCATCCTTAACCGAAAGACGAATTATGCGATGGATGTTGCTGTTGACGATGGTTGGTTTCTTTGCGTCCCCCCTGGCGCGTGCAGAAGTTTTCAAAGTGGAAACTGTGGATTTGCAGGGGATGGAACAAGGCTGGGGTGAACCCAAAGTAAACCGTTCGGTGGATGGCCGGCCGATGTTTTTGGATGGGAAGAAGTACGAGCGCGGCCTGGGCACGCATGCTCATAGCGTGCTGCGCCTGGCTTTGGATGGAGAGGCGGAACGATTCACGGCCACGGTGGGCGTCGATGACGAAGTGGGAGAAAAAGGCAGCGTGGTGTTCAAGGTGGTGTCAGGAAAAAAAGTTTTGTGGGAGAGTGGAGTGATGCGGGGCGGTGCACCGGCCAAGTCCGTGGATGTGCCGCTGGCCGGTGTGCAGCGGTTGACTTTGGTGGTGGAGGATGGCGGGGACGATATGAATTTTGATCATGCGGACTGGGCGGAGCCGACCATTCTCATGAAGACGGGCAAAGTGACCGCATTGGCCGCGCCGAAAGAGCCCGCGGTGATTCTCACTCCAGCGGCCTCGCCCAAGCCGCGCCTCAATGGCGCCCGGGTATTTGGCGTGCGCCCGGGAGCGCCCTTCCAATTTGCGATCGCGGCCACGGGCGTGCGGCCGATGACTTTCGAAGCCAAGGGCCTGCCCCAGGGTTTGGTGGTCGATCCTGCCACGGGGATCATTACCGGCAGCGTCGCGCGAAAAGGGACCTATGTGGTCAAACTGCGCGCCGTGAACCGGTTGGGCTCCGCGGCGCGTGAGTTGCGGATCGTGTGTGGCGATCAAATCGCCCTCACTCCGCCGATGGGATGGAACAGTTGGAACTGCTTCGGCTGCGACGTAAACGAAGCGAATGTGCGCGGAGCGGCCGACGCCATGGTCGCCAGCGGCCTGATCCAGCACGGCTGGACTTATATCAATATCGATGATTGTTGGGAGGCCAAACGCGACACCGCGGGCAACATTCTTTCCAACGAAAAATTCCCGGACATGAAAGCCCTGGCGGATTACGTGCATAGCCGCGGTTTGAAGATCGGGCTTTATTCCTCCCCGGGCACGCTGACGTGCGCCAGCCATGAAGGCAGCTACAAGCATGAAGAACAGGACGCGAAAACCTATGCCGCGTGGGGTTTTGATTATTTGAAGTATGACTGGTGCAGCTACGGCCAACTCTTTCCCAATCCGACTTTGGATCAGATGAAGCACCCGTACGCGGTGATGCGCGCCGCGCTGAACCAGGTGCCGCGCGACATTGTTTTCAGTCTGTGCCAGTACGGCATGGGGCGGGTTTGGGAATGGGGCGCGGCAGTGGGTGGCAACTGCTGGCGCACCACCGGCGATATCACGGATACCTGGCCGAGCATGTCGAGCCTGGGCTTTGGACAGGCTGGATACGAGAAGTTCGTCGGGCCCGGGCATTGGAACGACCCGGATATGCTGGTGGTCGGGCAGGTCGGCTGGAGCGCCAAAGTGCGTCCGACCCGGTTAACTCCCAACGAGCAATATACTCACATCACTTTGTGGGCGCTGCTGTGCTCGCCGCTGCTGATCGGTTGCGATATGACGCGGCTCGATGATTTCACCCTCAGCCTGCTGACAAACGACGAAGTAATCGAAGCAAACCAGGATCCGCTCGGTCGTGCCGCCGCGCGCATTCTCAAAGTGGACTCGACGGAGGTTTGGGCCAAGGACATGGAGGACGGTTCCAAGATCTTGGGCTTGTTCAACCGGGGCGAAGATGCCGCGGACGTCGTCGTTCGCTGGGCTGATTTGGGTCGCAAAGGCCGCTGCCAGGTGCGGGATGTCTGGCGGCAGAAGGATCTCGGTGCTTACCGCGATGGATTTAGTGCCCCAGTGCCGCGTCACGGCGTGATGCTGATCAAGGTATCTGGCGGCAAAGCAGTGCCGAAATAGTAGGGCATGAGCGGACCCCGTCCAGGCGCGAGCGATTCGCCGGCTCAGGAGTCGGTCGCCGGGTTGGTGGAGCGGGTCACCTTCTTCAACGAAGAAAGCAGGTTTGCCATAGTCAAAATCAAGGCCAAAGGCCAGCGGGAATTGCTGACCGTCCTTGGTTCGGTGCCCGCGGTGAATCCAGGCGAATGGCTGACGGCGCAGGGGCGGTGGACGCGAGACCGGGAGCATGGCTTGCAGTTTCGTGCTGAGTGGATTTCGTTGACGCCGCCCGGCACGCGGGAGGGGATCGAGCGCTACCTGGGCAGCGGGCTGATCAAGGGCATTGGGCCGGTTTACGCGGCTAAGCTCGTGAAGAAATTTGGCGAGAAAATCTTCGACATCATTGAGCACGAGTCCGGGCGTTTACAGGATGTCGAGGGGATCGGACCGCAGCGCCGGCGCCAAATCAAACAGGCCTGGGCGGACCAAAAGGTGATCCGCGAGATCATGGTCTTTTTGCATTCACACGGAGTGAGCACCAGTCGTGCGGTGCGCATCTACAAAGTGTATGGGGAGAACGCGGTGGCCGAGGTCCAGGGCAATCCTTATGCCCTGGCGCGGGACATCCCAGGCATCGGCTTCATCACGGCGGACCAAATCGCCCAGAAGCTGGGTATTCCTCACGATTCGCAACTGCGGGCGCGGGCGGGATTGCGGCATGTGCTTTTGGAGGCCACAGGGCAAGGGCATTGTGCTTTGCCGATGGAAACTCTCCGTGAGGAGACAGAGAAACTGTTGTTGGTCGCTTCCAAAACGGTTCAGGAAGCGCTGGAAGGCGCATTCGTGCAGCGGGAAATTGTTTGGGAGAAGCTGGAGAACGAGGCGCTGGTTTTTCTGCCCTATTTGCAGCAGGCGGAAGAAGGGATTGCGGCGTGTCTCAAGCGCCTGGCGGCCACCGCTTCGACCTTGCCGGGGCTGGATTTTGCGGCGGCGCTGAAATGGGTGGAGGCCAAAACGGGCCGGGTATTGGCGCCTTCACAGGTGGAGGCCTTGCGGCAGGCTCTCGTTCACCGCGCCATGGTGCTCACCGGGGGGCCAGGAGTGGGGAAGACGACTTTGGTCAATGCGCTGCTGACTATTCTGCGCGCCAAGAAAGTGCGGTGTGTGTTGTGCGCTCCAACGGGAAGGGCGGCAAAACGGTTGTCCGAGGTCACCGGCGCCGAGGCCAAGACGATCCATAGACTGCTCGAGGTGCAACCTGGCAAACCGGGTTTCGCTCGTAATGAAGAAAATCCGCTGGACACGGATTACCTAGTGGTAGACGAAACCTCGATGGTGGATGTGCCCCTGATGCACAGCCTGCTGCGGGCTCTGCCCGAGAATGCCGGACTGTTGATCGTGGGCGACATGGATCAGCTTCCATCAGTTGGTCCCGGAATGGTGTTGCGTGATATTGTCGCTTCTGGACGGATACCCACGGTGCGGCTCAAGGAAATCTTCCGGCAAGCGGGCGGCAGCCGGATTATTCAAAATGCGCATCGTATCAACGGCGGGGAAATGCCGGTGGACGCGCCCGACGAGGCCGGTTCCGATTTCTTTTTCATCTCCCGCGAGAAACCCGAGCGCATCACCGAGACGCTGGTCGAGGTGGTGAAAGAGCGGGTGCCGGCGCGGTTCAAGTTGCACCCCATCCGGGAGGTGCAAGTGCTCACCCCGATGAACCGCGGAATGCTCGGGGTGTGGGAACTGAACCGGCGCTTGCAGGAGGCGCTTAATCCATTAAGCCCCGGCGAGCCCGCCGTGGAGAAGTTTGGCTCCCAGTTTCGCGTGGGCGACAAGGTGATTCAAACCGAGAACAACTATGACAAGGACGTGTTCAATGGTGACATCGGGTGGGTAACGCGCATTGAACTGGAGGAACGGGAGGTGACGGTAACCTATGACCAGCGCCCGGTGGTTTACGAGTTTGGGGAATTGGATGAAATTTCGCTGGCCTATGCGATCACGATTCACAAATCCCAGGGCTCGGAGTTTCCGGCGGTGGTGCTGCCGTTGGCGACGCAGCATTACCTGTTGCTCCAAAGGAACTTGCTCTATACCGGTGTGACGCGGGGCAAAAGGCTGGTGGTGCTGATCGGGCAGGAAAAAGCTCTAAGTCTGGCGGTGCGCAATCACGAGACCCAACACCGGTATTCGGGGCTGCTGACAAGGCTGCGCCGCGATTAACCGCATCCCTCAGGTATGGACAGACGGACGCTCGGAGGTTGTGTCTGGCCAAAAATCCACTACTCTCCGGGCTGCGTTTGACGAGAATTCAATTTTATGAAGATCGCTTTGTACGGCATTACGGAAATCAAGCTCGGGAAGCACAACCTGAAAGATCCACGGTTGGACCAGGCTCACGCGCTGGTGGAGGCGGATAAGAAAGCGCCCGCCCAGGTGGACGTGGTGGCGCAGGAGGAGATGCTCGAAGCGGATGCCATCCTGGCGCTGGACGAAAACAAGGCAGACCTGATTTTGCAGGACCTTGAGTTTGTGGAGACGCGGTTGGGCCGCGATCCGCAGCCCGCGGAGCGGGCCGCGCTCGAGAAGATTAAAGTGCTGCTCGAGAGCGAGCAGTTTCTGTTCGGATCGAGCCTCACCCCCGAGGATTTTACAGCGGTCGCCGCCCACAGCTTTATCACCAGCAAACCGATCACTGTGACCACTCGGGAGGAACTGGCGAGTGCCGACGCGGTGTTGCTGCGTGCTTTTGCGCATGCGGGTTACATCTGCTTCCTCACCGTGGGTGGCAAAGAGAATCGCGCCTGGCCGATCCGGAAAGGCATTTCCGCGTGGGAGGCCGCCGGCACCATTCATACCGATCTGCAAAAAGGATTCATTCGCGCCGAAATTATTTCATTTGCCGATTTCGTCGAAGCCGGTGGGGAAACCCAAGCCAAGCGGGCCGGCAAACAGCGGTTGGAGATGAAACCGTACATCATGCAGGACTATGATGTGACGAATTTCCGGTTCAATAAGTGACGCGCCACCGGTGTGTGCGGGGATCTTCGGTTGCCGATTGTCGGGGTTGGATCGACCAAGCGGCATGGCCCGGGCGCGTATTTCCCGCTTTCCGCAGCGGGTTTGGCTCGGCTACTCTGGGTTCGAGATGGCGTGCTTTTGGCGTTTGATCCTGATCCTGCTTTTCGTTCTCGCCGCGCCGGTGGTTAAGGCTGCGAGCGCGGTGGAAACCCGTGCCTTCAATGCGGGTTCCAACTCGTTCCAGGCGGGCATTTGGGACCGGGCTGAGGCGGACTTTGCGGATTTTATTGAAAAGTTCCCGACTTCCACCCGGGTGCCGGAAGCGGTGTTGTTCCAGGCCGAGGCCCGGTTGCAGCAAACGAATTACACCGGCTGCATTGATTTGCTGAACGCCCGGTTTGCTCAGGCCGGTACTTGGGCCGATCAGTACCTTTTTTGGCTCGGCGAGGCTCACTTTCAGAAAGGGGATTTCAAAGCGGCAGGTGAATATTTTGACCGCTTGCTGAGGGAATACCCGGCTTCAAGTCTGCGCCTCCGGGCCAGTGTGGGACAGGCTGATGCCTCCGCGCGGGTGGGCGATTGGAAGCGGGTAATCGATCTGCTGCAACAGCCCGCCAGCGCCTTTCAGGGGGCAGTCAAAGGGGCGCCCACGAGCCCACAGGTGGCGGAGGGTTACCTGCTGCTGGGGGAAGCCTTTTTGGCATTGAAAGACCCAGTGGCCGCCAATGGCGCGCTCACGCCGGTGATTCCACTCACCTTGGACCCCTTTAAAAGCTGGCAACGCCAGTATTTGATCAGCCGGATTGCCGTGGCCCAAAACCGGTTGCCGGAAGCGTTGCAGGGCGCCACCAATCTGCTGGTGCTGTCCACCAACGCGTCCCAGCGGGGTTTGCCCGCCGAGAGCGTTGCGTTCACCGCCAGCCTGCTCGAGCAGATGGGCCGGGTGGAGGAGGCCCTGGCCGTCTACACCAACAACCTTGCGGAAGGAGTCGCCCCGGAGCGGCAGCAGCAGGCGATGTTGAAAATCACCGGACTTTCTATTGCCCGCAACAATCCCGGCCCGGCGGTCAAAATGCTTGAAGCGTTTCTGGCCAAATCACCGGACAGTCCGGCCGCACCGCTGGCACTCCTCACCGTGGGCGAGTTGCGTTTGCGCGAATACCAGTTGGGCGCACCCGCCCAGACCAACCTGCTGCAACAGGCGCTCGGGTTCTTCTCCGACCTGACAAACCGATTTCCCCGCAGCCCGCTGGTTGGCCGCGCCCAGCTCAACCTGGGGTGGGGTTTTTCGTTGTGGGGCAAATTGCCGGAGAGCGAGAGCGCTTTCAGGTCGGCACTAGCGCTGCTCCCGCCCTCACTCGACCAGGCCACCGCCGCGTTCAAGCTCGGCGACGTGCAGTTTCAGCAGCAGAATTTTACGGGCGCCATCTCGAATTACCGGTTGGTGGTCGACAAATTTGCGAACCTGGTTGAGGTCAAAACCAACCTGGTCGAGCGCGCGTTGTATCAGGCGGTGCGCGCCGGGTTGGCGGCCGGCGACATGGCCCTGGCGACAAACCTTATGGCCCGCATTGTGGCCGAATACCCCACCGGTTTTCGCGCGGATAGCGCGGTGCTCTTGACCGGCCAGCAAATGGCGACGCAGGAAAATCCCGCCGCCGCCCGGGCGATTTTCACGCAATTCCTGGCGGCGGTCACCAACTCCCATTTGGCACCGGAAATCGAGTTGGCAATTGCACGGACGTTCGAGCGTCAGGAGGATTGGGCTTCTGCGGCGCGCCAGTATGAAAAATGGATTGCCGCGCATTCTGGGCACGCGCGGCTCGAGGCTGCCAATTATTACCTGGGCTGGGCTGCTTTCCAGTCCGGGAAAGAAACCAATGCCTTGACCGCCTTCACCAATCTGATTTCCCACTATACCAACGGCGACTACGCTCCCCTCGCCCAACTGTGGGTGGCGGATTATTATTTCCGGTCGGGCGACCCCGTGGAGGCGGAGAAGAGCTATAAAGCGTTGTTTCAAAACACGAACCTGCCCCCGTCAGAATTGACCTACCAGGCACGGCTGATGGCCGGGCGGGCGGCGCTCGCGCGGCAAGGGTGGTCGGACGGGATTAACCATTTCACCAACCTCACCAGCGATCTTTCGTGTCCCTTAGACCTGCGGGTCCAAGCCATGTTTGCCTATGGCGACACCTTGATGAAGATGGATACCGCCGAAACGAATCGGCTTGGCAACTTGGAAACCGCCATCGGGGTGTTTGCCAAGATCTGCGACGCCTACCCCACCAATAAATTAGCACCGCTGGCCTGGGGCGAGAAAGCCAACTGCCTGCTGCAGTGGGGGCAATACACGAAAGAATATGACTCGGCCAGCAACGCATTTTTCCAGGTGATCCAGGCACCACAAGCCGGTCCGACCGCGCGCAGCATCGCCAAGATCGGGATGGGAATCGTGCTGGAAAAGAAAGCGGAGCAGGCGGCTCCGGAGGACAAGGTCGCCTGGATCAAACTGGCCCGCGACCAATACCTCGATGTGTTTTACGGGAAGCTGCTGCGGGAACATGAAACCGCCGACCCCTTCTGGACCAGCAAAGGCGGTTGGGAAGCCGCGCGCCTGGCCGAGCAAACTCAGCAATGGTCCCAGGCAATCAGCATTTACGAGCAACTGCTCAAAGCCTATCCCGCCCTGGCGCCGCGGCTGGAAAAAAGCATCCGCAAAGCCCAGGAGCAAATGGCTCGCCGCGAAAAATAATTTCCGATCCCGTTTGGACGTCTAGCGATACTCGATTTCCACCCGGGAAAGCTGCGAGTCTTTCGTGAACTCAATGACCAGGTCCGAGGTTCCCGCCGGGAAGTTCCCTATCGTATAAAGCCACGGTGGCCGCAAATTGTACATTTCCTTGCCCGCGTAGAAGTCGCGGCTTTGCGCGGGCAACAAGGTGCCCTGACCGCCTTCGCTTCCGCTACGGAACTGGAGCCCGGCTTCCTCTTTCTCGCCAAAGACAAATACGCGCGCCCCGGTGATCTGTCCGGTTACATGGTAGGCCACCCATGCGCCCGGTGCGCCCGCGAGCCGGTGGCAGTCCTCTTTATAATTCCGGGCGTCATTGCTTTTTAGCTCGAGTTTGCCTTTGCTCCGATAAGTGCGGGAGAGATTGGCTAACTCATCCACCATCGTGCGGCAGCGCAATTTCACCGGGCCAAAAGCACGGGATGGCCGGGAGAGACCGGCTTCGTTGCGGGCGATCAGCCGGTAGGAGCAGGACTCGCCGGCCCGGGCGAACTCGTCCACCCCCAGCGGACGGTATTGCGCCGAGTCATCAGTGAGCTGAAATGCAATGGTGCGCCATTTGCCGTCGCGAGTGGACTTGTGCTGCAGGTCGTAACTGGCCGCTCCCGTTGCGCCGCGCCAGCTAATCACGCCGCCATCGGTGACCTCGATGATTTCCGGTGGCGCGGGCGGGTTAAGGTCGGGGAGGGGTTGCTGGCGAATTTCGTAGGCTTTGGCGCGTACCATGCGCATGAAGCGGGTCTCGTCATACGCTTCCCCGGCGGGGCCGCCCGGCCAATGATAGGCTTTGAAAAAATCTCCACCGAACGGCTCATGGTGCCAATAGTAGCCGCCGTCCTGGTTGTGAAAACGCAACGACCAGATCAATGCGCCCGAGATGCTTTGATTCTCGATGGTTTCATCGATGACTGAGCGCATGCCTTCGGTGGTCACAAATCCGAATTCACCCACCAGGTACACACGCTTGCCGGCAGCCCGGCGCGCGCTGGAGCGGACCTGTTCCAGCATCTTTACCGGATCGCCCTGGTAGAGGTGGTCCTGCACAATATCCACCCCCGCATTTTCCGGATCGGTGAAGTAACTTTCCGCTACCAGGTGGCGAGGATCGAGTTGTTTGCAGTACTGTGCCATCTCCACGATCCATTCCTTTGGGGCCTGCAATTCATTCCCCAATTCCCACGCGAGCACCGCTTTGTCGTCCTGGTATCGAACGTGGTTGCGCGTGTTTACGCGGGTGAGCACCAGTCGCACCAGTTCCTTGTAATCCGCTTTGACCTGGGGATCCGTCCAGAACGCCTCGCGCGGTTTGCCCCTGAACCCGGCGAATTCTTCGATGCCGCCCCACCAGCTATTCTGGTCAATCAAAGGAATGATCAAGCGCACACCGCGACGATTCGCGGTTTCCAGCACCTGGTCCAGCACGCGCATCGCCGTCTCATCCAGTTGGCCGGGGCCGAGAATGTGCCGGGGCAATCCCGCCGGATCGGACGACTTCTTCACCGAGAGCGTATAGCTGCGCGCCACCCTGCCTCCCATTTGCTGAATGGTCGCCAGGGCATCGTCGATTTCGTAAGCCGAGGGCAGCCGGAAGAAACTAAGCTGCTCAAACCGCATGTTGTCCTCGGTGTAGGTTAGGTTCGGGATGTTGAAGGAGATGAAGCGGAACACCTCATCGCCATCATACAACCGTCCATCACGAGCGGTTATATATCGATCGAAACCGACCGCTCTGGCCATGCCTGTACCAGCGGTTATCGCCATGGACATCAGGAAGACGGCAGCCAGATTCCTAAGTAGCCGGCACTTGGCGAGGCGGGGTTTTGCAGCAGCGGCAAATGGTCTTTTCATAAGGTGGTCTCCGCCTGTCCAGACTCGCAAGCTTCGCCAGATTGTTCGAGGGCAAATCCAGTCGTCAATTTTGATGACGTACCGGGGGCGCGTCGGATTGGGGATTCGTTGGCGCCGTCAGGCGAAAAAAAGAGGGCCGGGATTGCTCCCGGCCCTTGATCAAAACTTACTTGAGCTGCGCTTACAGGCGCCACCGATAGTATTTCGTTCCGGTCGCCGGAATGGTCAGCGGGGATGTCGGGGTGCCTGGCACATCAGCATAGCCGCCGGATACGGTCGCGGACTGCTGCAAGGTGGTGCCGTTCGGCCAGGCAATCGTCACGTTGGCGCCCGAATGAGCAATCGAGAGCGTGGTGGTACCAGCCCGACCGATCACGTAGTGCGTCGCGATTTGTTGCGGCGTGAGCGCTTTGCCGTAGATGGCCACTTCGTCCACCGCACCGGCGAAGTTATCCGCCCAACCCTCGGCGGTGGCGCCGATGGCCCAATCCGCATTATCCACGGGCAGTGCGCCCACGGCGGAGGCCGCACTGGCGACCTGCAGGCCGTTGCGATACAGCGCCCATTTCGCGCCATCATAGGTGCCGGCCAGGTGAATCCAATTGCCCCCACCCAGATCGCCAGCCGGGATGGGGAAGCTGGCCGCGTACGTGTTGCTGCTGATATCAACGTTGTTCGTGTAGAAGACCGAGGTCGAGCCCACAACATAGTTTGCGCCCGCGCCATCAATCCGGAGGAATACCTCCGAGGTGTTGGTGATGGCGAAATCCGGCACCGTAACCGCGCCGAGGAAGTCGCTCTTGATGACCGGACCGTGGGTGAGGATGCGGGCCGGATCGACCTGGGTGGCGTCGGGTTTGACCCAGGCTTCGAGCGTGATTTGGCCGGCGAGGTTAACTCCCGGAGCGTTGTTGAGGCTCGCCCATTGCTTGAGGCCGTTGAGCGGCAGGGCGACGTTCGCGGCGTCGAACCCGGCATAGGCCGGTGACCGTGGCCCAGCCACTACGTTCGTGGTGAGCACCAGATTGCCGTCGGCGGCGGAGCCGACCGTGCCGCTGTTGGCGGCGGAGAACAGCGGGGCTTCATTGAAGCGCAGGTAAGTCGCCGGCAGGCCGGCGCGTTCAGGACCGGTGAAGCCGGCGGTGAACACCAGGGTCTCGTAATTCGTGCCGGAATGCGTGTTGGTGCCGGCCGCGTAATGCGCCATCACCTGTTCCGGGGTCAGCACGTAATTATTGTAAATGGCCAGTTCGTCAACATCGCCGTAATAAGGATTGTTGCCGAGGGTGGAAGCGGCGTTGTACGAGCCGATGGCAAGGTCCGCCGGGACATCGCCGTTTTGTCCGGGTTCCGGCACCTGGCGGTTCGCGGCGTAGGTGATCACATCATTGGTGGCGACGGACTGGCCGTCAACATACGCCGTCAAGGTGCCCATCCATTGGTTGTTGCCATTGCTGAGCGGGTCGCCATTGTCCATGACCGGTTGCCAGGTGACGACCAGGTGTTGCCATTTGCCGACGGTGTAATCGGTGTCCGTCAGGATATCGCGTCCGCTGGTCGAGGCGCCATCATACATGCGGAAATTCCAGCCGTGCCCTTCACTCGAGGGATAGCTCAAGTTGGGATTGCGCTGGAAAATCACCCAGCCGGTGCGCGCCGTGCCACCCACCATGCGGTTGTTGACCGGGCATTGACCGCCCTGCTGGTCCCGCATTGGGCGCAGCCAGGCTTCAAACGTGAACGGAATTCCCGCGTAGTTCACTGTGGGATTGGCGGGATCCAGACCGTTATTCGCCGCCAGGAACGGCATCGTGGTGCTGGAGCGTCCATTAATGTTGTGATACGACGCGGCGCCATCCTCAGTTCGGCCGACGAGCGCACTGGCCGCGGGGTGACGCACTTCCGCCGTGTGGGTCGCAATCCCCGCGGAGCGCACATTGCCCAGGTTGACGGCGACATCTCCAGTCGGCGCCTTTTCATCGAGACGCAGGTAGACCACCGGGTTATGTGATTTGATGAGCGACTCATACGACTGGGTCCGATTGGCGTTGGTCGCGTTCTGATAATGGGCCAGGATTTGGGCATCCGTTAGTTTGGCGCCGTACCAGGCAAATTCGTCGACCCCGCCGAAATAAGGATTTAAGCCGGTGTTGGCGTTATTGTAGCACCCGAGCGACAGCGCGGGTTGGCCGGTGGTGGCTTCGCTGGGGTCGTGATCTCCGGTGCAGGGCTGGTAGTTAACCCCGACGTAATGGTTCGTGACCGCCGGCAAGCCATCGACATACATGGTAACTGTGGCTTCAGCGGCACTGGCGGGATCGTAGACCACCACCACATGCTGCCACTTGCCGACCTGGTAAGGCACCGCGCTTTGGGTGTCCAGCGGGCTCGAGCCGCCGGAACCGTTGAACATGCGGAAATTCCAGCCCAGGCCGTTATCGCCGGGATTGTAGCTGGCGTCGGGTCGGCGTTGGAAGAACACCCAGCCCTGGCGATTTGCTCCTACGGTGTAGCGGTTGCAGATCGGGGATTGGCCGGTGCCGGTCTGGTCGCTGGCCGGGTAGAGCCACGCCTCGATGGTGAATGGCTGTGTGTTCGGTGTGTTAAATGCCGCGTTCCAGGGAATCTCCGCGCGGGTCGTAAAATCGAAGAACGCGGAACGATTGCCGTCGCCGACAATGGCCCCGGGCAGGGAATGGACGACGCCAGTGGCGTTGGTGGTTGGGACGCCACCAGAGCCCTTATAATACATGGGATCGTTCACCGCATTGCCGGCTGCGCCCAGGCTGCCGAGATTCTGGTGAACCAATCCCCGGCTGGAGTCATCATTCAGGCGATAATATGCCTTCGGAGCATCGTTCAGCACGGTGGATTGGTAGTCCGCACCCAGGGCGGGAGCAGCCAGCAGAGGCAGTGCCGCCAACATTACGTGCTTCGGCTTGTGCGGAAGGAGCCGGCCAAAAGTGTGCTGGGCAAACCGTAGCGGCCCAAGGGTTCCCGCAAGGGAGGGTCTGATCGTCATAGGTTGTGTCGTTCTGTTTCAGCGTGATCATTTTTCCGGGCCCGGCAAACGGCCTCCCGGACCCAATCACCCCGCCCGCCAGAGACCACGCCATCAATCTCCATGCGCGCCCGCGCCCTAACGAGGGCGCAGCAATACGGCAAGCCTGCCGATAATGAGGATTATTAGACTTAGAATTAACGACAAGGCCGGTGATCTGTCAACAGCAAACCCGCCGCGTAATTATCGTTAAAGGACAGCGGTCTACGCCGCAGAAGGGGCGGAAAGGAATACCCACGAAGTACTGGACAGGAAGGGGTTGGAGGAGCGGGTGAGAGCCCACGAGGCCAATCTAGCAGAGTCGCTTCTGGATCCTTAAGGGTTTGTCCGTAATCACTAGTGTCCGGTTTGATTT
>DBMR01000082.1 GCA_002298785.1 Verrucomicrobia subdivision 3 bacterium UBA693
GCTTTTCACCGGAATCAATACTGTTTTCTGACCTCTCTGGAACCGGAGTCCTCCAAGGACAGCGGAATGTCGGCGGCCAAGGCTCGCATGGAGAGCGCCGCACCGAGCAGGAGCAGGACAAGGGCGTGCATGTTATTCCGGACGCTGCACATCCATGGCGCCGCGCCCGTGATGCCCGATTTGTAACTGATGCTCATCACGCCGTCCAGTGAATGCACACTAGTGCGGAAAATCCTTTGGCGAAGCGGCCGGGACATCCTTCAGCTCCGGGTGCGCTGCCCTGAGCGTCTGGACATTGCGATTGGCTTCCTTGGCTGCGGACGTTCCGGGATGAGTCAAGACAATCTGCTGGTACAGAGCGAGTGCCCGTCGCATATCCACACTCTCCAGGAACGCTGCCTGCTCCAACAGCCGGTGCGGAGAGTTTGCTTCGGTGGGTGAGTCCAGGTTCGAGACTTCGTTGAGCAGGTGCACAAACCCGCCAACGTGGCCCGCCGCGATTTCGGTTACCCCAACCGCGCAAGAGAGCAAACCCCTGATTGATACCGGGCAACCACGTCCACCCTGTACCTCGTCAGGATTTGGGGCCGGCAGAGTGCCGCAGCCCGGGCATCGTGCCGTTTCATCCTGATTCTCCCTGCCGCAATAGTGGCACTTGATCATAGCGTCGATCTACGCCGCGCAGCACTAGTGGCGCGTCGCTGGCGCCCGAATTGTAAACACCCGTGCTCCACGCCGTCCAGTCAATGCGCCATGTTCGGCTTCATAATTGAAATATGATGCTTTGAATAGCGATGGGCTTGATCCGGACGCGGTCGTCTGAAATCGATGCGCTGGTAAGAGTCCCAAGGAGCTCAAAGTCCGCGCCAAAGACGGGATCCGGCCACATAAAATGTCCTCTGACTTGTTTTCGGGTGAAATCAATTTTGCATGGGACGTTCCACGCTCCCTCCCTGGCCGATGGTTCGCGCAAGTCGGCGGCGAACGCCCTACCAACCCAAGGAGATTCATCCGCATCGAAATTAATCAGGACCTGGCACCCCAGGTGATCGTTGAGCGCTTGAGGATCGTTTGCCTGAAATGCCTTTCGGACATGTTCCCAGTTACTCCGCGCCTTTTCACGTTCAACGGCTCGAACTGCGGCCACATCGGGGAGTCGAACGCTGCGTTGCAATCCCACTAGCAGGCTCGACCCTAGCAGGAGCACCGTAATAAAGCGCACGATTGCCGAGCGGCCCGGATCAGCAACCCGGCGCCACTGCTCACCGATCGCCAACCGGAGGGTCATCGCCAGGTTCGCTGGATCTGGTTCGTTGGGCCCTGAGGCCCGCTTATTCTCGTTCATGTTGAAGTCGGTGTCTCATCCCACCGATTATCTCGGCCGTAGCCGCAGAGCCAGTTCAGTGCGTGGTGCCGTTCCATCGCCACAGAGCGCACCTCGCAAAACTCCATCCCTGTCAGATCACGGTATGCCTTTCCTTTGGCGGGAAAATCTTCCTCAACAGCTCGCGGGATCGTGCCATCGGCCTCGTACCTCTTTATAGACAACCGGACGACGCTATCGAAATCTGCGAAGCCCGATTCTGCAGGTGGCTTGCCGCCCGATTCCTGCAGTTCGCGTGTCCGGCTGCGCCAATGCCAGCTCTGCGCTATCTCCCGCATGCGTTGAATCTCGCCTGCCGGTCGCAACCCCACCGCATCCAGCCCCTTCTCAACCAGGCGCAGGACAGACGGGTCCCTCAAGGGTGTATCGAAGGGCGGCATTGAGTCGATGCGGCGAAGTTGTTCTCTGAAGTCGCAAGGGATTTTTCATGGGACTTGTTCACACAACTTGGGCGTGGGTTTTTCGACCAGTGCGAGCACCCAGGAACCGTGCTTCTCCTGGTTGCGTGTGTGCAGATCGGCGTCATACAGCTTGTGGTCAAGAATCATCCGGAACAGGATCTTTAGCAAGCGTTGAGCCAGGCACCGTAACGCGCAGGCGTGACTCTTGCCCTCTTGCCGCTTCTTGCGGTAGTACACTCCACCCCAAGGGCTGTACTTCCAAAAACATTCCGCCCACAGGTGCACGGTATATCTCAGAAACTTATCACACGCCCACCGCATCCGGGCCTTGTGGATCTTCCCTGACTGAAAGCTGATCGGCGCAGTTCCGGCAAAGGCCTGCAGCACGGTCAACTCGTTGCCGTAACGAGTCAGGTCGGTCCCGATGGCAGCCATCAACCGGGGGGGCCAACACCTCCCCAGCCCCGGGCAGGCTGCCAAATAGATCGTGGTCCGGATGGCTCTGGAACAACTCCTGGATCTGCCGGCGGTAATCCCGCAACTGCTGCTCGAGGGTCCGCAGCACCTTGCACAGGCTCACCGCCAGCTTGGACTTGGCTTGCACCACCGCGGGCGACCCCTGGAAACCGGTCGCGCGACCAAAGATTTCCAGGCGTTTGTCCGCACTCCCAGGCCGCCAAAGATGATGCGTGTGCAAAAACTTCTGCCACCGGTGCGCCCCCGCCTTACCCAGCTTCTCCGGGGTGGGAAACTCAATGATAAAATCCCAGCAGAAGCTCAGCGTCCAATCCTCAAACGCCTCCAGCGCAGCCGGATAATACTCCAGCAGCGCCTGCTGCAACTGGTTGACCAACTGCGTGCGCTGCTCAATGAGTGCCACCTCATCCTTGCACAACAGCCGCAACTCCAGGCTCAGCGGATCAGCCGGGCTGAGCGCTTTCCACTTCTGCCCATCCAGGCGCAGTGCATCGGCCAGCGCCCAGGCATCGTGATGGTCGGTCTTGGTCCCGCTGGGCGCCTGGCGCTGACGGTAACTCGTGCTGGCGGCGGGGTTGACCGGAAAGACCGCAAACTCCCGCTGCAATAACTGGTCAACCGCGGGTCCGGAACTGGTCTCAATGGCTACCCCGAACGCACCCAGACTCGCTGCCCGCTCCGCGAACTCCTGCCAGCCTGGAGCCGAATGCTTGAACTCCAACTCGGCGACAATCTCCCCTTGCGCATTGACCACCACCACGCAGTGGTGATCCTTGGCCCAGTCGAACCCAACGAAGTGTTTTAGCGCTTTGAACTCGATCATAGGTGTGCCTTTCGTTTCGCCGCACACCGCAGCGCTGCCAACAGTCAACCTGATACCTGGAGCCTCGCGGGCTTTCGTTCTCTCAGACTTTAAGGCAGGCGCCGGCAGGCGGGCCGGTTCACTTCGGTTGAGCTTCGCGAGCTGGGGCCCATAGGACCGTGATCCACCTGGGGCGATGCGGCCAGAGCTCTTATAGCTCCGCCGCAAAAGTTTTTCACATGAATTCTTGGCGCGCACCGCACGGTTATTCACCGGGGCCTGCGGGGAGCTTTTCGGACCGGCTCTCCTCGGCCCCGGCTGAATAACCGTGGAGATCGTATCAGGGCCCATAGAAGAACGCCAACAGCCTCCAGGCACCAAATGGCGTCGAGCCACTGTTGCTCGTTTACCTCACAGGAAAGTGTCTGAGCCAACTGCCGCTCTGCGTTCGTCATGGCTGCCCAGTGCCAACTGCTGCGCAGTTGGGCGCAAAGTCGGTCACGATAACTGCTGACGTCAGCCATAAAGGCCCCCAACTGCTGGGGCGAGAGCCTCGCCCGCACCTGCGGCCATTGGCCCGGCGGCGGCATCTTGAACGCGAACCCGACGACCCAGTGGAGGATCTTTAGGCGCCTGACCACGTCCTGAGTTGTCGGCGGTGTATTAGGTCCCATGAGCGGAATGGCCCCGCACGCTTCCGGCCCAACGTCGAGGTGAGCAATGGCGGCGGACAACGAGCGCCGGAACGTAGAAGGACATGCCGCCCGCCGCCATTCGCTGCACTGAAGAATTATGCGATGCCGCGGTTTTCATTGAGGCGGGACTAGGACGACGAACTCGGCGCGGCACCACTTACGAGGCATCCCTGGAACATACGCTCGATCACTGTGGGGACTCCTGCCACACGCCCAGGTATCAACACGTGCAGGATCGATCTGTAACTGGAGGAGGCGCTCACGTAGCGCCTCAGCACGCCTGTCTCCAAGCTCCAAGCTCCTTTTCTCGGTGCCTCGGCCGTCACCGTGACCCTCAATTCTCAACGCTACGGCAGGATTGGTCTTCATATAATAGGCCACCTCTGCCGCCTTCCCCTCGGCTTCGGCGGTAAGGGTCGAGCTGGTGGGTTCAAAGTAAATCGCTTGCCCCGCCAGCGACTGTCGATCCTCTGACCAGGCTCGGCACGAGCCGGCTTGTGGAGTGGTGCAGCCGGCAAGAGCCACTGAGGCGAGGAAGAGGATGATTGCACACTCACGCATAACGTTACCTCACCGATGGCGGCCCGCCACCGGCACCCGAATTGCCCGAGCGCCTGGCCGGGCCGCCTTCCGGTGCAGCGGCGGCTTCCTGGCTCTGGTGATACCGAATACGTTCCATGATTCTCCTCTCTAAGGCAGCATTCAAACCGACGTAAAATACGCCGAAGTTCTGAGGGACGAAGTCCGCAAACGCTGTATTCCACCACCAAAAATCGACAACGTCCTCAATGGGTTCATCTTCATGCCATGTGGTCATTACAAACCGATTCTCAGGCACTCGAGCATCGATGGACGCAAGGTCGATAGAATCATCCCACGTTGAACACGTGCACCCATATGCGAGCGCGTATCGACATCCTGTGCGAACGATACTGCTGGAAATCTCCCGCTCCACGTCGGACGGGATCTCAGAATCGGAAATGACGAGCAGTAGCACGTAATCTACGCCGTCGAACGGCGCCACGTAGCGGTGCGGTCGGGCCTGGGATTTCGTGATGGATATGCAGTGGCTCATCTCTTGGCCGAACGCTCCGCCGCAGCGCCTCCTCGCCACTGTGGTGAAATGCAAACAGAACGGAATCGCGGGGTCCGCTGCCGGCGGTGGTTGGGACAGCCTTCAATCATGCTCTATCCTCAATATCTCTCTGCCTCCGCCACCGAATCTGATCGACGGACCAGCCACGCACAACACCCAGGTGTTTGTGGGACGCCCCAAGCGCATCAAGAAATACTCCTGCGGCCACTCGTTCCGGTAAATGTCTACGGCAAAGCCTGGAGTAACATCAATGTGATTCGGGTGCAAAGCTCGTATGACCTCTGGAATTCGTGGGTCGTCCATCTTCATCTCGTCAAAGCCATTCGTCGAATCTGAGTGCACCATCGCAAGACAAGCATCAGCAATCTGCCGCCTTTCTGCTGGCGTGCGGCCATCGTTGATTGGCCGGGCGATGTAGATGTAAAGGCTTCCTATGAGCAGCACGACAACGCCGAGGCCAATCAAAAGAAATTTGCCTGTGCGCTTCATGGTGATGTTCGGGTAGCCCAACGTGCCGGCTCAGACACGCCGCGACCACTATGCCCTATACGCGAAGAGAGCGCCAACGCGATGTTGCCCGCAGCCGGAACGTTCGACCTTGGCTTCATTGCTGAGACCTCGTCGTGAAAACATTCGCCCCGGCGATTAGACTTCCAAGCAACATTACCGCGCCAACTCCAAGTTCCACCGGCCGAACCCAGCCCGACGGTGTCTTGAAATCAAGGAGCAGCTCGACATCGGTATAGCAGCCCCGCGTTCGGCCGGTAGCGGGGTCGGCCTTATGGAGGCCAAACACCAAAGCATCGCGCAGCAGCCATAGGGAGACCAGCACCCCACAGGCGACCGCAATCAATGGCAGGAGTGCCTTCACATCATGTCATTAGCCAAACGGCAGGACTGAACGACGTGGGCGGCCAAGCGCGTCCGACCTAGCAAATGACGTCGACCACCCGCTTTCGCTCCAGTGATTTTGGGCCAGGTCATTTAGTGAATCCGAAAGGGTCCGTCACCCCGCTTCTGCAATACGACACGCAGCATCCTGCCCGAATCGTCCTCGAAAGCAAAGATTAGGGCCTGCTGCGCGGACTCGTAAACAAGATAGTCCACTGCGTCCCTCCAGCGATTGCGCCGTGTTGGCTCGCCGAGGACGTGGACGCAATCCTGCAAGCTGGAACGCAAGGACAAACCCTGCTCAAAATGGATCCCGCGTGAGGACGGCTGGACCATACTGGGTTTTTCCCAAATAAACACCTCCCACAAGACGTCACCATGGAAAATGAGCGTAACGTCAGAGTAATCGAAACGGTGGCCGCCAAGGCAACGCGCAAGCAATTGGCTGGGCTTGCCCCATTGAGTAACGACATCCGACATGCTCATGCCGACACGAATGCCTGCGACCTCCCCGCGCTCCTTCATCGCGCTCAAGGAATTCGTAATCCCTTCGATTTTTGGGAAGCTATTGTTGGTATCCGTCAAGCTCGGAGATGTCATGGCAACCCCAAGACGCTCCAAGTCGTTTGTGGTGGCCAGACTCAAAAATAACCGGTAAAAGGCGGACTCACTGCATTGACCGGAAACCAGTGAGAAAAGCAGCCCCAGCAGGAGGAAGTAGATACGCGAACGCAAATGAGCCCAAGGAATCACAGCACTGGCGGCGGGCCAGTGATGTGAAATGTGATACCGCAGCGCCATCTCGCCGTTCAGTGCCGGGTAGGGGCCGGGCTTG
>DBMR01000076.1 GCA_002298785.1 Verrucomicrobia subdivision 3 bacterium UBA693
AAATCAAACCGGACACTAGTGAGCTCGAGCTGGCAATCAACATCGAGTCTGGCGGAGGGGACATTGATCGATCCTGGCTCAAGAGCGGCAACTCGCGCTGCAGGCTTGCATGCCGGGTGGGCATTGATTTCGCGCCGCTCCGGCCCACCGGCGGCAACGAATCCAGCATGGGCTTGATGTCCCGCCACCAGACCGCTTCGACCAACGCCCGCTGCTCGCCAAATCGAGTCCAAGTCTTGGCCACTGACAGTTCGCCTTCCTGGGGGCTTGCGAGGTGGATTCGGGCCGCGCCCTGATTGATGATATCCGTCTGCGGATCGGAGTCGACGGTTGAAAAGGCCCGCCCCACTGGGAAGCGCAGCTCCGGTCCGTAGTCGAGGGTTTGGTCCACCAGATCGGCGAACTCGCCCAACCGCTCGCGTTGGATGGGGTCGGCTTCCCGTTGCAGAATGGAAGAGACCTGGCGCGGCTCCCGGCCATCCATGAGCGTAACCAACTCAAGTCGTGTGGTTTCCGGAATCAGGTGCAGTGTTTCGGGGAGCAGTTCCGGCCTCTCGATAATGACCAGGTCACTTTCAAAGGCTCCCTTCGTGTAGGTCAGTCGGATATCGCACTGGAGTCCCTCCTTGACCGCAGACCGGTAAATGATCTGATTGGGTGGCACCAGTTCCCCTTCGGCGGCGCGCACGGCCCCGAGGAGCACGCTCTGACCCGAGGCGTAATCTGTGTAATAAACCCCCGCCGGTCGCGCCCGCAACACAATGTTGCTCCGGGTAATGATCGTGATCGGATCAGCCAACGTGGGTGGGAAATAAACCTTTGTCGGCCCGCGCAGGGCCGCGGCTCCACCGTTGGTCATGATCTCGATGGCATCCACCGAAGTTTGCCAAGTGCCTTCGGGGCTCAGGTAGTTTAGCCCGTCGCCAACCTGGATAAAGCGACGCGTCTCGGGGCGCGCCCTCCCCGTAACCTGGTTCGTCACCAACTCGGTGCTGATCCACTCCGTGGAACACCAATCACGCTGGCCGGCCCGCCATTTCTCGGTACTTAACCGTCCCTCCATCCCGGTCTCAGCGGTGCTCCCGAGAGTGTCAAAAGGGAGGTTTGTGGTTTGCCCGAATGCGGAAACCGCGAAGAAAAGGAAGGCGAACCAGTTTGTCCTCATATTATGCTCCTGGATTGAACTCGGGTGCTTCTTTAAGTCCCACTTTTGATACCGAGTCGATTTACAACACAAATTCCCGCTCTGGTCAAATTGTTTTGTCTTAATATTTAACGATTGTTTATCCGCTAATTTCGAGCATAATGCTCGCTGTTAAAATAACAGTTTGCCACCCTCAAGACCTTCGTCTTTACCTCCCGCTAATCGGGTCGGTTCCGCATCATTTTGTGGGGACCCGGGCGACAAGAAGTGGGCACAGACCTCCGAGGGGGTCGCAAAGCATGCCCCAAAACTCGTGCCGACTACCCTGAAGCTGGGGAAGAAACAACGCCGTGCCATTCCTCCCATCCGCACCGCTTCCTGGTCCGCACCACCAAAAACGCACTTGGAAGCTCGCGCTCCGACTGGTCCCAGTCCGTGTGGCCCGGGTATTCCGTGGTCATTTCTTCCCGGCCCCCCGCGGGCAGCAGCGGCCGTTTCCTACCAATCAAAGCTCAGACAAGTTTTCGCCTCCCGCATCATGCCCCTTCTCCAAAGAAGTTTCGACCGTGGTGGAACACGTCTCTTAAGCGGTTGAGACAGGAAACCGTCGCCGCGCTCGTTTCCAAATGTGCTGGACACCAAGCTCGATTCCCTTCATAGAGTACCGCCATAGAGCGGTACGGAGTCACGTAGCTTTCAACAGCTTAGATGGTTGAAAAGAGCTGGCGATTTACAGGCGATGCGTGGCGCCCCCGCTGAACGTTCGAAGTTCAAAATCCTGGTCCAAGCAGCGCCCATGAAAGTCACGATTCCACAGGAACTCAAAGCGGACATGCCCCAGACCACTTGGGGCAAAGTGCTTTCCGCCACGCCGGTCATTCTTACGGTTCTGGCGACCATGCTAGCTGGGCTGTCTTCGAGCGAGATGACGCGCGCCCAATACAGCCGCTCGATGGCGGCCCAGCAGCAGTCCAAAGCGGGCGATCAATGGGGTTTCTTCCAGGCCAAACGATTGCGCGGCTCGATGCAGCGAGCCAGCCTTGAACTGCTCTCGGCGTTCAGCCCGGTTGCGCCGCTGGCCGCCGAGCCGTTGCGTCAGGAATTGCAGCGCCTGGCCGCGACCGATTCCGGCAAGAACGCCGCCGAGGTGATCGCCGCCCTCGACTCGGCCGCAGGCGCCTCGATCCTGGTGGCGGTGGTGAAATCTGAGCTCCCCAAACTGAGCCCGCGCGCGGAAGTTGATCCCCGGATCAAAGCCGCCCTCGAGGCGGTGGATAAGTTTCAACCGGAAACGGCGGTTTCCGCGATCATGGACACGATTCAGCCCGCCATGCTGGAGCAGGAGCTGGCCCAGGCTAGGGCGCAATCACAAGAGTTCGATAACGCCACCCGGCCCATCAACCTGGCCATCGATCACACCGAAAGTTTGCTGGCCGCAGCGGCGGCGGGCGGCCCCGCCGATGGCTTGCGCAAGGCCTTCACGGTGGCCCGGCTGCGCTACGCGGCCGCACGTTATGAAATGGAGGCGCGCTTGAACCAGTCGGTAGCGGCGGTTTACGAACTGCAGGTGCGCAAAAGCAACCTCATCGCCGAACGACATCATCGGCGCAGTCAGAAGTTCTTCTTCGGCATGCTCGCCGCCCAGGCCGGAGTGATTATTTCCACCTTCGCGATGGCGGCGCGCAAACGCAATCTGCTCTGGACGGTCGCCGCGGTGGTCGGATTGATCGCGCTCGTCCTGGCGATTTACGTTTTCGTCTACGTTTAAGCGCTGTCGTTACTCCCGCACGGTGGCCTGGAGTTTGCGCGTCAACTCCTGCACGAGCTTTTCGTGCGCGGCGTTGACCTCAGCATCCACCAGCGTGCGTTCCGGATTCCGATAGGTGAGCGCGTAGGCCATGCTCTTGTGACCGGCGGGCACGTTTTTGCCGCGGAAGATGTCGAACAACTCGACTGACTCGAGGAAAGCGACCCGGGCCTGCTTGATGGACTGCACCACCTGGTCGTGAGTGGTGGCTTCGGGCAAAATCAGGGCGACATCCCTTCGAATGGCGGGAAATGCCGGCAACGGCTTGGCGGTCTTGGCCGGGTTGCGCCGCGCCAGCAGGACGTCGAGGCTCAGTTCGGCCAGGAAGACCGCGTCGCGTAGATCATACTGCCGCGCCAGCGGCGGCAATACCTGGCCCACCTCGCCGATCTGGAATTTGCCCAGGTGGATGGTGGCCGATTCGAGGAACAGCCCGGTGCTTTGCGCCCGGCGCTGAAAGGAAATCCCACGCGCGCCGAATTGCTCGAGGAACTCATCCAACAATCCTTTCAAGTCGTAAATGTCGAACTTCGCGTCACGGTCGGCGCCGGACCAGAACAGGGGCTGTCGCTGGCCGGTGAGGGCCAGGGCGGCGCGGCGTTCTTCGTTCAAGCCGGAGTTTTGGCCGGGTGCGAAAACCCGGCCTACTTCGAACAGCGCCACGTCATAGATCTTGTGACTCAGGTTGTGGCGCAGGCTATCCAGCAAACCCGGCAGCAGGCTCGGCCGCAGCACGTTCATGTCGCTGCTCAAGGGATTCCCCAAGCCGACCAGGTTTTCGCCGGCGACCAATTTAGCGGCGGACTCGGCAATGAGCGTTTGCCCCTGGGCCTCGAACAACCCCAGTCCGCTCAGGAGTCGACGAGCGTCGGCCAATTCATCATGCACCCGATCATACGCGTTTGCCCCGATAGCTCCCCGCGGTGGCGTGGCGGCGATTTTGTCCACCCCGTACAACCGGGCGACTTCCTCGATCAAATCCACCTCGCGTTTCAAGTCCACGCGAAAGCTGGGCACCTTGATCACCATCGGTTCAGAGACAGATTCCGCGCCCACCGGCTGCGGCTTGCGTCCGGCCCGTTTCAACCCCAACTGGGAAAGGTAACCCTCGACCTGGGCCTCCGTCAGGCTCAACCCCAGCAATTCGTTGACCTTTTCGTGCCGCAGCGTGATCTGCTTTGGTTCGATCGCTTTGGGACAGGCATCCACTGCCCCGGCACAGAGCGATCCGCCGGCGGTTTGTAGAATCAATTGTGCGGCGCGACGACTGGCATAGTCACAGGCGCCCACATCCGACCCGCGCTCGAAGCGGTAGGAGGCATCGGTGCGCAGGCCCAGCTTCTTGGAAGTGGCGCGGATGTTTTGCGGTTTGAAGCACGCGCTCTCCAGCAGCACATCCACGGTGGTATTGTTAATCTCGGTATTCAGCCCGCCCATCACGCCCGCCAGCGCGATGGCGTGCTGTTCGTCAGCGATCAAAAGCGCCTGGCTGGTCAAAGTCCGTTCCTGGCCATCCAGCGTGGTAAATTTCTCTCCTTCCACGGCGCGGCGCACCACTACCGTGGGCACACCGGTGGCTCCTTTGGCCAGCAAATGATAATCAAACGCGTGCAGCGGTTGCCCGGTTTCGAGCATCACGTAATTGGTCACATCGACCACGTTGCTGATGCTCCGGACGCCCACCTTCTCGAGGCTCGTTCGCAGCCATTCCGGGCTCGGGCCAATTTTGACTCCCTTGATGACGCGAGCGTTGTAGCGGGGGCATAGCTCGGCATCCTCAATCCGGACGGCTGCCAGTTCGGTCACCGCGGGCTGATTTTCCGCGAGCTCCGCCTTGGGCATCCGCAATTCGCCACCCGTAATGGCGCTGATTTCCCGCGCGATGCCAATCAAACTGTTCAAGTCCGGGCGATTTGGGGTGATTTCGAGATCGTAAATCACATCACTGCCGGCGCGTCCAAGGTATTGCGCGAATGGCACCCCCACCGGCGCGTCTTCCGGCAGGATCAGCAGCCCGTCCACCTGGTCGGGCAAGCCCAGTTCTTGCGGCGAGCAAAGCATGCCTTGCGATTCCACGCCACGGATCTTGCCCACCTTGATGGTCACCGGCGGCTGTCCGGCGCGGGCGGGTAAGGTCGCACCCGGCAACACCAGCGGGACTTTATCGCCCGCCTTAAAATTCTGGGCTCCGCAAACAATTTGCCGCTCGCCTTTGCCGTCGTCGACCCGGCACAGCGACAGCTTGTCGGCGTTCGGATGTTTGTCCCGCGTGATGACCCGGGCGACGACCACGCCTTCAAATTCGCCGCCGGTCTTCACCACGCCCTCGACTTCGATGCCGATCATGGTCAGTCGCTCCGCCAACTCCTCGGGCGACCAGTCGAAATCCACGTACTGCTTCAGCCAGTTTAAAGTCACTTTCATAATGCGGCGGGATCAAAATTGTCGCAGGAAACGAAGGTTGTTCTCGTAGAACAAGCGAATGTCCGTAATGCCGTACCGAATCATGGCGATGCGTTCGATGCCGAAGCCGAAGGCCCAACCGGTCCAGACTTCCGGGTCATAACCCACGTTTTCGAACACCTGCGGATGCACCATGCCGCAACCGGCAATCTCCAGCCATTCCTTACCCATCTTGCGCGTCAACGCGCTGCTGAAATCAATCTCGAAACTCGGCTCCGTGTAACTGAAATAATGCGGACGAAAACGGATCCGAGTCTCCGGCCCCATCAGTTCGCGAAAAACAAATTCCACCGTGCCTTTAAGATCTCCCACGGTCACCCCGCGATCCACGTAGAGGCCTTCCACCTGGTGGAAGGTAGGATTGTGCGTGGCATCGGCGTTGTCCCGCCGGTACACCCGCCCCGGCACGATGATGCGAACCGGAGGCGGCTGACTTTTCATCACACGGATCTGGACCGAGGAGGTGTGCGTGCGCAGTAGCCGTGGTGCCTGACTGGGAGCGGCGCCCAGGTAAAAAGTGTCCTGCGAATCCCGTGCCGGGTGGTCAGCCGGCGTATTCAACGCGTCAAAGCAATGATACTCGTCCTCCACCTCGGGACCATCGGCCACCACGAATCCGATCTTGCGGAAACTCCGGACGATGTCCTCGGTCACCTGCGTCAGCGGATGCAGCTTGCCCATGACCCGACGGCGCCCGGGCGCGGTAAAATCGGTGGGCTCGGTGGGCAGCGCGGCTTTCAGTTCCAACTCGCCGCGGCGCAGGGCCAGGGCGGTCTCGAGCTCGTTTTTGACCAGGTTAACGGCTTTGCCCGCTGCCGGCTTCTCTTCCTTGGGCAATGCGCCCAACCCCTTCAAGAGGGCGGTGAATTTGCCATTGGACCCGAGGTAATTGACACGGGCCTGCTCGAGGGCGGCCGGGTCGGCGGCGGCGGCAAACTCCGCCAGCGCGGCGGCTTTGAGCGGCTCAATTTGATCGATGAATCCAGCCATAATCGAATTTGCGTTAAGATCGGGCCAAATAAAAAACGGGCGGCCCAGGTTGAGGTCGCCCGTTTACCGATGCCCAAAAGGCAAAGGAAATGGAATTATGCCTTGGCGGCTTTGGCTTTCAACGCGTCCTGGGCGACTTTGACCAGTTGGCTAAAAGCGGCGGCGTCGGTAGCGGCCAGGTCGGACAGGATCTTGCGGTCGACTTCGACCTTGGCGGCCTTGAGCCCTTCGATGAAGCGGCTGTAAGTCATCCCTAGGGCGCGAACCCCGGCATTGATACGGACCTGCCACAGGTAACGGAACGTGCGCTTTTTGGCGCGGCGATCTCGGAAGGCATATTGCCGGCCGTGATCGACGGCGTCGGAGGCGTAACGATAAAGCTTGGAACGGCGCATCCGGAAGCCCTTGGCGGCCTGGAGCATCCTGGTGCGGCGTTTGCGCGAAGCGGGAGCATTGGTAACACGCATGGTCTGGTATTAGCTGATGGTTGAAAGTGAAAAACGGACTACCGGGTGAACGGCAGGCTTTGTTTGATGCGATACTCGTCCGTCGGCGAGACCACGGAAGTGCCCCGCAGGTTGCGGCGGCGCTTCGGATTTTTGGTCTGGCACAAGTGCCGCCGACCCGCGCTGGAGCGCAACACCTTGCCCTTGGCCGTAATCTTAAACCGCTTGGCCACGGATTTCTTTGTCTTGATGCCTTTTGGACGTCGCATAATCAGTTCAAATCTATTCGAAAAAGAGCGCGCAATATAGGCACACCACCCGGAGGAGGCAAGCCCAATTTTGGCAAAAATTCGAGGCGCACGCAGCCCATCGGACGACGCTTGACCGCTTGTTTCAAGGCGTGGATACTTTCGTTAACGATTGTCGCCGTTAACTCTTTGAACGAGGACTATGAAAACTACCTACTACGGCCATTCCTGCTTCGGGGTTGAAGTCAATTCCAAGCACCTGCTCTTTGACCCGTTCATCACCCCCAACGACCTGGCGCGGAATATCGATATAACCAAGGTCCCTGCCGATTTTATCCTCATTTCGCACGGCCACGCCGACCACCTGGCCGATGCGGCTGCCATCGCGCGCCGCACGGGAGCCACCATCATCTCCAATTACGAGATCACCGTCTGGTACGGCAAACAAGGTCTGAATCGATCCGTGGCGATGAACCACGGTGGCACGGCTAAACTGGATTTCGGCCGCGTCAAATTCGTCAATGCCATCCATTCCAGTAGCCTGCCGGACGGAAGTTATGGCGGCAATCCGGGCGGCTTCGTCGTCGAAACCGGGTCCGGCAATTTTTATTATTCCGGCGATACAGCCCTGACCTTGGACATGAAGCTGATCGGCGAGACCACGCCCCTGAAGTTCGCCGCCCTTTGCCTCGGGGACACCTTCACCATGGGATATGAGGACGCCGCGCGCGCCGCGGAGTTTGTTCGCTGCCAGAACATTCTGGGGTTGCACTTCGATACGTTCCCACCCATCAAGATCGACCGGGACGCAGGCGTGCAGCATTTCGCCAGCCGCGGCTGTCGTTTGCACCTGCTCAACCCGGGCGAGTCCGCGGAGTTCTGAATTGCTTTGAGGCCGCATCGGTTACATTGCTCAAAAGGTCCAATGCGTCCATTTAAGTGGGGAGGGCGAAAAGCAGGAATCTCAAGCGGAAGTCTTCGAGGAAACTTTCTTTTGGCTTGGTCGGTGCTGGCAGGGTTTTGCTGGAGCCTGGTTCTGCTTCCGTTGACCGCGCGGGGCAACGTCTACGCCACCCAGGTGCAGATCAACGGCGGTTTCACCAACGTTTTGGGGAGCAACGCCGGACCGGTTACCATCTCCTACCTGTTGAATGAACCGGCGAATGGTGGCGTGACGGTCCGAGTGTGGTCCAGTTCAAGTATTGTGCGCACGCTCAACGTCGTCCCGGGCAACGGCGGAACTCTGAAAGGCAGCAATGCGCTGGTCTGGGACGGCCTGCTGAACGGCAATCTCCCGGCCACCCCGGGTCTCTATCGAGTCAGCGTAACCGCCTCGAATACGGGTCACTCTGCCTGGACCCAGATCAGCTCGGATGCGGACAGCAGAACTTATGTTTGGGAAGGACGCGGCGTGGCGGTGAACCAAAACCAGGATAGTCCCTATTACGGGCGGATCTTCGTCGCCAACGCGGCTGCGGGCCCCGGTTCCCTGCCCGGCGATCAGGTCGGCATCTTGAAACTTAACGCCGACTTCTCCTACGCGACCGAAGGCTCGATCAGCACCGGTGGTCACGCCTGGGCAGGCGACCTATTCAGCCCCTGGAAGGTTGAAGTCTCCGAAGATGGCTCGGTGTACGTGAACGATTTTTCAAGTGCTGGCGGGATTTACCGGTTTGATCCACAGGTCTCCACAAATTCGCAACTGCAAGTGACCGACACAAACAACGTGGGAGATGCCGGCCGTGCGCAGTTGAGCGGCTTCACCACCGTCGGCACCGGGCCCGACACCACGCTGTGGGTGACCGACCAGCGCAGTTCCGGCACCCTCGGCGTGCTGCGCTTTCAACTCGGACCGACCGGTCAAGCGCTCAGCAACAACACAGGTACCGTGGTGATCGGACCAGGGGTTTCCCTGACAAAAAGCCCGGCGGATGTGGCGTTGGATGGCAAGGGAAATATTTATGTGGTGCAATCCGTCAGCAGCGCCCTCGATGCGACGCCACGCGTTTTGAAGTTCCCGGCTTACGACCCATCGACCAACAATGGCGCACCGCTCCGGACTGCCGTTTGGGCGGTAGGCCAGGCCGACGTTAACTATGGCAATGCCACCGGAGTGGCGGTTGATCCCACTGGGACTTACCTGGCGGTCTCTTTCCGCGGCACCACGGCGGCCACCGGCAACACCTCGGTGCTTTACACCTCCAACGGCGGGTTTGTCGTCAGCATGGACCTAGGCCAAGCCATCAGCGGGCTAACTTCTCACCAAGACACGGATTGCGCTTGGGATGCGGCGGGCAACCTCTATTACCTCGACAATTTTTATGGAGCCTGGCGGGCGGTCTCGCCGCCCGGCCCGAACCAATCCACCACTCTGGCCATCAGTGCGATCGAAGTAACCGGACCACTGAACATTCTGAGTATCAGCCTGGAGGCTGGGGAGGTTAACCTGGTGTTCGAGGGTGCGGAAACGGAGGCTCCTGAGGCGTTCAGGTTGTTCAGTTCGCCCGATCCGGCGACTGGCTACCTGCAGGAGACAGCGGCGGTCATCACCCGCATCTCGGCCGGTAAATTCCAAGCCACCGTTCCGATTACCGGTGATTTGCGATTTTACCGGATAAAGCGCGTGCCTGTCCCCTTCCCATAAACGCCTTATGCGATTGACCCGCCAGGCGTTCTCGTCGAGCCTCGATGAAGTCTAATCACCTGAAATGAGCGATCTCGTCAAAATCGAGTTATTACCGCTCGGGCGCGAATTGTCGGTGGCCCGTGGCACGCCGCTGCGCGACGTGCTTTTTGCGCACGGCGTCGAGTTTCCTTGTGGCGGCCGGGGCCGGTGCAAAGGCTGCAAAGTGAAAGTGCTCGCCGGCGATTTGCCGGTCACGCCGGAGGACTGCGCCAAATTCACCGAAGCCGAGCGCCGCGGAGGTTGGCGGCTCTCTTGTTGCGCCCAGGCCGAATCCGATCTCAAATTGGACCTGGCACAGTGGGAGGCCAACATTCTCAGCGACGATTCCCAGTTCACTTTCGTCCCTCGGGAAGGTTGGGGAGTGGCTATCGACCTCGGAACGACCACGATCGTCGCGCAATTATTGGATCTAAAAACCGGCACGGTGCTGGGAGTGCGTTCTGCTTTGAACGCCCAGGCGCAGCATGGCGCCGATATCATGAGCCGGGTTGAATTCGCGGTCGCAGAGCACAGCCAACCGGTGCTGCAGAGACTGATCCGCGATCAAATCGGCCAACTGGTGCAGGCGGTCTGGGATAGCGCCCACGGCAAACGCGAGGCCTTGAGCAGGATCGTCCTGGTCGGAAATACGGTGATGCACCACCTTTTTTGTGGAATCAGCCTCGAACCTCTTTCCCATTATCCCTTCGAGCCGTCGCAGCCCGGCCTGCAACTGTTTGAGGCCGCCGCGCTGGGTTGGGATTTCGCTCCCACGGTAATGGTAGCGTTCCTGCCCTGCATGGGAAGCTTTGTGGGCAGCGATATCCTCGCGGGAGTGGTCGCGACGCGACTTCACGAGAGCGATAGCCTCGACGCGCTCATTGACCTGGGAACGAATGGAGAAATCGTTTTGGGCAACGCCAACCGCCTGCTCTGCGCCTCCACCGCCGCCGGTCCGGCCTTTGAAGGGGCGCGCATTTCCATCGGCATGCGGGCGGCTACCGGGGCCATTTCGGAAGTCCGTATTGAGAACGGAGGATTGCGATGCCACACGATCGGGGACGGCAGTCCACGCGGCATTTGTGGCAGCGGCCTGGTCGACGCCGTGGCGGCCGGCCTGGATTTAGGTTGGCTCAAGTTCACGGGTCGACTGCTAAAAGGCGACACCTTGCCATTGGCAGACTCTGTCGCACTCAACCAATGGGATATCCGGGAACTCCAACTGGCCAAGGGCGCGATCGCCGCGGGTCTGCGTATCCTGCTGGAGGAATGGGGCGCCACCAAAGCCGATCTCGGAAAGATTTACCTGGCCGGCGCTTTCGGGAATTACCTCAATTACACCAGCGCACAGCGCATCGGTTTGCTCGATTTCCCCATGGAAAAAGTCGTCGCCTCCGGTAATACGGCCCTGGCGGGTGCTAAAATGGCCTTGTTCGCTCCTTCGGAAGAGGGCTGGCTTTACCAGGATCTGCTCCGTCGCTCAAAGCATGTTTCGCTTAACGAATCCGCCCGGTTCCAGGACGTGTTCGTCGAGGAAATGTCCTTTCCGAATGTTCAGGTCTGACCTGGGGAGCACCGGGACGGGGTGCGCTACCTGATTCATGGATACGCTCTAAACGAGGCAATACCCCTTTTTTACGCCTTCCTTGACCGGCATCAAGGCCGGATTGACGCGGGCTTGGCAAATTATGCGCAGGAAATGACAAAAGCGGTGTAGTGGATTGAACCCCTGCCCCGCATCATGATCACGCGGTATGAATTCGTTTCAGTCAATGGATAACACGAACCGGGAAGAAGCCCGGTGTGAAGTCTGTCCCTTGAACCTAGTCAAAGCCGGGGTGGCGGTTCGGATTAAGCAACTTTGTGCTACTCCCGAGCTGCAAAATCGGCTGCGCGAATTGGGCTTTTGCGAGGACCAGGTCATCCGGTTGCTCACGAGCCGCAACAACCTCATCTGCCAGGTCTGCAACGCGCGGCTGGCGATCAGCGAACAACTGGCCCAACTGATCCTGGTCGAACCGATTCGCCGCTAAAGCTCGCCACCATTTTGGTAAGAGCTTCGATCCATTTCGGATGTTCGTTCATGCAGGGGATGCGGGTAAGCTCCTCCCCTCCGGCAGCTTCAAACGACTCTTTGCCCCGCAATCCAATCTCCTCGATCGTCTCCAGGCAGTCAGAAACAAATGCCGGACAAATCACGAGGATATGCTTGATCCCTTCGGCGCCAAACCGCTCCAGCTCGAAATCGGTGTAAGGCCGCAGCCAGGGATCGCGTCCGAGGCGTGATTGAAAGGAAACGGCATACTTGTTGGCCGGCACCTGGGCCGCCTTTACGAATGCGGCCACTGTCTTGAAACATTGAGCACGGTAACACTGGGCGTGCGCGGGGCTGGCTACCTCGCAGCAGTTCGGTACAGTCAGACAATGGCAGCCGGTGGGATCGGACTTTTTGAGGTGCCGCTCCGGAATACCGTGAAAGCTGAACAAGAGCAGGTCGTAGGGCTTCTGCAGATATTCGCTGGCACTTGCGACCAGGGCGGCAATGTAATCGGGATGATCGTAATAGGGCGGTTGCACCTGGATGCGCATCCCGGGCGCCAGTTTGGCGGCAACTTCCTTCACCCTCACCACCGCTGTTTCAAAGCTCGACATCGCAAAGTGCGGAAAGAGCGGAATCATCAGCAGCTCTTCGATGTGTTGGTCGGCCAGGCGTTGAACCGCGTCCGGAATCGATGGATTCTGGTAGCGCATGGCCAGTTCGACCGGGATCGATACCCGCTCCTGCAAGGCGCGTTGAAGCGCGCGGCTGGTTACCACGAGCGGGGAGCCTTCGGGCGTCCAGATGGTGTGATATGCTTCGGCGGATTGTTTGGGGCGTGAAGGAAGGATGCCAAAATTGACGATGCAAAATCGCAATGGCCAGGCCACATCGAGCACCCGCCCGTCCATCAGAAACTCCCGCAGGTAGCGCCGAACATCCGGCACGGAGGGCGAGTCCGGAGATCCGAGGTTAACAAGCAAAATGGCTTTCTTCATGCTCAATAGGTGTAATCCAGGAAGTCAGTTCAAGCCGGACGGCTTCCGGCCACACGCTCGCTTTGGCTGCGAACGAAAGCTCCCACTCGATCCGCCGCGTTAACGCCCGAGACAATCGTGTCACTCAGCGAGATGCCATCCCGATAATGGCCGGCCAGGAACAGCCCCGGCGCGCGCGCTTCGATATCGGACATGAGCGCCCGATACTTGCCGTAGCCCAAGTTGTACTGAGGAATGGCTTTCGGATAAAAAACACTGTGCCGAAATACCGGCTGGCCTTTCACGCCCAAAATGACGCGCAAATCCTGCAGGGTGATTTCGGTGAGCTCTTCGGTGCCGAGCCCCGCCAATTCCGGGAACCGCTCACCGCCCACATAACTGGTGAGGGTCAGGTGCCCCTCGGGGGCGCGGTTTGGAAACAAGGACGAGGAGAAAATTGTGCCAAGAATCTTGAATCCCTCCACCCGCGGTATGAGCATGCCAAATCCGTTACAAGGATGGGTCACATCGCTCCGTTTGAAGCCCAGCACCACGCTGGCCACCGGGGGGTAGCGGATCTCCGAAAACGGGGTGAAATCAATGGTCTGCGAACTCTTGACCTTTAATTCCGCCAACCGGAAAGCCGTGCCACAATACAGCACCGCCGAGTGTTCCGCTTGATAGTCGCCTCCCACCGAATGGCAACTTAACGTCCAGCCGGCCTCGGACTTGGCCATGGCCTTGATATGCGTGAGGGTGCGCACTGAACTGCCCAGCATTTCCGCCAGCGTGTGCGGCAACACCTGTAATCCGTCATCAAACGAAAACTTCGCCGCACGATCCTTCGCAACCTCTCCTCGTTTCTTGCGTTCGCGAGCTCCAAAGATTTGGCCTTTGATCAAGGAACCGTAACGCTCCTCAAGTTGGCCCAGTTTCGGGAACGCTTGGAGCACGGAAAGCTTGTGCGGATCACCCGCATAAACGCCCGCCACCAGTGCGTCGATGGCATGATCCAAAAATTCCTGCCCCAAACGGCGCACCACGAACTGCGCCACGCTCTCCTCCACGCCATCCGTCCGGCGGGGCACGAACGGTTCGCGCAGCACGGCCAGTTTCGCCGACATTGAAAAGAGCGAAGTGGTGAAGAAACCCAGCGGGGACGAGGGCATGGCGATGGGCCGCTGGTAGCGAACCACATACCGCGCCTCCGCGCTGGGATCAGGATTCTGCCGTCGACCAGCCAACCCGGCATCTTTCACCAACTGCGTGACCTTGGGTGAAGTCTCCAGAATGGTATTCGGGCCGAATTCCGCCAGGAACCCATCTTTGCGAATGGATTGGATGGCTCCACCGACACGGCCGGTGCTCTCGTAAACGGTTACGGGAAGGCCCTTGCGCCGCAAATAAAATGCGGCCGTCAGCCCTGCGATCCCCGCGCCGATAATCGCCACCGGCTTCATATGGTCCGGGAGAACCGATTTTCCTTTCGGCTGGTGGCGTAGGCGTCAAACCGCATGGCGATGTTCCGAATCAGCAATCGGCCCAAGTCGGTGACTACAATCCCGGTGGGAGTCTTCATCAGCAAACCATCGGCCTCCATGTCTCCCAACGATTCCAGTTCCTGGGCAAAATGCTGCTGGAAATCCACCCCGATCAATCCCGACAACGTTGCGTAATCGATGCCCAGATCGCACATGAGACGCATGATGGTAGTGCGGCGGAGCTTGTCCTCGCCGGTCATGAGATACCCACGGTGCAATGGCAGGCGGCCCTGGTCAATCGCCGCATAATAGTCCGGCAACTCTTTCTCGTTCTGCCAGTAAAAATCTTCCGCTTGAGAAATCGAGGACATGCCAAAGGCGTAGATATCCGTCCCCCCCCTGGTGCTGTATCCCTGGAAATTTCGCTGCAAGGTCCGCTGCTTCTGCGCCACGGCCAACTCGTCATCCACCCGCGCAAAATGGTCCATCCCGATGTAAACGTACCCCTCGGAAGTAAGTTTCTCGATCGTCAGTTTGAGGAGTTCCAGCTTCGTTTCCGGAGTCGGCAAAGATTCCGGTTTGAGAATCTTCTGAGCGGGTTTCATCCACGGCACGTGCGCATAGTTGAACACCGCAAACCGGTCAGGCTTGAGCGAGATGGTTTCTTCGAGCGACTTGAGGAACGAGGTCGGGGTCTGATGCGGCAGACCGTAAATCAAGTCGATGTTGATCGATTGGAAGCCGAGCTCGCGCATCCATTCCACCACTTCGCGGGTCATTTCAAACGGTTGAATGCGGTGCACTGCTTTCTGCACCACGGGGTCGTTATCCTGAACCCCCATGCTGGCGCGATTAAACCCAACTTCCCGCAAGGCCACCAAGTGCTCCCGAGATAGCCGGCGCGGATCCACTTCCACGCCCGCCTCCACATCTTCCGCGAAAGTAAACCGGGAGTGGATCATATCCCCCAGCCGGCGGATTTCGTCCGGCAACGAAAACGTAGGTGTGCCGCCGCCAAAATGCATTTGCACCACCTTGCGCGCCGGATTCATCAGTTTCCGCGCCAGGTCCATCTCCCGCCCGAGGTACTGCACGTAGTCGCCGCTCTTCGTTTGGTCCGCGGTGATCACCGTGGTGCAGCCACAGTACCAGCAGAGCGAATAACAAAATGGCAGGTGAAAATAGAGCGAGATATCGCGCGTGCCCCGGTTATTCTCCCGGATCTTCTCCAGGAAAGTTTCCTGCGAAATTTCGTCGGTAAAATGGGTGGCGGGCGGATAGGAGGTGTATCGCGGTCCGGGGACGTTATATTTCCGGATTAAATCGAGATCAACTTTCAGCATGCTCATGTGCGCCTCCGCAAAGTATCCACCAGGCTTTGGATGCATTCCAATTTGGCATCGGGCGGCACGCCGTGGCCTAGGTTAAAAATGTGTCCAGATGACCCAGACATCTCCCGCAGAATACGTTCGACTCCAGCGGCGACCGCTGCGGGGGTGGTCGTCAGGAGGAATGGATCCAGGTTTCCCTGCACGCCCACGTCGGCAGGCAATCTCCGGCGCACCTCCGCCAACCGGACGTTCCAATCCACCCCGATGATCTGCGCCCCCGTGTCCGCCAAGTCCGCCCAATTGCCGTGCGTGCCTTTGGAAAACACGATTACCGGTACCTGACGCTTCAGACCGGCAACAATCTCCTTGATCCAACGGCCTGACGCTGCTTGAAAATCTCCATCCGACAATCCTCCACCGAGGCTGTCAAAAACCTGTAAAACCTCAGCCCCGGCATCAATTTGCATTTGGAGGTAGCCGGTGATGGCGGCAGTGAGTTTCTCCATCAGCCGACCAAACAAAACCGGGTCCGAGTGATAAAGCGCCTTCGCCTTGGTGTACTCTTTGACCCCGCCACCCTCGACCATGAAGTTAGCCAAAGTCCAAGGGGAGCCTGAGAAACCGATGAGGGCCGTTTTACCGGCTAGATCGCGTTTGATCAAACGCAGGGCTCTGGCCACATAATCCAACCGCGCATTCACCGCCGAAACTTCCAACCGATCGACATCCGCAGCACTTTGAAGGATGAAATCCATCTCGATCCCACCCTTATCCCGGAATTGATAAGGCTGTCCCAGGCCTTCGGCAATGACCAGGATATCGCTAAACAGAATCGCAGCATCAAAACCAAAACGGCGGATGGGTTGGAGCGTTACTTCTGTTGCAAGTTCTGGATTTTGAACCAGTTGCAAAAATGTGTATCTCTTCTTGAGCTCTCGATATTCCGGGAGGGCGCGGCCGGCCTGGCGCATAAGCCAAACCGGAGGGCGATCTACAGGCAGACAACGGCAGGCATCAAGAAATCGCTGACGGTTGGAGTAGGAAGGACTTGTTCCGCTGGATGCCGCACCCACGAGGGAACTCGCAGTATCCCCGCTGGCGGTTTCGGCGGTCTGATATGGTGTGCTCATGCTCTGCAGATGGCACAGCATGGCCAACCTGCGCCGTCAGAATAGCAGACCGCCCCGCTTCGGGCAACCATCCAAAAGGTGTCAGTCCTCACTATTGACAGTAAATCTCTACTGCAGTCCCCACCCCACGAGAAATCGACAGCATTTTGAAGCTCAATGAGCCAGAAAAGTGGTTTAGTGTCCATAAGTCAGCTCACATGAAGATTCGATAGACAAAATTGCCAAACGGCGACGCTTAAGAGGTGAAATCGCGTGAATAGCGGTTCTGCAAATGAAACGAAAGTGTTCAAAGACTGGGAAAGCTGGCTGGGCCAGCACGCCCCCGGGTTGCTGCTCTATGCCAGGCAGCAAACCCAGTGCGAGGCGGATGCCCAGGACATCCTGCAAGAGTCGGTCATCGAGATCTGGGAGCGGCAGCAAAGTAACGAATTGCCAGCCCCGGCCCTGGTTTACGCCACTATTCGTCGGCGCGCCATCGACCTGGCCCGAAGCCGACAACGGCGTGCGGTGCGCGAAGCAACCGCAAATGCCGAAGTCCCCGCTGCCTGGTTCGACCTTAGCCTTGAAGATCGGGAGCGCAGCCAATTGATCCAGGAATCCTTGCGTATGCTGCCTGAAATTTACCAGGAAGTGGTCACTTTGAAAATATGGGGCGGACTGACCTTCGCTGAAATCAGCACGACTTTAGAGATCCCCGCTAACACTGCAGCTTCACGCTATCGTTATGGAATCGAGGCCTTACGCAAAACCACCCAAAAGGAGTTGGCATGAACGATTCCGAACTGGAGAAATTTGAAGCTGAGTTGCGGAACCTGAAACCAGCAGCGCTGCCTGGTCCGCTACTACAATCCCTCGTCGACTCACGGCCGAAGCTAGAGAATCAACCCGCTCGCAGCCCGCGGCTGAATCCGGGCGCGGTGAAGACCTTTGGGTTAAGTCACTGGCTGCGCTGGCTGATTCCAGCCACAGCGGTTGTGGTCGGGGGCATGATCGCTTGGGTCTCATTACGCTCGTCGGCGCCGAACACCCTCAAGCCTGCGACCGCGCCGCCCAGCGAACGGCTGGTGGCGGATGATATCAGCGTCGAACGACAACTGGTTTCCACCTACGATGCAATTGCGGAATTGCCCACCGGCGAACCCGTGCGGTTCAACTGCCGGGAATGGATGGATGAGGTTAACGTTCGCGACTCATCCAAAGGTCTGGTGATTCAGAAGCGCATACCCCGCGTGGAGATCACGCCGGTCCGATTTGAAACTTATTGAGAAACGACGAGGATCCCGAGCTGTGAAAAAATCTCACAAACAATTTATTACCAATAATTAACACAGAATATGATGCATCAAACCATGAGAACCAAAGCCCGCCCAACCTACAATTTCGGACCCTGGAATTGGAACCAGCATGCCCCGGCACTGCTACTGGCGACACTACTAGCGGCCAGCAGCGCGAGCGCATTGCCCCCGGCGAACTTCCTTTATGATGACGGCCCGCCCGGAGGCGGGGGTGGCGGTGGCGGGGCGGTGGCCGCTCCGGATAAGGAAGCCCGCGAGAAGAAGGTGATAATCACTCGGCTGGAGCGAAACAGTGGAAAGGAAGAGAACTCGGGGCGAGGCGAACCCTGGTTAGGGGTGGGCGCTGAGGAGGCGCCGGAGGCTTTATCATCTCAATTGCAGCTCAACTCCGGAGAAGGGTTGGTCGTAACCTTCGTTTCGACCAATAGCCCCGCGGCAAAGGCGGGCCTTCAAAAAAATGATGTGCTGGTAAAACTGGACGACCAGCTATTGGTACATCCGGCCCAGTTGCGCAAATTGGTGCGCAGTCACAAAGAAGGCGACAAAGTGCAGGTCACCGCTTACCGCCGTGGCGAAAAGTTGACTGTGTCCGCGACCCTGGAAAAAGCGCCGACCGGGTTCGCTTTTTCCATCGATGATCGCGGGTGGCAAGGTAATCTCAATGAGCTACAACGGCGCTGGGAAGTAATGCCGATGGAGGGTATGGCGCACTTGAAAGAAACGCTGGCCAAAGCTGGAATTGACAAGGAAGCCATCACGGTGGAAATCCGCCGGAGCGTGGAGGAGGCGCAGAAGGCGGCCCGAGACGCACTCCGCTCCGCCACCAACGCCCGCCAATCGCTGCTTGGGGAACTTGCCCGGGCTGGGGTGGATATTGATAAGAACACCCGGCTTGTGGTGAAGAGCCACGCCGGTCAGACCCGCAACATGGTGCGGACCGATGACTCCGGCACCTACGTACTGGTGGCCAACCCGAAAAAGCACCTCACCGTGCACGATAAAGACGGGAAACTACTCTTTGACGGACCGGTGGAGACGGAAGCGGACCAAGAGAAAGTCCCCGCCGAGGTCTGGTCCAAGGCCAAGAAGATGGTGGACCAACTCGATCTCCCGGCCAAAACCGAACCGGAGGAGGAAATCGAAACCGAGACTGAAACTGAAAGCCAATAAGAAGCTTGCTGGGGCGGGTTTCGGACGTCATTTTGAAATCCCGCCCGGCTCGGCGACCGGTTTTTCGAGATTTCCCAAAACAAGCTTGACTGCCTATCACACGAACATTATTCTTTAACATAACGGTAACGATTTGCTGGGCAACCAGCGCGCCAAAGTCGGAAGATCAAATCTGCCGACTTTTTTGTTCCCCTGAAAGGGCTGCCGTTTCGAAACAAATGAACGCCGATTTTCTAGCTGTGTTGGAGTTCTGGGAGCGCGAAAAGGGCATCAATCGTGATGTCCTGGTCGGCGCTGTCCAGGAGGCTTTGTTGTCTGCGGCCAAAAAGGCGGTCGGCCCGGCGCGGGAGTTGCGGGTGGAAATCGATCCCAAATCAGGCGACATCCGGGCTTACGCCAAGCTGATCGTCGCCGAGCGAGTCATTTCCAAGCACGACCAACTGTCACAGTTCGATGCCCGTCGCCTCAAGGCTGATGCGCAGATCGGTGAGGAGTTGGAGGTCGAGGTAACCCCGGTCGGCTTTGGGCGCATCGCGGCGCAATACGCCAAACAGGCGTTGATGATGCAGATTCGGAAGGCCGAGAAGGCGTTGATTTTCACCGAGTTCAAAGATCGCGTGGGCGATATCATTAGCGGCACCGTGCGTCGCTTCGAGCGCTCCGACGTCATCGTGGATTTAGGGAAATACGAGGCGTTATTGCCGAACCGGGAACGCGTTCCGACCGAGGAATACCAAGTCGGCGAACGAGTTCGCTGCTACGTAAAGGCGGTCGAGCAGGGTGCTCACGGCCCGGAGATTATCCTCTCCCGCGCTGACCCCCGGTTTGTCATCAAGCTGTTCCAGCTCGAGGTCTCGGAAATCAACGACAACACCATCGAGATCAAGGCCATTGCGCGGGAACCCGGTTTCCGCACCAAGCTGGCGGTTTATACGCGTGACGAAAAAGTCGATCCTGTCGGCGCCTGCGTGGGATTGCGCGGTCAACGAGTGAAGAATATCGTTCGGGAGTTGAACAACGAGAAGGTGGATATCATCCGTTGGGACCCGAATATCCGGACCTTTATTACCAACGCGCTGGCTCCGGCCAAGTTGAAGACATTTCAGGTGGATGAGGCCACCAAAAGAGTTAGAATCCTGGTTAGCGGGGATCAGTTGTCCCTGGCGATCGGGAAGCGCGGTCAGAACGCACGGTTGACCTCGAAGCTGACCGGGTGGCAGGTGGATATTGACGAAGAAGTCGTGGTCACCAAAGGATTCGAGGAAAAGGTGGCGGAGGCGGTGGAATCCCTCGCGTCGGTGCCGGGTATCACGCGAGAACAGGCGGATATCCTGGTGCACCATGGTCTGACCCGGCTGGAAGATTTGCTGCAAGCCGACGAATCGGATTTGTCGAGCATTCCCGAGATTGGGGAGCAGGCAGCAGCCATCCTGGAGGCGGCGCGCACTGAAGCGGTGCGGCGGACGCGCCCAATCGGCGAGAATCCTGAGCCGAATCAGGCTGGGTAAGCCTATGTACACGGTGTGGCAGGTTCGGCTCGGTTTGTTAAATATTTATGCCCGTTCGTATTTACGACATTTCGAAAAAGCTCGGCTTGGAGAACAAAGAAGTTCTGACCAAAGCCAAATCGCTGGGCATTGCCGCGGCCAGGGTAGCCTCCAGTTCGCTCGATAAGATCACCGCCGAATACCTCGAAGAAGAGCTCATCAAGGATCATCCGGAACGGTCCGCCCCCCCGCCCCCGC
>DBMR01000050.1 GCA_002298785.1 Verrucomicrobia subdivision 3 bacterium UBA693
ACATTTTTTCACAGCTTCTCAGCAAGGTGGCGCTCGAGATGGCCGGGCAATTCGGCATCCCGCCTCGGCCTGCCTTCATCGCCAGCTTGGCGGTGATCAGCGGTGCCCTCGGCAAAAGCGTCCGGTTGCGATCGTCCTTGTGGCCAAAACCGGTCAACGCCGCCCTGCAGTGGTTGTTCGTCGACGCGACGCAAGGCCGTCTCCCGCAAGCGCTCGACTTTCTCACTGAGCCGCTATCGGATTTTCAGGACACCCGCCGGCGCAACTTAAGCCCCGGTGTTCGGAGGCGGCTGGAAGAGCAGCTGGAATTTGACCAGCAGCGGGAAGGCTCCAGCAGTTGCTTGGAGACGGGGTGCGACCCTCGCGACCGGACGAAGAGGATTGGGTTGGAACTCCGCCTGCACCCCGTGCGGTTACTCCGGGACTCTCCGCCCGGGTCGCTGGCACAAGGCGTAACGCGCAGCGGCGATCAGGCGGTGCTCGCGCTCTACACCCCAATGGGCGCCCACCGCATGTGCCACGCAGCGGCAGGCAAGCGCTCGGCAGACCTCCTCTCGCTGGAGCGCGGCTGGCATGGCCAAACCCAAATCAGCCTGAGCCGCAGCCAGCGCGATGACGTGCACCTCCTGGAACCAGCCATCAGTTCAATCATCCTATACCCTGGGGACGACTTGAGCCCACTGCTCGAGGAGGAACCAAGCGCCGGTACGCTGTTAGGGCGCATGTTGTCCCTGAAGGTGGCCGTCCCGGCAGGGTCCCCATCGGTGCGTGGTTTTACTTTGGAGTCGCTGCAGCAGTGGCGCGAAGCGATCGATCAATTGCTCTGCTTTCGCGAATCGGGACACCGGGACCTGCTTCAGCTGGCTCCTAACGCCGCGGCCTGCCTAGCGGCGTATCGAGCGGAGTGCCTGAGGGCCGGCAGCCCGGAACAGCCGGACTGGCTGGCCGCACTCGGCCCATTGCTTGCCGCCAAGTTGTCGATCGCCTACCAGGTCGCGCTTTCACCAAGGCCCTTCGAGATATCTCTTTCCGCCATGGATGGGGCGATTCAACTGACGCGGTTTTTGGTGAGAAAGGACGCCATGCTTGAATAACCAATCCCTAACCTCAGCTCCCGGGAGAATCTGCATCCGGGTCTGCCTGACGCCGCGATTCGTGGATAGCATCGCCCGTCGCTTCCGCGTGACCGGCAGTCTCATCGACGCGGTCGACGACAAACGAGTTTTTGAACCGGAGAGGCCGAGGAAGGTGACGCCTCCTACCCGTATCGTCTCCGTATATGTACTAAAAAAGAACGAAACCGCGGCAGCAGCGGTTCAGCAGGACGGAGCCGGTGCAGTAATCGGCCCGGATGGCTTTCCTGTGGCTCTGCAAGCGGCGGAAAAGAGAGGCTCACCCTGAACACCGCCCGTCGCATTCACCCAATCGGCAGCGGCGCGCGACCACGGCACGCATAGAGAAATCCAGAGACCAAAAAAATACTTTAATCTTAAGGGCTTCCTGGGAGGTGTGCCTCCAAACACCAAAAGAACCACCGTGAAACCGTGGGTTGGCATCTAACCAGATAGCAAGAGGTGTTTTGTTCTTTCTACCATTAAGGGCCAACTCCGCGGCCGGGTTGGCGGGCTCCGATCCGATCGGGCCTGCCAACCTCGGCCGGTGTCAGTGTGTCAGTGCACGAAGCGATCGGTTCGGGGCTCGGCACCTTGGTCAAAAACGCATCTTCGAATTGCCGATGCAACCAGCCTCTCCGTCGCTGCACGCCTCAGAGGTTTCAACCCCACCCACATGGCTGGAGTGGAAAGGGCGCAAACCGCATATTTGATGCTGGATCGTTCTGCCCGACGCTTGGTTTGGCCGGCCCAAACCCCTGTCCTCCCCCCCCAAGACCGGACATCCTTGTCGTTTTCAAGACAGGGCCAGCTTTTCTACTGCTTAAAGACGTACCAGCCCGTGGCCTCCCCCACCCATTGCGGCTTCCCCTCTTCGAGTGTCCCAACCCACGGCCCCAGCTGTGTCCAGTTCCGAGACAAGGGTCCTTCGGTGCCGGAGTCACCGGGATCGACCTTTTCCTCATAAACCCCTCAAAACCACGGCCAGCTTGATTCCCGTGTAAAAGCGGAACACCACCTGCTAATGGAAGCGGCGATGAGAGGAATCGCCGCTATCGGCCTCGTACTGACCTGCCTGTTAGGGCCTGCTGCCAGCGCGGCGACCAAAAACGTGACTCTGGCCTGGCGCCCCAGCCCGGACGCCGGCGTCGCCGGCTACAACGTCTACTACGGACCGGCGAGCGGGAACTACACAAACCTCGTAGCCGTCGGCAACACCACCAACGCGACGGTCACCGGTTTAACGGTCGGAACGACCTACTACTTTGCCGCCACGTCCATGGATAACATGGGCCTGGAAAGCGATCTTTCCGCAGAAGTATCGTACCTCGTCCCCGCCGATAGTTCAGGGGTAATTAACCTCAGTGGCCTCCAACAAACCTACGACGGCCTTCCCAAGGCTGTAACCGTCGCCACCAGCCCTTCCGGAATTCCAGTGACGGTGACCTATGGCGGCCTGACGAATCCCCCGGTGGCCGCGGGAAGTTACACGGTGCAGGCGGATTCGACAGATCCCACCCACCCCGGTTCAGCCACCGCGGTTCTGGTTGTCGCTCCCGCCCCCCTCACCGTCACCGCGACCGACACCAGCAAGACCTACGGAGCCCCACTCCCGGTGCTGGGAGTCAGTTACACCGGCTTTGTTAACGGCGACACCGCCGCCAGCCTCGCTGCACAACCTGTGATAGCCACCACCGCCACGACTTCGAGCCCGGTGGGCGCATACCCGATCGCTGTTAGTGGCGCCAGCAGTTCAAACTACTCGATAGCCTACGCCGCCGGGACCTTGTCCGTCACCCCGGCGCCGCTAACCATCACCGCCGCCAGCACGAACAAAGCCTACGGCGCGTCTCTCCCCGCTTTCAGCGCAACTTACGCTGGTTTCGTAAATGGCGACACCGCCGCCAGCCTGGCTGCGCAACCTGTGATAGCCACCACCGCCACGACCTCAAGCCCGGTGGGCGCATACCCACTCACCGTCAATGGCGCCAGCAGCTCAAACTACCGGATAACCTACACAGCCGGGACCTTGTCCGTCACTCCGGCGCTGCTAACCATCATCGCCACCAGCACGAACAAAACCTATGGCGCGCCGCTACCCCAGTTTCAGGCCAGTTACAGTGGTTTCGTGAATGGCGACACCGCCGCCAGCTTGACAGTCAAACCACAGTTGACGACTTCCGCGACCGCAGGAAGCCCGATTGGCAGTTATCCGATAACCGCCAGTGGAGCCAGCAGCCCAAGCTATACCATTTCCTACTCTCCTGGGACCCTCACCATTTCACCCGCAGCGCTGACCATTACCGCCACCAGCACCAACAAAGTGTATGGCGCCGCTCTGCCGGGGCTGACGGCAACCTTTAATGGCTTTGTGAATGGGGATACCGCGGCGAACTTGACCACTCAGCCGACACTGAGCACCTCCGCAAAGACCAGCAGTTCGGTGGGCAGTTACCCCATTAATGTCAGCGGCGCCAGCAGCACCAATTACACGATTAGCTCTGTAGCCGGCACCTTAACCGTGTTGCCCGCACCTTTGACCATTACCGCGGCCAGCACCAACAAGGTCTATGGCGCTGCCTTGCCGGCCTTCAAAATCTCTTACAGCGGTTTCGTCAGCGGCGACAAGGCGACAACCAGTCTCAGCAGCCAACCCGTGGTGACCACCACGGCAACCGCCACCAGCCCGGGCGGCACCTACCCCATTATCCCCAGCGGCGGCGCCAGCACTAACTACTCGATAACGTATGTGCCCGGCACGCTCACCATCACGCCCGTCCCATTAACCATCGCCGTTCAAAATACCAACAAGCTTTACGGTGCGGCTTTGCCCGCGTTTGGGGCCAGTTACACCGGGTTTATCAACGGAGACACCGCGGCAAATTTGAACACGCCGCCCACCTTCACGAGCACGGCGACGAGCGGCAGCCCGATCGGCACCTACACCGTGACTGCCGGTAACGCCGCCAGCCCCAGCTACACGATCTCCTACGTCGCGGGCACTCTGACCGTATCCCCGGCACCCTTGACCATCTCCGCCGCAGCTGCCAATAAACCCTACGGGGCTCCCGTGCCCGCACTGACGCCAAGCTACAGCGGTTTCGTAAATGGAGATACTGCCAGCAACCTCACGGTGCAACCCTCTCTCTCCACCACCGCGAAGCCCAACAGCCCGATCGGCACCTATCCCATCACGGTCAGCGGCGCGGTCAGCACAAACTATTCGATTTCTTACGCGGCGGGCAGCCTGACAGTAGTCCCAGCCCCGTTGATCATCACCGCGGCCAGCACCAACAAGAACTATGGAGCTCCCCTGCCTTCCCTCGCGCTGAGCTACAGCGGCTTCGTGAGTGGAGAAGGACCGACGAACCTGACGGCGCCACCTGTGTTAAGCACCGTTGCCACCGCCAACAGCCCCGCCGGCTCCTATCCTATTAATGTCAGCGGGGCCAGCAGCACCAATTACAGCATCACCTTGGTACCGGGCATCCTCACGGTGCGCCCCGTTGCGCTCACCATAACAGCCCAGAGCGCCAACAAATTCTATGGCGCACCGCTTCCAAACCTCACGGCGGCATACAGCGGATTTGTCAACGGTGACACCGTCGCCAGCTTGACCACCACACCCACACTCAGCACCACGGCCACCGCTGGCAGTCCAGCTGGCACATACTCAATTACTGCTTCGGGCGCCACCAGCACCAACTATACCTTCAGCTATGCCCCCGGCACCCTGTCCATCAGCCCTGCCAACCTGATCATCACGGCGGCTAACGCCCGGAAGGTGTTCGGAGCCCCGGTACCAGTGTTCACTGCCACTTACACCGGCCTGGTTAACGGGGATACCCCAGCGAGCATGACCTCGCCGCCGTCCCTCACCACTGCTGCAAATGAGTCCAGCCCGGTCGGCACCTATCCTATCACCGCCACCGGCGCCGTTAATTCGAACTACACGATCAGCTATGCGGCGGGGACCTTAGTCATTGAGCGCGCAGCCACCCTGGGTTTGCTGAGTTCTTCCCAGAACCCGACCACCCCGGGAGAAATGGCCTCATTCTCTTTGATGCTAAAAGCGGCACCGCCCGGAGTTGGCTTCCCTTCGGGGCTCGTACAGTTTGTCATCGACGACGCCACTGCGGGTGAACCCATCTCGCTCAAGGGAGGGACTGCGGTCCTTACAACCTCCAATCTCACGCACGGGGTCCACAATGTGGCCATCCAGTATTCTGGCGATGGGAACTTCACCGGCACGACCAACACGCTGGCACCGGCGCAATTGATCAACACCCAACCAGTCCCGAGCCCGCTCACCCTGGAACGGGCACTAACCAATTGCCTGACGATCGCTATCGAGACCTTGCTCACTAATTGCCATGACGCGGACGGCGATCCCATCATGCTGGCCGGCCTGGCCACATCCACTGCCAAGGGAGGGGTAGTAGTGACGAACGGCAGCTGGATTGTTTACACTCCGCCCGCCGGCATTACCAACTCCGACGTCCTTACCTACTCGATAACCGATGGCTTTGGGACTCCCGTCACGGGAACCGTCACGGTGAACCTCCGCGCGGAGGTAACTCCACCGCCAACGCTTTCCCTGGCCATGCTGCCGAACGGCTTGTTCCGAGTCCAAGGAAACGGACTTCCGGGCCGAACGTATCGCATCCAATTTGCGACGGATCCAGGCAGTGTAAATTGGGAGACTCTGAGCGACGCCACGGCGGATTCCGCCGGTAACTTTGAGTTCATCGATACCAGCAAACCGTCCACCAGGTTTTACCGCGCCATTTGCCCGCCGCCAAGGTTGGGTGAAGCGCTGTATTGATGATGAATATGTGACGGAAGCATTTGCTTTGAACCAGGCGGGGAGCCTGGCGAGTGCGCTTTTGAGACATGGATGATCACCTTTGGGCCAGGAACGGCTGAAAAATGAGGCTCGGTAAAAGGTTTCCGAGATGCAAACGCGAAATATGGCTGCATTTTTGAGCGGCGAATTGACTTCTCACCGCCGCCAATTAGGTTCTAGTTACGCGTGAAAAAAATTCATCGCCCTGAAAAAGGAACCGTTCTGGACGCGTCGCGACAGGATTTGCTGAAGTGTCCGAAAGATTCCGCGTCAACCGCCAGTCAGGTTTTCATCGTTGAAGACCACCCGGTCTTTCGAAAGGGCTTGGCGCAGATTCTGAATCGGGAGGATGACCTGCGCGTGTGCGGGGCGGTGGACAACGCGGAAGAAGCGCTCCCGATGATCCTGCAACAAAAGCCCGCGGTCGCCTTGGTTGATCTCTCTCTGCCAGGAAAGAACGGGCTGGACTTGATTCGGGAGCTACGGGCGGTGAATCGCGAGGTCAAGGTGCTGGTCATCTCGATGCATGACGAGGCGCTCTACGCGGATCGGGTCCTGCGCGCGGGCGGGGATGGATACATTATGAAGGAGGAGGATCCGGAGGAGATCGTTCACGCCATCCATGACGTGCTGGCCGGACATATCTATGTCAGTGAAGCGGTGCTGGCGAATCGGCAGCAATCAGGGCTGGCGCAGGCGGCCCCAGACGAGGCTCGCCCCCTGGATCGACTTACGGATCCCGAGTTGGAACTCCTCGAACTGGTGGGGCTGGGCAAAAACAGCCAGGAAATCGCTGCAAAACTTCACATCAGCACTCGGACGGTGAATTCTCATTGTGCCCGCATCCGGAATAAGCTGAACCTCGGGAACGCGAAAGACCTGATGCGATATGCCGTGTGCTGGGTCGAAACCGGCGCGGCGTAACCTGTCCCGGCGGAAGACTTTTTTCACCTCAACCCGTTCCTCCCCTGGCGGGAAGGCGCACGGTAATGGTGGTTCCTTGTTTTGCCCCCGATCTTACTTCGCACGTTCCACCCAAAGCCATGGCGCGCTCCCGCATATTGGTAAGGCCCAATCCCCGCCGCCGCGATCGGGCTGAAGTGCTGATCGGCGGGCCAAAGCCACGGCCGTCATCCTGGATCTTCAGGACCAGGAAACGGTCAACCAGGGTGATCGCCACGCTAACGGTTTCTGCTTTGGCATGTTTCTGCACGTTGCTCAGGGCTTCCTGTACGATCCGAAACAGTCCCAACTCCACCGCCGGCGGGAGCCGGCGATCGAGGCCGGAAATACGGCAATCGATAGTGAGTTGGGTCTGGGATTGAACCTCCCGGCAGAGATTGCGGGTCGCTTCCGTGAACCCCAGCTCATCGAGCTCCACCGGGCGCAGGTTGCGGGCGATTCGGCGATTTTCCTCCAGCGCCTGAATGAGCAACCGGTCACAGCGCGCCAAGATTTCCCGGGACGCCGGGCTGAAGCTGTTCGTGCCAGAGTCCACCACTTTACGCAGCCGCATTTTAGCGGAAGCGATGATTTGGTTCACGCCATCATGCAACTCCCGAGCCACGCGCCAGCGCTCGGCCTCCTGCGCCTCGATGATGCGCCGCTGGGTCGTTCGCAAGTCTTCCTCGGTCCTTTTGCGGTCGGTGACATCGTGCGCGATCCCCACCGTGCCGATGGGTCGGCCTTGCCCATCGAGCACCGGCGATTTGACGGTTTCAAACCACCGCGTGCTGCCGTCCGCGGCCACTACATGATGTTCGTACACGGCAGGGCGCCGCCAAGCCATCACCTCCTGGTCCTCCCGGGAGCGCTGCTCGGCTCCTTTGGGCGCCAGGCCAAACAAGGTTTGCCCGATGATTTCCTCCCTGGCCTGGCCATAAACCCTGGCGAAGGCCTCATTGCAATCGAGGAACCGCCCCTGCTCATCCCGCAACCAGGCCGGGTCCGAAATGTTGTCAAGAATCGCCTGCTGGCGGCGCTGGCTCTCCTGCAACTTCGCCTCCACCGCTTTTCTTTCGGTAATGTCGCGCACCACCCCGACCAGTCCTACGATCTCCCCTTTCGCGTCATTTTGAAGGGTGGCGCTGACCTCAGCAGTAAAACGATGCCCCGACAGACTAACTAACACATACTCCTGATTGCGCAGTATTCCCGCTGTCAAGAGCGTGACAATTCCATCCCGGGCCCTCTTGTGATCTTCCGGGCAAATAAAGTCAAAAATGGACCTTTGCAGTAACGGCGCTTCCGTTACGCACCCCAACATCTTCACCGCCTGATGGTTAACCCCGGTTATCCGCCCATCGACCGTGGTTTGAAACAAGGCGTCAGGCAGAATCTCAAGTAACTCTCGGTAATGATCCTTGCTGGCTCGCAACGCAGCCGTCGTCTCCTGCAACCGCACAATGGTGGTTACGCGAGCAAGGAATTCGTTTAAATCAAGGGGCTTGACCAGGTATTCGTCGGCTCCCGCTTCAAACCCGGCGACCATCTCCGAAGGCGAAATCGCGCCACCCGATACCAGCACCACAAATACATCCTTAATACTACCCTCGGCCTTGATGTTGCGGCAGACTTCGACCCCGCTCACGTCGGGCAGCATGACATCCAACAGTACCAAATCCGGTCGCTTCTCCCGGGCCACCTCGAATGCCTTTTGCCCTGTGGTGGCCTCCCAAACCTCGTATCCTTTGGAGCGCAGAAGCATGCAATAGAGCTGCAGCAGACCTGGCTCATCATCCACCACGAGTATGCGACTGTTGCTGTTCATGCCTCAGCGTCAAAACAGTGTTAATGCCTGCAAGCCTATCATTTCCGGCCACCAAACCAATCAGAAAATTCACGCCACCTTGGCGACGAGATCACGGTCCTGACCACCTTCCCGAGGTTACCGCCGCACGGGCTTTTGCCCGCGAAATTCTCCCTCCCGTTCGCAAGCTCGGGATGGAAAATGATCGATTTATGGCAGCACGGATCCCTCGTGAATACCTGGTTGAGCGTTACCGGGACTAAACCCGCAACGCAAATCCATCAGCATACCACTCGAATCTCCCCCACGGCAAAGAACTGCACCAAATGACAGAACTCACTGCCCCGCTTAAATTTAGATGTGATTATGGATAATTTCGCAACAAGCTGTGCTATCCATCCGCGGATAGCCATTAATTTTCTAGACATGAGACGCCGGCAGAGGCAGCCTTTCAGCCAAGCTTGAACACGATCATTACAATGGCGAAAACTATTAGGACAACCGTGCCTGCAAACCACAAAGCTAAAGCTTCGCGCAAAGCGATTCGCCGCTTAACTGTCGATATTCGCCGACAAGCCCCTCGTTATCTTTAGGCATTCCACGTTGTACCCCAATTGTTTAGGCCCTATTCACGGAATCCAATGCTTCCTAGGACCCCACGAAATCCCACGCATCAAGACTTCGAAATTACGCTATTGATACCCCGCCGATCGAAACCCAACCAAGGGAGGCCATGCGACGTTTTGGTCGTCGCAGTGCAGTAGGTCCACCATCTCTCCCAAGAAACCGAAACATGGGAACCGCCTCCAGCCCAATTACCTCGGAACAGAGCGGGTGACTCGTCCCTAGACTATGTACTTACTTAAGTTCATCTTTTCTTCTATCTGCACGCTGCTTCGTGCCAGTCTTTACCCCAAAAGCCCGTTTACCAAACGCTCCGGACGGCAATCTCGAACACCAGATGCATCGAATTTCACACCACGGATCCACGATGTCACGCAGCAAATTGTGGCTAAGGGGGGATCAGCGGCACCCAAAGGCCGCGCACTGCCGGCTCACCGGGACCAGGATGATGGCTGGCGACTCCAAAGTGCCCTGATCTTGTTACTCCCGGCGCCGCATTCTCCCCGGGTATTTGCTGGCATTCCTCGACTAACCAGAATCGGGTGGGCGACCTTGGCCCTGGCATTTTCCAACAGCACTTCTCCTGCGATACAGAATGTGAATCTGGCTTGGATGCCAAGCCCGGATACAGAGGTTGTCGGATACTACAGTAAATATGGACCAACAAGTGGCAATTATACTAACAAAGTCGACGTCGGCAACGTTACAAATGCCACTCTCTATGGACTTGTCGAAGGCGCAACTTATTTTTTTGTTGTTACGGCGTACAACGACTGGGGTCTGGAAAGTGACCCGTCGAATGAGGTCTCTTACACCGTTCCGTCATCCACTAACATTCCCACCGTCGCGTTGACCTCACCCACCAATGGCACGATTTGCACGGCCCCCGCCACGGTGAACCTGGCGGTCAACGTGGCAACCAACGGTCATGCCCTGACCAAGGTGCAGTACTACAACGGCACCGTATTGCTGGGTGAATCCGGGGCTGCTCCGTACAGCCTGGCGTGGACCAACATGAACGCCGGCACTTACAGCTTGAGCGCGTTGGCGGTCTTCGATGGCGGTAGCCTTCTTGCACCCTCCCCCACTAATGTGGTGATGATTAGCCCAGCGTCCATCATGGTCGCCATGAACGTGCCGGGCTGGAATTGGAGCACTGGAGGGGTGGGC
>DBMR01000100.1 GCA_002298785.1 Verrucomicrobia subdivision 3 bacterium UBA693
TGAAGCCGGGACACCAAACCTCAAGGGTGGCGTGGTCTTGGGCCTTGCCCACTTCTAATCACACCCCGCCGCCGAGCGGCGGGCAAATTTCGCTTTTATCGCAGCGTGGAGGCTGGCACTTTGGAGCCAGTTGAATTCACGAACTATGAAATTCCATAAGCCTTCCACACTCTTGACCTGGTTGCTGTGTGCCCTTTGCACCGTCACCGCCGGGGCTGGGACCCAGGAAACCCAGGCGCAGCGCGACCAACGCATGTCCTGGTTCCGCGACGCTCGCTTCGGGTTGTTTATCCATTGGGGCGTCTACTCGGTCCCTGCCGGTGAGTGGAATGGCAAAACCAACTATGGCGAGTGGTTTCTCGAAGAAACGAAAATGCCGGTCTCGCAATACGAGAAATTTGCCACCGAGTTTAACCCCGTAAAGTTCGACGCCAACCAGTGGGTGCGGATGGCCAAGAATGCGGGCATGAAATACATCGTGATCACTTCGAAGCATCACGACGGCTTCGGCATGTGGCCATCAGCTCAGACCGATTGGTGCATCAAGAACACGCCGTTCAAGCGCGATCCCTTGAAAGAATTGGCGGAGGCCTGCAAGAAGGAAGGCATCACCTTCTGCTTCTATCATTCGATCATGGATTGGCATCACCCGGACTGGGGCACTCGTCGTGCCTGGAACGACAAAGCCACCGGCACGCCGGATATGGATCGCTATACCGCTTTCATGAAGGCGCAGCTCAAGGAATTGCTCACGCAGTACGGACCGCTCGGAATTTTGTGGTTTGACGGTGAATGGGAAGGTCCCTGGACCCATGATCGCGGGGTGGACCTCTACAATTACGTCCGCGGTCTCCAACCGAAAATCATTATCAATAATCGCGTCGGCAAAGCTCGCAGCGGCATGGCGGGCATGGACCAGGGCAAGGAACGCGTGGGCGATTACGGCACGCCCGAGCAGGAAATACCGCCCACGGGATTCGGCCCGGGAGTGGATTGGGAATCCTGCATGACCATGAACAACCACTGGGGCTACAACAAGGCTGACCAAAACTGGAAATCGACCACCACCCTGATACGAAACCTGATTGATTGCGCGAGCAAAGGCGGCAACTACCTCTTGAACGTGGGACCGACATCCGAAGGCTTGATCCCAGCGGCCAGTGTTCAACGCCTGGCGGAGATCGGCGATTGGATGAAAGTGAATAGCGAATCGGTCTACGGCACCCAAGCCAGCCCGTTCGACAAACTGGCCTGGGGCCGTTGCACCCAGAAGGCCTTGAGCGGCGGCAAAACACGGCTTTACCTGCACGTTTTTGAACGACCTGCCGATGGACGCCTCATCCTGCCGGGCCTGGCGAACAAGCCGATCAAGGTCGCGTTGCTGGATGGCGGGAAGGCGCTCAACTTCACCACCGGCGAAAACGTGGTCACCATCACCCTGCCGGATGGTCCCTTAAATCCCCATGCCACCGTGGTAGCCGTGGATATCAAAGGCAAACCGCGGATCATCAAGCCCGACCCGTATGCCAGCGAGACGGCGGCCGAGCGGGATGCGCGCATGAAATGGTGGCGCGAGTCGCGCTTCGGCATGTTCATTCATTGGGGGGTGTATTCGGTTCCGGCAGGAACTTACAACGGTAAGCAAATCCCGGGCATCGGGGAGTGGATCATGAATACCGGGAAAATTCCCATGGCCGAATACCAGGCCTATGCCAAGCAGTTCAACCCGGTGAAGTTCAACGCGGACGAATGGGTCCGATTGGCAAAAGAGGCCGGCATGAAATACATCGTCATTACTTCCAAACATCACGATGGTTTTGCCCTGTTCAACTCCCAGGCCTCGCCCTGGAACATCGTTCAGGCGTCACCCTTCGGTCGGGATCCGCTCAAGGAACTGGCTGCCGCCTGCCGCAAATACGGGCTGAAGCTCGGGTTCTATTACTCGCAAGCGCAGGACTGGAACAACGGCGGATCCGCCGCCGGCGGCAAGTGGGACAAAGCCCAGGAGCGCAACATGGATGATTACATTGATAAAGTAGCGGTGCCACAGGTGCGCGAAATCCTCAGCAATTACGGAGAGTTCCCCGCCGTTTTGTGGTGGGACACCCCTACCGACATGAACCAGGAACGGGCGGAGAAGCTTCTGCCCCTGCTCCGTCTGAAACCTGGCATCATCCACAACAACCGCCTCGGCGGCGGATATAAAGGCGACACTGAAACTCCGGAGCAATTCATTCCCGCCACCGGGTATCCAGTCCGTGATTGGGAGACCTGCATGACCTTGAACGATACCTGGGGATTCAAGAGCTATGACCACAATTGGAAAAGCACCGAGGTGCTGATCCGGAATCTCGTGGATATCGCCAGCAAAGGTGGTAATTACCTCCTGAACGTCGGTCCAACTTCGGAAGGGCTTATCCCCGAACCTTCTGTCGAACGGCTCAAAGCGGTGGGGCAATGGATGAAAGTCAACAGCGAGGCGATTTACTCGACTTCAGCCAACCCCTTCAAGCGCCTGCCTTGGGGGCGGTGCACCAAGGTGGTTTCCGGTGATACCACCACCCTCTACCTGCACGTGTTCAACTGGCCCGCCGACGGCCAACTCCTGGTGCCCGGCCTGATGAACCGTCCACAACAGTCTTATTTGCTCGCGGACCGAAAGCACGCCCTCAAGACTCGCGAGACCCCCGATGGGGTCAGCATCACCGTGCCGACACAAGCACCGGATCCCATCGCCTCGGTGGTGGTACTCAAGGTCAAGGGCGCCCTGAAAATTGAAAACCCGGGAATCGCCCAGGATTACGACGGCTCCATCACCCTCGCAGCGAGCGAAGCCAGCATCCATGGCAGCCAACTTCATTACGAGTCCGGCGACCGCCGGGACAACCTGGGATTTTGGGTGGACCCTGCGGATTGGGCGGATTGGGAAGTCAAAGTCACCAAGGCGGGCAAGTTCGACGTCACCGCGGACATCGCCGCACAGGGTTCCGGCGCCTTTGTGGTGAGCACCGGTGGCCAGAGCGTCAAGGCCAAGGCGCCAAACACCGGCGATTACGGCAAGTTCCGCAACGTCAAATTGGGCACCCTGGAAATTGCTTCACCCGGTAAAGTAAAGATTGCGGTGAAACCGGAAGCGGATGGGTGGCAGCCGATGAATCTAAAATCCATCCGGCTTAAGCCCGCAGCCGGGAGCTAAGTCGGGTTTGAAAATCATGTAGTGTAGCCGGCCTCGCCCGCAGGCTTTGGCGGCGTCTGCCGGCAAGCCTCCCGCCCTATGCACCGAGACGGTGTTTGAGCTCGCAGCCCAGGGCGAACGGCGCTACACGCTTTCTGGATCCACTCCCCGTTGGAAAATGGCTCGAGTCTGAAACCGCACCAGGAAGGCGCTCCTCCACAGCTTACGGCTGACCAATCTGAGTGATCCTCATAGTTCTCATAATTACTGGGAATATTTGATTGTGCTTGATGGAGCAGGACGAATCTGCTGCGATGCTGCCATGAGGTATTTCAGCGTAAGTATCCATTCGATTATCCTGGTCTGCTTCGCCACCATGGTTTCCGGCATCGAACGCTACGTATCCCCAGTCGGCACGCACACCGCGCCCTTCACCACCTGGGAGACAGCGGCCACCAACATCCAGGCGGCGGTTGACGCGGCGGTTAGCGGTGATGTGGTGTGGGTGACGAATGGCATCTACGCCACTGGCGGCAAGGTTATGTCCAGCGGCCTGACGAATCGCGTGGCCCTGGACAAGGCGCTCACGGTGACCAGCGTGAACGGCCCCAAGGTCACCACCATTCAGGGCGCGGGCGCTACCAACGGGCCCAACGCCGTGCGGTGCGCCTGGTTGACCAACCAAGCCGTACTGCAAGGCTTTACGCTAACGGCGGGCGCCACCTTGACGGGAAGCGCCGAAAATACCGGCGGAGGGGTTTGGTGTGCCTCCAGTAACGCCGCGGTCCGCAACAGCATCGTGACTTCCAACAGCAGTTCGTCCGAGGGGGTGGCGGCGTATTCAGGTACGCTGACGGCATGCGTCGTGATCTCGAATCAAGGCAGTAGCAGTTCTTCGATCCTCTACGGCTCAACCCTGGTAAATTGCACCGTCAGCAAGAATCAAAGTCCCCGCGGGATCGCGCCGTTATGCATCGCCACCAATACGGTGTTCCACTACAACTCTCAATCTGCTTTGCCCTCGCGTGCGGTCCGGTGCTGCGCCACGAATTCGCTTACCGGCAGTGGAAATCTGCTCGCTGACCCTCGATTGCTGGCGGATGGCTATCACCTGGCGGTGGACTCCCCATGCCGCAGCGCCGGCACCAACTCGACGCTGGGGTTCGATATCGACGGCGACGCCTGGGGTACGCCGCCCTCCATTGGGTGCGACGAATGGACACCGCAACCGGCCATCGTGCTTGGGCCCACGCTCCAAATCGCTTCCGATGGTCGCGGTTGCCAGGTCAGCGTCTCGGTCGCCGGAGCGGAGCCGCTGGTTTACCAATGGTATCAGAATGGGACCCCTTTCGGGAGCAGTGGTCCAGCGTTGAATGCGCCCAGCGGGGCGTTGCTCTCTGCTGATTCTTACCAGGTGGTGGTGAGCAATGCGTTCGGTGCTGTCACCAGCGCGGTCATGCGCGTGTCCGATCAAATCAGTATTCGTTACGTGGACGTCGGATCGAGTCAACCAGCCGCACCTTTTACTAACTGGAGCAGCGCGGCCAGGACAATTCAGGATGCGATCGACGTCGCCAAAGCCGGAGACGTGGTGCTCGTGACAAACGGGATTTACCAGACTGGCGGAAGGTCCATGGACGGAGTCGCAACAAACCGGGTGGTGATCGACAAGGCTGTGAAAGTATTGAGTGTCAACGGAGCAACGTTCACTGCCATCGAGGGGGCCTGGGATTACTACCGAACCAACGGTAGCACGGCGATGCGGTGCGTGTGGATGACCAATAACGCCGTGCTGGGCGGGTTCACCGTACGAGGTGGTGCAACCGCGTACGGCCCACCGATTGACGCCGCGAGAGGCGCTGGTGTATTCGCGACCTCGAACAATGCAGTGGTGAGCGACTGTATCATCACCAGGAATGTCGCCAGCTACAACGGTGGAGGAGCCTGCCAGGCTACTTTGGTGGCGTGTCGACTGGAGGGTAATGTCACGACTAGCAGTGACGTTAATGGAGGTGGCGGTGGGGCATCGTATAGCACTTTGTCAAACTGTGTGCTGATCGGGAATTCAGCCGTATCCTACGGAGGAGGTGTTTCACAATGTTTCCTGCGCAATTGCGCTTTAATTGCAAACTCTTCCAACAACAGGGGCGGCGGGGCCTCTCGGAGCACCCTGGTAAACTGCACGGTCACCCGAAACCGGGTTGGAGTTCCGCCTTTCGATTCCGCCTCTGGAGGAGGTGTGGCTGATTCGAACCTCACCAATTGCATCGTTTTGTGGAATGAACGTGTCTCCGGGATGGATAACTACGTTAGTGCGAATTTCAGCTATTCGTGCAGCCAGCCTTTGCCCGCCGGAACGGGCAATATTACCAACGACGCCAAACTACTACCCGATGGTTATCACCTGGCGGCGGATTCGCCGTGTCTCGCGGCCGGCGCACCCTGGGCGGCGGTCGGGGTGGACTTGGACGGTCAAACGTGGAGCAACCCTCCGGCGATGGGGTGTGATGCCTGGCAGGCGGTTCCCGTTTTCAGTGGTACTCCGAATTTTGAAGTTCGGGCCTGGCCGGTGTCGCTGCAAATCACTAACCCCGGCGTGGCTGGACAGGGCCCGTTTTCATTTACGTGGGTAAAGAACGGTAATCCGCTTCCGGACGATCCTCGCTTTGAAGATCAGGGCGGCACGAATCTGATCATCCGGAGTTTGATGCCGGAGGATGCGGGTATCTACCAGTTAACCGCCAGCAATAGTGCCGCCTCTGCCACCAGTCCTCCACTGCGTTTGGACATACATTGTGTGGACGCCGGCGCAACGAATGCCGTGGCACCCTTCCGAACCTGGCTTAACGCCGCCACCACAATTCAAGCGGCGGTGGACGCGGCAGACGCCGGAGCAGTCGTGCTCGTCACGAATGGCTGGTATGCCACCGGGGGGCGGGCCTTGGTGGGTAACCAGACCAACCGGGTCGCCGTGACCCGGTCCCAGCGGTTGGTGAGCGTCAACGGTCCCAGGTTTACCACGATCCAGGGGGCGTTTGATCCCGTGACCACCAATGGAACTGCGGCCATCCGAGGAGCCTGGATTAGCAGCGAGGCATTGTTAAAGGGCTTTACCATCACAAATGGCGCCACAGTGCAGACCAACGTGACGATGGGTGCGGGCGGCGGAGTTTGGGCGGCGTCAATCACCGCCCGAGTCGAGGATTGTCTCATCATCGGCAATTCGGCTAACCAAGGCGGCGGAGTGGCGTATGCTACTGTTCGCAATTCGCTGCTTTGGGGAAATCGCGCCAGATATGGTGGCGGCATTTATGATGGGAGAGTGTATAACTCGGTTTGCATCAGCAATGTTGCCGAATCTGGTGGCGGGGTCTCCAACGCTAAGATGGTACTACAATCCACTATCGTCTATAATACTGCAGGCACAGCCGGTGGTATTTACAGCAGCCCTGCTACCAATTGCATCATTTACTACAACTTCGCGTCATTTAGCTTTGGAAATTTTAACGGCGTGCTCGGAGCCAATTCAATTTTCTCGTGCTGCACTGCGCCAGCATTCTGGTATGTGAGCACCAATTCCATCACCGCCGATCCTCAATTAATCGATGGCTGGCACCTGGCGGCCACCTCGCCTTGCCGTGGGGCCGGGCTTCCGGAATTCGCCGGCGGCACCGACCTGGATGGCGACCCCTGGAATGCCCCTCCGTCCATGGGTGCAGACGAATACGTGGCGGCCGGCATCAATGGACTGCTGACGGTAGCCGTGAGCGCCGCCTGGCCGGAAGTGGCTCAGACGGGTGTGCTGCCACTTCGAGGTCAGGTGTACGGGCGGGCGGATCGGGTGACTTGGGACTTCGGGGATGGCACGGTGCTTACCAACGCGAGCCTGGTGAATGTTTCACATTCCTGGAACACCACCGGGACTTACACCGTGACTTTCACCGCCTACAACCTGGATCATCCGGACGGAGTCTCGGACAGCCTCGACGTCAAGGTGATCCCGTTGATCCCACCCATGGCGACCTCGGTGTCCGGGGTCGGCACCAATTTTTCGATGGGATTTCCATCTCAATTGGGGATTGTTTACACGCTGGAACGAAGCACCAACCTGGAGCCACCCACGGTCTGGGTACCGATCTCCAATGTCTATGGCACCGGCGGTAGCACTACTCTAAGCGACAAGCGCGCCACCAACGCGGTGCAGTTCTACTGACTGCGCACCTGGTAACTACCGCGAGAAGCTGCACGGGAGTTGGGTGATGGCCAGGCGATGGGATTGGCAGCAGCGGTTCACCGCTCTTTTTTCGCGCAGCGATAAAGGTCGTCGGCGGTTTGTACCGCACTGTCTTCCCAGGCTTTATTGGGCCCGGCAGAGCGGATCATAACCTCATTTTGAGAAAAATAGAACTGCAACGGGGTGCCCCAGGGATCAAGCACTTCCCCTTTGTCGTTCAGGTCGTTTCGGCGCACCGCCAGAATAAGGACCTTCTTATTAGTTTGGCCCAATAACGCTTTGGCGATGGAGAGATTGTCACCTTCAGGATAGGAACCGACGAATTCCTTGTATTGTTGAAGGCCCAGAATGAGGTTGTCCGCGTCCGCGTGGAACTTCGTGATCTTGGCGTCGGCACGGCGCAATGTCCAACCTTGAGCCACCCAGAGGACACCAAAGGTGATGGTGAGAACCAACAGGACCGTGATAAGCTTCTTCATATCTTCGTTTGGGCGCCTGTTCTTAAGCGCTCAAACGAAGAGGTAGCAGGAGCGATGCCGGTACTGGACCGTTTGGCCAGATCGGCTGAAAGTCGCCGACTTTCCGGCTTTTGGCCGCGCAGCAGAAGCTGCATGGCTTCGCCGGCCGCCACCCCCAGGCGGAATTTCGGCTGCCGCACCGTCGTGAGGGGTACTCTAAAAAACTCGCTCACCAGGGTATTGCCAAATCCCGCCACGGAAATATCTCCGGGAATCTTCAAGCCTTGTTGCAGCAAAGTATCCGCACAACCCACTGCAATCATGTCGTTTACGGCCTGCACTGCGGTGGCGTCCACGCCTTCGTTGATCATCTGGAGCGTCGCTTTCGCCCCATCCTCGATCGTGCGTCCGGCTTGAAACACCAGCTTGTCGTCCACATCCAGCCCCGATTCCCTCAGCGCCCGGCGATAGCCCTCGAACCGTTCCTGAGTCCAGGGCGTGGCTGGCGGACCCGCCAGAAAGGCAATGCGCTTATGCCCCAGCCCTAGCAGATGACGCGTCACCGCGTAACTGCCCAGCAAATCATCCGATTCAACATTGATGAAGAAGTTGCAGAACGGCGCCGTATGGCCCAGCACCACGGTCGGGATGTTCCGTTCGAGGATTTCGCGATAGACTGGCGCTTCAGCTCCCATGCGATACACCGGCGAGATAAAGATGCCGTCGACCCGACGCGCCAGGAAACGCTTCAAGCACACTTCCTCGCGCTCAGGCTGGTTCAACGTGTGCGCCAGGATGACATCGTAGCCCATCGCCGACGCTTGCTGTTCCAGGGCGAGCACTACCCGTGAGAATATGGGGTTGGTCAACGACGACACCGCAATTCCAAACAGGCGCGTGGTGCGCGTGCGCAACCCGGCCGCACTCGTATCCGGCACGTAACCCATCTGGGCGGCCAGTTGTTTCAAGCGCGCCTTGGTGGCGGCGGAAACATCCGAGGCGTCACGCAAGGCCTTCGAGACCGTCATCAACGACACCCCCGCCTGGAGGGCGATATCTTTTAGTCGAACCATGGTTAACAGTGGCCAATCGGTGCCCGAGGTCGGACACGCCAACGGCAATAGAAGTTTGATAGACCTTTCCTCCGGGGGAAAGCCTAAAGAGATCAGTGGCGAAAAGTGCGCAGCACCGCGTCCGATTTTTCAATTGACTACCGTGCAGCACGACTCCCCGCGCGCGCCCAGTCCAGAGCCCAAGACCTACAAGGAGGCTCCGCGCCAATGCAACTTACGGCGCAAGGTTTCGCAGAAGGAGGAACCCGCCAAATGCATCAATCGTACTGAGCGTCGGCTGCGCCGAATCTCGATGAGATCTCCGGCGGCGCATTCGGCGATCATCTGGCCGTCAGCACTCAGCATCGTCGCCGGTTTTGGATCGATGACCCGAGCCTGAATGGCGGATGTAATCGGCAAAATCAAAGCGCGATTCGACAGGGTATGGGGACAGATTGGCGTCACCGCCAACACCTTTGCGGTGGGAAAGATCACCGCCCCGCCCGCCGCCAGGGAATACGCCGTGGATCCAGTGGGAGAACTCACGATCAGGCCGTCGCAACGATAGCGCGTGAGCGGATCGCCATCGACGCACAGGTCCAACTCGATCAACCGCGAAAAAATACCGCGGCTGATGACAATGTCGTTCAGGGCCGTCTTCTCGATATGCTGTCCGTCGATGGTTCCGGAAACCTGCAACAGCACCCTGGATTCAAAAGTGAACGCACCGCGCCAGACCGCGTCCAGGGCCTTGGGCATTTCCACCGAAGGCACCGCCGTGAGAAAACCCAGACCACCAATGTTGATCCCGAGAATCGGGGTGCGGGAACCCGCGATCTCGCGCGCCACCCGCAGCAAGGTACCGTCCCCGCCAAAAACCAGGAGCAAATCTACTTGCCGGGAGAGCCGTTCCGCATCCGGGCAAACCGTGGCCTTAAGCCCCGACAAACGGGCGGTGACGAGATCCGCGTACAGCGCGCGGCCGGCGGCGGTGATGAGCTTCGCGGCTTTGGACACCACACTCGCGCAGGAAGCTTTGCTCGAGTTTCCGATCACCCCAACCTTCTGGATTTTATCAGCGAGTGTTTTCAATCAACACCAGGAATTCTTTGTTGCCTGCAGGCCCGAGAATCGGGGATTCGGTGGTTTGCCGCCAGGTCCAACTCGGGAGCGTACCCACAAACGTCTCCAATTCGCGCAATACCCGTTCATGCACGGCTGGATCACGGATCACCCCCGCGCCTTTATCGGCCTCCGCTTTACCGGCCTCGAACTGCGGTTTGACCAATGCAATGATCTTAGCCGACGGCCGCAGTAATGCAACGACGGCCGGCAGGATCTTGCGCAGGGAGATGAATGAACAATCGATCACCGCCAGGTCCGCCGGTTCAAAACCGGCCGGAAACTTGCCCGTCGTCAATTCCCGAGCATTCGTTTTCTCCATGACGACCACCCGGGGATCCTGGCGCAGCTTCCACGCGAGTTGCCCCTGCCCGACATCGATCGCGTACACCTTGCCTGCTCCGCGTTGTAGGAGGCAATCGGTGAATCCACCCGTCGAGGCCCCCACATCCAGCGCCCGGCACCCGGCCACGGCTACGCCAAAAACCATCAATCCATGCTCCAGCTTGTGTCCCCCGCGACTGACAAACTTCTCCGCCTCGGTCAGCGCGACGACATCCTGATCCTTGATGGAATGCCCGGCTTTAGAAACCACCTGTCCGTTAACCCGGACAGCTCCGGCGAGGATCGCGCGTTTGGCTTTCTCGCGGGTTTCAGCCAGTCCGCGATTCACCAAAGCCTGATCAAGACGCAACATCGGATGGATTATCCCGATTACCGGCACACAGGCGCGAGCAAAAAGTCACGACTCGCGCACGGCGCGAGTTGACTCAAATTAAAAG
>DBMR01000040.1 GCA_002298785.1 Verrucomicrobia subdivision 3 bacterium UBA693
TTTATCCGTGAGTCAACGGGGGCGCACCAACGACACTGGAGGGATTAGAAGCCAGAAGTCGGAGGGCAGAGGTCGGATACCAAAGAGCAAAGATCGGAAAGCAGGTTCTCTTCTCTGAGTTTAGGCTTCTTAGAGCTGCAAGCTCCTCAGCGAAATCAAGAAAGACTCAGTGGTCGACGAAGTTCGGCTTTATCCTGTGGATGCGGCTTATCCTGTCGGATTTCTGAGCTGATCGCAATCGTTATTCGAGATCACGTCTCGGGACGGCCGGTGGCATACGCCCGGTTTTGAGCTTCGCGATAGCTATGGAGGAAGAGCGTGTTGTCGGCGACCGCCTTCTCGATCAATTGTTTGATCAAAAACATCTCCGATGGATTGATGACCGCATGCACACTATGCTGAAAGGCCTGCATCGGGGTGAAGGTCTGGAAAGAGGGGCCGAGCAAAATTACCGTGGCCTGCCGGCGCTGCACCATCGGCATCTGCTGGAGGGCCTGCAAGGTCAAGTTTTCCTCGATCGTATTGGCGGCAAACAGCTCCTCGACAATCACCACCTGGTAATGGATTTGAGTGAACCGGTTCAGGAAATCACCGTGCGTCGCGGCGGTGTGCACCTTGTAGCCCAGTTCGTTCAAGGCACTGCGCGTGGCTTCCAGCCATTCCGGCGTCGAGAAGGCTAACAGCGCGGGACGATCCGTCGTGCTGATGAAATCAAATTGTGTGGGCATAAATACGGTTATTTCAGGCGCAGCGGAGTGGGCACCGGCGCGCTGCCGGACCGCACTTCCTGCCCCGCTTTCATTCGGAGAGAATTGCCGTTGAAGGTGGATTCGCCCCGCACCTTCTTCAGGTTATCAATGCCGCGCGCCACCGGACCGCGCTTGGTGCAGTACAGCAGCGCCGTTTCCTCGGTGATTTTGCCCTGCTCATACGCCTCCAGCACCGATTGATCAAACGTGCGCCAGCCGAATGGAGCGCTGGCCTCGATGATCTCGTAAAAACTTTTCCCTTCCGATTCGCCCAGGCGCACCGATTCCTGCGTGCGCAGGTTCGAGCCCATGATTTCCAAGAGGGCATGACGCCCGCCGTCGATCTTCGGCACCAGGCGCTGACTGACAATCCACCGCAATGTGTCGGCCAGGCGCGCCCGGATTTGCTCCTGTTCATCGGTTTCGAACATACCCAGGATGCGGTTCATGGTCTGCCCGGCGTCAATGGTGTGCAGCGTGCTCAGCACCAGGTGACCGGTCTCCGCCGCACTAAGCGCGATCTTAACCGTCTCGCGATCGCGCATTTCACCGACGAGAATCACCTTGGGCGCCTGGCGCATCGCGGCGCGCAAACCGCTGGAGAAGCTGTCAAAGTCGGTGCCGAGTTCCCGCTGATTGAACGTGGAGCGATGATGCGGATGAATAAATTCGATGGGATCTTCGAGCGTGATCACGTGCACCGCCTTGGTGTGATTCACTTCGTTGAGCACCGCCGCCAGGGTGGTCGATTTGCCCGAGCCGGTGGCGCCGGTAACCAGCACCAGCCCGGTCTTCTCTCGCGGGATCTGCGCAATGATCGACGGGAAGTTCAAGCTCTCCAGGGTCGGGATGGCAGTGTTTAATTGCCGGCAAACCACCGAATAGTTGCCCCGCTGCGAAAAGATATTGATACGAAACCGTGCGCGATCCCCCAACGTGTAGGCCGCGTCGCAGGAGCCCCGCCGCAGCAAATCACCGATTTGCCATTGATTTTCACCCATCAGATTGAGCGCCACCATTTCGGTTTGAAACGGGGTCAGGCGCAGGATGGGGGTCTCGTAATTGACCGGTTTCAGTTCCCCAAAAGACTCCACCTGCAACGGCTTGCCGACGGTGAAAAGCAGGTCGGACACCTCGGGCTGGGAATCCAGCATGGTGCCCAGGATATTATCCAATTCAGGACGGCGCATAAATTAGTTCAGTTCTCGTCATCTTCCGGCGGTTGGCTGAGGAATCCGCGGAATTTCCGTTTGTCCAGCGCCTTGTCGTAGGCCTCTTCCGGCGAGATGCGCTTCATCCGCAGATGCTCCATGATCGCATCGTCCAAGGGTTGGTTGCCCAGTTTCTTGCCTACCTGGATCATGCCGGGAATTTGGTGGGTCTTGCCTTCGCGGACGAGGTTGGCGATGGCGGTGGTGAACACCAAAATTTCAAGAGCGGCCACGCGCCCGCGTTTGTCGATGCGCTTGAACAGGTTTTGCGCCACGACCCCCTTCAGCGCCTCGGACAACGTCGCCCGAATCTTGTTCTGCTGCTCGCCCGGGAAGACGTCGATGATACGATCGACGGTTTTGGCGGCGCTGGGAGTGTGCAGGGTGCCAAAAACCAGATGCCCCGTGCTGGCAGCGACCAGGGCGAGTTCGATAGTCTCCAAGTCGCGTAACTCGCCGACCAGGATGATGTCCGGATCTTCACGCAACGCCCCGCGCAGCGCCGCGGCAAAAGACTTCGTATGCACCCCGACTTCCCGATGATTGATCAGGCAGTTCTTGCTCTCGTGCACAAATTCAATCGGATCTTCAACCGTGATGATGTGGTCCCGGCGATTCCGGTTCGCGTAATCCACCATCGCCGCCAGGGTCGTTGATTTACCAGAACCGGTCGGACCGGTGACTACCACCAGGCCACGGTGCAACATCGAAAACTTCTTCAACACCGCCGGGAGTGGAGCATCGAACTTCTCGAAATCTTCAAAGGACAAAACCTTGCTGGGAATCTGGCGGAAGACGGCGGCAATCCCGTTCTTTTGATTGAAAAAATTCGCGCGAAAGCGAGAGACGTTGGGAATTTCATAACCAAAATCCACATCCCCGGTTTCTTCGAAGTGTTTGATTTTGTATTCCGGGGCAATCTCGTACAGCGTCTTCTTCAGTTCGTCGTTATCCAAGGGCGGATGGTCCACCCGTTGCATCTCGCCGTTAATGCGGAGCATGGGATTATTGCCCGACGACAAATGCAGGTCGGATGCCTTCTGCTCGAACATTAAATTGAAGAATGCGTCAATTTTGGCCATAAATTCCGAATGGTCTGTGCCATCTGTAGCTAAATTCGCACCAATTATTGTCCTTGCGCAACATAGCTGAAATAATTGCCGCTGAAATTGCCGCTCAAGGGGTAATACCCTTTAAGCGCTTCATGGAGCTGGCTTTGTATTGTCCAGATTGTGGATATTATGAAAAGGAAAAAGACAACCTCGGACGACAAGGAGACTTTTACACCAGCGTCAGCGTCGGAAGCGTCTTTGGTGAGCTGTTAGCGACCCGATTGGCGGATTGGCTGGATGAACTGGACCAGAAAACCGGGCTGAACTCACCCGTGGACCTGGTTGAGGCCGGAGCGCACCACGGCCAGTTGGCACTAGACATCTTGCTCTGGTTTAGGGAGTTCCGACCAGATTTATTGCAGAGGCTAAAATACACCATATTCGAACCTTCGCGCTCGAGAAAAGCCATCCAGGTCCGTCGCCTGGCCTCGTTTGCGGAAAATACCGCTTGGTGCGACCGCCTGGCACCGGAATCAATCCGAGGCGTCATTTTCTCGAATGAGTTGCTGGATTCCATGCCGATCACGCGATTGCAGTGGCACGCTGGCGAGCGTCAATGGCGGGAAATGGGGGTGGCTTTGCGCCGCGATGAATTTGTCTGGTCATCGCTGGAGTCGCCCGTCAGTCTGCCGTTCGAAACGCCAGGCGAACTGCTCACTGTGTTGCCCGAGGGTTTCATTGTAGAATTCTCCTCGGTAGCCACCGATTGGTGGCAGGGGGCGGCCCGGGCGCTGCATTCGGGATGGTTGATGACTTTGGATTACGGTTTTGAGAGCCAATATCTCCTCGACCCTTCCCGTCCCAATGGCACCTTGCGGACCTACCACCACCATCGCGTGGGCGATAATCACCTCGCCGCCCCGGGAGACCAGGACCTCACCGCGCATGTGAACTTCGCCGAGATCATCCGCGCCGGTGAACGCTCCGGCCTGGTGACCGATTACTTTGACCGCCAAGCTGCATTTCTCGGCACCATCGCGCAGGGTCTGATGATAAAACCAGCAACTTTTCCGCCGTGGACCCTGCCACGACTGCGGCAGTTGCGAACCCTGCTGCATCCCGAAAACCTTGGAGAGAGTTTTCGAGTGCTGGTTCAGCGACGAAGCTAAGGAACGAACTGAGCGCCCGGAGTGAAGTTGTGGGCGGCCTGGAGTTCATGATTGATGATAGCCAGACTATAAATGGCGGCGGTCTCGACCCGCAACACCAGGTGCCCCAAGGTGATCGGCATGGCGCCTGTGTCCCCGATCATCTGGTATTCCGCGGCGGTAAAATCACCTTCCGGCCCCACCCAAACGCAGAGAGATCTAGGGGGATGTTTTTCCCGAGTGCAATAGGACTCGAAAACGCTGCGCAAATGTCTGCTGCCCGGCTGAAGCGCGGCCACGAGGATCAGGTCAAACTTCTCAGCGCGCGCCGCAAACTCGATCGGCCGAACCGGATCCTCCACCCGTGGCAACCAGGCGGAACCACATTGCTTGATAGCCTCGACCGCGACCTGCTGCCATTTGGTTGATTTCTGGGACGCAGCAGCCTGATCCACATGTGTCACGACTCGCTCCGAAAGCAGGGGCACTATCCGATGCACGCCCAGTTCCGTCGCTTTCTGTACGATGGAATCGATCAGCTTACCTTTGGGGATGGCCTGCACCAGCGTCACCTGCCAAGGCGGTCGCGGCATTTCACGCGTCTCGCGCACCTGCAAATTCACGCGCGTCTTGGTGGCGTCGGATACCGTGCAGTCAAATTGCCGGCCGTCACCATCCAACACCTGCACCGGGTCTCCGGGCCCTAGTCTCAGCACCCGCACCGCATGGTGCGCCTCACCCTCTGTGAGCTGGAGAGTGGGGCCGGTGCACTGTGCTGGCGGTAGATAAAACCGATGCATACCTCATCCAAAAGCCATCTATCTCCCCTGCTCGATCGCGCAGATCAACCGCGGGATTGAAACAGGCTCTTGGCTTTCTCGAAAAAAGTCTGGCTCAGCGGACTTTCTTTGCCGCTGCACAACTCGGAAAACTCGTGCAACTTGGCCCGCTGCGCGGACGTAAGGTGTGTGGGAACTTCCACGTTCAACCGCACGTGCAAATCGCCGTGGCCATAGCCCTGGATGTTGCGCATGCCTTTGCCTTTGAGGCGAAACATGGTTCCCGGCTGGGTGCCGGCCGGGACTTTGATCGAGGCCTTGCCATCCAGGGTTGGGACTTCAATCTCCGATCCCAGCGCAGCCTGGACAAAACTGATGGGCACTTCGCACAGCAAATCATCTCCGTCCCGCTGAAAAAACTCGTGCGGCTTTACGTGAAGCACCACGTAGAGGTCGCCCTGCGGTCCGCCCCGAAAACCGGCCTCACCGTTACCGGCCGAGCGCAACCGGGAACCGGTGTCCACCCCCGCCGGGATCCGCAGCTTAATTTTCGACGAACGCTCCGTCCGTCCCTGACCACGGCAGCCTTTGCACGGTTTATCGATTACCCGCCGAGCTCCCTGGCATTGCGGGCAGGTTTGAGCAATGCTGAAGATTCCGCGAGAGTTGATCACCTGGCCTCGTCCGCCGCAAGTAGGACACGTATGCGCACGTGACCCAGCTTCGGCTCCCGAACCACTGCAGACTTCGCAGACGTCCAGTTTGGACACGGTTACCTCCTTTTCGCAGCCGTGCGCCGCTTCTTCGAAGGTCAACTCCATGTCATAGCGTAAATCATCCCCACGTTGAGGCTGGGAAGGATCGGACCGGCCACCGCCGAACAAATCCTCGAAGATGCTGCCGCCGCCGAACACCTCGCGAAACACATCAAACGGGTCATGAAACCCACCTGTCCCCCGGCCAAATCCGCCAGCACGCTTGTCGAAGGCGGCGTGACCATGCTGATCGTAAATCGCGCGCTTTTGCGGATCACTCAGAACTTCATACGCCTCCCCCAGTTCCTTGAAACTCTCTTCCGCCGCTTTGTCACCCGGATTCTTGTCCGGATGATACTTGATGGCCATCTTGCGATAGCCTTTCTTGATCTCTTCGGCGGAAGCGCCGCGCTCGACGCCGAGCACTTCGTAATAGTCTCTTTTGGCCATGGGCGAATTCAGTTAGCCGGTGTTTTGGCCACAATGACACTGGCCGGACGCAGCAAACGATCCCGCAATTTGTAGCCTTTGCGCAGTTGCTGTGCGACATGGCCCTCGGGCGCGTCTGCCGTTTCCAGTTGCGAGACGGCCTCGTGCCAGTTGGGATCGAACGGTCCCCCGGCGGCGTCGATCTCCTCCAGACCAGCTTCGGTGAGGGTGCTCTTCAATTGCTGAAAAATCATGCCGACGCCCGTCTGCAGCGATTGGAGCGCTTCGTGGGAGTTGCCTTGCGCCGCGGCGATCGCCATCTCGAAATTATCCAGCAACGGAATCAACTTCGTCAGCAAGGCTTCGTTGGCATATTTAACGGATTCCTGCTTTTCGCGCACCATGCGCTTTTTGTAATTGTCGAAATCGGCGGTCGTGCGCAGCAAGCGCTGCCAGTAATCATCCGCTTTCGCCGCCTGCTGGCGCAGTTCCTGGATCTGTTCGGGCGCGAGGGTGCCCGCGTCGGTCCCGGCTTCGGGCTTGGCGGTCGTTTCTGCCGCGTCCGGTGTTGTTCCAGCTACAGTATCGCTTTCGTTCGTCATGGATATCAATTCATTCCCACTAACAGTGTGGCACGGTAGAGTAACCGATTGTGACACTCGCTGCAACCACCGGCGAAGGGGAGGTAAAAAGGGTAAAGGCTTTATATCTCAGGTGCTCCTATGGGGTCAGCAGGCGCTGAAATTCCTGGTTGGTTCGCAGGGGAGCAAACCGGGGATCTTCCTTGGTGGCTTTGATCAAATCCCTCGCGGACGGATCCTTCAGCAACCGTTTCCGGCTCAGGTCGATGGCATGGTTCAAAGCCGGCAAAGCCTCCACCATTTTGTTCAGGCTGGCTCGAAGCGCTGCGAGGTCATACCACGCCTCCGGTGCATCCGGAGCGACTTGCACCAACCGCTCCAGCGCCCGTTCCAACCGGACATTGTCTCCGCACGCAGCCGCCTGCTGAGCCGCGCCTACCACGGAATTGGGATCCACCCCCGAATTCGTCAGCACTTCGTCGAGGTACGGCGCAACCCGCTGGCGCTCGTGCAGGAGGTTCAAGCCCTCTGCCAACCCAAGGGACACGTGCACATCCTTGCCGGGCGCTTGCTGATGGAACTGTTCCAGCTTCCCCACCACGGCACGAATCTGATTCGTATCCTGGAGACTGCTGTAGGCCTGGAGCAACGCCCGCAGGGCATTGCCGCTGACCTTGGGATGCGCGAATACCCCCTCGAGGATCTCCCGGGTTCGGCCGGACTGTTGCAACTGCAGGTAGGCGCCGGCCAAGTTGAAGGCCGCCTGAAAATTATCGGGATTCCGGTTTAACTCCTCCTCCAATTGCTGAATCCCGCTGCCGTTCAAATCTGATCCCGGCTGCGATTTCATCGTGCGCAAGCGCTTTTCCAATTCGCTTATCTGGGTGCTGAACGGATCGAGTTTGCGACAGGTCGAAGCGATCAGGATGGCGTCGTCCAGACGCTGGCTGGCCGCCAGCAGGGTGACATACCGGAATACCGCCTCGGGGCTGAACGGGCAAAAGGCGAACGCTTGTCGGAATGCAAAATCCGCCTCTTTCATCATCCGTCGATGTTCGTCTGACCCCGGCTTGCTGACCCCTGCCCGCCAGGCGTAGACACCACCAATGGCGCTGCGCAATTTGGAAAATGCTTTCTGCGCCTGGTCGTCTCGGATGAACTTCGGGTCGCCTTTGAATCCCGTAAAGTCCCGCCGCAAATACACCTTTTCGACGAACGCCGCGATATCTTTCACACTGGTGTCGTAATCGATAAAGTCGCCCGCCAATCGCTGCGAATACTCTTTCCAGAATCGGTGATCCTTCTCGATGATCGCCTCGGGCATCTCCGACAAGGGCTGATGATTGATCTTCATGATCACTCCATGCGGCGTGAGGTGGGGATACATCCAATCCAACGGGAAGCTCTCTTCAACGTAAAATTCGTGCGTGGGATTTTTGTCGAAAATAACTTTGGTCAACAGGCCGTTGATCGACATGACGGCGACCTGGCCGCCCACCTGCAGTTTGCCCTCCGCCGAACTGACCTCCTCACCCGGTTTGAGCTGGCCCGTCTCCAGCCGCTTCTGCGCGTCCGCGATATACTCCTGGTAACACCGTCCGGAATCCTCAGGAGTGGGAATGTAAATCTCCCGATCCGGATAAACGCCGCCGAGGCTGCGAGCAATTAGCCCCGGATAAGCGGCCTCGAGCAGCAGACGGTTCATCCGTATCCGCGAATGGCTCTGCGGATTCTCGGCCAGGAATTCCTTAAGACTGGCAGGCAGGGCCACTCCTTTGAATTTTTCGGGTGTGTACACCGGTTCGGTGCTCGCCAGCGCGCGCAGCCGGTCATCCAGCTTTTGGAGTTGATTGGTGCCAGCGCCCGCATGCTCGGCGGCCGCTCGCTCGTCACTTAACGCTCGCAATTGTCGTATGACTTCCAGCTCACGCTCGATAAGAACGTTGAAGTCAGTTGTCAGGGCCGAACGCAGGCTCCTGGAGGTGTCACCGTTCTTAAGCAGCGCCTGGGTCTCCGGACGCAACAGGTCATAGACAAATTTCGAGAGCGCATCCTGATCTTTGCCGGGCTTCAGCCGTGCCGCCAAAGCGGGCAAATCGGTAAAGTGATCCTCCTGGAACCAGGAAGTGAATGTACGCCGCCGCATCTCGATGCGCTCTCCGAGTCGCGTAAAATACTCGTCCAACGGCCGCACGGCCCGTGACAGCAGGTTTGTTCCCCCGCCTTTGGCACGCTCGGCCTGCGTGCGGAATAACTCCTGGAAGAACGGTGGGTCGTACTGCTGGCTTCGATTGTAATGCGCGCGGATGTAGCAGAGGTACGTCCCATCCGCGAGGGCGTTTTGCGTGATCAGGTAGACATCGCGCCGATCAAAGTGCTGGTCCTGGCGAGGCTGATCCTTATGCGGGATGAAGCTCTCGGCAAAGATCATGTAAGTAGGGCAAAAGCGGCCCGGATCAGTGCCGCCGAACAGAATCGCGTCTCTGGCCATCTCCGGAAACAGCGGCTGGCCATCCTGAGCCTTGAATGGCGGGGAAAACATGTCGTGGCCAAACCAGTAACCAAACCAGTGTCCCCGCTGCTCGTTGTCCGACCAGTGGGTCATGACGGAATAGAGCGGCATGAGAGTCAACACCCCCAGGACGATCACTACGGGCGCGCGCTGCTTATAAAGCAGCATGGCACCCATAAAAACCGCGCACAAAAAAATCAACAGCAGCCCACCGAATACCGGCAGTCCAAATTGGCCGGAGTTGGTGAAGACGCTCCCTACGAAGCGCAGCATTTCGCCGGGAGTCACCTCTGCCAATTCGCCAAAAAACTTATTGCTGAGGAACTCGGAAACATTGAACACCGCCAGCGCCACCGCGACCGCTCCGCCTATCAACCCCCAGGACCGGAATTCCAGGTAATGCGTAGCCATGTACGCCACCACCAGGGTGGCGCCATAGCCCACCAGCAAAGCTACCATCGTGTGGGACGCTCCAAAGAAGACTCGCACCAATTCCTGCGCGGCACGGTCCGGCGGCGGGTTCAACAAAATCAGCAACAGGACGCCCAGGCACAAGTAAATCGCCCCTACCCCGATGAGCCATGCTCGTTCACGCTGATGCAGCCGACGGAAGAAGAAGGACGGGACCAGCGCGATAAAAACGTGCACCCAGTTGAATTCCTCAACAATGGCGCTGAACATCATCTGCAACTGGCGGGCAAACCGCAGCGGATCGCCGATAATATCCGTGGGATTTGCCTTCTCGTATTGGCCACGCGTGAAGGCGTGAATGAAGCCCTCGACCGTCCGTGGGTAGCCCCATTGCATCGGGGGGTTGGTCATGCCTGCGAGGGGTAGATAAAAATAAAACGCGGCCCCCGCCAGCCAGCACAAACCACAGACAGTGACCACCAGCCACTCGCGTCCGGCGCCCCAGGTTTTACGCGCCAGACACGCAAACGCGATCAGCGTCGCCAGGGACAGAATGGCCGCCGGCGCGCCGAGGGCCGTGGCAGCGGCTGCGAACAGCAGGGTGGCCGCCAGCGCTCCGTCCCGCATCAGTTCCAACGCACCGGCACGGGTCAGGTAAATAAACCACACATAAGCGGCGATGGAACCAATCCCCACCGCGTTGAAGATGGCAAAGATCGCAGGGTTCTGGTCCAGGGTCGTGAGCAGGTGCTGTTGCTTCAGCATCAAACCTGACAGATAGATGATGCCGTTACCCAGGAAGAGATTACGGCCCATTCGATAATCAGCCGCCGCGATCGCTACCTCCAGACCCATCGCCGCCACAATCAGGGTCTGATGATTGGTGAAGCAAATGCCGAAGAAGAACATCGCGAGGTAGAGATAGCGGCGCTGCTGCGGAGTGTATATCCAACGCATCAGGCAGACCATCGTCACCATGAACGAGGCAACGCTGAAGGGATAAACCTCCACAATCACCGACTGGCTCCACATGAATCCGTTGAAGCCAATCAACGTGCCCGCCAGAATGCCCGATACCACACTGATGGCATTGCCCCACCGTCCAGACATCGATTTCAGTTCTTCGATGCCTTCGATCATCAGGCTGCCACCGCGTGAGACCAGCAATCCCAACAACCCCGCCGCGAACGCACCGCTGGTCGCGCCACCCAGGGCCACGCGCCACGCGATATTTCCCACCGGCACCAGCACGGTCCACAACCAGGTGTAGAGCGTCCACACCGGGTATCCGGGCGGGTGTGGAATGCCCGCGTAGTACGATCCGACCGCCAATTCACCCGAGTCTTCTAGCGTAACCTCGGGAGCGAGCGTGTAATAATACCCAATCCAAACCGCCAGGAAGGTTAGCAGAAAAGTCAGCCAGTCTGCTTTGCGGAAAAGCGCCGCGGGCTTGGTAGGCTGCGGCGCCGGCGTGCCGGGGTTCGCCTCGGCAGGTCCTTCAGTGGTCATGGAAATGAGTCTTCGGCGAGGAGGTCGCGCCGCCGTTGTTACCGGGTCAGGTTGGCATTCTTTGCGCGCGAATCCGCTGCCAACCGGTCTTTAAATTCGAGCATCTTACGCTGCAAAGCCGAGTCTCCAACCGCCAGAATTTGCACCGCCAGCAGACCGGCGTTGCGCGCGCCATCGATCGCCACCGTAGCCACCGGGATCCCGCTCGGCATTTGAACGATCGACAGCAGTGAGTCCAGTCCTTTCAGGCTCTTGGTGTTGATGGGCACCCCGATGACTGGCAACGGAGTATAAGCGGCTGTCACCCCGGGCAAATGCGCCGCGCCACCCGCCCCAGCAATGAATACTTTAATCCCCCGTTCGTGTGCTTTCGTCGCAAACTCCGAAAGATCCTGCGGTGTCCGATGCGCCGAGATAACACGCACATCACAGCCCAATCCAAAATCGGCGCAAACATCTGCCGCCGCTTTCATGGTCGGCCAGTCAGAATCGCTCCCCATAATGATGGCTACCACCGGCGTTGTAGATTTTCTAGAGTTCTTCATGCGTTAGAAACTGGAGAGTAGCATAAGCACGCCCCTGGCAAAAGCCATGCTTTTATGACGAGCACGCTTAATTTCCGTTCGCAGGCGAGGATTGGCATAATATCTAACAATTTAATCTGTAACAACTTAACACCCGATTACAAAATAGGGATTGACGTGTAATAGCAATGTGATATCACTAAGATACCATTGGTGCAGAAAGGTATTGCTATGAAAACTGAAATCACGAACTCAAATCGCGAGCGCATCACCTCCGTTCAAAGCGGGTGGGTCATGCTGCCGATCAACATCGTCGTCATCATTGGGTCCATCGCGCTGTTGCTCTACGCGCTGATCCACGGAATTCAAAATGAGCAGCACCCACACTGGGCCTTGCTGGTGATCGCGGTCTTGTCGGAAATCACCGGACTGATCATGCTGCGAGGATTCTTCACCTTGCAGCCGAACGAGGCCCGGGTGCTGATCCTGTTTGGCGGATACAAAGGCACGGTTCGCACCGACGGCTTCCACTGGGGCAATCCCTTTTATCAAGGAGGGCCGGCGAACGCTCTGAGCTGGCAGGCACGAATGCAAATGCAGGCGCAAGCCGCCGCCAGCCACACTGCCCCGCCGCTGCCCGAAACCAACCGCATGCCGCGCTACAAAATCTCATTGCGCACCCGCAACTTCAATGGTGACCGTTTGAAAGTAAACGACAAACGCGGCAACCCGATTGAGATCGCGGCGGTGGTCGTTTGGAAAGTGCAAGATACCGCGCAAGCGGTGTTTGATGTCGAGGACTTTGAGAACTATGTGCGGGTGCAGAGCGAATCAGCGTTGCGTCACCTGGCTAATGCCTATGCCTACGACAACGGAGAAGACAATGAGATCACGCTGCGCAGCGGAGTCGAGGAAGTTTCGCACGCCTTGCGCGGTGAATTACAGGAACGATTGGCGAAAGCGGGAGTGCTGGTGGAGGAAGCACGCCTGACCCACCTGGCTTATGCCCCGGAAATCGCGCAAGCGATGCTGCGACGTCAACAAGCCGAGGCGATCATTGCGGCGCGGCAGAAAATTGTGCACGGCGCGGTGAGCATGGTCGATATGGCGCTGAAAGAACTGGCCGACAAACATGTGGTGCAACTCGACGACGAGCGACGCGCGGCGATGGTTAGCAACCTGATGGTGGTGCTCTGCGCGGAAGCCGAGGTGCATCCGGTCATCAATACCGGCACCCTCTACACCTGAGTCCATGGCTGAACGAAAGTCATTTTTGCTGCGCATCGACCCAGGCCTCTGGAATGAGCTGGAGGCCTGGGCCCAGGATGAATTGCGAAGCGTGAATGGCCAAATTGAGTACCTGCTGAAACAGGCTGTCGCCAGGCGCAAACACCCTCGCTCGGAGGCGGAGAAGGACGCACCGGAACCCCCGGCTAATTAGTCCGGCGCCAGTGGACCACCCGGGGCACCGTCGAAAGGCAGGTTCGATCCAACCCGCAAAATCCCTCCGAAGCCGTGAAGCCCGCTTGCTCAATGCGGAACCTTTGCCAGGATCAGGCCAACCACGCCGGATACGGCAATCAGCCCGCCAATAATCGATAGTGGCCGGGGACGCTCGCCTTCGAACACAACGGCGAACGGGATCACAACGATGGGAGTAATGGCCACAATGGCCAGCACAATACCGGTGGGTGTGGTTGCCAAGGCCCACTGCATGCAACTGACTCCGAGCGTCTGTCCGGCGAGACTGTTGGCGACAATCCAAGGACCAGCTTTCCGCCACTGGCCCACTGAGGAATCAACGAGATCCAACTCACGCTCACCCACTGCTTGAAAAACCTCCCGGCGACGCGCGAGCAGCAGCGCCAAGCCGGCAAAGAGCACGCCGCCCAGGACTCGCTGGAACGCCGCGGTGCCACCGTCCACAGCCAAACCCGATGCCCCGGCAACGGTGTAGGCTTTACGGCTTAACACCGCCCCGAAGGCGGTTCCGGCTCCGGCGATCAGGGCAAAAAATCCGCCGATGGTCAGGGCCCGACGGTTGTGCGGCGTTTCACGATTTGGTGCGAGCGCCAGCCCCACCCCTGCCAGGGCGATCAAGCCAAACAGGATCTGGCCCCTGGAGAGAGTTGTGCCCAACCACGCCCATTCAATGAGCGCCCCCAAAGGGGCGCCGAGACATTGCGTCAACAGGCTGCAAAGTCGCGGCCCCAATCGTGGCAGGGCTTGAAAAAACGCCACATCCCCCACCCCGATCCCAATCAACCCACTCAGCAGGAAAGCGGGAAATGCTCGGCCCGATATGCCACCACCGAAGGTGAACGCGTAGGCCCCCAGCATTACCAGCGCGGTGACCACCCGCCAGAAATTGGCCTCGACACCCCCAAGCAACTTGGCGGACCGATGGCCACAGATGACTGAGGTGGCGAACAGGACTGTAGTTAATAGTGCCGGCAGCACAAGACCGCGAACAATAGGATATAATTCCTGGACGCAAAAGTGTTATTCCAACCCAAGTAAAACTGTTACCAGCCTAAACTATTACTATACTGCACCCCATGAGCTGCCCGAGCGCCCTCGAACCGTTGCCGAGAGAATTCTACGCCCCTTCCGCGCGAACGGTCGCTCCCCGGCTCCTGGGGCATTACCTGCTGCGCCGCGACGGCGACGATTTGTTCGGCGGCGTCATTGTCGAAACTGAAGCGTATTTGAGAAAGGACCCGGCTTGTCACGGAGCCCGGGGTCAGACTCCTCGTAATGGGGTGATGTTTGGCCCACCTGGAATGGCATATGTCTACTTCATTTACGGCTGCCATTTTTGTGTCAACGCCGTCTGCTGCGCGGAGGGGGTGGCTGAAGCGGTGTTAATCCGCGCCATTGTGCCGACGCGCGGCGTCGAGCGGATGCTGCGCCATCGAGCGGTTCCGCTCCGTTCATTGGGAAACGGCCCCGGAAAGCTCTGCCAGGCGCTGTCGATCAACCGGCAACTGGATGGAACCGATTTGTGCACTCTGGATTCCCCGTTGGTTATCGCCCGTAACCCGGACTGGCGACAATGTCGACGCCAGCATGGCCCCTTGCGTAAATCCGTGCGGATTGGAATCACCCGCGCCGCCGACCTGCCGTTGCGTTTCTTCCTGGCAGGCAGCGCTGCTGAGTAATACTGAAAATCACAGCAGCAACGGGCAGAAGGAAGCCGCCCCCGCTGCCGACTCGCCCAGGCGGCAGCCCTGAGTTGCCTAGCAGCCTTCCAGCCTCTACCGTATCGGGGTGATTGCTTTAATGGATTATGGTTCGGGAAACTTGCGGAGCGTTCAAAAGGCGCTCCTGCAAGCCGGTGCGGAGGTGCGCATTGCGCGCCACCCCGCTGAGATGCGCGATGCGCGCGCGGTGGTGCTGCCTGGCGTCGGCGCATTTGATGACTGCATCCACGCGATGGAAAAGCAGGAATTGCTGACTGGCGTGCGCAGTTTCATCGACAGCGGCCGACCATTCCTGGGGATTTGTGTCGGATACCAAGCTCTGTTTGAACGCAGCGAAGAATTCAACAGCAACGCTACAGGCCTATCCGTATTCCGCGGCAAGGTGGTCCGATTCAATGCTGCGGCCAAGGTGAAGGTGCCACAGATTGGCTGGAATCAACTCGACATCAATCGGCCTGATTGTCCGCTATACGAGGGTATCCCCAATGGCAGCTACGTCTATTTTGTCCATAGTTATTTTCCGCGTCCGGAAGATTCGTCGGTGATCGCCACCACCACCGAGTATGCGGAGAAATTCGCCTCCTCCGTCTGGCGCGACAACATTTTCGGCACCCAGTTCCACCCGGAGAAAAGTCAGAAGGTCGGGTTGAAGTTGTTGGCGAATTTTGTCGCCTTGGCGAATCGCCGCTCCCGAAGCTGACGGCACGGCCAAATTTGCACTGTCACAAAACCCGGCCCGGCCTGGGAAAGTCGAGAATCAGCTCAGAAGACCGAAGTCAAAAGTGGTGGTTGCGCCCGTGGCAAAATGGGCTTGCCTTGTCGTCTGACGGTCTTCATATTGCCTTCAACAAAAGGCAATAATTTATGGCTGATGTAGCAAACAAATATCCCGAAAACGTTCCCGGCAAGTATTACGTGGACAACCAATGCATTGACTGCGATCTTTGCCGCGAAACCGCTCCTGACAATTTCAAACGCAACGAAGACGGCGGCTATACTTTCGTCTTCAAACAACCCGAGTCCCCCGAGGAAGAAGCTCGCTGCAAAGAAGCCAAAGAAGGCTGCCCGGTGGAAGCCATTGGCGACAACGGCGCTTAGTCCGCGCCCCTGCCCTCGCATTTTTCCAAAAGAGCCTGACGCCAAGTTGCGTCGGGCTCTTTGCTTTCCGAGTGTCCCGGCCGTGGGCTAATCCACGGCACCTGCCCTGCCAACAATTGCCTTGCGCAGCATCTCCATGGCTTGCTGCGCGCAGACTTCCTTGAACGTTTCCCGATCGAAAGGGTTAAGGTAATGCTCCACCACGGTTTCGAAAGGTCCGGCCAGCCCAATAAACACGGTGCCGACAGGTTTGTCTGGAACTCCACCGCTTGGCCCGGCGATCCCAGTGAGGGAAAGCGCGTAAGTAGCCCGGAGTTTTTGACGTGCTCCTTCAGCCATCTCCCGGGCCACAAGATCACTCACGGCGCCCCGTTCCGCTAACGAGGTGGCTTTCACCCCAAGCAACCGTTGCTTGGCTTTGTTGCTGTAAGTTACCAGACCAGCGAGGAAGACATGAGATGCACCGGGCACGTTGGTGATCCGGTGCGCCAGGCAACCCCCGGTGCAGGATTCCGCCACCGCCACGGTTTCCCGCCGCGCGGATAGCAACCGCACGAGGGTCTCCTCGATCTCTTCCTCACCTTCACCATAAAGGTATGCTCCGAGGCGTCCGCGCACAATCCGCTCCGCCTCGCCCACAATCGCATCGGCTTCCAACCCGCGCGCGGCTAACCGCACATCGACCTGGCCGATCCGAGCGCAATAGCCCAATTCCAAACCGGCCTTCACGCATTCGCTCAACTCCGGTGCCACCGCTTGTTCCAACAGCGACTCGCCGATCCCCGTCGCGCGAAGCGTGCGGCACACAAAAGGCTCGGCTTGCGCCAGCACCCGGTCGAGCAGCGGCAGCACTGACTCCTTGAGCATGGGCCGCAGCTCACGCGGCGGCCCCGGCAACATCACCAGCCAACTGGTTTTACCCTGGGCTCGAAAAGTATTGGGTGCGACCTCGATCGCTAACCCAGGCGCGGTGCCATTACGATTCATAAGCACCATGGCGCCTTCCGGCACCTGGGCCTGGACAAGGGTGCTTGAAGGGGCCGTGCGGTTCCGCGCTGTGAAGTATTGTTGAATCCTGGCGAGCACCGCTGAATCCTCCACTAACTTCTTTCCGAGCATGCCAGCGATCAAGTCCCTCGTCAGATCGTCCGATGTCGGCCCCAGGCCTCCAGTCGTAATCACCAGGTCAGCTCGGCTCAAGGCTTCGCGCACCGCCTGTTGAATCGCCTCAGCAGTGTCCGGAATCGCCACCTGACGACTAACCACGTAACCCAAGTCGGCCAGTTGCCGACAAATCCATTGCTGATGAGTATTGAGCGTACGACCCAGCATCAGCTCCGAGCCCGTATTAACCAATTCCACGATCATGCCGGGGATTCTAGCATCACCCTCACGGTCGCCCAATATCAAAGCGATTCCCCGATGTTCGCAGCCACACTTCGGTTTTCCTCGGCCGCGTGATTACGGAAACGTAGCTTTATCCGTGTACGGCCCCAGCTTTTCTATCTCTTGCATCAGTTTTTGCGCCACTTCCCGGTAGATCTCCTTCAAGCGCGCTTTGGAGCAGTGCTTGGCTTCCAGGCGCAATCCCTGGAGATCAATCGGCGGCCCGTATTTGACCCCGACACGACGGAACGGCCTGGGCAGTGCGTGCCGCCGTCCGAAGGCGTCGAACGTGCCGAAAACGCGCACCGGAATCACCGGCGCGTCAGATTTAATGACGGTCAAACCGATTCCGGCGCGCGGAGCTTGAAGTTTGCCGTCTCGGGTCCGAGTGCCTTCCGGGAAGAGGAGAATCGCTCCGCCGGCGAGAAGCTGATCAAGGATCGCCCGCAGACCAGCAGCACCGCCGCCATCCCGGTCCACCGGCACCGCTTGCACCGTACGCAGCCCCCAACCGATCACCGGATACTTAAACAAATCTTCACGCCCGAGGTAATGGAGGGTGCGCCAAAGGCCGGCGCCGACCAGTGGCGGATCAAAATAACTCGCGTGATTGGAAGCCAGGATCGCCGGACCACGCTGGGGGACCCGTTCCGGGTTAAAGACCTGCCAGCGAAATACAAACTTGAACAGGAGTCGCGAGAAGACCCAGACGCTAAAATATAAGAGGTTCATCGGCGCAATCTCCCGCCCAACACCCAGGCCTTATTCCGCTGCTTTAAGGCGGGCCTGGATGTCCTCGATGATCATCCGGCTGGTCTGTTCGGCAGTCATTTCAGAGTTATTGATGACCTTGGCACCCAGCGCAATCATGAGCGGTGAGGTGGCGCGCTGACTGTCACGGCGGTCCCGCACCTCCAGGTTTTCCTGGATGCCCTCCGCGGCACGTCGGCGGGCACGCTCCTCGATCCTCGCGTCCAGGTAATACTTGAAATCGGTCTCCGGGAAAACGTTGGTGCCGATGTCCCGCCCTTCCATGACCAGATCTCCAAATTGAGCGCACTGACGCTGGATCTGTTTCATCCACTCGCGCACCTTGGGCACCGCCGCCACATGCGTCACGGCGGCGCTTACCTCGTTGGTGCGGATTTCCTGCGCCGGGTAGTAGCCATCGACCACCAACCGCACCTGTCCCTCACCTGATTGCAGCGTCGCTTTCCATCGGCGGCAGGCCGTCGCTACCGCTTTGGCGTCATTCACGTCGATCTGGTGCTTGAGGCAATACCATGCGAGGGTTCGATACATCGCCCCCGTATCCACGTGTAGAAAATGAAGGGTTCGAGCCACCATTTTCGCGTTGGTGCTCTTACCACTGGCACTTGGGCCGTCAATAGCGATAACAATCGCCGTTCTCTGCTTCTTTGGTACAGTCATGATAAATTCTCTAGTCGGCGAAAAGGCAATCCCAGTTCAACTCGCGCCCCTGCGGGTCGCAACACCGAACGCCCAGCCCTCGCGGTTCCGGCGCCGCCAATTTTTGGAAGAAATCCGGAAAGGTTTTCTTCACGCACGAGGGATTCTTGATTTTTATCCCGGAGATTTTCAATCCCAGAATCGCAAAGCACATGGCGAGGCGATGATCGTTATACGTCTCGATCTCGGCCCCATGAAGCGTGCCTGGCCAGATTTCCAGGTTGTCGCCCACTTCCGACACGCGCGCCCCGCATCGCTCCAGCTCCGTGCGCATGGCCTGCACTCGCTCGCACTCCTGAACCCGTAACCGGCCCAGGTCGGTAAAACGAACACTTTCCTGACCGAACGGTGCCAGAATCATCGCGGTCAGGATACTGTCTCCAAGATCGCGGGAACGGGAGATTTCCCGCGGAGCCGCAGCCGTAATTCGCGGAAACTTCTCGTCGATTTGCAGCCCGGAATTTGGCCAAAAAGCAACCTGTAAAGCTGGTTTCGAGACGGTTTGCTCGGTCCATAAGCGCCCCGCAGCAACGAAATAGCTGCCACTGGAGGCATCTGGCTCCACACGAAAATTGCCACCCTGACGGGGAAAAGCCGCCACTAGACGCTCGGTCATCGCAACATAAGGTGACTCGTCCTCGTTATCGCCTTCGATGTGCACCTTCCAGCCTGCCGGTCCCGCCACCAGCATGAGCGCCGATGCGAATTGAGAGCTTTGATCGATGCTCACCTTGCATTGGCCGGCATGCGGACCAGTCCCATGAATCAAAGCCGGCAGTTTCCCTGGCTCACCCAAACTTTCCACCCGGTAACCGAGTTCACCCAAAGCACGGAAAAGCGCCGCTTGGGGTCGTTCATGCATACGCGGAACGCCCGAAAGCCGGAAGACACCCTGCCCCAGACAGACGAAAGCTGCCAGAAACCGTGCTGCAGTCCCCGCATTTCCAACATGCAACTCCACTGGATTTGTCGCCGTCCCACCTTTGGGCGATCGCCCGCCCTGGCCATAGACGGTTATCCTGCGGTTGGCCGGTTCTTGAGTATCGGATTGGACATTAATCATGAAGCCCAATTCCTGAAGACACTCCACCATGACCTGGGTATCCTCGCTCCACAACGCCCCTTCCAGGGTGGTTTCCCCAGCAGCCATGGCCGCCAGAATCAACGCACGATTCGTGATGCTCTTGGAGCCAGGAATCGTGATCACACCTTGAGGCGCAACCTTAGGTGGAACAATTTCAAGAAGATCGGGGAGTGCCATGCTCAGGTCGGATCAGGGTTGGTTCACTCCGGGGACGGTGACACCCCGCCAGCAACCCAGGCATCACGCGCCGACTTGGCCTTGAGGAAAAACTGATGAATCGCCGCTTCGTCCTCAGACTTCAGTTGGTCCACCAGAAGCTGCAGGCCTTTGACAAACCGCGACAATTCCCGCTGCAAATTCCGTCGGTTGGCCATCGCGATATCGCGCCACATTTCCGGAGAGCCGGAGGCGATCCTGGTGGTGTCGCGAAAACCGTTGGCACACAATGCGGACTGATTCTGATCGATTTTTCCAGTGATCACGAAATTTACCAGTTCAGCGGCCAGCAAGTGCGGGAGGTGACTGGAGCGACTTACCAATCGGTCATGCTGCACGGGCGCCAACCGCAACACCCGTGCGCCCAGCGAGCGCCAGAGTTCCTCAATCTTCTCCAGCGCTTTCGGCTCGGTCCGCCGGGTCGGAGTTACCACGCAAACGGCTTTCTCGAATAGATCTGGCCGTCCCGCAGAGACACCAGTTTTCTCCGCACCCGCCATTGGGTGGCTGCCCACAAAATGTCCACCGGCCCGCTGCACCATCTGTTCCAGATCGCGGACCACACTCGTTTTGACGCTGCCAACATCGGTGAGGATGGCGCCGCGCTTCAATCCGGCCGCGAATTCCCGCACCAACCCACGCATTTGAGCGATAGGCGTGCAAAGCACGATCAGGTCCGCTCCCTTGACCGCGGCCGACAAATCAACCGTGGCACGATCCACGGCTCCGCAGCGTTCGCATTCTTCCACGCTGGCCTCCCGGCGCACGTAACCGATCACTTCGGAAGCAAGACGTCGCTCCCGCAAGGCCATTCCCAGGGAACCGCCCAGCAGTCCGACTCCAACCAGCGTAACTCGCTTCCAATGCACGCGTAGAGAATCGACATTCAAGCTCGGCGATTCAAGCCGGAAACCCGCCAAGCCCCGCCCCGCTTTCAGCAGAAACCTCACCCCCAGCCTCGCGTACCAGTTCCAAAATCACATTCGTCATCAAAGCAGCCGCCCCGACGCTGCGGCTGTACCAGACGAGTTTGCCCTGCTTTTCCGTCGGATTCCGCCACGTCGGCAGTCCGGCCGCCAATCTCCGTTTGACTACCGGACCTGCTTCACCCAGAAGCACCGGAATATCCTCCGTTACATGCAACCCATCGCTTGCAAAAAACGGCACAACCACTACATGACGAGAACTGGCCAGTGCATAGCTTTCAGAAATCCCGGGGGGTTCCTCCAGAAACACTGCGTGGACATCCGCAAAGATCCTCTGCGTCGAGATTCTGCTGACCTGAAAATCGATCGCTTCCCGGGATCTGGAGTTTTGCTTGGTTCCGTGACCGGCAATCACCAAGCTGGTCTCGGACGGTTTTGGACAAGCCGGAAAAGGGAATTGCTTCACCACTTCTCGCGCCCGGCTGAGAATAACCTCAGTCATCGCCGGATGCGCCCCAACCGGTCGGGTGTAGAAGAGAGTTTGAGCCCCGATCCGCAGTTGCCGCGTGATAGTGCCTGATTCATCCAGGAAACCGAGAGCCTTAGGAATGACGGAATCGCTGAAATAGCCCTCGCTGATAAAGAACGGAACGATGAACACCCGCGAGGATTTTGCCTCCTTTATCACGTTTTCGAAAAAGGGTTCCTGTTTCCAGAACGCAGGCAAAACCCCCGTGAATTGACCCAATTTCCGCAGGCTCGCGGCATGTTCGAGCACCGTGGTGCTGGAGGACTCGCTCTGAGTCGTTCCATGGCCAAGGATAATGATCGTTGAGTCCTGATAATGAGTCTGAATCACTGAAAACCCTTAGCTCAAGGACGACCCTGCCGCAAGCAAGCCGACCCGCTGCACCCTAGAGAACATTTTGTCAGGCAAGCGCTACCTCCTGCCGCGGGTCAAAACCCAGAATTAAGCCAGCAGTTCCCGGATTTCGTCCCAGGACAATTTTGCCGCGAATTCCTCCTCGCCGATCGTGGATTGAATCACCTCACGTTTTCGCTGTTGCAGAGTTAGGATCTTCTCCTCGACGGTATCTCGTGCGATGAGCTTATAGCTGGTCACCACTCGCGTTTGGCCGATACGATGAGCCCGATCCGTAGCCTGGTCTTCGACCGCCGGATTCCACCAGGGATCAAAGTGAATAACCGTATCCGCTCCGGTCAAATTCAAGCCCACGCCGCCCGCCTTCAGACTGATGAGGAACACGGGAATACCGGCATTGGTTTGGAATCGCCGAACCACTTCAGCCCGATTCTGGGTAGCCCCATCCAGGTAACAGTAATCAATTTCCTGCTCCTCCAATGCCTGTCGTAATAACGAGAGCATTTCCACGAACTGACTGAACACCAGCACGCGATGGCCGCCATCGATGACTTCCTCCAGTAATTCACTGAATAATTCGACCTTGCCGGAAACAGTATCCGCAAGCGATCCCGATTCGTCAGCAGCTTGCGGTGTGACAGCGTCCGCACCGGAGCCAGGGATGGTCTGCTGTCCGGGAGCAGACGTTTTCTCGAGCCTGAGCAAGCGAAGATCGCAGCAGACCTGCCGCAGCCGTAAAAGGGCGGTTAGCACCAGCATCCGGCTGCGCGCCTCGCCCTGTGGACCTTCGGCGGCCATGATCTCGGTGCGAGTCGCCTCCAGAAACTGCTCGTAAACGCCGCGTTGCTCCGGAGACAGCTCACAAAACGCCACTTGTTCCAGTTTGTTCGGCAGATCCGCTGCCACCTCCTGCTTCAATCGCCGTAGCAGGAAAGGACGCAGCCGCCGACCCAATCGAGCCTGCACTTGCGAGTTGCGATCCCGCGCGATGGGCTGCTCGTAGCGTTCCCGGAAGTCCTGAGCGGAGCCTAGATATCCGGGCATCAGGAAATCAAATATCGACCAGAGATCGAGAACGGAATTCTCCAACGGGGTGCCGGTCAGCACTAACCGGTGCCTGGCGCGCACTGATTTAACTGCCTGGGCGTTCTGCGTGCGACGGTTCTTAATGTGCTGGGCCTCATCCAGGATCACCGTATCGAATTCACAATCGCGGTACTGCTCGGCATCGCGTCGTATTAAGGCGTAACTAGTGATCACCAGGTGAGCGCTGGATATCTGGGAAAATAGCGCGCGCCGATTCGGGCCCTGCAATGCCAACACCTTCAGGCTGGGAGTAAATTTGGCTGCCTCGGCTACCCAGTTGAATACCAAGCTCGTTGGACAGACGATGAGCGACGGAAGAATTTCAGTAGTATTGGATGCAACAACTTTCGCGTTGACTTCCCGGACGGTCTGCATAAACGCCAGGGCTTGCAGCGTCTTTCCCAAGCCCATTTCATCAGCCAGAATGCCGCCAAAACCATTTTCGCGCAGGAACCATAGCCAGGCCACCCCCCGTTTCTGATACTCTCGCAACACTGCTTCCAGGTCGCCCAGTGGCGGACACTGCAGCCGAGCTTCGCCACTCTGCCGGGCGGCCCGTTCTCGCCAGGCGCCAGGAGCCGTCACTCGCCAGTTTGGATGTTGCCGTAGCGAGCCTTCGAGGAACGCGGCTTGGGTGTGGTTGATACGATATCCGTTCGCGTGTTGCTGGGGGGCGCAATCTAACAGCACCTCCTGCAACTCTTCGACTGCCCCGGTATCAATGATCGCCAGCTTCCCGCTGCGCAAACGCGTGTGGCTCTGGCCGGATAATAGCAAGCGCTGGATATCCGCGGCGGCAAATCTCTCCCCACCTTTGCTTTCAAAAACCACTCCGAGGTCGAACCACTGCATCCCAGAGGAACTGATTTCAAACCGGGGCTCGATCCGCTCGATATTTTGCGCGGTGCTTCGCTGCAAACGCTCTTCGAGCGTCACAGTCCATTCTCTTTCCAGGCGCGGAAACTCGCGGGCAAAAAATGTCAATACCGACTGCTGACCTTGCAGTTGCATTCGCCCCTGGCTGTCCGGGCTGGAAAAGCCGCTCCGCTGTAAACGTCCCAGTGCCACACGCTCGGCACTTAGGTCTCGGGTCGTATAACGCAAGACATTCTGGGGATCGGGAACCCAAACACCTTCATCCGCCGTGGTCACCCCCAGGGTCATCACCCGGGCGCCGTACGTGCATTGCAGCACAGCTACGAGCTGCGCCAACCCGCCCTTTAGTTCGAGGGAAAATCGTGGCGGCTGTGGTTCCAGAGAAAAGTCCGCCAGCTTAAAATTCGTCTCGACGCCGGCTCGCTCAAACGCCGGCCAGGTTTGCCGCAGAAAACCCGGCACCTGCGGCCGCGCAATGCGCACCGGACCTCGGCGGAGCGCTTCCTGGCCTGAAAAAACCGCAAGGGGACGAAAGGCTCCTTTCGCCCACACCCAATTCTCACCCACCATCCCCGCAGGCAACGGTTCCTTCAAGCGCACCTCGATTTCGCCATTGCTCTCGAGGGTGGCAGAACACTTTAAGTTCCAAGGCTCCGCCACGACTTGAATTGGAGCCTTACCCATCATCAGCCGGGGATGATTCAACAGCGCTGCCAAGAGCATGGCCAAGTCACGGCTCTCGATCTGCAGGAATCCTGGAATCGGCCCCCGCGTCAAACCTTCCGCCCATTGAATCACTGCCTGATCCTGTTCGGAGAACGCGAAAGCTCGCCCGGATGGCAAGGCGGCCAGAGTCGCCCGTCCACCATCCCATTGCACCTCTATAGCCAGGACGACCCGTCCACGAACCAGCGCGGCCTCGAGATTCGGTGGGAAGGTGAGGTGCAATTCCGCAGGTTCGCCGGCTGCGGATTGCCGCAGGCTCGATGGACACACTGCTGCGGCCGTCCCGCTGCCCGTCTTAGGGCGGGAAGACGGCCGCGCCGGTTCTGCCACCGGATTTTGCGACTGCAGCCAGTGCAAGCCAACGGCTACACCGTGGGCACAGATCTTCCCCCACTCTCGCGCCTCGCGGCAATTGCAGAGATTCTCAATGTCCACACCGCTTTTGATTACAAGGGAAGCCCGATAGGAAGATTGCTCCACTTGCACGACCCCGCGCAACAACGGCGGCGACCAATAGGAACTCAGCACCTTTTGCTGCTCCACATAGGCTCGCGCCTGCTTCATTACTTCCCAGCCAGCGGCGTTGCTGAGCAGTTTGTCGGTCAATTCAACGGACATCGCCCGAAACCTTACGATCGCAGTGGTTCACGTTCAAGCTGCCGCTGCCAGAACCGCAGCCACCTTAGGCAGGCCACGGCGGATTTACGCACGTGGAAAATCTTGCCAACTCACCCCTCCAGCCTTCCATGCCTGGGTAAAGGCTGATGTGCCGCGACTCTTTCGCGCTCGTGTTCACCATCGCACGGCACGCAAAAATTCTCGGGCAAAATCGATTTACAGCTTTCCCGCAGAATGTTAACCTCTATCGTCATCATTGAGAGAAACCGAGCGGAGCTGCAATGCAATGCTTGCGGAGACCGCAGAATTCACAAATCAACTATGAAGCCAACTAAGAGATCGTTCGGAAAGGCCGTGCGCGGTCTGGCCATCGGCCTGGCGACGTCCATGGTCGCCAGTTATGTGGCGCAAGCCACTCCCTTCGCCTCCTGTATTACCAACAACGGAGGCACCATTCAGTTCTATTTGAACGAGGGTGCGGACAATGTTGGAGTCAGCTTCGACAACAACACCGCGACCAATAACCTGGGAGCGTTGTCCAAGGGACTGCAGTCGTTTCTGTTGACGCCGCACACGAACTACTCGATTTGGGTTTATAAAGTCGGCGCGGGTGGGCCCACGTTGATCAATGACACTAACGCGGCGACCTCTGTATTCGGTTCGGGCCGTGGTATCGCGGCGAACACCAATCCCAAGAGCCCCTACTTTGGGCGCATTTATGCCGCCAATGCCGGCCCCGCGGGCAGCCTGGCCACCGGCACCTACAAGGGGCGCGGGATTTATCTTTACAATTCCGATCTCAGCGACGCCCTCGGACGCTCCACCAACGCCTCCGGGCGGGTCTTTTCGGGCGACAGCTTGAGCCCGAACCGCCTTTTCGTGGCGGCGGACGGCACGTTGTACGTGTCTGACGGCGGACTTACCGCTTCGACAATTTGGCAGTTCGATCCGAATGTCATCGCGTTCACCAACCAGATTCTGGGCGCGAAAGGTGACGCTGACGGCATCGCCACCGGCATTCACGGTCGCATCGCCAGCACGCCCAATGTGCAAGGCTCCATCGCCACGGGCGATCTGACGATTTGGAATACCGACGCCACCTTGACCCCGACCTTTAACGACATCAAACGGTACGATATTGCCACCGGTCCGGTGCCTTGGTCGAACGCTCCCGCCACCGTGGTCAACCTGGGCTTCCCAACTTTGGGCTCCACGCTCACGCAACCGTCCACAGACCTCTCCTTATCACCCGACGGCACCAAGCTATTTGCGTCCTTCTATCGCTTCAACAACGCCATTCCCGCCCTGCAGGTTTTTGACCTGAACGGCACCAGACTTTTTGACACAATGACCGATTCCGGTCTGACCATCGGCATTGGCCCCGACCCGATCCAGGGCGCCTTTGGCTGCCGTGTTTCCCCCGACAACAAGTATGTCGTGGTGGTTGATGTTAGCAACAACATGTATGTGATGTCCCTCACCAATGGCATCCCGGACTTGGCCAGCCTCTACAAGATCGCCTCCGACAACACGGTCGGCAATCACCGCCAGATTGGCTGGGATGCCGCCGACAACATTCTGAGCATGAGCTCCGGCCAGGGCCAACTGCGGGTCTACTCCCTCGGGTTCACCACCATGGCTATCACCAGTAATGATCAGTTCGGAACCAATGGCACTTTCCAGTGGATCGGACCCTCCACCCAGGTTTACGTCACGGGCGTGGTCACCAACGCTTCGCAAAGTGGCCCGGTCTCGGGCGTAATCACCCTGACTCGAACCAACGCCAATAACGATTATAGCGCCGCAGCTACGGTTAATTTCACGTTGACCGGCACCGCCACTAACGGCACCTACACCGTTTCACCTGCTGGTATCACGCCTGCCACGGGCGGATCGGTCACCTTCGCTGTCGGCCAAAGCACTACCAATATTACCATCACTCCGGTCAACGACGGCAAAGCCCGACCGACCACCACCGTCACGCTTAATTTAAAGGGTGGCGCCACTTATTCTGCCGTGAACCCGTCCTCAGCCACGGTGGAAATCCAGAACACCGGCCCGCAGTTGCTCTTCGTGTCAGCCGCCGCCGCCCCGACCATGTATAAAGGACATTTGGCTGATTACGCCTCTTTCATCATCACTCGCTGGGGTGACACCAATGCAGCTCCGTACACTGTCTCCAGTTTCACCTATGGAGGCACGGCGGTCCAGGGAGTGGACTTCATCGCCGCTCAACCCATTACCATCAACCCCGGCGACGCCTCCGCCACCAACCGGGTTCACCCGCTCGCCTCCTCGACCAGCTATCAGGGTAATAAGACGATCGTGATCGGAGTAGGCGCTGGTGGCGGCTACACCACGGGCGGTGCCAATACCGCCACGCTCACCCTCCTCGATAACGCCAATCCGCCAGCCACCGTCCTGTATTCCAACCCGCTCACGAGCGCTGCGGACGCGGCCAACTGGGGGATCACTTTCGGGAATGGTGACGTCACCAACAACCCGGCCGACTACAACGTGGATTTCGGCTACGACGTGACCACCGATCCGACCGGAACGTACGGCACGGTTGGGCTCCCGCCCAATGGCGCCTCGAAGGTCTTGAGGTTGACCTGCAACAAGCTCTTTAATCCTGGCTCCGCCGCAGGCGTGAATGTTTACCTCACCAACCAGGCATTTAGTGGCGATTATGCCGTGCGCTTCAACATGAACCTGATCCAGGGCAGCGCTTCGGCTTACTCGACTGAAGGCGTGCTCTTCGGCATCAACCACGGCGGCGCTCAGAGCAACTGGTTCTATGGTTCCGGCCCGCTGTTTGGTGGCCCGTGGGGCAGTGACGGCATCTGGTACTGGGTCAGCGCTGATCCAGGTGGGGCGAGCGCGGGCGACTTTGTCGAATTCACCGGCACCGGCGGCTCGCTGCCGAACGCCGGTTGGGCGCAGCTTGGCTCGCAGGCCTGGACCACGTTCCAGAATGCGTTCAAAGTGCCGGACGTCTACACTACCGTGGAAGGCACCGCCGGAGGCGTACCGGCAAATAGCTCTTCTCTCCTCGGTCTGGCGAATACCAACTGGGCAGATGTAGAAATCAAGCAAGTGAAGAATGTGGTCACCTTGACCATCGACAAAACCCGCATCTTCACCTACACGAACACCACCACGTTTACCAGTGGTTACCTGATGCTGGGCTACAACGATCCTTACGGTGGCACCGGTGGCGCTTCCGTGGGGAACCCCGATGCGGCGGCTTATTTCTCGAACCTCCGCGTAGTGCGCTTGACCGGCCCAACCATCACCAGTATCGCCAATAGCGGCACCAACGTGGTGATGACGTTCACCAGCACGGATGGCAATGACACGGCAGCCTCCTTCCTGGTCCAGAGCGCTGCGACCATCACCGGGACGTTCGCAGATATCAGTCCCGCGGCTACCGTCACCCAACTCGCCAATGGTTCATATCAAACCACCGTGGCCAAGAGTGGCTCAGCCCTGTTCTATCGCATAAAACGCAGATAGGCGGGTGGCGATGACCGATCAGTCACCGGGGCATTCGCCAACGCGGATGCCCCGGTTGGCATTTTTGATTTTATGTTAATGAGTATGCGGCAGAAGCAAATCGGATTGAAAAGCACCCCGGGCGTCAAGGTGGCGGCGGGATTTACATTGATCGAACTGCTGGTGGTCATCGCGATTATCGCGATTCTGGCCGCCATGCTGCTCCCTGCCCTTTCTCAGGCCAAGGAACGCGCGCAGTCCATAAAATGCATCAACAATTTAAAACAACTCCAAATCGGCTGGCAGTTGTATGCAACCGATTTTAACGATGTCATGGTTCCTAACGCGCCGCTGGGCTTCGGCTCCAATACCTGGTGCAGCGGCTCGGCGGAGGACTGGGGCTACGCGGATGCCAATACCAACGTAATGGTTTACAAGACTTCCATCATGGCCCCGTTCCTTGGCAACCAACTGGGAGTTTACAGTTGCCCCGGCGACCGCATTCCCTCGGCCAACGGTCAACGAATTCGCAGCTACTCGATGAACAGCCAGGTGGGCAACCTGATCTCCCAACGCCTCACGCTGACCTATAACTCAGGTTGGAATGCATATATCAAGGTCTCGGAACTGCGTGCACCCGTCGGTCCCAGCCAGGCGTTCATATTCTGCGAAGAGAATATGTGCAGCCTCAACGACGGCTACCTGCAGGTCGATTCCAATACACCACAATGGCCGGATGTACCCGGCTCCTACCACAATTGGGCAGCGGGCTTCTCGTTTGCCGACGGCCATGCGGAATTGCACCGCTGGACCACGCCCGCTCTGAAAATCAAGGTGCGCCAGGGCTTTACCAGAAGCAGCGTTTCAGCCGTTCCCGGCGGCAAAAGCAACACTGATTGGGTTTGGTTTACCGAGCGCGCGGCCTCCAAACTGTAACCCCAGCCTCTTTTCCAGCGACAATCCGCCAGGTCTCCGTTGAAGGGTCCAAGTCCATTCACGGTAGGTAACTGACTGCTTCCGGTTCCAAAAGTCAGGACATCAAAGTGTTGCCTGAAAATCCATTGACCAGAAACTCATCGCGCAAGAATTATGTTTTATTCAAGTTGACTTTCATTATTTTAAAGTTAAAGTAAAAGCAAAGCTCAATTTTATTCAACATGGCCAAAATTCCAGAACCCCTGTGGATCGCCGAACTCGAGGGCGAAGATCTCGCGTTTATCAAGCGTTTCATTCTTGTTTCCGGATCACTCAAGGATATGGCCGAGGCGTATGGAGTGTCTTATCCGACGTTGCGCCTGCGTTTGGACCGACTGATCGAGAAGATCAAGATTCTCGAAAACCAGGCAATCGTGGACGGTTATGAGCGGATTTTGCGCGCCCAGTTTGCCGATGGCAAGCTTGAGGCCTCCACTTTCAAGCACTTGTTAAACGCTTATCAACAACATACCAAAGGAACCGAATGAAAACCCTGTTCTGCAGTGTCATCACCCTAGGTTTGAGCCTTCACTTGTTTGGGAGCGAAACGACCTTGGCAACCTACGATTGGCAGAAGTTGGCGGCAACCGGACAACTAAGTTCCGGCACTTTGACCACCAATGGCGGTCGAACGGCCCTCTACTTCGTCAACACCAACTTGGCAGGAGTGTCTTTTCCATTACTGGCCATCCAGGCTCCGGCCATCAAAGCCAACACTTACGCCCTCAGGGGCGAGGTGCGCTATGAAGCTGTGCAGGGGGATGGTTACTTGGAAATGTGGAGCTATTTCGCCCCTGAAAAAGCAGGCGGGACTGAGGGACAATATTTCAGCCGAACGCTGGGCTCCATGGGGCCAATGCGGAAGATCACCGGCAATTCGGATTGGCGTATATTTACGTTGCCGTTTGATCGCACGGGTGCCAAGACCAGCCTTGCCCACTTGAAGGTTAACCTGGTTCTACCCGGGCAAGGCCGCGTGTGGCTTGGAAACCTGAGCCTTGTCGAATTCAGCAAAGGATTGGGGGAAGCGGTCCAGACACCCGGCGCATGGTTTTCGGATCAGACCGCCGGACTAATCGGAGGTCTGGGAGGCGCCTTTTTGGGCTGCTTCGTGCCAGCGCTGACGTGGCTGGCTCGAGGTGGCCGCTGCCGAAGTTTTGTGCTCGGCACCCTCGCCGCCCTGGTGGTTTTGGGAGTGTTGCTTACCATCGTGGGGATTGTGGCCCTGGCGCTGAAACAGCCTTACGGGGTCTGGTTCGTATTTTTGCTGATGGGGGTCTTGCTGGTAACCATCCTGCCATCACAAAGGCGCGCCTTGCGTAAATCCTATGACGATTTGGGCCTGCGCAAGCTGACTGCCCTGGGTTAATCGCCGATGCCCGCGCTCCAAGGGGGAGGCCTATTAGCCTTGACCTCTCCGTCTCCCTGAGAGTATGCAATCTGTCAATGATCGTGCCGGCTTGCCGCAAATGTAAAAAGGTCATTCCTGCTGAGGACATAAATGTCGCGGCGGATGTGGCGTATTGCCGGACCTGCAATATCTCCCACAACCTTTCAGCGCTTACGAGCGGGACGGAACTGGATGCACAGGTGGATTTGTTGAACCCGCCCCCTGGCGCGTGGCACAGCAATGATGGCTCCGGGGTAACCATCGGCGCCACTCATCGATCCATCGGCGGCGCATTGGGTGCACTGGTGTTCGGCCTATTCTGGAACGGCATTGTATCCGTTTTTGTTCTGTTCGCACTGGCGGGCACGCTCACGCACTTTGGTCTCACCTTACCCCACTGGTTCCCTGCTCCACGTATGAATGGGCAGGAGATGAGTGTGGGTATGACTATATTTATGTGGATTTTTTTGACGCCTTTCATCCTGATCGGGCTGGCGATGATGGGCGCGTTCTTGTCGTGCCTTGGAGGCAAGACCGAGGTGCGCATCAGTTTTGAGCAAGGATCGGTCTTCACCGGACTTGGAAGCTTCGGCTGGCGGCGGCGCTTCACCCCGGCGAACGTCAAGCAGGTGAGCATCGAGGATAAACGATGGCAGGACAACAACGGGCGGGCGCAACGAAAATCCGTGATCGTGCTGGAAACCTCGGAAGGCAAAGCCCTGCGCTTTGGCGGCTCACTCTCGCCGGAAAGGCGAAAATTCGTGGCCGGTGCTCTGCGCCGGGCTCTCCTGGGTTAAGAAAACACCCCTGCGGCAAGCAGCGGTGTCGGGTCCAAAGCTGTTGCCCTAAATGCTGAGGATGCCTCCGCTGCTGGCATTAGTGACCAACTTCTGGTAACGAGCCAGCCAGCCGCCAAGTTCCCTCTTCACTGGCTGCCATTGGCTCTTGCGCGCCGCCAGCTCGGCTTCCGGCACGAGAATGTCGATGCGCCGATTGGGGAAATCGATGCGGAGGCGATCACCTGATTTCAACAAACCGATCGGCCCGCCTTCCGCTGCTTCCGGCGAGACGTGGCCGATGCAAGCTCCGGCAGTGCCACCGCTGAACCGGCCGTCTGTAATCAAGGCCACTTTGTCGCCCAGCCCCATGCCCACGATGTAACTGGTGGGCGAGAGCATCTCCTGCATGCCCGGACCACCGCGCGGGCCTTCATTACGAATCACCGCGATATCACCGGACTGGACCTTCCCGGCAAGAATGCCGGCACAGGCTTCATCCTGGCTTTCAAAAATCACGCACGGCCCCTCAAAAACAAAACCGGGACCGCAATTGGCTTTGAAGGCATCGCTAATGCCGGCGGTTTTGACCACCGCTCCTTCGGGAGCCAGTTGCCCATACAGAATGGAGAGTCCGCCATCCTGGGTGTACGCCGTGGCTTGGGTTCGGATGCAATCCTGCGAGTTGAACATGAAAGCCGAATCATACGGCATGAGCCCGCTCGGTTGCGCTTGGGCAACGAACTTCTCATCATACTCGTGGTGCGCCTTGGCAATCTGCCATTGCCGCAGCCGGCCGGTGCGGACCAGGCACATCTTCTTTTTGCCCGCCTCCTTCGAGTACTGCCAAATGACCAACAAAGGCGTGCCTTTCAATTGCCCCAACTCGGCGCGGACCATTCCGCGGAATTCCGCGAATTTTATGCGCAATCCGGCTTCAATCTCCGCCGGGCCTTTCCACACCACGCCCTCGGAAACTTCAAATTGACCGTCGGCAGCGAACAACAGCGCCACTGCGGCAGCGTCACCGGCGTTAAAAGCCGCCGCAAAGCGCCACAGTGTAATGGCCCGGGGATCGGCGGGTAGGAACAGCAGCGGCTTGGGTACCAGGTTGCCGCTCGCCGTGCGCGCGGCTGGACCCATTTTATCGGCCGGGTCCAGCACCAGGGCGGAACAGCCGGAAACTCGTGCGGCTTTCGCCCAGTCTGTGCACGAAGGTGAACGCACATCCCATTCGTCGATATTCTGCCCGAGCGTCTTTCCGGTAACGGTCTTGCAGGCGGTGTTGAGCGCGCCCATGCGTTTCAACTCGCCTAAAATTGTGTGGATGCCACCGGCGCGGTGCACATCCTGCACGTGGTAGTTTGAGGAGGGGGAAACTTTGCAGAGGCACGGCACCCGGCGCGAGATTTCATCGATGCGCTTGATGTCGTAATCGATGCCGGCTTCCCGGGCGATCGCCAGAGTGTGCAAGATCGTGTTGGTTGAGCCCCCCATCGCCACGTCCAGGGCAATGGCATTATCAAAGGCCTCGATGGTGGCGATGTCACGCGGCTTGAGGTCGGCCTCGACTAACTTGACAATGACACGCGCGGCCCGCTCATAAAGTGCCTCGCGTTCTTTGGACACGGCGAGCACGGTGCCGTTTCCGGGCAGCGCGATGCCGAGAGCCTCGCACAGGCAGTTCATGGAGTTGGCGGTGAACATCCCGGAACAGGAGCCACACGTCGGACAAGCGCTTTGCTCGAGCCGCAGCAAGTCATCCGCACTGATCTTCCCGCTCTGTAATTCGCCGACGCCTTTAAACACGGAGATCAGATCCGACTTTTGCGTTGCGGGTCGCAAATGGGCCGGCAGTTCCCCTTCCGATTCCTGCGCGGCGACTCCCGCCGCCATGGGACCGCCACTGACGAATACCGTGGGAATATTCACCCGCATGGCGGCCATGAGCATCCCCGGCACGATCTTGTCGCAGTTCGGGATGCACACCATGCCGTCGAAGCAGTGCGCCCGCAGCATCGTCTCGACGCTGTCCGCAATCAACTCCCGTGAGGGAAGTGAATACTTCATCCCGCCATGCCCCATGGCCACTCCGTCATCCACGCCGATGGTGTTGAAAATGAAGGGCACGCCGCCGGCCTCCCGCACTAACCGCTTCACCAGCATGCCGATTTCGTTCAGATGCGCGTGCCCGGGAATGCAATCGGTATACGAATTGCAAATCGCGATAAATGGCTTGTCCCAGTCGGCCTCGGATTCAATGGAGCCGGTGGCGCGGAGCAACGACCGGTGCGGCGCTCGCTCGAAACCCTTTTTGATGATGTCTGATCGCATATAGATAAAAATCGATTCGCGTCGGATTCGGCGCGAAAGCAGCAGGTTAACACCCGGCATGCACGCTGTCACGTGGCCGCACGCCAAATTTTTCAAAAAGGTGTTGTCAACCGCCGGGCAAATGATATCTTTGCCAGCCTTTTATGAAAGTAGACATACATCCGAAATATGTGGACTCGGAGATCCGTTGCGCCTGCGGCAACGTGATCAAGACGCGTTCGACCAAGCCGGTGATTATCGTCGGCATTTGCAACGCGTGCCATCCCTTTTACACCGGCCAGCAGAAATTCGTGGACACCGCCGGGCGTGTGGACAAGTTCCAACAGCGCATGGCCAAGACCCAGGCGGCCCAGGCGGCCCAGGCGGCGACCCGCAAAAAGAAGAAGTAGGTCGATTTCTTACTTTCCGCCCGCATGGTTGCACGACCGTTCGGGCGGATTCTTTTTTGCCAACGTCCGGCCTGTGCCATGGACCTGCGCCCACATATCGACAAATTCCAACGCCGTTTTACGGAGGTCGAAGCCGCGCTAAGTGATCCGCGGACTTTCGACAACCCGCAACGCGCCCAGGAACTCTCCAAGGAATACGCCGCGCTCAAAAACCTGACCGCGACCGGGTCGGCCTATTTGAAAGCCGTGGCTGATCTCAAGGAGAATCGGGAATTGGCGCAAAGCGAACCGGCTGAATCCGAACTGGGCCGAATGGCCGCCGAGGAAGTTGCCCGGCTCGAACTGCTCGAAAAGGACCTGGCACTGGAAGTTCGCAAAGCCTTACTACCGGCCGATCCGGCGGATTCACGAAATACCATCGTTGAGTTGCGCGCGGGCGCGGGCGGCCAAGAATCAGCTTTGTTTGCGGCCGATCTCTACCGCATGTACACCCGCTACGCGGAGAGCAAAGGATGGAAGTTTGAGGACCTGGACTCCAGCCCTTCAGACCTGGGCGGCTTCAAGGAAGTGATCTTCGAAATTACCGGCACGGACGTCTATAAACGGCTGAAGTACGAGAGCGGAGTTCACCGCGTCCAGCGTGTGCCGGCCACAGAAGCCCAGGGCCGAATTCACACGAGCACTTGCACCGTTGCCGTTCTCCCCGAGGCCGAGGAAGTCGATATTGAATTGCGCCCGGAGGATTTGGATATCACCCGCTGCCGCGCATCCGGGCCCGGTGGCCAGGGTGTGAACACCACCGACTCCGCCGTCCAGATCATTCATAAACCCAGCGGGTTGATTGTGCGTTGCGCCGACCAGCGCTCCCAGCAAAAGAACAAAGCCCGCGCCCTGACCGTGCTTCGCTCCCGTTTGCTCGAACGGAAAGTGGCCGAGGAGAACGCGCGCTACGCCGCCCAACGCAAGGCGCAGGTAGGCACCGGCGAACGCAACGAGCGCATTCGCACCTACAACTTCCCCCAGAACCGCGTAACCGACCATCGCATCGAACTGACGCTCTACAATCTCTCCACCGTCCTCGAGGGGGAAATTGACCACGTCATTGATCCGCTGATGGCGGATGACCAGGAGCAAAGACTGGCCGCCTTGAAATTATGACCAGGATCGGAGCCTCCGCTCCGCCAACCCTGGCTCTCCGGTGGCCATGAAAACCGAATCCTCCTCGCTTTTTTATCTTTCTGACCGATGAAATCAAAACTGCTGCACGTCCCCTCACACATACAGGGCCTTATCTTTGACTGCGATGGAACCCTGGCCGACACCATGCCTCTGCATTGGCGGGCCTGGCAGGTCATTACCAACAAACACCGCCTCCATTTTCCGCAGGACCGCTTTTATTCCATGGGCGGTGTGCCTTCGCGCGACATTCTAAAAATGCTAAGTGCCGAACAAGGTCTTGCCCTGGACCACCTGGCGGTGGCGCGTGAAAAAGAGGCCCAATACCTGCCTCTCATCGCCCAAGTGGAACCAATCAACCAGGTGGTGGGAATTGCCCGGCAAAATCACGGGCGACTGCCCATGGCGGTGGCTTCTGGTGGCACCCGGCCGATCATCGAGCAGGTTCTGGAACACCTTGGCATTCGTCACCTGTTCCAGGCGGTGGTCACCAGCGAAGATGTGGTGAAACAAAAGCCAGCCCCGGACATCTTTCTTGAAGCCGCCCGGCAGATTGGCGTCGCGCCGGAATGTTGCCGCGCGTACGAAGATACGGACCTCGGAATGCAGGCTATCCGGGCGGCTAAAATGGAAGCGGTGGACGTGCGCGAACTGCTGTCCCGGGCCGCCTAACCGACCGGGTTGGCCCGACCTTTCCAAACGTAGCGGAACATCAGCACCCGCAGGGCGGCGGTGAGCGGTATGGCCAGGAGTCCTCCCAGCAATCCGCCCAGCAAGGTCGTGCCTGCCATGACCGCAATGATAATCGTCACCGGGTGCAACCCCACTCGGTCTCCCATGATCTTCGGGGAAATCACCAGTCCTTCCAGACTCTGCACCACTGCGAACACTCCCAGCACCAGCAGCGGGTGGAGCACATCCCCAAACTGCACCACCGAAATCACCAGAGCGGTGACACAAATCACTATTGCCCCCAGGAACGGGATCATCGTCAGGAACACCGCCGTGGCGCCGATCAGGATGGCGTAGGGCAAACCGATAATCAAAAATCCAATCGCGTAGAGCACGCCGTCACAGATTGCAACCATGACCTGGCCTCGGAAGAAAGCAATCAGGTAATTGTTGACGGAGTTCAGGATGAAAATCAGTTCCCGTTTCGCGTCCGGATCGGAGACCGGCAGGTAATCTGTCCAACGGGAAGAAATGCCGCGCTTCTCAAGCAGGAAATAAAAAGTATATACTGGGATTAACGCCAGTCCGGCGAGAACGCCAAACCATGACGCGACGCGCCCCACCTGACCAAATAGCCATGAGCCGACTCTGGGAAGGTTCTCGGCGAGCAAGGATCCGGCGCTTTGCAGGGTGTCCCGGTCAATACTCCCGGAAACCAAGCTATCGCCTGAAGGAGCGTTACTGCCCGTGTTGGAGGGGGACGCCGCCGAGGGCTGGTTCGTTTGCGCATCGACGGCTGAGGCTCCGGCGGGTGCGCTGGCCGCGGGAACATGCCACAAACCTTTGAACGCCTGGGGCGGATGCGCGGCCCAGCGCTCGAGCTTCGCCTGTAATTGCGTGGTATAAGCGGGCAGACGCGAAATGAGCTGTCGGGACTCGCTGACGATTTGCGGCACCACGCTGCCGAACATGGCCACCACCATCAGCAGTGCCAGCAAATAAACACAGACAATTGCCCGCGCGCGCGGAATGCGGCGGCGCTCAAAAAAATCCACCACCGGATCCAACAAATAAGCGAGCACACCCGCCACCGCTATGGGCCACAGCACCGGAGTCAGAATTCCGAGCACCCGGCCTAAAGCCCAGATCAGGACCACGATCAGGGCCACCAACAAGGCCAATGCCAGACCAGTGAGCGCCTGCCATATCAGGCGCGCCTGCCTCTCGGATGGGGCGGGAAAAGGCATATCACATCATTCCGCTTGGGATTCAGACCGACGCAATGGGTGGGTGGAGGGCAAATTAGCCAATAACCGGTGGAAACGCTCTGGCGATGGGATTTCGGTTTTGGCCGGTTCCGCTCCGTTGCTCCGCCGGACAATCTCGATCCAGGACTGCAATTGCAACCCACAACTCTCCACCGAGATCTTCAATTCTGCCAGTTCCGTAATGGTTTCTTGCGGCCATGCGGTGCGCCCCACCATGCTCAGCAGGGAGCGGATCTCCCGCAAGCCATCAACGGCTTCGTTAAGATTTTCCAGTATTTCTGACCTTGATCCCAACTCATAACTTTGGGCGATGCGATTCGGTATCGCCAAGGCCACGCTCGTAAGTTGGTGCCGAAAGACCGGGTTCATCGCCGGAGCGTGCGCCCCTAGCGCCGCACACCTCTCAAAAATCTGCGCCGCCAGTTGCCATACCGGCAGATCTTCGAAGCGCGTATACATCATGACTAGGATTCCTGGCTTGTGGCTTTGCCCATCCGACGGCTTTTGTCGGCGGCGGCTCGCACGGCGTTCATCAAGACCCCGCGCATTCCACCTTTTTCAAGTTCGTGCAATCCTTCAATCGTAGTGCCGCCGGGGCTGGTCACCGCGTCCTTCAAGGCGCCCGGATGCATGCCGGTATCCAGCACCATTTTGGCGGCACCAAGGACGGTCTGCGCCGCCAGATGCGTGGCCGTCGCCCGGGGCAATCCTGCGGCTACCCCACCATCGCTAAGGGCTTCAATGATCGCGTAAACATAAGCTGGGCCGCTCCCGCTCAAACCCGTCACCGCATCCAACAGCGACTCCTTCACCTGGATTGCCAAGCCCACCGAATTCAATAGCTTTTGCGCCAACTCGCCGTCTCCGCGGGTCGCAAATTTGCCCAAGGCGAATGCTGATGCGGACGCGCCTACTAGTGCCGGCGTGTTTGGCATCACCCGGATTACCCGCTTCCCTTCGCCTAACTCGCCCTCCAATCGTGCGATCGAGATCCCGGCCGCGATCGAAATCAGCAAGTGTTTCTTCGTGCACAGCGGCTTAATTTCCGCCAGCACTTCCGCAATCTGGTCTGGCTTGACTGCTAGAATGATGACGTTCGAAAAACGTACCACATCGGGATTGAAGGCGGTGGTCCGTGCTCCAACTTCATTCGCAAAGCTCGCAGCGGCAGCCTCGACAGCGTCACTGGCGAGGATATCCCCCGATTTCACCAAGCCGCCACGGCAGAAGCCTCGCGCCAGGGCCTTAGCCATTTTGCCGGCTCCAATGAAGCCAATGTTTAGTTTAGCAGGCATCGCTGCTTTTAACACGAAACCCCGCCGGAGCGGAAGCCAATTATCCGGCAGTCGAACTGGCTATTTGCTGGAAGATTCCAAAGATCAGGGTGACTGGAATGAGGACATGACCACTCCCTGGATGGCGATTGATCAAGTTAAAGAGAGGCACCCGCCGAAGCGAATGCCTCTCAGTGGGGGAGGGAGCAAATTAAACCTTGAACCAACACCCAGTAAAAATCGTAGCTAACTTTGCCACTAAATAAAGCAACTGTCAATTAAAATAAATTGACATCATTTGCTCAATCAACCCAAAACTCCATCCTCCCGCCCACCGCCGCGACTTACGCATTGCAACTTCAAGCTGAACGCTCGAAACTCGCTGCAAGCTCGGCAACCGAGCCGGCGCTGCCTCTGGCAAATCGAACTCAGCATATCCGCTGTGGGGCGACAAGCATAACCTTAAGGTGAGCCACCTCCGCTCAATTCCTGACAGGCTCAAGCGTGCCGTCTGGAGCCAGACGCATTTGTTTCCCCCTCCATTCGATGGAATTCCCCATGAATGCCAAGCCCCAAATGCCCAACTGCATCAAGTCTTTCACCCATGGCACCCAAAACCACCTCCAACCGCCGGACCGCTGAGCCAGGCGTGCTTGCAACTTGACCGCAAATATTGCTCGCGCTCCCAGGACCATTCCACCTACCACAAAAGCCCACAAGTCCGGACAAACTGCGATCCAAACGGCGCTCCACAGTGTGGCGTTGCTCAGAATGCTAAAGAAATAAGGAGCGGGCTGGCTTACCCGGATTGTGCGCGCCCAGCGCAGTTGATGCTGCCACACCGCGCGCCAGTGCATCGGCCCGGACCAGCACTCCACCACGACCGTCGAGAACTGGATTGTACGACTCAGTTTAGCGATCCGATGCCCGATTTGGTAATCATCCGCGAGGCAATTCTTCAACGCTTCAAACCCTCCAATCCGTGCTAAATCCGCTCGCCGAAACATCATCACGGCACCCAGTCCGAAATCCACCGGCTTGAGGGAGGCGCTTTGCAGCACTTGCGACCAAAAATCCGCATTGACCGACACTGCCTCGCAGCGCATCGCCAGGTTGGTGGGAGGTTCCAACCGGTAAAGACAATGCACCAGGCCTGCTTCACTGCCCCAAATTTGCTGGACCATATTGGCCAGTAAATCCTGTGGTGCCCGCACATCCGCGTCGCTCATTACCACGAGGTCGTGCTTTGCCAGCGTCTCCATTTCCGCCAACTTCGACACCTTCAGATTGGTGCCGGTCAGGGGACCGCAGATTCGAAGCTGCGCATCTTTGTCGGGGAATTCGTTGATAAGTTTCCGCACCACGTCGCAGACTCGATCCTCCGCGGATGCGACGCCGAAAATAATCTGCACTTCACCGGGATAATCCTGCTCGAACCAGCTTCGTAGACAGGCCTCAGTGTATTCGTCCATCCCTTTCAACGGTTTTAGCAAAGTCACCGGTGCCGCCAGCGAGTTTTGACGATACCTGCGGTGCAACGGAAAGCGCTTCGCCACCAGCCATTGCCACAACATGATGCCAAAGCTCACCAAAGCCAGACTGCCAAAAACGATTCTCATTGGGGTCAGTCCCTAGTATTGACAACTCCCTTCCCTTCCAGTTTCGCCCCTACCCCCTCTCGCTGCTCCCAATAAAGCAAATGCGTCAAGTGAGTCTTGGTGCCCATTAGTAAACGTTGCGCGATCCATTCCAAGGTCATCGTCGTCTCTCGGCGCAAGCGTTTCGCAATGCGCACCTTGCCTGGATCACCTTTTCGCCGGCGCGACAATTCGCTTTCGTTCCAGCCTAAAATCCGCAACTCCTCAGCCAGCACTCGCTCGGCTTTCTGTTCCGCAACTTCTCGAATTTCCACACCGAAGCGTCCAGCCCCGTCCAAATTAACCATTTGTGCCAACAGTTCTTTTCGGAAGTCCTCACTCCCGAGACACCACGCAGGCATCTTCGCACCCGGTCCATTCTCTTCCTGGAGCTTCCGAAGTTCCATCCGCTTTTCAAATTCCAAACGCCCAGCGACGCTGTCCCGCTGAATGCCATGCTCGCCAAAAAGCCGATCCACGCGCAGCCACGGCCATCGTTTGCCAGGCTCAGTCAAATACGAGCCGTAACTGCTCCAATGAAAATCCGTGAGCGCCTGACCCGGACGCAAAAGGCGAGCCCGAACTGGATTCAGATGCACATAATCACAGACAGTCTTCAGATAACCGTTGCCACTGCCATCGACCACTAACGACTTATACCGACCGCTAAACAAATGCCCTGACAGGCGGTGCCGCCGATTAAATCGAACGGTATAGGTGCCAAGCAACCACTTCATCCCCGCGACGAGATTGGGTTCTGGAGTCTCAACGACCAGGTGAAAGTGATTGCGCATCAAACAGTACGCGTGGATTTGCCAACCGGTTTTGGCGCAAGCTTCCCCGACGGTCTTCAAAAAAAGTCGTCGATCATCGTCATCCCGGAAAATGTCTTCTCGATGATCTCCCCGGCTCATCAAGTGGTAAACGGCGCCAGGATATTGCACTCTGAGTTTTCTTGCCACAAACACAGCATGAGAAGCAGGACAGGAGTTGTCAATACTGAGGACTGACCCCCAGGCTTGACAAATTACACTTTGCTTGGCAAAGTCCATGTATGGATGCCAATGCCGCCAACGAACAGCTCCAGATCATAAGAACGCTCATGGAACGTTCCGCGCTTTACCGGCGCGCGATGGCACCTTTGATGACCGCCGCCGGAGTGACGGGAATTCTGGGCGGTTTGGCAGGATATTTCGCTCGGATAGGTCCGGGTTGGGGGTTTGTAATACTCTGGTCGTCAGTCGCGTTTGCGGCCCTGATCATATCCCTCCTGCTAGTGCGTCAACAGGCGCTCAAGGATGCCGAACCGTTCTGGTCACCACCTACTCGTCGAGTTGCGCAAGCCATGCTCCCAGCTCTGGCAGCAGGCGGGATCATCGGTCCGGCGCATCTCCTCTTTCATCCTCAGGGTCTCGTGGCCAACGCGTTGCCGGAGCTCTGGATGTTTCTCTACGGCTGCGCACTCTGTGCCTCAGGATTCTTCATCGCGCGCGGGGTCAAGCTCCTGGGATGGTTGTTCATCCTGTGCGCCGCACTGGTCATAATCATACCAGCCCCGACAAACTTCCCGGCCTGGCCACACGTCGAAATGGCGGCAGTCTTTGGAGGCTTGCACCTGGCAGCCGGAATTTACCTCTACTACTCGGAGAAAGCCCAATCACGGCCGTGAATCCGGAACCCTTCCTACAACTGGATCGAGTGATCCACGAAAAGGGGCGCCTGGCAATCATGTCGATGCTGGCCGCCAACCCGGAGCTTTCATTCACTGAAATGCGGGATTCCCTATCCATGACCGATGGCAACCTTACCACCCACATTCGAACCTTGCAGGAAGCCGGTTACGTCTCGGTAACCAAGAGTTACCAAAAGAACCGCCCACTTACGACTTGTGCGCTGACGTCCACCGGTCGGACCGCCTTCACCCAATACATCAACCTCCTCGAGCAAATCGTCCGGCTTTCGAAACCGGAATAGCAGTCAAAATGAGTTTTGAACGTTTGAACCGTTTCGTGGTCTTTTACTTTGTGTCACAAAGCTTATGAGTTCAATATCCTCAAACCAATATCAGTTCACATCAGCACCCCTGCGTCATCGACCAATGAAAATCGTCCGTGCCCGGCACCTGGGCATGTGTTTTGGAGTCAAAGACGCCATCGATCTGGCGCTGCAAACCAGCGAACGTACCCCGCTCACCATCCTGGGAGAATTGGTTCACAATGAAACGGTCAACGCCGAGTTGCATGCGAAAGGGGTAAGCGTGGCGCGGGACCCAGCCCGGGTAGAGACGCAACTCGCCATGATTACCGCCCATGGCGCCTCGGAAAAGATGAAGCAAGCGGCGCGGTCCCGAGGGTTGCACGTGCTGGAAGCCACCTGCCCACTCGTGCGCACGGCTCATCGCGCGGTGCAACGACTTGTCGCGGAGGGCTTTCATCCCATCATCATCGGCAAGCCGGGCCACGTCGAAGTAAGGGGTCTCACCGAGGATCTGGTCGCGTGCGACATCGTGCAAGAAGCAGCGGACATCGAGAAGTTGCAGGAACGGCCTCGATTTGGGGTAGCGGCCCAGACAACACAGCCCATCGAGCGGGTTCACCGGCTCGTCGAGGCCTTGCACGAGCGCTTTCCGGAAGCAGAAATCAAGTTTGTGGATACGGTTTGCCAGCCAACTAAACAGCGACAAATGGCGGCCGTTGACCTGGCACGAATGGTGGAACTGGTCCTCGTGATCGGAGGTGCGCAAAGCAATAACACTCGAGAACTCTGCGCCACTTGCCGGAACTATTGTACGCGCGTTTACCATGTCCAAACGGCGCTGGATCTGCGCCCGGAGTGGTTTGACGGCATCAAAACCACTGGAATCACGGCCGGGACTTCCACCCCGGATGCTGTGATCGAGGAAGTCGAAGATTGGCTGCGGAAATTGGTGGGAACCGAACCGGAACGCGCGTCATTTGCCACCAGTCACCAAGTCGCAGCCTGACCACCATTCACCTACTATGACCGAAAAATCCAAATTTTACGTCGTCTGCGCTTACGCAGCGGGCATGGCGTGGGTCGAATCCGCAGTCGTCTATTATCTGCGCACGATGATCAATCGAATTGAGCCCTATCAACCTCTGCCTTTGCCGGAAGTCGGGGGCTTGGGTCCGGCGGAACTTGTGCGGGAGGCCGCCACCTTGCTGATGCTTTTGACGGTGGGTATCCTCGCAGGCAAAACCTGGCGCGCGCGTTGGGGGTATGCGGCGATCGCGTTCGGGACTTGGGACATCCTTTACTACGTGTTTCTCAAAGTGATGTGCGATTGGCCGAACTCGATCCTGGACTGGGACATCCTATTCCTCATCCCCCTGCCCTGGTGGGGACCAGTCCTGGCACCGGTGCTGATCGCGGGCTTGATGATTGTCTGGGGAACGCTTGTTACCCAACGGGAACAAGTGTATCGGGCACCCGGATGGCCGGCGTGGGGCCTGTGGATTGGCGGCATCTTCCTGGCTCTTTATGTATTCATGACTGATTCAATTCATCTGGAGAACAAAGGCGTAGAATCGCTGCGCCGATTGTTGCCCACCCAATTCAACTGGTGGCTCTTTGTCCCGGCGCTGCTGCTCATGGCCTCGCCGGTTCTTCCCAGCCTGAGCACTCGCAGGATTTTGAGCGCCTTCTCGCCGGATTTGTCGTATAATGGACCGGAGAACGACATAAATCGAATATGAAAGTGTTAAGATTGGCGTTTCAGCCTGGGCTCGCAGTGCCGATGATGGCCTTGGTTTTTGCCTCGGGTGCCAGCATGGCGCTGCTGGCGGGAAGGGCGTACTGGACCGGGACTTTTGGCTATAAGGCGTTGGCCTGGAACCTCTTTTTGGCTTGGGTCCCCTTGGTTTTTGCCTTACTGGCCAGCGAACAGGGCCGCAGGGAGCGCGCGCCCAAATGGCGGGTAGCGGGCTTGGCTGGTGCCTGGCTGCTGTTCTTTCCCAATGCGCCTTACATCTTTACTGACCTTACCCATTTGCCGGGACGTTATTATGCGCATTTTTGGGTCGACCTCGTGCTCATTTTGTCGTGTGCATTCACCGGCCTGGCGCTGGGATTCTTGTCGCTTTATTTGATGCAGTCGCTGGTTCGACGATGGCTCGGAGCTGCCATGAGTTGGTATTTCATCGTTCTAGTCGCCGCCGTAAGCGGTTTTGGCGTCTACCTTGGACGCTTTCTTCGCTTCAATAGCTGGGACTTGGTGATGAGACCCATGGATCTGATGAACGGAATCGGCCGATGGGCCGCCACGCCATTCTCGCAATCCAACAGCTACGCGTTTCCTATCATGTTTGGCGTTTTTATTCTTACCACCTACATCCTGCTTTATGGCCTGACGCACCTGAGGCAACTGCCACAGGCTCCGGCAGCGAAACTGGCGGATAATCCACTCGCGCTTTGACTCCCAACGATTAGTGCAATCCTGGATCTGGTTCATAAAAACCCGCAGCCTCGCGACAGGAATCTGCTTGAATCGGCGCACCGGGTGCGGCACATTTTGCACTGCCAGGGCCCATGGATTGTGGACTTACGAACCCCGCCAGGGCCGGAAGGCAGCAACGGTAGTTTGCTCTGCGACTGCCGTGGTCACCCTGGCACTTGATTTTAAAGTCTGACGGAGATTGGCTGTGGTCCGTGCGAGCCGCGGCCACGGGATGACGGTGCGCGGTCGTTGTATGAGCTACCAGGTAATTGCCCGGAAATATCGCCCCCAGCGTTTCGAGGATGTGGTGGGTCAGGAACACGTGACCCGCACCCTTTCGCAAGCCATTGTCCAGAAACGCATAGCCCACGCCTACCTGTTTTGCGGGCCGCGCGGCACCGGCAAAACCACCGTCGCCCGTATTTTCGCCAAATGCCTGAATGCCACTGGTGGACCGAAGGTGGATTTTGATGACGACGATCCACGTTGTCGCGAGATCACCGAAGGGCGCTCGCTGGATGTTATGGAAATTGACGGCGCCAGCAACAATGGCGTCGAGCAAGTCCGCGAACTTCGCGAAACCTGCCGCTACGCTCCCGCCAGTTCCAAGTTTAAGATCTATATCATCGACGAAGTTCACATGCTGTCGGCTGCGGCCTTTAACGCGCTGCTCAAGACGCTTGAAGAACCACCGGAGCATGTAAAATTTCTCTTTGCTACGACCGATCCGGAAAAGGTGCTCCCCACCATTCTTTCCCGGTGCCAGCGTTTTGACTTACGCCAGATTCCCGCGAAACTGATCGCCAGCCATCTCACTTACATCGCCGGACAGGAAAAAGTCGAAGTTTCGCCTGCGGCGCTTTATGCCATCGCCCGCGGGGCCGAAGGAGGAATGCGTGATGCGGAATCGACCCTGGATCAGCTCATCAGCTTCTGCGGCGAGAAGATCGAAGAGTCGGATGTACTTTCGATGTTCGGACTGACGGCCCAACGCCAGTTGCTCGAGCTTTCGCGAGCGATTCTGGATGGCGACGTCGAGGTGGGCTTGCGCCAACTTAATCAGCTCACTAGTTCGGGGAAAGACCTCGGTCGGCTGGTGACCGATCTATTAAACCACTTTCGCAACCTGCTCATTTTTCAGGTCTCCAAAGGCGACCTGACCATGCTCGAGATCTCCGAGGCGGAAGCGGCCGCTCTGGCAGAACAATCGAAACTCGCTTCAAGTGAAGGAATCACCCGGATCCTTGAAGTTCTGGGCGATACCGAAATGCGGCTGCGCGATGCGGCGTCTAAAAAGATCCTGATTGAAGTAGCGCTGTTCAAGGCGACGGAAGCCCGCCACGCATTGAGTGTGGACACGCTGCTAAAGCAACTGCAAACGTTGCGGCAAGGCTCGGGAGCAACGACCGCGCCCATGGCTGGCGCGAATGCTCCCGCTCCAACCGCGCGGCCGATCTCCCGCGCCTCCGAGCCTACTCCCATCCCGGCGCGCACCGTTTCTCCCTCCGTGCCGACGGTTTCCACCACGCCAACACCTGCGGTTACCGCAACTTTGACCACCGAGCCGGCACCTGCGCCAACACCCGCGGCCTCTCTTCAGGAGGCGCCGACGGAACCAGTCGATCTGGCTCAACTCTGGAGTGGGCTGGTGGAAGGCGTGGGGCGGGAAAGTCCTTTTACGCGCAGTTACCTATTGGAGGCGCAACCGGTCTCGCTCACGAAGAACTTATTCACCATCGGTTTTGCCCTGGAGTTCGCGGAACACCTTCCTTTGGTGGACAACTTAAGGAATCACAAACTAATCCAGGAGAGCCTGGCTCGACTAGGGCACCCGGGACTCCAAATCAAATTCGTCAAAACCGAGGCGCCGGCCACTCCCGCACCCAGCCCCACAGCGCCGAAGGCCACCTCGCCCCCAACCAAAATCACCGCCGCTGCGCCCAGCCCGAGCACGCTCCCTAATGCCAGTGCTGGAGCCAAGGGCCCGGCGGCGAAGGCCAAGACCGCACCCAGCGCTCCGGTGAAATTAAGCCAGGAAGAGTTCAAAAATGATCCTCTAATCCAGAAAGCACTGGAGGTTTTCAAAGGACAAATTGTGGAGGTCCGTGGGTAATCCCGGGCGACTCCGAAAAAACCCAAGTCACGAAAAACAGCATTTACCATGTCTAGCATCGGCAAACTAATGAAGCAGGCTGCGCGCATGCAGCAGCAGATGGAAATCGTCCAGAACGACCTCGCCAAACGCACCGTGGAGGCCACCAGTGGTGGAGGCGCGGTTAAAGTAGTGGCCAAATGCGATGGCTCGCTGAGTTCCATCAAGATCGACCCCCAGGCTTTGAATCCGGCGGACGCGCAGTTGGTGGAAGATATGATTCTGACCGCGGCCAACCAGGCACTCGCCCAGGCCAAAACGATTTCGACGGAGGAAATGGGGAAAGTCACCTCCGGATTTAACCTGCCTGGCTTGATGTAGTCCTGGGTGCCCACCGAGTGCACGGTCGAGTATCGTTCACCGGATTCGACATGACACATCTTCCCGATAGCATCTCCGCATTGATCGCCGCCCTGACTCGCTTGCCAGGAATCGGACCGCGATCCGCCGAGCGCGTTGCTTTGCATATCGTCCAGACTGACAACGCGTCAGTACGGCATTTGGCCGAAGCTATTCTCCATGCCCGCCAGACGGTTCAACTTTGCACGGTTTGCGGCGCGCTCACGGAAGCCTCCCCGTGCCGTACCTGCACGGATACCCGCCGTGACGCCTCCTTGATTTGTGTCGTCGAGCGCCCCGTGGATATCTTCAGCATCGAAAAATCTGGCACCTTTCGCGGCAAATACCACGTGTTGGGTGGCAAGATTTCACCCCTCAACGGCGTACAACCCGAAGACCTGCGCATCGCCGATCTCGAACGCCGACTCGCGTCCGAACCAGTCCGGGAGATCATCCTGGCGTTGGGCACAGACGTCGAAGGAGACGCCACGGCCTTTTACATCGCCAAGGTTTTGACCAGGCCTGGCCTGAGCATCAGTCGCATTGCTCATGGTCTACCCGCTGGATCAGGGCTGGAGGCCGCCGACGAATTGACCCTCAGCCATGCCTTGTCCGGACGGCGTGAGATGAAATAGCCCGGCCTTTCGTTTTATTTTTTCCGCATGCAACCAACTCCCCGCGCCATAGTGTTTGACCTGGGCAAAGTCCTGCTCGATTTCGATTATCGCATCGCCGCTCGATCCGTCGCGGCCCGCGGCAACGTATCCACGGAGGAGATTATGCGCCACTTCGGCGCTGCTCCACTCCTGCTGCGTTACGAGACCGGGCTGATGACGACCACCGAATTCTTCGAAGAAACCCGAAAGATCACGGGTTATACCGGCTCGGAAGCGGAATTCGCCTCCGTCTTCGGTGATATCTTCACCCCAATTCCTCCGATGATCGAGTTGCACCGCCAGCTTCGTCAAAGCGGTCTGCGGACCTACATCTTTTCCAACACCAACGAACTTGCCGTACGCCACATCCGCGCCACTTACCCATTTTTCGCCTGCTTCGACGGCCACATCCTGTCCTATGAACACGGTTGTATGAAGCCCGACCCGGCGCTGTACGCGGTGGTGGAATCCCAATCCCGGTCCAGGGGAGCCGAGATTTTGTATATCGACGACCGTCCGGAGAATGTCAAAATGGGCGCGACACGTGGGTGGCAGGTTATCCTGCAGGAAACTCCCGAAAAAACGCGCGCGCAATTCGCGGCGCGTGGTTTACCGACCTAATCCGCTCCGGAAACCACCTGAATCGGTCAAAGGCCTGGCTCAACAACGACAGGCTGGCTTCGTTCGCCCCCTGGTCGCATGATTTGAAACAATTCCCGGTGGAAAAAGCCGGGTTTGCGCAGATAATAGACGCCAGGATGAAGTCAGAAAAAAGCGTCCGGCGGTGTTCATCGTGGTGCGCGCCACGCGCGGGAAGACAGTCGCGATTCGAAACCTGGCCGGGGCCAGCGTTACCATGATTACTGCGACCATGGAACCGAACGCCCGGCTCATACCCACCAAAGATGAGCAACAGGCCATGGAATGGAGCCTGGTGTTGGCCAGTCAGGGCATTGAAACATTGATCGCTCCGCCGCAGGAGGAGCGGCCCTGGGGTCTGGAGGTACGCGGAGAGGACTTGGGCCACGCTCTGCGGGTGCTGCGCAAGTACAAGCTGGAAAACCAGACCTGGCCCTGGCAGCAGCGGGTGCTCAGCCACCAGGTTCTGTTTGATTGGGGCTCCCTGGCGTGGGCCTGCCTGACTGCCATTTTCTTCTGGATCGCCTCGGACGTCACGGTGCTCAAAGATGCCGGCATCATGAGCAACCGCGAGTTCATCCACGGCGAATGGTGGCGAATCTTCACGGCGGAGTGGTTGCACGCCGATCTTGGTCATCTTGGAGCCAACCTGGCGACCGGAACATTACTGCTGGGATTGGCCATGGGGCTGTATGGCACCGGTCCGGGGCTTTTGCTCGCTTTGCTCGCCGGAGCGGGTGGGAATTTGCTCGGTTTGTTGTTTCTGCCAACACTACGCCTGAGTCTTGGCGCTTCCGGACTTGTCATGGGGGCGCTTGGACTGCTGGCAGCGCATTCACTTGGACCAGGCCTCGCGTCACGACTACCCCTCAGGTACGTGCTATCCGGTCTGGCGGCCGGTTGCTTCCTTTTCATCCTGCTCGGTCTTTCACCTGGCACAGATGTGCTGGCGCACTTTGGCGGATTTGTTTCAGGGGTCTTGCTCGGCTTCGGCGCGACCCGATTTCCGGCGCTGGCTCACAACGCCAAGGCGAATCTGGCGTGCGGCCTCGCATTCGTTCTGCTGGTAGTATGCCCCTGGCTCATGGCGCTCCAGAGCGTGCGTGCTCCACACTAACCGGAATGGAATCGACCGTGAAAATCTCCAAATTGAATAAAGCGGCTGGCCATTCCCTTTTGCGTTGCGCCGTTCGCCGGTTGGCGGATGATGTTCGCACATGAAATGCTTTGTTACAGGCGCTTCCGGTTTCATCGGGGCCAACCTTGTCCATGAGCTGAACGCCCGCGGTCACCAGGTGCGCGCCTTGTTGCGTCCGGGTGCCGATATCCGTGGTCTGGAAGAAGCGGATTACGAGAACGTGCCGGGGGACGTATCCGATGTGCAAACCCTGGCCAAAGGGATGCATGGTTGTGACTGGTGCTTTCATGTGGCCGCCAGCTATAGCCTGTGGCTGAAGGATTACGCACCGATGTATGCGGCGAATGTGGACGGCACCCGTAATGTGATCCAGGCGGCCACGCAGGCTAATTGTGCCCGCATCGTCTACACCAGCACCGTGGGGTGTATTGGTTTGCCGAGACGGAAAAACGGCCAAATAACTCCCACGGATGAGGAAGCCCCGGTTTCCGAGGCACAGATGAGCAACCACTATAAACGATCCAAGTGGCAGGCAGAACAAGTGGCGCTCAAACTCGCGTCCGAAGGCGCACCGGTCGTCATCGTAAATCCCAGTGCACCGGTCGGACCGCGAGACGTCAAACCCACCCCAACTGGCAAGGTGATCGTGGATTTCCTGAACCGCCAAATGCCAGCGTTCCTGGACACTGGACTAAATTGGGTACACGTGAGGGACGTGGCGGCGGGACACATCCTCGCAGCGGAGAAAGGACGACTGGGGCAACGATACATACTTGGCAATGCCCAGGGTAACTGGACGATGCAGACTGCCCTGCAAAAGCTGGAGCAGATCTCGGGGCTGCCAGCGCCGAAGTTTCAGGTGCCGTTCTGGGTGGCGCTGACAGCCGCGCATGTCAACGAGTGGATGGCCGCCATCACGGGCAAACCGCCGAAAGCCCCCCTGGCTGGAGTGCGCATGGCGCGATACATGATGTACTTCAATCCCGCCAAAGCCATCCGCGAACTCGGGCTACCCCAGACGCCACCAGAACAGGCCCTGAGCGATGCGGTCGCCTGGTTCCGGACCCAAGGATATGCCAAACCATAGCGCTAATGTGCGATGGCTCGAACGAGCAACCTGGCTAGGGTTACTCCTCCTGGCGGGATTGGCCAATGAAGGCAGAGTTCTCGCAGATTCGCCCACCATTGCGTCGCAGATTCAAGCTCGGACGGAGAATCGATTCCCCGCGACCCTGTTTTTTAAACCAGCACCCGGAGTTGCTCCCGGTCTGGTCCAAGACCTCGCTCCCCTGCTCTTTTTGGAATACGCGACCAACGAAATCAGCGCCCGTTCACATCCGGATTTGTTCGGCAAACAGCACCTTACCAGCCAAGGCCTGCGCACGGAGCTCACGCAACCCGTCGTCTATTACGAAACAGACTCGCTCACCCTGAATGGCAAGAGTTTCCCGCGCCTGAGCTACCGCTGGAACTATTCGCTGCCAGAAAAGAAGAATCTGCGCTTGCGGCGGCTGTCGGCACAAGGAGTCCGATTGACGATGGATTCCACAGGCGCGCCCGTGATCTGGGAGATCCTGGACGACACCTCAGGATTGTCCTTGGTCTTTGTCGCAGAATCACTGGAACGCCGGGCGCGGGAGAAGTTCAAGCGGCCGCTGCCAGGCCGGAAATACGTCATCGAGAACGCTGTCACGAACCGGTTGGGACCTGTAGTGGCTCGGGTGATTCAGGACGGGCCGGTACCCATGGGGCCGTCGGTTTATCTCGTCTACGGCACTCGCGACGCGCTGACGGTCATCTGCCGTTGCATGCCGCCCCAGGCCGTACGCCTGGAGGACACGCTTACCTATCAGTTACTCCCACGCGAACCGGCTCTCTCCCGCCCTTCCGAAAAATCCTGGGACAACGCCGCGGTTCCCAACTGGGTTCAGGCTTTGCGCGTCCTGCCAGAGTGACCGGCCAGGCGTTGCCTCGGAGGTCGAAAAGCGACCACTGGCATTGGTAAAAACCTCCGTTGAGGACGAATTCGTCATCGATTCGCCATATTCGCTTGCGGTCGAACCTAGTCTTTCTCCATCTTACGGGGCATAAGAACGTCAGTTGCAACGTGCATGGATCGAAAAGTATCAAAACTCGATTATGAAAGACTACCAACCTGCTGAAATTCGCAACTTCGCCATTGTGGGACACGCTTCCTCGGGAAAAACTATGCTCAGTGAAGCGATGCTCGCCTGCGCGGGTGTGATCAATCGCATGGGCAGCATTGCTGCTGGAACCACAGTTTCGGATTACCACGATAGTGAACAACAGCGTCAGATTTCAGTCTCCGCCACCATGATGCATCTCGATTGGCTGGGGAAGAAATTTAATCTCTTGGATTGCCCCGGATATGCCGATTTCATCAGCGAAGGTTTGGGCGCGCTCAAGGTGGGCGACTTCGCCCTCGTAGTGGTTCACGCTAATCACGGTGTGGGAGTAGGCACGGACGCGGTCTGGAAATATGCCACTGAGGACGGTATTCCCAAGATGATAGTAGTCAACGCGTTCGACAAAGAAGAAACGGATTTCGAAAAGGTCCTGGCTCAGATTCGGGAGCATTTCGGTGAACGCGTCTTTCCGCTGACCCTGCCGGTGAATGCGGGCCCTGGGTTCACCCAGGTGCTGGATGTGCCCCGAAGCGAGATCATCACCTACGCCGACGACAAGAGCGGCAAGTTCACCGAGGCCCCGGCCACCGGTATCTGGGCCGAACGGGTCAAACAGCTTCACGGCAAGATGATCGAATTTATCGCGGAATCGGACGACAAGCTGATGGAGAAGTTTTTTGCCGAAGGCAGCCTTTCCGAAGAGGAAATGCGCGCGGGCATTCATGCGGCGATCCAAAAACAGACCTTTGTGCCGCTCTTTGCGACTTCCGCGGAAAAGAACATCGGCGTGGCGCGGTTGATGGACTTCATCGCCAAGTACGGATCCTCCCCGGTGGATCGGGAGAAACTGACGGCGCATGATCCCGATGGCAAAGAGGTGGAGGTCGCGCTGACTGACCCCGAACCTGTGCTCTATGTCTTTAAGACCATGAGCGAGGCGCAGTTTGGCGAACTCTCCTTCTTCCGGGTCTACTCCGGGTCGGTGAAATTCGGCAGTGAACTTTACAATTCCGCGCGCCGCAGCACGGAAAAGATCGGACAGATCTACCTGTTGAACGGCAAAAATCGAACCACGGTGCCCACCTTGAACGCTGGAGACATCGGGGCGGTGGTTAAACTCAAGGACACCCACACCGGCAACACGCTCTGCACCGCCAAGCGACCGGTGATGCTGCCCAAAGTGGAATACCCGAAGCCCAGCATTCACGCCTCTTTGAAGAGCAATGTGAAAGGCGAGGAAGACAAGATCGCCACCGGCCTGTCGGCGCTGCACCATGAAGACCCCACGTTCCAGCACATGGTGGACGCGGAGTTGCATCAGACCATCGTTTCCGCCCAGGGCGAACTGCACCTGGAAGTCATCGCCGAATGGCTGCGCAAGCGCTACAACGTCCATGTCGAACTGACTGAACCTCGCGTACGCTATCGCGAGACCATCAAAGGCCGAGGTGACTCCAAATACCGCCACAAGAAACAAACTGGCGGCGCCGGTCAATTCGCCGAAGTGTGGATGAAGATTGAACCCAAGCCCCGCGATACCGGGGTGGAGTTCCTCCAGACGTTAAGCGGCCAAAACGTCGACCGCACTTTTGTTCCTTCCGTGGAAAAAGGCGTGATGAAAGCCTGCGAAGAAGGAATCCTGGCGGGCTACCGGGTGGTGGACACGAAAATCGAGTTTTACGACGGCAAAATGCATCCCGTCGACTCGAAGGATATCGCGTTCCAGATCGCGGGTTATTTCGCCTTCAAAGAGTCCTTCATGATGGCGAGACCTTGTCTGCTCGAACCTATTCACCTCGTCGAAATCCGCATCCCGGAAGATTGCATGGGCAAAGTCATGGGTGATTTGTCCAGCCGCCGGGGCAAGATTCAAGGCATGGATATGGACGGCAGCTTCCAGTTGATCAAGGCCCACGCGCCGGCCAAAGAACTGTATCGCTACTCCAGCACCCTGCGTTCGCTCACCGGCGGTCGCGGCCAGCATTCCGAGACCTTCGATCACTACGAGGAAATGCCTCGCGAGCAGGAACAGAAGGTGATCGAGGAAAGCAAGAAGCACCGCCAACAACCGACCGAATAGCTCTGCCGGATTTACTCAAAGGCGGGCCTCCGACTGGGGCCCGCCTTTCTCCTTTGGGGTTGAATAGATATGAGCCCTGACGCTACCGGATTACCCCACGACGATCCGACACCGCCACAAGCACCAGGCGCGCCAGCCGAAAGGCTGCACTCCCTGGACATCTTTCGCGGCCTGGTCATTATTGTGATGACCTTCGTAAATTATCTGGCTGGTGTCAGCCAGATTCCCGCTTGGGCGAAGCACATGCCGGACAAGGCCGACGGCTACACTTTTGTCGATCTCGTGTTCCCCGCCTTCTTATTCGCAGCCGGCATGTCTATTCCACTCGCGCTAGGAAAGCGGCTCACGCCGGGATTGCTGCCTTGGCAGGCGCTGGGCCGCGTTTTCACCCGCAGTGCAGCACTCATTTTCGTCGGGGTGTTGATGGTGAACACTGAAAACTACGATTCTGCTCACGCTGTGCTCGGGAAAAATTGGTGGTATTTACTGGCTTACCTGTGCGTGATCGCGATTTGGTGCCAACCGCCACCACGAACTGCGCGCACTCGACGAATCTGGGGCATCGGTCGTTGGACCGGAATCGCTGTGATGTTCGGCTTGTTGTGCCTGTTCCGCGGCAAGGGGGCGGACGGCCAGGTGGTTTGGTTGCAGCATTCCTGGTGGGGCATCCTGGGATTAATCGGGTGGGCCTACCTGGTGTGCAGCCTGCTCTACTTGAGCACGAAAGGCGATAAGACGTGGCTCATGGGGTGGTTGGGTTTTCTGCTCTGCCTCTATGTGGGCGGACGACATGGGAGTTTGGATTGGCTAGGGCCTGTGAATCGATTGGTGGACGCAGGTTCAGTACTGGGCAGCACCGCTGCCAGCATGCTCATCGGAATGATTGTCACTCTCAGCCTTGGCGACACCCGCAGCAGGACCAAACCCCAACAGTTTCGTTCGCTCCTGCTCTTCGGCGTCATTCTTTATGCGGCGGGCCTCTTGGTGCGTCCGCTCCACGGGATTAACAAAAACGCGGCGACCGAATCCTACGCTTTAGTAGCGGGAGGTATTTGTTGCCTGTGCTTTGCGGTGATCTGGCTCCTTTATGAGCGCCCACAGCCCGCCCGCTGCGGAGCCTGCCTCACCACCGCCGGGCAAAACGCCGTCCTGGCTTATATTCTTCCCGGCATTTTAGGGAATCTCTGCGCGGTAATCGGTTTGCCAGGGCTTCTCCACCCCTGGTCTATTGGCTGGGCTGGCGCTATGAATTCCGCGCTTTTAACGGCGCTAGTCATCGCCTTGACTTGCGGCGCCTCAAGGTTTGGGATTCGGCTACGGTTATAGGCGGGCCTGGTTCCCGCGTATCCAGGTGCGGTCCTTTTGGATTTGCCAATCAACCCTTGGCCAAAACCTCACTTGGCAATTCACCGAGTCAGGGAAAATGTGCCTGGGCAATCACGAACTCCGCGCAAAAAAGTGGCCAATAAGCTCTTGATCCATTACTTTAGTTTTTTCAGATGCGCCATTTGGTTTAGGCCCAACCGCTATGGAAACTCGATCAGTATCCACGACTGCTTTTCGATTGCTGCTCGTCCTTATTTCGCTTTTAGCCTCTTGGATGGCAGACGCACAATCGCCCCTGCCCGACGAATTCATCCCGGCAGTCGACGGAAAGGTGTATGCCTTGGCGGTGCAACCCGACGGAAAGGTGCTCGTCGGCGGCAGTTTCATTTCGCTGGGTGGCCAACCACGCACAAACCTCGCCCGCCTTAATGCCGACGGAACGCTGGACGTACGGTTTGATCCGGGCGTCGGAGGTCCGGTATACTCGCTGGCTTTACTGGGGGACGGCAAGATCCTCGTTGGCGGAAACTATCCTGTCATCGGGGGGCGACCGCGCGATAATCTTTGCCGACTCAATCCCGACGGATCCCTTGACAGCAGCTTCGTCGGCCGAACGGATGGCGAGGTTCGTGCGATTGCATTACAGCCGGATGGAAAGCTCATTGTTGCCGGCTTGTTTAACACTCTGGACAACGAGTGGTCATACGGAATCGGACGCTTGAACGCCGACGGCACAAAGGATTTCGGATTCGGATTTGATTCCGGTGGTGGAATTTCAGTTCTCACAGTGTCCATTCAGGCTGATGGCAAGATTCTCATGGGCGGCACTTTCGCCCGGCAAGTAGGTGGCGCTACCCGTTATCGCATTGGCCGTTGGAATGCCGACGGCACGCTGGACTACGGCTTCAATCCCGGGGAATTTAGCCACAATTCCGCCTCGGTAAACGCCCTCGCGGTCCAAGCCGACGGGAAGATCCTCGCTGGCGGCACCTTTACCAACATGGCCGGACACGCCTGCTATCGTATCGCACGTTTGAGTTCAACCGGTGCTTTCGACAGCAGCTTCGGCGTTGGAGCAGATGATCAGGTTAATGCTTTTGCGCTGCAGGCGGACGGCGGCTTTCTCATTGCCGGAAGCTTTACGACGATGAGCGGGCAGCCTCGCAGCCGCATTGCACGATTCAACCCCGACGGATTGCTGGATACGAGTTTCAACCCCGGTGCCAATGGTCCGCTGGACGGGGTCGTCGTCCAAGTTGATGGAAAGGTACTCATCTGCGGCAGCTTTAACGACGTGGCGGGACTGTCGCGCACGAACTTGGCCCGACTAAATAGCGCCGCCTCTGCCACGCGAACCTTGTCGAGCGACGCTTCCTCTATCACCTGGTTGCGAGGCGGGACGAGTCCGGAAATCTGGCGCTGCGCATTCGACTACTCGACCAACGGCATTGCCTGGACCCGACTGGGTGACGGCAACCGCGTTTTCGGCGGCTGGGAGATCACAGGCCTCACTTCGCCAGCAAATGTGACCATTCGAGCACGGGGCATCGTCACCGGCGGTCTAGGTAATAACTCCAACGGCGCGGTTGAAGATTATCTCGGCGCACCCTTGGTGCTGAGTCAACCGGCCAGCCAATCAATCAATGCCGGGACAATCGCCAGCTTCGACATTCGTGCGGGCGGTTCAGAGTCCGTGTCGCTCCAGTGGCGCAAAAATGGCGTGCCGTTCGGTGACGGTGACAAAGTTACAGGCGCTCATGCCTCCATCTTAACCATCATCAATGCGCAGAGGGCCGACGAAGGCGGCTACAGTGTCGTGCTCTCAAACTCGTTTGGCAGCGTGACCAGTATCGTAGCCACCTTAACGGTGCTCGATCCGGGCATTGCAACTCAGCCAGTCAGTCAGAACAGGGAGATCGGTCAGACGACAACTTTGACCACTACGCCAGTCGGGACCGGACCATTCACCTTCCAATGGTGGAAAGATGGAGCGCTGTTATCCCAGGCTACGAATGCAGTGCTGACGCTCACTAATTTGGCCGCGACGGACGCCGGCAGTTACAGGGTTGTCGTCGGCAACGCGCTCGGTTTCACCACCAGTTCAGTCGCCATGCTGACGGTCAATGCAGCGACGGTCGATGCGGGTTTTGATGCCGGACCCGGTGATAACGCTACCTATGCCGTGTTAGTGCAACCAGATGCCAAGGTCCTTGTCGGTGGCAGTTTCTACAATTTGGGGGGACAGTCGCGGGCCCAGATCGCCCGGCTCAACACCGATGGTTCGGCCGACCCGGATTTTAATCCGGGTGCCAACGGATTAGTGATGGCTATGACAATGCAAACGGATCAGAAGATCGTCGCGGCGGGAGGCTTTTGGACCCTGAGTGGCATAAATCAAAACTACCTGGGCCGCCTCAACCCAGATGGAACGCCGGACCCTGGGTTTACCAATGGCGCCAACGGCACGGTATTTTCCATGACTGCACAGCCGGACGGCGCGATTCTAGCCGGCGGAATTTTTACGACGTTCGCCGGCGAGCCTCGCACCAACCTCGCCAGGCTCAAGCCAGACGGCACGCTGGATAGCGCCTTCAATCCCGGCGCAGATTACATCGTCTCCACGTTCGCGATCCAACCGAACGGAATGATCATCGTTGGCGGTTTCTTCACCTCGGTGGGCGGACAACCACGCACCAATCTCGCCCGGTTGCTTCCCGACGGCACGCTCGACAGTGCTTTTCTTGCCGACGCAGCCAGCACGGACTGGGCATCACACGTCTCCTGCCTGGCTCTGCAACCCGACGGAAAAATTCTTGTAAGCGGAACGTTCGACAGCCTGGGTGGCGTGCCCCGGGCGAACCTTGCCCGTTTGAATGCCGATGGCACGGTCGATCCCACTTTCAATCCGGGTGTAACCGATGAAAACTACTGGAGAACCCCCTCCGTGGTGTCGTTAGTGATTCAGGCTGACGGGAAGATCCTGTTGGGCGGGACATTCACCACCGTCGCGGGACAACCGCGTAAAGGCATTGCCCGACTCAATAGCGATGGCTCCCTGGACCTCACTTTCAATCCCGGCCTAGGGGGAGATTTGCCCTACCTGAATGCGATCACACTGCAGTCCGACGGAGAGATCCTGGCTGGCGGCTCGTTCACTTCCATAAACAACCAAGCGCGCACCAACCTCGCCCGAATCAACAACACCGGGTCCGCTGCCGAAAGTCTCACGCTGCAAGGATCCACGATCACCTGGCTGCGCTCAGGCAGCAGCCCGGAAGTGAGTCGAACGACTTTCGAGCACTCCTCCAATGGCATAACCTGGACCAGCCTGGGCGGCGGATCACGGATTTCAGGGGGTTGGCAATTGAACAATGTCACCGCTCCCGCCGGGGGCACCTTACGCGCGCGAGGTTTTCTGGCGGCAGGTTACCAAAGCGGTTCGAGCGGGTTCGCTGAGACGCTCATCGGCGCACCGGTCTTTACGTCTTCGCAACCCTCCAATCAGACTGTCAATGCCGGTAGCAGCGTTACCTTCAAGGTCCTGGCCACTGGACCAGCGCCTTTGAGCTTCCAATGGGTTAAAAACGGAATCCCACTAGCCGACGGCCCTGGAGTGGCCGGTGCAGCGAGCACCACCTTGGTTCTTACTGGCGTGCTCAAGAGCGCCGAGGGTGACTACCGGTTGGTTGTCGCGAATACCAACGGTAGCATTACCTCGGCGGTCGCGACTCTGACAGTAATTGACCCGGTAATCATTGTTTCCCCGTTCAACCGCTATGCGGAAGCAGGCCAGACCGTGACATTCACCGTGACAGCAGTGGGAACAACGCTCAGTTACCAATGGTGGAAAGACGGAGTCGCGTTACCCCAGGGCACGGCAGCAGCTCTCACGCTGACGAATGTCCAGCTCAACCAAGCCGGCGGCTACCGTGTGGTGGTCAGCAACCCCTTCGGCACCTTGACCAGTGCCGTGGCGACATTAGTCGTTAATCTCGCGACGCTGGATCCGGCCTTTAGCCCTTCAGCAAATCTCTCCGTATCACCCCTCGCGCTGCAAGCGGATGGCAAGATACTGGTGGGCGGTGTGTTCACCACTCTGGGTGGGCAAACCCGCCTGCGACTTGGACGAATGAATTCGGATGGCTCCCTCGAAACCGGATTTAATCCGCAACCAAACGCCACGGTTTACTCCCTTGCCCTCCAACCCGACGGCAAGATTCTAGTCGGCGGTGACTTTACCACGCTCGCTGGTTCCTCCCGCACCGCGATAGGGAGATTGAACACCAACGGCACCATTGATACGGGCTTCAGCACCACCCTCTTCAACCCGCCCCCAGGCTACACATTGACGGTCCGGGTCCAGGCCATCCTGATCCAGCCGGACGGTAAGATCATCGTGGCCGGCCGATCTTCATTGAACGGAGGTCTCGCAGGCGGATTCCTCTCCCGGCTCAATTCCAATGGAACCACCGACTCCAGCTTTATAGTCAACGGCGGCGTCAATGGCCCTGTTTCATCACTCGCGCTTCAGCCGGATGGGAAGATCCTGGCCGGCGGTTTGTTCACTTTTGTTCGCAACCTTCCGCGAAACCGAATGGCTCGATTGAATTCGGATGGGAGCGTCGATGCCACCTTCACCACTGGGAGCGACGGCGGCGTGTTCACCCTTGCTTTACAGGCCGATGGCCGAATTCTTGCCGGCGGCACCTTCAACTCGGTGGCCGGCCAACAGATCACTAATCTCGTCCGTTTGAATTCCGATGGTACTCTCGACAGCAACTTCGCTGCAGCGGTAACCGGCGGCAGTTCTCCGGTCGTATACTCCCTGGGAGTCCAGACCGATGGGAAGATCCTGCTGAGCGGAAGTTTCAACTCCGTCGCCCAGCGACCTCGCGCCAACTTGGCCCGCCTCAATCCCGATGGCACGCTGGACGCCGGTTTCAATCCGGGCGCAAACAACCTCGTCTATGGCCTGGCGCTCCAAGCCGATGGCAGGGTACTGGTCGTCGGCGACTTCACCCAGTTGGGTGGCCAAATTCGCACCCGCATTGGCCGGCTGAATCCCACTGAGCCGATGACTCAGCACCTGAACTACAACGGTGCAAGCCTCGCCTGGGAGCGTAGCGGTTCTTGCCCGGAAGTTTGGCGCACGACTTTTGAATTCTCAACGAACCTCACTTCCTGGAACACCCTCGGCACGGGCACCCGCACCTCGGGCGGTTGGAAGCTCGACGGACTGGCGCCACTCGCCAGTGGCCGCATCCGCGCGCGGGGGTACGCTGTCAGCGGTGGTTTCAACGGTTCGAGTTGGTTCGTGGAACAAAGCCTCACCGTGGACCCGAACGCCCCGCCAAGTATTGTCACCACCGACAGCGTGTTCGGCTTTGCCGGACAGGAATTCGGATTCAACCTCAGTGGACTCATTGGCCAGACCATCGTCGTGGAAGGTTCAACCAACCTGGTGGATTGGTCCCCCATTTTGACGAACTATTTAAGTGTCCCGTCGATCCATTTCAGTGATCCTGGTTCGGCGAACACCCCCGCTCGTTTTTACCGACTGCACCTGCAATGAGATTACCGGGTCGTCAGGACGAGGCGTCGACACGGCGGAATGGCGCCCGTGAGCTTCAAAGCGTGGCTTTCAGGCCTGAGCATCTTAAGGATTTTCATCGTCTTTCACGGCCAGCTCAGCTAGAGATCGCCGGGGCATAATGACGACATCCAACCAAAGGCCTGAAGCTCGAACCGCGACGGAACCGCCCGCGTGGGCCATCGAAATTGAAGGCCTCGAGCGCAGTTATGGCGAAGTGCAAGCCTTGCGCCAGGTGTCCTTGTCCATCCGCAAGGGAGAGTTCTTTTCGCTCCTCGGCCCTTCGGGCTGCGGCAAGACTACCCTTTTGCGATTGATCGCAGGGTTGGAACTACCGGATGCAGGCAGGCTGCTCATTGGCGGACGGGACGCGCTCACCATCCCGGCACATCAACGGCCGGTGAACACCGTATTCCAATCCTACGCTTTATTCCCACATCTGAACATCCGCGACAACGTAGCCTTCGGTTTGAAAATGAAGAAACTCCCACCCACCGAAATCAAACAACGGGTGGACCGCATCATGGAGCTTGTCGCCATTCAGGATTTAGCCGAGCGACGACCGGCACAGATCTCCGGCGGCCAAAAGCAGCGGGTGGCGTTGGCCCGCGCGGTGGTGAACGAACCGGAAGTCCTGCTGTTGGATGAACCGTTGGGCGCGCTAGACTTGAAATTGCGCAAGCAACTCCAGGTGGAGCTGCACCAGTTACAGCGGCGTCTGGGCATCACCTTTGTCCACGTCACGCATGACCAGGATGAGGCGTTGATGATGAGTGACAGGATCGCGGTGATGAAGGACGGTCGGATCGAACAACTCGACGTCGGACAGCGACTTTACGAACAGCCACGCACGAAATTCGTGGCCCAATTTCTAGGCTCGTGCAACCTGTTCGCCGGCCCAGTGATCCAACTCAATGGCTCGAGCGCAATTGTGGAAACCGAAGTGGGCAGGCTCACCCTCAGTTTTCCCGCTTCCGTTCGTCGGCTGACGATTGGCCAAAAGATCACCTTGGCGCTACGTCCGGAGAATTTGCATCTCGCTTACGAAGCATTTCCGGGATGTGGAAATGTCTTCCCTGCAAAAGTGGAGGCCGTGATCTACGGAGGTGCGGAAACACAATACCGCCTGGTGGCTGGTCAGTTACCGTTGCAGGCAACTGTGCTGAATTCTCGAATGGCGAACCAGACCTTCAAGGAAGGGGATGAGATACGCTGCGCGATTGCAGAGGAGGCATTGATTCTTTTAGAGGACGAATGAATGCCGATCCGCAGACTAACGATCGCAGCCTTACCGGCGCTCTGACACGAAACGGACATTGGTGGCGCTCCGCGTTGACGAGCGGGCCTGGACTGGCATGGCTCACTGCATTTCTGCTGATCCCGTTACTGGCCATCGTAACGATCAGCTTTTTGACTCGTGGCGAATATGGCGAGATCGAACGACCATTCACGTTCGACAATTATCAACGTTTACTTGGATTTGGTCTCTTGGGCTTTGATCCCCTCTACCCCACGATACTTGTTCGCAGCCTGATCCTGGGATTGACCACCGCCGGCCTCTGTCTTTTCGCCGCGCTTCCCCTCGCCTTTTTCATCGCCCGACTGCCGGGCGGTTGGAAGACCGCCGCCTTGATTCTGGTGGTTGTCCCATTCTGGACCAACCTGCTGATTCGCACCTACGCTTGGCAGATTCTATTCTCGTCGGAAAGTTGGCTCTGTCGAACAGCGCAAGCACTCGGTTGGCTCTCCCCGGGAACAGCGCTTTATCCAGGTTTCCTCGCGGTCCTCGTCGGCATGGTTTGCGATTTCCTGCCGTTCATGGTTTTACCGCTCTATGCGTCCGTGGAAAAAATCGATTGGACCCTGGCGGAAGCCGCTGTGGACCTTGGCGCCAACCCCTGGCAGGTTTTTCGGCACGCGCTACTGCCTCAGATTATCCCTGGGCTTTCTGCCGGCTGGGTATTGGTGTTCCTGCCCGCTACGGGGCAATTCGTAATTCCGGACCTGCTGGGTGGAGCGAAAACGACTATGCTTGGCAATCTGATTCAGCAGCAGTTCGGACCGAGTCGGGACTGGCCATTCGGAGCCGCCATTTCCTTCGTCGCCCTCCTGCTGGTGGTAGGCGGACTTTGGCTGCGCGCAAGAAATGCGCCGGAAAAGGATGGAGGTTTGATGTGAGATCCCCGTCGCCGCGTCTATCCGTCATCGCCGTCCTGCTTTATGCCTTCATTTACGCTCCCATCCTCGTAGTCATCGTTTATTCCTTCAATGCGTCACGCTTTGGAGCCGGTTGGGGCGGGTTCACGACGCGTTGGTACGAAGTGTTGCTGGAAAACGCCCCGGCATTATCTGCGGCAAAAAGCACTTTGCTGCTCGGGATCTTCAGCACCTTGCTCTCCACCACGCTGGGGACGGCGCTGGCCTTCGGCCTGGCTCGATTTCGCTTCCCCGGCAAAGCCTGGGCCAACCGCTTGCTTTATGTCCCGGTGTTTATCCCGGATATTGTCATGGCTGTCGCACTCCTCTTGTTTTACTCCCTCGCACGCCAGTGGTTCGGGCTCTTTGAACTCGGGTTGACCACGATGATCCTGGCGCACGTGACGTTTCAAATTCCCTTTGTTACTATTGTCGTCCGGGCCCGGCTCGCGGGCCTGGACCCCGCCCTCGAAGAGGCGGCCCGCGACTTGGGTGCGAATGAAATTCAGACGTTTTGGCACGTGACGTTCCCCCTGATCGCTCCCGGGGTCATCGCCGCCGCCATGCTCGCTTTCACCTTGAGCCTGGACGATTTCGTGGTCAGCTTCTTCACCTCCGGCCCCGGCGCCACCACGCTGCCGATCCTGATTTATTCATCGGTCAAACGGGGCATCACACCCGACATCAACGCCCTTTCGACTTTGATCATCATCGTCTCTTTCGTCGCCACCCTGGCGACCACACTCTTGCAGCGGTCCCAAAAATATAAGAACCTGAAATCCGAAAGATGAGATCGTTGATTATTTTGGCGACAGTGCTCCTGCCGCTCTGCACTGCCCTGGCGGAACCCAAGGCGCTGAACCTCTATATCTGGAGCGAATACATCGATCCCCAGGTGGTGACGCGATTCGAAAAGGAATTTGACGCAAAAGTCACAGTTGATGTCTACGAAGACGCCGAGAGCATGCTCGCGAAAATTCAGAGCGGCGGCGTGTCCCTTTACGATGTCGTGGTGCCGCCTGACCACCTGGTGCCGGCCATGATAAAGCTCAAGTTGCTCGCGCCCCTCATCCACGAGCGCCTGACCAACTTTAAAAATCTCGATCCCGCTTTCCTCAGCCCGCCCTACGATCCCGGGAACACCTACACGGTTCCATACCAATGGGGCACGGTGGGGATCTTCGCGCGGACCAATGCGAGCCATCCGCTATCGTTTTCATGGGGATTCATCTTCGACCCAAAACTTCGACCGGAGAGCTTTGTCCTCATCGATTCAGTTCGCGACCTGCTGGGCGCCGCCCTTAAATACCGCGGGCACAGCCTGAACTCCACCGACCCCGCTCAGCTCAAGGAAGCGCGCCAGTTGATCCTCGAGGCGAAACCAAAATCACTCAGCTTTGAAGGCAGTGTCGCAGGAAAGAATCGGGTACTCGCCCGCGCCGCGCGTGCCGCCATGGTTTACAGCGGCGAAGGCGCGCGCGGCATGAAAGAAGACAAGGAAACGGTCTATTTCATTCCCGAAGAAGGCAGCCAGATCTGGGTGGATAACCTGGCAATCACGGCGAAGGCACCTCACCGCGAATTGGCAGAGCGGTTCATCAACTTCATCCTCGACGCCAAAGTCGGCGCGCAGATTTCAAATTTCAACCAATTCTCTACCCCCAACCAGGCCGCCCTGCCTTATATCCGGCCGGAAGATCTCAAAAATCCCGCGATCTACCCTCCGGAGGCGGTCCGCAAGAAGCTCGAATTTCTTTCTGACCTGGGTGCCAAAACGCGCCTTTACGACGAAATCTGGACCCAGGTTAAGTCCCGGTGAGCTTTGACCACCACGCGCCAGTCAGAAAGGATTATTCGCTTGGGCACCCACGTCGCTCATGATAAAACCATGCTCACTATGAAACGCGCTCTCGGCTTCGCACTGACGGTTTTCGCGGCTCTCGGCCTTATGACTTCGCCCACTTCCGCAGTAGCGCAGGGGGGCGCCGGAAAGACGCGCGTGCTCATCGTCACGGGCGGCCATGATTTCGAAAAACCGCAGTTCTTCAAAACGTTTGACGCCAACCCGGATATTACCTGGAAAGCGGTGGAACATCCCAACGCGCATGCTTTGCTGACCCCAGCTGCGGCCAAAGAATGGGATGTGCTCCTCCTCTACGACATGCACCAGGAAATCTCGGACGCAGCCAAGACCGATTTCCTCGCCCGGCTAAAAGAGGGCAAAGGTCTCGTGGTCATGCACCACGCCATCGCCAACTACCAGGCCTGGGGAGAATATCACAAGATTATCGGCGCGCGTTATTATCTGGCCAAGACCAACGTGAACGGCATCGAGAAAGCCCGGTCCGCCTACAAGCATGACGTTGACATCCCGGTCAAAATCGCCACCCCGGATCATCCGATCACTCGAGGCCTCAAGGATTACACAATCCACGACGAAACGTACAAGTGGTTCGACATCTTCGATGGGAGCCAGCCACTGTTGCGAACCGAGGAACCCGAAAGCAGTCCGGTGATCGCCTGGGCCAAAACCTACGCCAACGCCCGCGTCGTCTATCTGCAATCCGGCCATGATCATAAAGCATACGAGAATCCGAATTTTCAAACCCTGTTGCGCCAGGCCATAAACTGGGTTGCCCGCAAAGACTAATCCGGAGTCTCGATCGCCATGTTTCTTAAAGTCATCGCCTGCGAAATTGCATTTCGCGAAATCTGCCATCTCGCCGCAGACTCGCCGCATTTGCTGGATCTGGAATTTCTCACCCAGGGTTACCATGACATTCCGGCCACCGGCCGTGTAGAGATCCAAAAGCGCATCGATGCCGTGCCCGCAGGGAAATACGACGCCATCATCCTAGGCTACGGACTTTGCAGCAGCATCCTCACCGGGCTCACCACCGCTCACACCCGCCTGGTAATCCCGCGAGCCCACGATTGCATCACTTTCTTTGCCGGGTCAAAAGAGCGTTACCAGGAGTTGTTTTCGGCGCGTCCCGGAACGTACTATTACACCTCAGGCTGGCTGGAATGTGCACAGCGTCGTGGGGAGAAGGGGCCGGTGTGGGGTGGCGCTTCTCTGCCTGCCGGCGCCAATGCCAGCTTGCGAGCCGCCTATGACGGCTGGGTGGTGAAATTTGGCGAGGATCAAGCCAAGTATCTCCTCGAGGAAATGGGCCGTTGGAGCAACCACTACACCCACGGCACCCTCATCCAATTTGAGTTTGTGAAGCAGTTGCGCCTCGCCGAGCAGGTTCGGCAAATCTGCCAGGACCGGGCCTGGGAGTACGAGGAAATCCCGGGCGACCTGGGACTGCTTCAGCGAGTGCTCTCGGCAGACTGGCGGCCTGAGGAAGTGCTCATGGTCGAACCGGGACAGAAAGTCGTCCCGACAAACGACGAGAACATCATCGGCGCCGCTCCAGCCTCGATTTCTTGATCGCTTAACGGCGGTCAACCTGACCACCGTTCGATGGCTCACGCCACGGTAAACTGGCGCAGCAATTCGTTGCCTTTCGGCATGAGTACAATTTCTGCTTCGCCTTCCACCAGCTTTTGCGCCTCGAGAATATCAAACATCGCCCGCGCAATTTCGGGGTCTGAACTGATTTGTTGCAGGCCGGCACCGACAATGCGGGGACGCATCGCCGCAGCCTTCGCAAACTCGATGGCCGCTTGCTTCTCCGCGGTGCTGGTGATGATGCTGACCTGGTTGGCACCGTCCTGTTTGATGGCGGACGTCACTTGCCGCAGCCGGTTCACCACCTTTTCCTCGATCTGCTTGATCATCGCGGCGTCGCGGAAATGCACTTTACGAATATAGACCGATCCCAGTTGATACCCCCACTCATGGGATTTGGGCGAGACTTCGGCCCGCACGGTCTGACTCATGGCGTGCCGGTTTTCCAGCATCTCCGAGAGCTTTTGATTGCTGAGGCACCGCACGGTGGAGTTGCTGACGTTGGCCGCGAGCGACCCGCGCGGATCGGCGTTGCGGAACAGGTAGCACACGGGATCGCTGAGATACATCTCATACCAGATGCCCAGTCCCATCGGCGCGCCTTCCTCCGAATTCACCGGCTGGCTGCGCAGGTACTCCTGATCCAGGCGCAAATCCAGGACATGACAGCGCCCAAGCCAATTGATTAGCGGCGCGCGCCACCCCAGCTTGAACCACAGCAAATGCAGCCCCGGCTCTTTCAGGATCAACACCACTTTGCCGAAGAGCATATATACCTTGCATTGTCGCTCCTGCACGATGGTGTAGAGCCCCACCATGCGGGCCAGGCCGGAGCAGACTGGTCCGAGGATCAGTAATCCGAAAAAGGTGGCGGCGGCAGCAATAAGGAAGTTCATGGCTGCACCTCCACTACGGCTTTCCGCGCCTCACTGAACAACCGTAACCGAACGTTGCGCACATACGCCGGCAAAGCATCCGGCCCGTTCCGGCGCAACTCGCGCAACTGGTCTGCCATGGCCTTGAGCGGCTCGACTTCCGCCTGGGCCTTGAGCGTTTCAATCTCCACCGCCGTCTTCGATTGCACCAGCTTCTGGTCCGCGGCAGCCTGCGCCAGGCTGATATCCGAAGACACCTGGTTGTATGCGGTATTGATTGCCGCCAGCGCGGATTCCACTTCCGTCGGTGGATCAATCCCGGTAATTAGCGAGGCCTCCAGCGTGATCCCGTAGCGGGCCTCGGAGGACCGGCACTCACGGTCCATATGCTCGTTGATATCGCGCAGGTTCTTCCGCAAATCATTGATGGAAACCCCCACCGCCGCTGCCGCGGATTCGGGCGTTGGAATCGCCCCGTCCCCCGCTGCCACCGGCGCGTGGCGCGGAGCCTCAAAATTCGCGATCCGCTCCCGCAGGATGGAGGTGAAATAGCCCATGACATGAACGATTGGCCGTTTCACCGCAAAAAAATACGCATACAAATTCTTTTCGCACACGCGATAGCGGATCTGCCCAGTCAACCCGGTATTTAGTTGGTCCTTGGTAACCGCCTCCAAAACTGTGCCTCCAAGATTGGCCGAGGGCGTCTCAGGATCCATGGCCATGTTCACCGTTTGGGTCGCAACGGAAACCTTGAATACCCGTTCCCAAGGCCAACGGAAATAGGGACCGCCCGGTGGAATCACACGCACCTGTGGGTAGTCGTAGCGCTCCCGTTCCTCCGGCAGCAAAGGCTCACTGATAGGATCCTTCAGAGTAGTGGCCTGGCCTACGCGCTCCGCGCGACCAAAGCTCGTTTTAACCGCGCGCTCGTTTTGATTCACCGTAAATATCCCCGCGAGAAGATATCGTGTCAGGAACCAGGCGACCGCGCCCGACAATACACCTAATAACGTAGTCATCATAGAATATACCCTCAGATGTGCCACATCCTGGGCTGCACTCCCTGCAGGAACAAGTGGGTACCGTGCAGCAGCCAGATCAGGGCGGTGAACATCAAACTCAAACTCGAAAGCACCAGGCCGGCGATAGCCAGTCCACGCCCCTGCTGCTGCTGCGGATTCGCGTTGATCTGCGACAAGCCGATCAGCGAGAAGACCAGCCCCAGGAGATTGAACGGCACTCCATAGCAACAGCAATACCCCAGGGTGACTGAAAAAATACCAAAGATGAAGCCGGCTTGAGCCATGCTGTTCATGTTCCCTGCGCCGCCAGACGTCAAGGGCGCACCGGCGAGGTCGCGGCTAAACTCCGGAAACGCGGAGAGCGGCAACCAACCCGCTTCCCCCACCCGTTGCGCCCGTGTCTGGCCATCGACCCGGCGCTGGAGGATCCATTCCCGCACCACTTCCGCCGATGCCGGACCGTATTCCCGCCCATCTACACCGATGACTCGGTATAACATAAAAGTTCAGAACCACTCTTTGCGCTGTTCGACGTAGGTGCGCACGAATTCCTCGTCGGTTTTGGTCAGATAGATGATGCCCTCAATCAGGCCGATGAGATGCAATACCGGGGAGGCAATGAAACAAGTCAGCACGGTAATCAGCAGCATGATGAGCCCCGCCCCGGTATAGCCCAAAATGAATTTATGAATGCCGAACGAGCCCAGCAGTATGCCACAAATGCCGGCGGCAATCTTGTTGGAGGCCCGCTGCCCATATAGCGACGGAGGTGGAGCCAATGGCGGTGGGACCGCCCCGAGTGCGCCCGCGCGAAAATCCCCGCCAAACTCCGGCAACGTCCCAATCGCCTTCCACTCCGTGGCGCCCTCGGGCAGCACCAGGCTCTGCGCGTTCACCCGGTTCTCGGCGATCCATTTCCGCAATTGCTCCGCGCTCACCGGCCCGTATTGTTGTCCGTCCGCTCCAATCAACTTGTACATCACACGTTCCTTTCCTTTGAGAAGTTGCGCCCGTTCAGTGTTGCTTAACGCGGTTGCCCGATTTTAGCAAGCGCCGAATGACGAATCCGCCAGGCAATTGTTCCCAATTCGGTCGAGCCTTGCCCGTCCCCGGGCCTTGGAGTAGGATTATTTCCATCGAATCATATGGATAACACTTTGCCGCCGAATAACGAGACGCCGGCCCCGCCTCCCGAAGCGCCCGCACCACCTCCCCTTCCCCCGCCCCCGCCAATGATCGCCGCGCGCGAAGCCGCCCCCGCTGGCGGCGGCAAGCGTTCCGGTCGCGGTTGGATGTATGTTTCGATAGTTTTGTTCGTTCTCCTGGTCCTCGTGATCATAGCGGGCTTTTCGCGCGTGGCCGTCCGCATGTTCAGCAGCGGCACCACCCCCTACAAAGCCCGCACCAGCGGACCCGTACTCGAGGAGGTCCTCCGCGAAGACAACCGCGAACGCAACAAGATCGCCGTGCTCTCGCTCGACGGCGTGATTCAGGGAGGCAACATCGATGCCCGCGGCTATGGCCTCGTCGAAGTAATTCGCTCCCAATTGGACGAAGCCGCGGAGGACGCCCGCGTGAAAGCGGTCGTCTTGCGCATCGACTCTCCTGGCGGCGAAGTGCTCGCCTCCGATGACATTTCCCGTGCGATCAAGGAATTTCAGCGCAAGTCCGGCAAGCCGGTGGTGGCTTCCATGGGCAATGTGGCCGCCTCGGGCGGCTATTACGTCGCGGCACCCTGCCGCTGGATTGTGGCCAACGAATTGACCATCACGGGCAGCATCGGGGTGATCATGAGCACTTGGAATTACCGCAATCTGATGGACAAAGTGGGCGTCGTGCCCCAGACCTTCAAAAGCGGCAAATTCAAGGACATGCTTAGCGGCCAGCGCGAGCTCAAGGACATTCCCCCCGAAGAACGCGCCATGATTCAGTCTTTGATCGACGAGACTTATTCCAAATTCAAACGGGTGGTCGAGGAAGGCCGCGAGCACGCTTTTGATTCAAACCAAAAGCTGAAACAAAAAGGCCGCAAACTGAGCGCGGATTGGGCCGAGTACGCGGATGGACGCGTGCTGTCCGGCACGGAGGCTTTCCGATTTGGCTTTGTGGACGAACTGGGCAGCTTCGAGGATGCAGTCGCCACCGCCCAAAACCTGGCGGGCATCACCGGGGCGAACCTCGTCGAATATCACCTGCGTTACGAGTTCTCGGATTTCTTCCGGATGTTTGGGAAGAGCGAACCCAAACAAATCAAAGTGGATCTCGGCTTCGACGCCCCCCGTTTGCAGGCGGGCAAGCTTTATTTTTTGGCGCCCACTTTTGCCCAGTAAACCTGGCCTCATACCTTGAAAGACGTCACGATTATCAGCCATCCCCTGGTGCAGCATAACCTCACCCGCTTGCGGGACGCCTCCACCGACCCCCAGGAGTTTCGCCGTGTCCTGAGTGAAGTGGCGGCGCTGATGCTTTACGAGGCCACCCGCTCCTTCGCCATCAGAAAAGTCTCTGTGACCACCCCGCTTGAACCGGCGGGTGGTTATCAGTTGGAGCATGACGTGGTTTTGGTGCCTGTATTACGAGCCGGACTGGGTATGCTGGACTCGATTCTACAACTCATCCCCCATGCCCGCGTCGGTTTTATCGGCTTGAAACGCGAGGAAACCACGCTGAAAGCCAATTTTTATCACAAGAGTTTGCCCCCCGACCTCAGTGATTCCGAAGTCATCCTGATCGATCCCATGCTTGCGACCGGCGGCAGCGCCGTAGCGGCGATGGATCTGCTCACCGAACATCACGCAAAACGCGTGCGCCTCGTCAGCCTGGTCGCCGCTCCGGAAGGAATCGAGCGCGTGCGGAAAAGCTACCCGAATCTGCCTATCCTTACCGCCGCCGTGGACCGATGCTTGAATGAAAAGGGCTATATCCTGCCAGGTCTGGGCGACGCCGGAGACCGGCTCTTCGGAGTTTGAGGCCCGGGCTTTACCCCGTTGAGGTCCAATTTCCAAGCCTAACCTCCGGCGTGGCTCTTGGCGGTTGCACGTTATTTGCTCCTTTCGAGTGACACCATTCTGCTTGCACCCGGAGCTGCAAAACCCCATGCTAACTTCAGTGAGCTGAAATGTCCCCGCGCCCGGTTAAAAAGCGCCATAATGTCGCATTTCGACCAGGGAACGGAACTTATTTCCACACAAATCGTTGGAAATCAACGAAGCAATTGTGGCATAACAGTCGCTGCTTTGAACGGGATAGGTGCGTCGCTGTCAGAAATAGTCAGACGGAACCAACGTGGCAAAGTGGTGTTTGACATTAATGGGCAAAAAGACCCATACCTAATCAGGCAGGTTTCTGATAATTGCATCGAACCATGCAATTTGAGCCAAGCCGTGGAAGCACTCAACCTTAGCTGACGCCGGTTGTAAACGACCCAATAATATGGTGGCCCATAATAAACATCATAAAGCGACGCGTCCGAATAAGGCGCGCAAAGCGCGTCGCCCCGCCGAGCTGCCCAAGTTGCCGAAACCAGCAGCCCTGACTTTACCCAGTCGCCCACCGGTCGTCGTGACGGATGACTCGGCGGAAGACGAAGAGCCGCGTCCGGAGGATTTGGCCAAAGAAGAGGAAGAGGCCAAGAAAGCTTCCGAGACCGAGAGCGTGGATTCCCCCAATGGAGCGGATAGTGAGGCGGACGACGCCGTCGCGCCACGGATGCGGGAGCGCTCCTCTTACGATGGCGACACCGCAATCAAGCTGTACCTGCGGGAAATCGGCCAGGTGAAATTGCTGACGCCGCAGGAGGAGATCGAGTTGGCGGCTAAAATCAAAAAGGGAGACAAGAAGGCTCGCGAACAGATGATCAAAGCCAACCTCCGGTTGGTGGTGAAAATCGCGCGGGATTACGAAGGGATTGGGTTGCCATTGCTGGATTTGATCAGTGAAGGGAACATTGGTCTGATGAAGGCCGTGGAACGGTTTGACCCGGCCAAAGGCGGGAAGCTCTCTACCTACGGCTCGTGGTGGATCAAACAATCCATCAAACGCGCCCTGGCCAATCAGTCCAAAACGATCCGGCTGCCGGTGCACCTTGTCGACAAGATCTCCAAAATGCGGCGCACAGCGATGCGTTTGCAAGAGGAACTGGGACGGGAACCGACTGACGAAGAATTAGGCGAGGAATTGGGAATCACGGCTTCGCGCGTGGCGCAGATGCGCATGGCGGCGATCCGCCCGGCCTCCCTGGATGCCCCGATCGGCGACGAGGATTCCAATAACTTTGCCGAGGTCGTTCAGGACGAGGCGGCCGATACGCCCTACGAGCAGTTGGAGGAGAAAACCGTCACGCGCATGCTCCAGGAAATGGTGAAGACGCTCGATCCTCGTGAAGCTACCATTCTGCGAGCCCGCTTCGGGCTCGATGGCGGATCACAAAAGACACTCGAAGAAGTCGGCCAAAAATTCGGAGTCACCCGTGAGCGCGTGCGCCAAATTCAGAACATCGCCTTGAAGAAGCTGCGGAAGATGATCGAAAAAATGGAAACGACGAAGGCCTAGTCCGCCGCTCCTTTAAACCAGACCTGACCCTGACAAAATGATGCAACCACTGCCGACGCCCACGGAAATCGCGAGCGCCATCCGGAACGTACCCGACTTCCCCAAGCCGGGAATTCAATTCAAAGACATCACCCCCTTGCTTGCCGATGCCCGGCTCTTCTCGGGAAGCATTGACCTGATGATTGGCAATTTCAAACCCGGGATGGTGGACGCTGTAGTCGGAATCGATGCCCGCGGTTTCATCTTCGCCGCCGCGGCTGCTGCCAGGCTGCAGGCCGGGTTCGTGCCCGTTCGCAAAAAGGGCAAACTGCCCTATCACACCCACGAAGAACAGTACGACCTGGAATACGGTACCGCCACGGTCGCCGTGCATGTGGATGCGCTCAAACCAGGCAGCCGGGTGCTGCTCATTGATGACCTCCTGGCCACGGGCGGGACCGCCGCCGCGGCCGCGGCGCTCGTGCAGAAGCTCGGGGCCGAGATTTTGGAGATTTCCTTCCTGATCGAACTCAAGTTTCTTGAAGGCCGCCGCAAGCTCCAAGGCCACTCAGTCCGGTCATTAGTCTCCTATTAGCGTCCGGCTCGGGGTTATAGCTTTTCAAACCGCAAAGCTGTCCTAAACTGAATTCCAGATGCACTGGTTGCAAAATCTGGATCTCAGTCTTTTCCGGGCCATTAACGATGGCTTGGCGAACCCGGTTTTTGATGTCCTGATGCCGTTCCTAAGCGGTAATGTCCTGTTCGCCCCCTGCGCTATCTTCGTCGCCGCTTGGCTGCTGTGGAAGACCAAAACCCGAGGGCTGGTATTTTTGCTGGCCCTTCTGGTGGTGTTATCGATCAACGACGGAGTTGTTTCCAAGAATCTGAAACGCACGATTGGTCGTTTGCGCCCCTCGGTTGCGCTGGAAGACGTGCGCCGACCGGATGAAAAGCCCAAACCGCCCACCGAATCGCCGGCGCCCGCCAGCGTTCCCAAGGATACTTTGGCGCGTCCTTCGACCTCAGGCAGCATGCCTTCCTCGCACGCGTCCAACTGGTTCGGTGCGGTAATCGTGGCCTGGGTCTATTTTCGCCGTAGCGTTTGGATCACTCTTCCCCTGGCGGTGTTGGTTAGCTTTTCCCGCATCTATAACGGTGTGCACTACCCGAGCGACGTTATTGCCGGCGCCATCATCGGGGCTGGCGGCGCTATTGCCATACTCTATGCTCTCAACGCGGCCTGGTGTTGGGCCGGCCAAAAGTGGTTTCCGCTCTGGTGGGAAAGGCTCCCAAACCTGTTGAACCCTGTCCCACAACCGGAGTCTGAGTTCGAGGAACCGGAGTTCGCCCCCCGAGACCCGAAAGCCCGGCAAGCCGCCCTGCCCCGGCATGAAATCCTCGACGCACAATGGCTCCGGCTCGGATACCTGCTGATCGCCGTGCTGGCCGCAGCCCGATTTCTCTACATTTACGGAGCGGTCATTCAACTGACCCAGGACGAAGCCTACCAGTGGATCTGGTCCAAGCACCTGGCCCTGTCCTATTTCAGCAAACCACCCATGATCGCCTACACGCAGTTCCTGGGGACCTCGATCTGGGGGGACAACGAGTTCGGGGTGCGCTTTTTCTCGGTAGTCATCACTACGATTCTCAGTCTCTTGTTGCTCCGCTATTTCGCCCGCTACGTAAATGCCCGAGCGGGGTTCTTTCTGATCCTGATCATGACGGCGAGCATCCTCCCTTCGGTTGGGGCGGTGTTAATGACTGTCGATCCCCTCTCCGTTCTCTTTTGGACCACCGCCATGCTGGCCGGTTGGAAGGCGATTCAGCCGGATGGCACCACGCGTCATTGGATCTGGGTCGGCATCTGGATGGGTTTTGGTTTTCTCAGCAAATACACTGAACTGTTTCAATTGCTTTCCTGGGTGGTGCTCTTTGCACTCTGGAAGCCGGCACGGGTGCATCTTCGCCGTCCCGGCCCATGGCTGGCCCTCGTTATCAACCTGCTCTTCACCATTCCGGTGCTCATCTGGAATGCGGGTCACCGTTGGATAACCATCAATCACGTGGCCGATAACGCCGGTCTGCAACACGCCTGGGAACCCACCTTGCGCTACTTTTTTGAGTTCCTGGGTGCTGAATTGGGTTTGTTGCACCCCGTTTTCTTTGTAGCGACCGTCTGGGCCTCCATCGCTTTTTGGCGCCGGAACCGCCATGACGCCCGGCTTATCTACTTCTTTAGCATGGGCGTGCCGATCTTTCTGATTTACACCCTGTACAGTTTCCGCTCGCGGATTCAGCCCAACTGGATCGCACCTTCCATCGCACCTCTGTTTTGCCTGATGGTGATTTACTGGGACACCCAGTGGCGATTGGGACGAGTTAACCTCCGCGCCTGGCTCACCGGCGGACTGGTCGCGGGTCTGGGCGTAGTGCTCCTGGCTCATGATACTGACATTATCGAAAGGGCGCTTGGACTGCCCGTACCGGCAAAACTGGATCCGCTCAGACGCGCGCGCAAATGGAAAGAGACCGCCGTGTTGGTCGACCAGGTTCGTCAGGAACTGCTGGCGGAAGGCAAACCGGTCTTCCTGATCGGAGACCATTACAGCACCGTCAGCCTCGTTACGTTTTACATGCCGGAGGCGCGCGCGGCCCTCAGCGGCCAGGCGTTGATTTACTGCCGCACCAGCCCGGAGCCACTAAACCAGTTCTTTTTCTGGGAGGGGTACACGAACCGTGTTGGACAAACCGCGCTCTATTATCAGGAACTTGACCGCGACAACCCCACTCCCCGCCCCCCACCGGCTATCCTGGTGAAGGAATTTGAGTCGGTAACCGGTTTAGGTGTGCGTTCGGTGTATTATCGTGGCAAACCCGTACGACCGATCCAGTTTTTCGCCTGCCGCGGTTTGAAATAGAGGGGGGCATTTGTACCGCGCACGTTTCGAGGTGTCCAATTATGACCTGGGCCAAACGCTGGCTTCCGGACAATGCTTTCGCTGGAACTGCGTGGACGGAGTGTGGACAGGGGTCCTGGGAAGGCATTGGCTAAAGCTCGAGCACGCCGTTAGCGGAATCATCGTCCACGCCGCTGAACCGGTGGCCGACTTTGGATTTGTCGAAGATTTCCTTCGCCTCGGCGAGGATTTGGAATCCGTGCTTCTCTCCTTTCCGGATGATCCGCCAATGCGGGCCGCCGTTGCCAGTTGTCGTGGACTGCGTCTGCTACGCCAGGAGCCCTGGGAGTGTCTCGCTTCTTTCATTCTCTCCGCCACCAAACAAATTGTCCAAATTCGCCAAATCGTCGCGCTCCTCTGCGAACGGTTCGGCGATCCCGTAACCGTCCCTCCCGGCGAGCCGTCGGCATGGACTTTCCCTTCCGCCGACCGCCTCGCCGGTCTTGCCGAATCCGACTTGCGCGCCTGCAAAATGGGCTTCCGCGCCCCATATCTGTTGGCAGTGGCGCGAGCTATCGCCACTGGCCGATTCGACCTCGAAGCGATTCGCGGGCTTTCGCTTGCCGAAGCCCGCACCCGGCTGGTCACCCTGCCTGGGGTCGGGCCGAAGATCGCCGATTGCGTATTGCTGTTTGCCTACGGCTTCCAAGTCGCTTTCCCGATTGACGTCTGGATCATCAAGGCCCTGAAGCAGCTCTATTTTCCAAAGCGCCGCGTGAGCCAAAAACAACTCCACCACTTTGCCGCCACCCATTTTGGCCCGCACGCCGGCTACGCCCAGCAATACTTGTTTCATTACATGCGCACCAGCCATCGGCAGCGCGACACTAAAACTACCGCTTCCCGAACATGAGAATCGAGGTCCTGTTTACCCCGGCTGAATTCGCCGAATTGCCCCGGCGCGATCTAACCCAAACTGTATGTGTGGTGTTTGACGTCTTGCGCGCGACCTCCAGCATGGTAACCGCGCTGGCCAACGAGGCGGAAGCGATTGTGCCGGTGGCAGAAATTGCCGAAGCCCTGGCGATGCGAGCGCGACAACCGGCGATCTTGTTGGCCGGAGAACGTCAGGGACTCCGCATCCGTGGTGATCTCGCCGGCGGTCAGGAATTTGACCTGGGCAACTCCCCGCGTGAATTCACCCCTGAACGCGTGGCGGGACGGACGATCGCCATGACCACCACCAACGGCACGCGTGCCCTGCGTGCCAGCGCTGGCGCCCAAACCGTGCTGGTGGCTTCCCTGCTCAATCTCGAAGCCACGGCTGCTCTCGTACGCCACTTCGCACCGGCTCAACTCATCGTGGTTTGCAGCGGCACGTTTGAAGAGGCCGCCTATGAAGATGCCCTCGGGGCGGGAGCTTTGGTGGATTCGCTGCCCGAGGCAACGCTGTCCGATTCCGCTCTCATGACATGCAAGCTGTTTCAGCTTGAACGAGGCGATCTGTTAGCCGCGCTCAAGAGCTCTCGAAACGGCGCACGTTTGTGGTCTCTTCCAGATTTGCGCGCAGACGTGACGACGTGCGCCGCTTTGAATGCCACGCCCATCGTCGCTTGCCTGGAGAAAGATGGCCGAGTCACTCGCCATCGGTAAGGCGATTTCATTTTGGTAATTCGTCGGAAGCGGACTAAGTTGCAGGCTGAGTGCCGAACCATGAGCCAACCGTATTTTGCCTATTTTGATAACAACGCCACCACTCGGGTGGCACCGGAGGTTGTCGCCGCCATGCTTCCCTTTCTCACGGAAGATTGGGGCAATCCCTCCAGCGCTTATTCGTTCGGCAACCACCTCGCGCGCCCCCTGGACCAGGCCCGCTCTCAGGTGGCGGCCCTGATTAATGCCGACCCACGGGAAATTATCTTCACCAGTTGCGGCACCGAAAGCATCAACTCCGCTCTCCACTCCGCGCTGCTCTCAAACCCGGGTAAGCAGCACATCGTCACCACGGCGGTTGAACACTCGGCCACGCTCAAGTTTTGCGCCCACCTCGAGCGGATGGGATTCACCATCACTCGACTGCCGGTCAGTCCCACTGGCACACTCGACCTGGCGGCACTGGAGCAGGCGATCACCCCTAATACGGCAATCGTGTCGGTCATGCTCGCCAATAATGAAACCGGAGTCATTTTCCCTATCCCCGCCATCGCCACCATCTGCCAGAGCTGCGGCGTGCTGTTGCATACTGACGCGGTGCAGGCTGCCGGAAAGCTGCCGTTGGATGTCAAAGTCTTTGGCGCAGACTTTCTTTCCCTCTCCGCCCACAAAATCAATGCGCCCAAAGGTATCGGCGCGCTCTACGTTCGCCGTCAGCTTAAGTATTTTCCGCACGTGATCGGGGGCGGCCAGGAGCGAGGACGCCGCGGCGGTACCGAAAACGTCGCTGGGATTATTGCCTTCGGCAAAGCGGCACAGATGGCGCGCGAACGGCTGGAAGCCTTGTCGTCCCGGTTGCGCGTCTGGAGAGATAAGCTGGAGCAGTCGATTCTTCAAGGAATCCCCGGAACCTCGCGCAATGGTGATCCGGTCGAACGCCTTCCCAACACCACGAACGTTGCGTTCGAGGGGTTGGAGGCGGAGGGTTTACTTATGCTGTTAGACCAGGCGGGCATTTGTGCGTCCAGCGGCTCGGCCTGCACCACGGGTTCGCTCGAGCCCTCGCACGTTCTCACCGCAATGGGGCTGTCGGCCAAAGCCGCACGATCCAGCCTCCGATTCAGCCTGGGTGCCTACACCACCGAATCTGAGGTGGACCATTTGATCAGCATACTGCCGGGCATTGTCGAGCGACTGCGCGCCAGTTCACCGCCCTCGGACGACTAAAAATCTCCCCGGGCGGATACTCAAAGCGCACTGATTCGGCGCGAGCATGATGGGATCGCTGCTTGGTCTCGGCGCATTCAGGCCGATATCCCGGCTTGTCAAACGTACGACTCTCGTTTTGTAATAGGCAAAGCGGAATGATATGATTAACAGTGAGCCCGGATCTTGCAAAAGCCCGCACGGTGCTGTCCCTGGACCGGTACCAGCGTCACATTTTTCTCTGCGCCGATCCCACCGAGGCAAAATGCTGCGCGCGTGAAGTGGGTTTGGCCTCATGGGAATACCTCAAGCGCCGTCTCAAAGAACTGGGACTCGCCAGTCCGGGGCCCCTGGTCCATCGCACGAAAGCCAATTGCCTCCGGGTCTGCACCCATGGCCCCATCGCGGTCGTGTATCCAGAAGGCGTCTGGTACCATTCCTGTACGCCCGAGGTGTTGGAGCTTATTCTGAACGAACATCTGCTCCATGGTCGCATTGTCCGGGACTACGTGATCGCGCAAAACCTCGAACAGTGACAATATCCACTAAAGATATTGTCTGAATTTTATGATGGACATTTATAGTGCTGTCCGGTAGTTTCTTGCACACCGAATGGCAAGGCTCATTATAAAGGGAGAGGCCGGTGAGGAGCGAACGGTTGAACTGCACCTCGGCGTAAATCATTTCGGTCGTGGCCCCAAAAACGAAGTGGTGATCGACCACCCCACGATCTCCACAAACCATTGCACTATCACCCTCGGTGATAACACTTTGCATTTGCGAGACTGCGATTCGACAAACGGCGTTTTCGTCGATGGCGAACCGGTCGCCCAGGCCGAACTGGTCACAGGTGAGACCTTTTTCCTCGGGGATGTCGAGATCTTTGTCGAGTCTGCTGAAGTGACCGTAGCCATTCCCCAGTTCGAAATCCCCCGCCCAGCCCCACCTGTGGTCAAACAGGACGGCTCCATGCTGTGTCCACGCCACGAAGGCGCCACCGTGACGCATCGCTGCACTTTCTGCCAGGAAGTCATGTGCGATGCCTGCGTCCATCGAATGCGGCGCCGCGGCGGCAAGGTGCTAAAGCTCTGCCCTCTGTGCAGTCACGTTTGCGAAGTGATCGGCGGGGAAAAGCCGTCAAAACGCTCGTTCTTCGGCTTTTTGCAGAAGACAGTGAAACTGCCCTTTATTCGGAACAAGGAACTGCGTTAAGCCCCTCTCCGTTGGCAAATTTGCGTTCCTGCTTGAACGGCGCCTGGCACGTGCGTAAAGCGACATTACCTCCTCGCGGGTATAATGAGCTTTGCTTTTCCACCCCGTTTTCGTAGATATTGGCGGCCCATTTGCGGGCCCCTTATGAAACCCAACGTGGAAATTTACGATACCACCCTGCGTGATGGCAGCCAGGGCGAAGGCATAAATTTTTCGGTGATGGACAAGTTGCGCATTGCCGAAAAGCTCGACGCGTTTGGGGTGCACTATATTGAAGGCGGCTGGCCGGGGTCCAATCCCAAGGACATCGAGTTCTTTGCGGAAGCCAAACGTCGTAAGTTCAAAAACGCTCGCCTCGCTTCCTTCGGTTCTACGCGGCGCAAAGGTGTAGCCGTCGAACATGACGATCAGGTCCGCTTGCTGCTCGAAGCCGAAACCCCCGTGGTCACGATCTACGGCAAGACCTGGGCTTTACACGTCAGGGAGGTCCTGAAGGCCACTCCCGATGAGAACATCGCGATGATCGCCGATACTGTGAAGTATCTCAAAGACCATGGCCGATTTGTGGTCTACGACGCTGAGCACGGCTTTGACGGATTCAAGGCTGACCCAGAGTATGCCCTGGCTACGTGGCAGGCGGCTGAACAGGCGGGCGCCGACCTGGTGGTGCTGTGCGACACTAATGGCGGCAGTCTGCCAACCGAAATCACCCGCATCACCGCTGCCGCTCGGGGCAAACTGGGAGTCAAGCTGGGCATTCACACCCACAACGACATCGGACTGGGGGTGGCGAATTCCCTCGCCGCCATCGAGGCCGGAGCTACCCACGTGCAAGGCACGATCAACGGCTACGGCGAGCGCACGGGAAACTGCAACCTTACCAGTGTTATCCCGACATTGGCGCTCAAACTCAAAAAATTGTGCCTACCGGAATCCTCGTTGCGGATCCTCAAGGAGGTTTCCCAGTTCGTGGATGAAATCGCCAATATCCGCCACGACCCGCGTCAACCCTGGGTGGGGGAAGCCGCCTTTGCTCATAAAGGCGGCACTCATGTTAATGCGGTGCAAAAGCTGGTCTCGAGCTACGAACACATCGATCCAGCCCGCATCGGCAACACCCGCCGGGTCTTGATCAGCGACCTCGCCGGACGCAGCAACATCGTCATGAAAGCCCAGGAATTGGGCTTTAAACTCCAGAGCGATACCCCGGAACTCAAGGAAATCCTGAATCGCATCAAAGTGCTGGAACACGAGGGTTACGAGTTTGAAGCGGCCGAAGCTTCGCTGGCGCTGCTCATCCGGAAGATCCTCAAGCACCGCGAGCCGCCTTTTGTGATCGAATCCTACCATGTTTCGATCCGTCGCGACCGGGCGAATTTTGTGTGTCAGGCGAGCATCAAAGTACGCGTCGACGACGCCACCGAGCATACCATTGCCGAAGGGGACGGTCCGGTTAACGCCCTCGACCAGGCGCTCCGCGCCGGGTTGGTGAAATTTTATCCTGAACTCAAGCGGGTCAAACTCTCGGATTACAAGGTTCGGATTCTGAACTCTATCGCCGGCACTGGCGCCCGCACCCGCGTCCTCATTGAATCCACAGACGGAAAAGAAGAATGGGGCACCGTGGGCGTCCATGACAACATCATCGAAGCCAGCTTGCAGGCGTTGTCCGACAGCCTGGAATATCGCCTGACGAAAAAGTGAACATGCCCCCTGCCTGGCAGAAGAGAGCCCAAATACTGGGCTCCGCAGCTCCAGTCGGGTGATTAGAACCCTGCGCAACCTTTAGCTTATGCCTGAGATACCCAAAGCGTACGAACCGCAAGCCGTGGAGGAAAAGTGGTACCAGTTTTGGCTGGACCAGAAGGTTTTCGAAGCGAATCCCGCCTCGGACAAACCCGCCTATTCGATCGTCATCCCGCCTCCAAATGTGACGGGCATGTTGCACATGGGCCACGTGCTCAACAACACGATTCAGGATATCCTGGCGCGTAAAGCCCGGATGGAAGGCAAAGAGGTGCTCTGGTTGCCTGGCACCGATCATGCCGGCATCGCCACCCAGGCGGTGGTCGAGAAAGCTCTCCGCAAACAGGGGGTCATGAAACATCGCGACGACCTTGGACGTGAGAAGTTTCTCGAACACGTCTGGGCCTGGAAGGAAAAGCACGGCGGCATCATCATTCAGCAATTGAAGAAACTCGGGTGTTCCTGTGATTGGAGCCGGCAACGCTTTACCATGGACCCCTCCTATTCTCAGTGCGTCCAGCAGGTTTTCGTGGCGCTCTATCAAAAGGGCCTGATCTACCGAGGCAAACGGATGGTGAATTGGGATCCAGCCGCGCGCACCGCCCTGTCCGACGAAGAAGTGGAGATGACAGAGCAAAAGGGCCATCTCTGGCATTTGAAATACCCGTTGCTGGACAGTGCCGGCCAACCCTCCGCCACTGAATTTGTCATTGTCGCCACCACCCGGCCGGAGACCATGCTCGGCGACGAAGCGGTGGCCGTGAACCCGCAAGATCCGCGATATACCGCGCTCGTGGGACGGCGGTGCCTCTTGCCGCTTCAAAACAAGCCCATCCCGGTGATCGCGGACGATTTCGTTGATCCCAAATTCGGAACGGGTTGTGTCAAAGTAACACCGGCGCATGATCCAAACGACTACCAGATGGCGACCCGCCACGGTTTGCCTTTCCCCATCGTAATTGGCCCGGATGGCGCGATGACCGACGCCGCCGGTCCGGCCTTTGCCGGGTTCGACCGGGCGGAAGCGCGCAAGATGGTGGTCGAGGCGCTTACTGAAAAGGGCCTGGTGCTGAAAGTGGAAGATTACGTCCACAATGTCGGTTACAGCCAGCGCAGTAATGTTCCTATCGAGCCGTATCTCAGCGAGCAGTGGTTTCTGAAATATCCCAGTGTGGAACCTTCAACCAGTGCGGTGGCCGACGGCCGCATTGCGTTTCACCCGGAACGCTGGAGCAAAACCTACGGGCACTGGATGACCAACCTTCGGGATTGGTGCATCAGCCGCCAGCTTTGGTGGGGGCACCGTGTTCCAGTGTGGTATCACCGCACCAGTGGGGAGGTGCATTGCGGTCTCGAAGCGCCCGCACCGGCAGGAGATTGGACCCAGGACCCCGACGTGCTGGACACCTGGTTCAGTTCCTGGCTCTGGCCGTTTGCCACCATGGGCTGGCCAGAAAAGACCAATACCCTCGCTCGGTTCTATCCCACCGCAGACCTGGTCACCGGACCGGACATCATCTTCTTCTGGGTGGCCCGCATGATCATGGCGGGATACGAGTTCATGGGCGACCTGCCCTTCCGCAATGTCTACTTCACCGGCATCATCCGCGACAAACTCGGGCGCAAGATGAGCAAGAGCCTGGGCAACTCTCCGGACCCGCTGGACCTGATTGCGCGTTACGGAGCCGACGCCCTGCGCTTTGGCACCATGCGCAGCGCCCCGTTGGGCCAGGACGTGCTCTTCGACGAAAAAGACGTCGAACTCGGCCGCAATTTCTGCAACAAACTCTGGAACGCCTGCCGCTTTCGCCAAATGCAGGGCGGCGAAGTCCAGGGCGAGATCAACCCGGAACTGCTGTCCGGCGATGACCGCTGGATCCTCCTGCGCCTGGACCAGGCCATCAGTGAAATCACCACCGCGTTCGCGGAATATCGCTTCAATGAGGCGACCCAAGCGCTCTACCGCTTCTTCTGGAGTGAATATTGCGATTGGTATGTCGAAGCCACCAAGGCGGTGCTGCATGGCACCGATGCCGTGCGCAAGGCCAACACCCTGGCGGTGATCGATTTCGTCCTGTCCCACGCGCTGCGGCTGTTTCACCCGTTCCTGCCCTTCATCACCGAAGACCTGTGGCAAGGCATGGGCTATAACCAGGACATGCCTGATCACCAGGGCGGAAAGACCATCATGTTCGCACCCTGGCCCAAGCCGCTCGGTGAGGATTTCCGTGCTCATTACGGATTGTCCGCAGCCGTGATGGATGCTGTGAGCCTCAAATACGAACTCGTCTCGCAAGGCCGCAACCTCAAACGTGAAGCCAAGATACCGGCCGGTAAGAAGGTTAGCTACATCCTCAAACCCGCAGGCGCCATGGCTCCTGAAGACGAAGTGGTGATGAGGATTCTGCTCAATGCCGAAAAGCTCGAGGTAAACGCCGCCTACGCGCCGGCCAAAGGCACGCCCGTGGTCCATTCGCCCCTGGGTGAGCTATATATGCCTCTGGCTGGCCTGGTGGATGAGAGCGCCGAACGCGATCGCCTGCGCCGGGAAGTGGAGAAAGTGGACGCGGAAATCGCCAAAGGCGAACAGCGTCTGAACAATCCCGCCTTCACCGAAAAGGCGCCGCCAAACGTGCTCCAGGAACACCGCCAACGACTCGCCGACTGGCGGGCTAAGAAAGATCAAATCCAAGCCGCTCTGGATCGTCTGGGAAGTTAACCGGAGCGGAGGCCAGGAATCGGTCGACAGCCAAACGAAAACGTCAAGAACAACGACCAGGTCTTGCCTGCTCTGCGGCTTCGCATAAAGCGCCAACCATGCAACCTGGACCGCAAATCAATCGTGATCGAAGTCGTCCGCGTGCGGTCACCGGTATCCGGTCAAACCTGATCGGCCTTCTTGTGCCCCTCGTGTTCTTGGCCTTGCCGTTATTTGCTCTCAGACATCGGGCGCTGGATCTTCGCTGGGTGACCGGTTACGTGTTGGCTGTCAGCGCTCTGACCTATTGGGCATATGCCGTCGACAAACGCCGGTCTCAGGCCGGCGAATGGCGGATCCCGGAGATGCGCTTGCACCTGCTGGAATGCGCGGGCGGTTGGCCGGGTGCATTCCTGGCCCAGCGACGGCTTCGTCACAAGTCTGCCAAGTTCTCCTATCAATTATCGTTCTGGCTTATCGTCGGCGCGCATCAATTCGCCGCGTTTGACTCCTTGCAAAATTGGCAGCTATCTCGTGCCGGCCTGAACTGGTTGGAATCCACCAGCAAATACCGGAAATGATCATGAGCAGCAAACTAAAGCACTTTGCGTTTTCGACGCTGCTGGTTGTCACCCTGACCGGATGTAACACGCCACCTGACCACGAGCACAGCCCAATGATGACCGAGGTGCTGGCATCGTCCAAACCGGAAGACTGGCGACCGCTCGATCCTGAAAGCACCTTGTATGTGGAACTGGCCAGTGGCCGGGTGGTGATCGAGTTGGCCCCGGCGTTCGCCCCCAGGCACGTGGCCAATGTTAAAGCCCTCGCGCGTGAGCATTATTACGACGGACTGGCCATCGTTCGCGCTCAAGACAATTACGTAGTGCAGTGGGCAGATCCCAATGCGGAGAAGCCGGAATTGGCGCGCCATCCACAAAAAGCCGCGCGCACCTTGCCGGCGGAGTTTGAACGAACAATCGATCCGAAGCTCCCTTTCACCAGGTTGCCTGATGGTGATGTCTATGCCCCTGAGGTCGGTTTCTCTGGCGGCTTCCCAGTGGCCCGCGACCGGCGTTCTGGCCGAATGTGGTTGATTCACAGCTACGGAATGATCGGCGCGGGACGCGATCAGGCTCCCGACAGCGGTGGCGGCACAGAATTGTATGTGGTCATCGGGCACGCTCCCAGACACCTGGACCGAAACGCCACGCTGCTGGGGCGAGTTGTGCAAGGCATGGAATTACTCTCAGCGCTGCCGCGCGGAACCGGTCAAATGGGCTTTTACGAGAAACCTCAGGAGCAAGTGCCGATCCGGTCGATCCGGGTGGCCGCCGACGTGCCGGAGTCGGAACGCAGCGCTCTGGAAATCATGCGGACGGACACCGACACCTTCCAGAGGCTGATCGAGTCACGACGCAACCGACGAGAGGCGTGGTTCCAAAAGCCGGCGGGGCACATCGAAGTGTGCAATATGCCGGTTCCAGTCCGAGCCCGGGCGGCGGCAAGTGCGGCGAGGTAATGCTCGCACCAGCGCGCTGCCGCTGGCATCTTCGTCCCAATGGTCGCTTACGGAATTGCCATATTCAGCGGCGCGTTCCTGTTGTTCCAGGTCCAACCGCTCATGGGCAAGTACATCCTGCCTTGGTTTGGCGGGGCTCCGTCGGTTTGGACCGCGTGCCTGCTGTTCTTTCAGGTGGCGTTGCTGGGAGGTTATGCGTACGCCCACCTCAGTTGCCAACGATTACGGCCGCGCGCGCAAGTGGTGACCCACCTGGCGTTACTGGTTCTGGCTATTGCCACTTTGCCCATCACCCCGAACGGACAGTGGCAGCCGCACACCACTTCTAATCCAACCCTGCAGATCATCCTGTTGCTGGCGGTTTCTGTGGGCTTGCCCTATTTCGCGCTCTCGGCGACCGCGCCGCTGCTGCAACACTGGCTCGGCTACACCCATCCCGGAGTTTCCCCGTTTCGGCTCTACGCCTTATCCAATGCCGGATCACTGCTGGCATTGCTAAGCTATCCAACGTGCGTGGAAAGCTGGCTCACCCGACAGGCGCAGGCCACCTGCTGGGGAGCCGGCCTGGGAGTATACGCCCTGGCTTGCGTCTGGGCCGGTCTCAAGGTCTGGAAGACACCAGACCATGACCAGCGGGACAGGACCGAAGCGAGCTTGGATTCAGCCCGGCCCACAAACGTACAGAAGTTGCTCTGGTTGTTGCTACCCGCTTGCGCCTCAGTGCTGCTGCTGGCGATCACCAACAAAATTTGCCAGGACGTCGCTGTCATTGCCTTCCTCTGGGTGCTGCCGCTGACCGTTTATCTTCTGAGCTTCATCATCTGTTTCGACCGCCCGAAATGGTATGATCGACGTTGGTACGGACCAGCACTGGCGCTCGGACTGTTGGCGGTCTGTTGGACGATGACGGACCACTTGCCGGGGTCGGTCCCGCTGCAAATACTGATCTACACGGTCGGACTCTTCTGTTGCTGCATGGTCTGCCACGGCGAGGTTTATCGGCTCAAGCCCGCTCCGACCCACCTCACCAGTTTTTACCTAATGCTCGCGGCGGGCGGGGCCCTGGGAGGTGTTTTCGTAGCAGTCATTGGACCACTGCTTTTCGCCGATTATCTCGAACTTCACTGGGGGCTGGTCCTGTGTGGCATTCTCTTTTTGGTGATCTGGGGCCGGGAACTGTTAAATGGAAAAGCCCACTTGGGGCTGAAGTCCGCGTGGGTTGGCTCCGTTCTCCTCCTGGGTATCCTGACTCTTGTGCTCTGGCGCGATGCAAATCGCTTCCAATCGGTGCTCAGCTACCAGGCGCGCAGTTTCTACGGTGTGCTAAAGGTATTCCGTTACGAGCATACCGACCCAGCCCAAGCTCAGGTCGAATTGATGCACGGCCGAATCGCGCACGGCATGCAGTTTCTGCACCCCAGCCGTGCCAGTTGGCCGACACTTTATTACGGTCCCGCCAGCGGGATTGGCCTGGCGTTTGAATTACTTCCGCCCGCCCCGCGACATATTGGAGTAGTCGGGTTGGGGGCCGGAACCCTGGCCGCGTACGCGAAGGCCGGCGATCGGCTCCGGTTCTATGAGCTCAATCCGGAAGTGGAACAGGTAGCCAGGACCCAGTTCACCTTTCTAAAGAACTCGGCTGGTCAGAGCGAAGTCGTTTTGGGTGATGCGCGATTATCATTGGAACGCGAATCGCCTCAAAACTTCGACTTACTCGTTTTGGACGCCTTCAACGGCGATGCCATCCCCGTCCACTTGCTGACCCGCGAGGCGTTCGAGGTTTATCAACGCCACCTCAAAACGAATGGCATCGTGGCCGTGCACGTATCAAACGCCAGTCTCGATCTGGAACCGGTGGTGATCAACCTGGCCCAAAAGTTCGGCTGCCAATCAGTCGTGGTCGAACAACGCGAGACCGACGTGAACCGTGGGCTCCTGCCATCCACCTGGGTGCTCCTGTCGTGGCGATCCGATTTCAGCTCCCAGACGGCCTCGCGCCAAAATGCCCGGCCAGTAACCACGGCCAGGCTGCAACTGCCGCTGTGGACCGACGATTTCTCCGGTTTGTTTCCAATTCTGCGATGGGAAGACCTATTTGTACCCGAAACGCGAACCGCAGGAATTCGCGCGGCATCGGCCTCGAGCTTGACGGGACAAGGTGAGACATCCGCCGCGATCAAACGTTACCGCGAAGAACTCCGGCAACAGCCCGAGTCCGCTTTCGCGCTGAACAATCTCGCTTGCCTCCTGGCGACGGCAAAAGAGCCTGAGCTTAGGAATGGTGCCGAAGCGGTCGCACTAGCCGAGCGCGCCTGCGCTCTCACGGAATACCGCGAGACGGTTCTCGTCAGCACCCTGGCGGCGGCGTACGCTGAAGCGGGGCGTTTCGAGGAAGCGGTTACGACAGGCGAGAAGGCCTGCGCTCTTGCCCGGCAAAGAGGAGAGGCGAAAATGCTCGAACGCAATCAGCAACTTTTGGAGTTTTACCGCCGGCGACAGCCATACCACCAAGGCGCACCGTAGCCAGGCGCCTGCAGAAACCAACCGGTCGCCTCACGGGCTACCGCGATGGCGACCGGGTACAAAAATCAAGTCACCGCTTCAGCACCGAAGCGCCAGCAGCGGGACGCGATTCAAAAATCGTCGGTTTGATCCCGGTTCGCTGCTCGTATGCCGCCGCGATATGATCGGAAACGGCCTGGAGCTTGCCCGAATCCACCAGCGCGACCGTGCAGCCACCAAATCCTCCGCCCGTCATGCGGCAACCATACACGCCACCCCGTAGGCCTAACCCCTGGGCGATTTCCACCACGGCGTCCAGTTCCGGGCAACTGACTTCATAGTCGTCCCGCAACGAGGAATGGCTGGCATACATCAATTGACCCACCGTGGGCCAGTTGGAAGCGCGGACTCCCTCTGCCGCGTGCTGGGTGCGCTCGATTTCACTAACCACATGGCGCGCACGCCGGTAGACCACGTCGCTCATTTTGCTTTTGGCACGCTCCACGACATCCGCCGTCGCACTGCGCAGGGAAGGCAGTCCCAAAATGCGCGCGGCTTCTTCGCATTGGGCGCGGCGTTGGGCATATTCCCCACCGGTCAACTCGTGCTTCACATTGGTGTTAGTGACCAGCAAAGCGACGGACGGATCGCTCATCGGCACCAATTGGGTTTCACGTGACCGGCAATCCAGGAGAAGGATGTGGTCCTTCTTTCCCATCACCGAGATGAACTGATCCATAATGCCACAAGGCATTCCCGCATAATCATGCTCGGCTTTTTGGCAGAGCAACGCCTTTTCGACCGGATCCAGCGTTTTGCCGGTAATGAGTTCCAGCAAGGTCGCCGTGGCGACTTCCAAGGCCGCACTGCTCGAAAGCCCGCCCCCCATAGGCACGGTGGAGTCGAGCATCGCGTCAAAACCCGGTGGACGTATACCCCGCCCCAGGAAGCCGGCGATTACCCCCATGGGATAATTGTGCCAGGAACCCTTGGCAGCAGGCTTCAAGGGCTGAGCAAGATCGATAGTCGCCGTATGAGTGCCCTTGACGTCGCGCAAGCGCACCACGGTTGAATTGGGCACCGCCGGGGCGGCAGCCATTACCGTGTAGCGTTCGATCGCCATCGGAAAAACAAAACCGTCGTTGTAATCCGTGTGCTCCCCAATGACGTTGACCCGACCAGGCGCGGCAGCGATCCACGCAGGCGGACGGCCGTAGGCGGCTTGAAATTCCTGGCTGAGTCGGTTGCTGATTTCGTTCAAGGTCATAGGTTTATTGAGTCGAAAACTTGTAGATTGTGGTCTGGCGATAGAGTTGGCCAGGCCGCAGGATCGATGACGGGAATTGGGGTTGGTTGACGGAGTCTGGGTAGTGTTGGGTTTCCAGGCAAAATCCACTGTGCTGCGAATAATAGAGGCCTCCTTTGCCCTTCAAGGTGCCATCCATGTAATTCGACGTGTAAAGCTGCACGCCCGGCTCGGTGGTAAACGCCTCCATCACCCGACCGGAACCAGGATCAAATGCCCGGGCAAACCGTACGAGTTTGCCCTCGTTATCCAGCACGAAATTATGGTCGTAACCCACGGGTTGATTCTTTAGCTGCGAAAACCGCGCTCCAATCGCGATTGGCGTCGTGAAATCCATGGGGCTACCCGTTACGTCCCGAATTTCCCCGGTCGGAATGCTGGTTTCGTCCACTGGGGTGTAACGACGAGCGGTCAGCATCAGCTCATGCCCCAGAATATTGCCCTGGGTAGCAAGATTAAAATAGGAATGGTTCGTGAGGTTGAGTGGGGTAGCCTGATCGCACTTGGCGGTGTAATCCAGCCGCAGTTCATTCTCGTCCGTCAATGATACCTCCACGCTCACCTCGAGTGTGCCTGGAAATCCCTCGTCGCCATCTGGACTGACATGCAAGAATTTGACTGCTGACGCCCCCTGCGGCTCGGATCGCCAAACCACTTTATCAAAGCCTTTCAGCCCGCCATGCAGGTGATTTGGCCCGTTGTTAACGGCCAGTTGGTAGTCCTTTCCGTCCAGCGTGAAGCGGCCCCGTGCAATACGGTTGGCGAATCGGCCAACCGTGCAGCCGAAGTAAGGATGGCCCTGTAGATATTGTGGGAGATTATCAAATCCGAGCACCACATCGCCCATGTTACCGTAGCGGTCGGGGACATGAAGCTCGCTGATGATCGTGCCGTAATCCAACACCCGGCACTGCAGGCCAGAACTGTTTCGCAGCGTAAACTGCCGCACTGGCGAGCCGTCAGGCAATTGTCCAAACGCGCGTGATTCGACCGTAGCACTCATAAATGATTTACTGCAGGATGTGTTCTGAAGCCTTAGCGTTTGGGTGACTGCCGCTGTGGCAACTCGGTGCCAATGCCACCAGCAACATCCTGGTTGGCGCTTCCCGAAGGCAGTCGGCAGCCGGTGTCCCTTAATGCGGCTTTGAATTCTTGTCTTCCGGTGCGGGACCGGCTTTGGCCGCGCGCCAGGCCATCAACAACATCCATCCTCCGAAGACTAACAGCAGCAGTCCCCAATACAAATTGACATTGATATCGAGGGATCGATGGTACATTTCCGCGTTGGAACTGGTGGCCAGTCCGAACAGCGTCATGATGACACCGATCAGCGAGAACATCAGGCCGATTGGCCAGCGAATATCTAAGCCCATAAATTTGTATCCTTTCGATTAACGGAAGATAAGGTTCAGGATCACGCAGCAAAGCAGGAGCACAATCCCCAGCGTCGCGGGGCGCAGGTACCAGGATTGTTCCTCGTCTTTGATTTTTGGAGTCAGAGAGTAAACCAAGCCGCGCAATTCCTCATCCGTCTTGGTGCGCCGCGTGGCCATCGAAATGCCGAGAGTGAGCGCGAAGCAAATAATGAAGGCAAAGCTGGCCAGCCAGAAATTCTGGGCCATTTCGCTCGGGAATTTCACCAGCACCCCCAGGTAGCCGCCCTTCATGCCGTTCAAAACATGGCCGGAGGCGTCCAGATTGCTGAACGTGGTCGTCAGCGCGTGAAACACCGCCGAACCGCCGATGCCGCCAAACAGCCCCAGGAAAGCGCCCGTGCCGGTGGTCCGCGCCCAGAACATACCCAGCAGGAAGGTTGCGAACAGCGGAGCGTTCACAAACCCGAATACCAATTGGATGATGTCCATGGCGTTGTTATACATCGAAGCGAAATACGCGCAGGCGATGCTTAACAGAATACCCACCACCGTGATGGCCTGCCCCATCCAGAAGTAATGCTGGTCACTCTTGTTCGGGGCGAGATAGGCCTGGTAGAGGTCATATGTCCACACCGTGTTGAACGCGGTGACATTTCCAGCCATACCGGACATGAACGACGCCAGCAAGGCGGTCAGCGCCAACCCGAGCAACCCGGTCGGGCAATACTTTTTCACCAGGGAGAGGATCACGCCGTCATAGTCATATTCAGCGATGGCGTTATAGAGACCCTTCTTGATGTCCGCATCGGACAACTTGGGGGCATCCTTCAGGAGCGCCGTCACTTTAGCCGAGTCCATCTTCTTGCCGATCGCTTTGGTGACCGCTTCGACCCCAGCGGCACCCTCGAGGGCGGTGGAGGCTTTGACGACCGCAGCCGCCTGGTCATACACCTGTTCGCTCAGGATCGGCGGGGGGATGCGATAGTTCTTATTGGGCATCGAAGTAAGGGCGACCGCGATCATTCCCGGCACAATGACCAGGATCGGAAAAATCATCTTCGGCACCGCGGCGATCAGCGGGGTGCGCCGGGCGGCGCTCATGTTCTTGGCGGCCATGGCCCGCTGCACCACAAGAAAGTTGGTGCACCAGTAGCCGAAGGACAGCACGAACCCGAGCCCGAACACCATGGCGAACAGATCCACCCCCATCGGATTGGCCGAAGGCCCGCCGAGGAGCGGATTCCACGCGCTGGTCCAGGCATCAGCGGCGTAGGCCTTCTCGCCCAGATTCAAGGCCATGGGATTTTGGGCCACTGTCTGCAAGGACGCGTTCATGTTGCCCCAGCCACCAACATCCTTAAGGCCCAGATAAACCACCGGCGCAAACCCAAGCACGATCATGAAGAATTGCAGCACCTCCGTATAAATCGCCGAGGTCAGGCCGCCCTTTAGCACATATACCAAAACCACCGCCGAACAGATCCAAAGTGCCAGGTGATAATTCCAGCCCAGCAACTGGTTCAGGAGTTTGGCCAATGCATTCATCGAGATGCCCGAGGCAAAAACCGTCATCACCGCGAAGGCGATGGAATTGAGCGCCCGCACCCGTTCGTCGAAGCGCATCTTCAGATACTCCGGCACAGAGCGCGCCTTCGAGCCGTAATAGAAAGGCATCATGAAGACAGCCAGGAAGATCATCGCCGGGATGGCACCGACCCAATAGAAGTGGCTGGTCGCAATGCCATACTTGGCACCGCTCGCGGCCATGCCTACCAACTCCAACGCCCCCAAATTCGCGGAAATGAAGGCCAGGCCGGTGACCCAGGCGGGAATCGATCGCCCGGAAGTAAGGAAATCGGACGAACTCTTCATGTATCGCCGCAAAGCGAAGCCGATGGCGACCACTGCGATTACGTATATGGCAAGAACGGCGTAATCTACAAAACCAAGTTGAACATTGTTCATAAGTTGAGATTTCCGAGCCCGGCCAGAGTAGAAAACAAGGTTTGCCCTTGTCAAGGAGCTCCACGGTGCTCCGTCAAGTAATCATGGAAAGAACCTAGCTCGAATTCACCGCGGGTCTACACGCGCCAGAAGAACTTGCGGCGGTACAGCCAGTAGAGAAAAACAAACTGCACCGCGATCGTCGTGACCTCCTGCCAAACCGGTATCATGGCGGAGGAAGCGTGGGAGTAAGTGAAACCCAGGAAGAACTCGGCAATGTAGTGGAAATCGATCCACTTGGTGTTGGTCAGGAGGTAAATCACCAGCGGGTTCATGCCAATGAGCAGAAACGGGAATCCCCAACGTCGCCACTGCAACCCATCTACAACGCCATAAAAAATTCCTAACAACAGGCAACTCCAACCCGCGGTATACAGGGTGTAGGAGCTGGTCCAGAGATTCTTGATGATAGGGAACTGAAAGCCCCACAGCCACCCCAACAAAATCAGACCACCCCCGCCCCCAATCAGGCCGAGCACCTTGCGCCCGTTTGATCGTGGCGTCAGCAACCATGAACCGGCCAAGGCGCCCATCAACACTGTAGCGATGGCCGGGGGAGTTGAGAACCAGCCAATCGCGTCGTGATTGCCGGATCGAAGTTTGCCGGGCATCACCTTCTGATCAAGATAATCCACAATATTCACCCCCTGCGCGAAACTAGGCGTAGTTTCTCCAGGAGCTGGAATAAAAGTCATGAGAGCCCAATAGGCGACCAGGAGGCCAATCACCCAGGCAATTTGCGCCCTCGTCCGGAAGTACATCAGGATCACACCCGCTGCGAGACCGGCCACCCCGATCCTCCCCAGCACGCTGGTGAATCGCAGATTGGAGATATCCAGCGAGATCGCGCCGTTCTTGTCGAGATGTCCCAAAATCAACAGCAGCACGGCCCGCGTGAGCAACCGCTTGAATACTTCCAGCCGTGTCTGACCTCGGGCGAGCCGGCGCCCAACCGACAACGGTAAGGTGATGCCCGTGATGAACAGGAACAAAGGCATGATCAGGTCATAAAAGGTGAACCCCTCCCATTTCGTGTGTTTGAGTTGATGGCCAACCATTACCAACCAGGCCCACCCGGTGGCGGTCGCGAGCGCATGAAAAAGATGATCACCGCCCGAAATCCAGAACATGTCGAAACCACGCAGGATGTCGATCGATTGCATCCGCTCGCCCAAGGGCGTGTGCTCGGTCTTTGCTGGTGGTGGGGCAGGATTGAGGTCGCTTGCAGACGTGTTGGCGGCAGGGCTCATTTGGGTGTTGTTAGGCGGCAGGCTACGCCGAGTCCCATTCGGCTTCAAGCCTCACCCTTCGCCCCCGATGAATTTTGCGTTGGATCCTGGCGAAGTCCCGCCTTGGGAAGCCACCGCTTTAAATCAACAACCCTTGTCGAGGGAAGCCGCCGTCATTTGGATCGATCTACGCCTGGATTAGGCAGAACCCGGCTGGCTTTCGGGCTTGTGACCGAGTAGGCGAACCCTTGGTCAGTGCCAGCTGCGCCAAAGCGCCCTTGTTTGTCGAGGGCCACGAAATTTACGCTCAGCTCGAAGCCCTTGGGATCCTGCCGAGCAATGCGGCGTATCGCTTCCTGACAAGCCTTTTGCGGATGCAATCCCTGGCGCATGTATTCCACGATCAGGAAGGAGCCACAATAGCGCATAACGTTCTCGCCGATGCCAGTTGCCCCGGCAGCACCCACTTCGTTATCTACATATAGCCCGCTTCCAATGATCGGTGAGTCCCCTACGCGCCCGGGGAGTTTGCCGCCCAGACCACTCGTTGAACAACCGCCGGCAATGGTGCCATCAGTCCCTAGCACCAGCAGGGCGATCGTGTCGTGCGTGTCGGTCTTTCCAGCCGACTGCGCGCGTTCCTTCTCCCGGCGCTTCTGCCATTCCAGATATCGGTTTCGAGAATCCACTTCTATGGATTCCAACCCTTGTTCCAAGGCGAACATTCGTGCCCCCTCCCCCACCAACATGACGTGTTTGGTCTTCTCCATCACCCGCCGCGCCGCCGAGATGGGATGGCGAATCCCTTCCAACCCAGCCACGCTCCCGGCTTGATGGCCAGGGCCGTACATGATACAGGCGTCCAATTGCACCACTCCCGCCGCGTTCGGGGTTCCGCTCAAACCTACGGAGTGGTTATTGATATCCGATTCGGTGACCCAAATCCCCTGCTCCACAGCGTCCAGAATGGCCCCTCCACCAACCAGAATCTTCAAAGCCGCCTCGTTGGAAGCCTTCCCAAATGGCCAGGTGGATACAACCAATGGCTTTTCGCCAGCCTCGGACGGCTCTGTCCGAACTTGGTCGGCAGCGTGCAATTGCGGCAGCGTCGCTCCAGCCAATAGGCTCAGCGCCGTACGATCCAAAAAACTTCTGCGGGAAATATTCATGTGAGTGCCCGGGAGCATAGCCTCGTCATGTCCAATGCGCAATCCGCCGGTGAACCGGCTGCGGAATACCCCTGCGCGAAGTCGGGCCAGGTGTAGACAAAACGCTGGCGGCAGATTGAATGACACCGTTGCGCGAACAAGACCCAATTCCAAGACCCAACTCTGGCTCGGCGCATCCCGGACGCCCTCCGCACCACGATGCGTGCGGCGAGACTATTTCACCTCGGGTACTGGGCGGAATCCATCCAGCCAATGCATGAAACTCAAGATGGGGTGGCGCCTGAGCAACCGCGGCCCCGAGTAACGCATCACCACTTTAACCTCGTCCCGCATCTTCTTCTGGTAGCAGTGCACCGGGCATTTGGCGCAGGTCGGTTTCGCTGGGCCGAACCGGCACCGGTCCAGTCGCAGTTCGGCGTAAGTCAATAAGTTCTGGCAATCGGTACACAATTCTCCCTGGGATTTGTGCTGCCCTCGACAATACAGTTCCATCATCAAGGTCATGGTGCGAAATTCCCGCCGCAGCCGGCGATCGGTGAACTTGGCTCCCGAAACTGCCACCGGGGTCTCCTCCGCACTAATACTTTGTGTGCACATCATGGTCTAAACTCCGCCATGCACGGACTTCGAGCCTTGACTGCCGTCAAAGGATTTGAATTTCCACTTTACGAGCGCGCCCCTTCATAGATCGCGACGAAACCCTCAAAAACCGGCACCTTCCGGGCTCGGAGACTACTGACCGGAGTAATAAGCGTCGACTTTTGCGGCGACATCGCGGTAACCGATATCCACCTCGTAGATTAGTTTGAACTGATCCACCGCCTCTTCTTTCTTGGTCATGCTTTCAAAGACGCAGCCGAGGTTATAGATCAGGTCCTTCTTCTCTTCGTCGAAAACGATCTTCTCCTTGATAGCGTTTTGCAAGGTACGTGCGGCGAGATCGAACATTTTCCGCTTGGCAAAGCACTGCGAGAGCAAATTCATCGAGGCGATGCGCCGGTGGGGATTGGACTGGGATTTCTGGAATTCCTGGATCGCCTCGCTGTATTTTCCCAACTGGAAACAAAGCTGCCCCAGCTCAAACCGAAACTGAAGATCGGTGGGAAAGCGTTCGACGCGCTTTTGCGCCTCGGCCAATTGAAAAGCCTGCTTCTCGCTCTGCAGCCGTGCCAGGGTATCCGCGTAATCGTTGCTGTTTGGATCGAGATTCGAGATCACGTGTTCAAGCTTGCGAACCCGGGTTTCAGCCATTGCTTTATCCAGGGTGGGATCATTCGCGCCCGCGGCGCGGATCCGCTCATAATACCCCAGCGCCGTGTCAAATTCCCCTTTCTGGGTCCAGAGTTCGGCCAGGTCCTTGAGCAATTTATGATTGCGGGGATCGTTCTGGAGGCGGGCTTCGTATTCGCGAATCAGGCGCGCCGCGGTATCTTCAGATTTTACGGAACGGCTTTCCTGCTCGAGCGTGACCGCTTCCTGCTCATTGCGCAAAATATCGCGGTAAGACCCGGTGCCGTCCGACAGGGCCTCGTAGCCGCCTTCGTCGAGGGTCTTGCGCGCGGAAAGGTCTTTGAGCGCCTGGGCCAGATCGTTGTCCGTGGGGTTGGCGCGGTAAAGCTCGGCCAGGATCCGTTCGCCACGCACGGATTCGCCCAGAGCACCCAAAGCGTGCGCGTATTGAATAGCCACGTGCTTGTCGGTGGGGGAATTGCGATTGAGTACCTCGAGAGACATTAAGGCGGTGCGAGGCATCTCCAGGGCATTCGCCACGTCCACCACCAGGCGATGCGCGGAGTTGCTCTGGGGATCGCTGCTGAGTATTTGCTCAACAACGTGCAGAGCTTCGGCGGGATCTTTGCGAGCCGCCATCTGGGCTTTTGCCAGCATCGGCGAGGAGCTTGCGTTGCTCAGCATCTTCTTGAAAAATCCGGTGCTCTTGCCCGCTTTCTGCTGCTGGGCGGAGCGCAATTCCTTGCGCACCTCGTGCAGCCCGGGCTCACGCTGCAAGACCTGGGTAAAAAGATCGATAGCGTATTCGAAATTATCCCGGACCAGGGCATCGTGTCCTCGGGTATAAAGACCGCGCAGCTCGCGCGGCATCTCATTGAGACTTTTCTCAGCCATAGGTCTAATGTATCTACGACTCCGGCTGGCTCCAATCGAAAAAGCGAACTACACGGCTCCCGGGATAATCCGCAATAACCCCGATGCCGACATGCGGCAGTCGCCGGGCAGACTGGACGCGCTCCAAACCTGCGCCCGGTTTATAATTGCTCGCGTCACCACTTTGGCCTACCTGTTTAGTCAATTAGAGAGCTATTATGATTCAACCCATTCTATTCATTGCGATCCTGGTGGTGCCGGTCCTGCTGTTGTTCCTCTGGGCGATTGGCGCCTTCAACCGGTTGGTCACGCTCCGCAACCGCTTCAAGAATGCGTTTGCGCAAATCGACGTCCAACTCAAACGCCGCTACGACCTGATCCCGAACCTGGTCGAAACTGCCAAGGGCTACCTCAAGCACGAGCGCGGCACGCTCGAAGCCGTGGTCGCTGCCCGCAACGCCGCTGCGGCCGCCCAGTCCAAGGCTGCCCTGTCCCCCGGCGATGCCGTGGCCATGCAGGGCTTGTCCGGGGCGGAAACCGCCCTCACCGGCGCCCTGGGGCGGTTCTTCGCCCTCGCGGAGGCTTATCCCGACCTGAAGGCCAACACCACCATGAACGGCCTCATGGAGGAGTTGACCTCAACTGAAAACAAAGTCGCCTTCGCCCGCCAGGCGTACAATGACGCCGTGATGCAATACAATACCGGTCGCGAGATGTTTCCGGCCAACATTATCGCCGGCGCGTTCAGCTTCACTCCCGCTGAATTGTTCGTCGTCGAAAAGCCTGAGGAAAAGCAAGCTCCCAAGGTCACCTTTTGATCCGGGACGAAAACTTTCGGAATGCGGTTTAGTGCGTTGCAGCTTTTGCTGCCATGGACTTCTTTAAACAACAGGACGACTCGCGGCGCCACACCCGCTGGTTAGTGATTTATTTCGGCTTGGGAGTGGCAGGTATCACGATGTGCCTTTACCTGGCATCCCTGCTGATCTTCACTGGAGTCACCCATGACCGACGACATCGGCCGGCGGTATCCCAACGTGTGGAACTTTGGCGCCCGCAGCTTTTTCTGTGGGTGAGCGGTTTGACGCTAAGCGTCATCGGGGTGGGGAGCCTGTCCAAGATCCTGGAACTTTCCCAGGGCGGGTCGGTGGTGGCCACTAGCCTGGGCGGACGCCTGATCAACCCCAACGCTACCAATCCGGACGAGCGCAAGCTGCTGAACATCGTGGAAGAGATGGCCATCGCTTCGGGCATCCCGGTGCCCCAGGTTTACGTGCTGCCTGGTGAGCGCGGCATCAATTCCTTTGCCGCCGGCAACTCGCCCAGCGACGCCGCGGTTGCGGTCACCTCGGGTGCGTTACGCGTGCTTTCCCGCGATGAACTGCAAGGGGTCATCGCCCACGAGTTCAGCCACATTCTCAACGGCGACATGCGGCTCAACTTGCGTTTGATGGGGGTGATCTTCGGCATTATGTGCCTCGCGGTCATCGGCCGGGTGCTCCTCGAAGTGCGCTCCAGTGGCCGGGATAAGAACCCCCTGCCCCTTATCGGACTGGCCCTGTTGTTGATCGGTTGGATCGGGGTTTTCTTTGGGCGCCTCATTCAAGCGGCCGTCAGCCGCCAGCGCGAGTTTCTAGCCGACGCCTCGGCTGTGCAGTTCACGCGCAATCCTCTGGGACTGGCAAGCGCGCTAAAGAAAATTGGCGGGTGGAGCAATGGTTCCCAGGTCAACAACGCCCATGCCACTGAAGCCAGTCATTTGTTCTTTGGCAGCAGCTCTGCCTCCGGTTTTTGGGGGTTCATGGAAACCCATCCGCCGCTCGAGTCCCGCATCAGGGCCCTCGATCCAAATTTTGATGGGGTCTACCCGAAAGTTGCCGCCTCGGAGTTTGCCACCGCTCCGCAGGAAAGCACCGCTGTCGGCGCCCCGCCTCTCCGCGTTTTCCCCATTCCTGGACGCCCTAACGTCGCCGCGATTGCCGGTTCAAAGGCGCATCCCGTGGCACCCGTTATCGTAACTTCGGGCCTGCTATCGACCGTCGGTAATCCGGAAAAGGCAAACCTGCGGTTCGCGGCAACATTACATGAGGAACTATCCGCCCGGGTACAGATGGAGGCCCGGGATCCACTTGGCGCTTGCGCCATCATTTACGCCCTGTTGCTGAGCGAACAACCGGAAGTGCACCAAATTCAAGTAACAGGCCTGACAGAGCAAGCCGGCCCCGAAGCGGTGGCGGAAACCCTTCGCCTGGAAGGCGAGATTCGCGCGCTGGCCGCCCATGCGAAGCTCCCCCTCGTGAACCTGGCAATGCCCGCGCTACGGCTCATGTCTCAATCCCAATTTGAGCAATTCCAGGCGGCCACCCGCGGCTTGATCGAAGCTGATCGCCAGGTCGATCTCTTCGAATTCATGCTGCAAAAAATCGTAGTGCGGCACCTGGCGCCGCATTTCGCCGAACCTCCCCGTGAAGCCGTCGAATTCTATGCCTTGCGCCCGCTCGCACAGGATTGCGCGGTCCTATTATCCGCCCTGGCCTACGCCGGCCAGACGGAATCAGAGGCAATCGCCACTGCCTTTCGACGCGGAGCGGAGGTCATCAGCTATTCAGCCCGCACCCCGTTGCGTCTAGAGGAGAGGAGCAATTGCGAGCTGGCGCATATCGACCAGGCTCTCAATCGCCTCGCTCGGGCGGTTCCTCAGATCCGCAAACTCACACTGCAATCCTGTTTGCGAACGGTGGCGGCCGATGAGCTTGTGACCGAGTTGGAGGCAGAACTGTTGCGCGCGATCGCTGATGCCCTGGCTTGCCCTCTGCCTCCGGAGTTTAGCGCACCAGCGACCCAATCGTAGCTTCGGGTTGCGGCGGCACGAAGGTCACGAATTCCCTCGCCCCCTACGGCTTGGACGAAATCCGATAGATATGAACCTCCCAGGGGTCGAAATGGTCCTGGAACACACCATCCTGCGACGGCAACGACCGACTCTCATGGAGCACCTCCACCCGTGATGCACGGGATCCGCCGTGAGTGAACCGCGCGGTTACATTGGTGCCCTGCATCTCGACCGCGAAAAGATAAGTCGAGCTTCCCAACTCTCGAGCGAGCAACGCGACCTTGCCTCCGGCGGAGAGTGATTCCACCCGGTTTTGGGGCGCGGAACGCCCGGCGTTCAATACGGACGCTAAGCTACTGATCTGGTGGTTTAGCCGCCCCACCGCCGTCAGCATTTCTGCGTCATCCAGCAACGCCGGTTCACGAAACACTGGCTTAAACTGATGCACGAAGTAAATCAATCCACGGGAGCCGTGGATGATGGACATCCAGGCTTCCGCCTTAACCTCATGCGGCGTTGGCTTGCGGCTGACGTTCGAGATACGCGTGCATTCCAGGCAATTCCAGACTGGTTTGGCACCCTGCCCCCACCGCACCAGTCGCTCTACTCCTCGTGCCACGTACCACAACTTGCCCGCTACTTCCTGGCGGTCGTGCACCGCCGGGTAGATATCAAACGATACGACATCCGCTCCCGCCAGGTAGCGCGGGTAATCCTCTGGATGCCGAGTGCGCTTGCCCCGGCCGTAGTAATCGTCCCAGGCCACCCCCTGCCCCAGGTTTAACAGCACGGGACGGCTGGGATCACGTTGCTGTATCCGCTGATAATCCGCGACGATTCGCTCCGGGGCCACCGGATCGCCCCAACCGAGCCCCGCGCCGAGCGATTGCGCATTATCCGGCTCATCGCCGTGCATCCAGCCCATAATCGTATCGTCATCGAGCCGTCGCAGGGCTACTTCATTCTGTTCACAAATCACCCGCATCCCCGCCTGCTTGAGCATCGCGAGTTGCTCCTCGGTCGGCCCCTTCCACAATCCAACATAAGTATTGAACCCAGCCGCACGGTATTTGACCGCATTTCGAGGGTCCTGAAGCCAAACTGCGATGGGAAAATAGCCTGGCTCCGTGGAGGGTCCGTGCGACCAGGAGCGATAGGGCGAACCAGCAGCCAATTCTGTGGTGACGGGCTCCGCCTCCAGGTGCGCAACAGCCAACAAAGCCACCAGGAACAACACTCTCATCCAATTCATGTAACTCCACCACCTTCCCGCCCATCTGCCCGAGGCGGCGGATCAAACTGAGGTTTGGTTCGCAAGGCAACAGGCGAGGCGGGGTGCGTTTATCGGTGGCTCCTACTCAAGCTCCAGGGACACGACGGATTTAGCGGGGAGTTTTGCGGTGAACCCGCCCTCGTTAACGCGGCAATTGAGAAAGGCGCCGGGTTGAACCGCCTGCGGGTTCTCAAACGTATTATGCGCGTGCATGTCTTCCGCTGTCAGCACTCGCCCGGAAATCGCTCCGGGTTTAACCCCGCGGATCGCGCCATTGACGGACACCGATGTCCGGGGATTCAGATTGCACAAGGTCACATGCAACTTCCCGTCCTTGGCCCGCGAAGCCGAAACGCTCACGCCGGGGATCGCATTGGTCCCGGAGGTATAGTTGGGCGCCTCCAATTCGCACGGCAACCGCCGCGCGTCGTGATGCACCGTGTACATTTCATACACGTGATAGGTCGGCGTGACGGTCATTTTCTCCTTATCTGTCAGGATCATCGCCTGCAACACATTGATGGTTTGCGCAATGTTCGCCATCCGGACACGGTCGCTGTGGTTGTTGAAAATATTCAGGGTGACGCCAGCCACCAGCGCATCCCGTAACGTGTTTTGTTGGTACAGAAAACCAGGATTCGTTCCTGGTTCTACGGCATGCCAGGTACCCCATTCGTCCACCACCAGGGCCACGCGCTTTTGCGGGTCGTATTTATCCATGATTTCGCAATTCCTGGTCACCAACTCCTCCATGCGCAACGCGCTTCTGAGCAGCACAAACCAATCCTCCTCCTCGAACTCCCGTGCGGGCTTTCGCGTCCGGCCTGACCCGCAATAATAATGGAGCGCCAGCCCGTCCATCCGTTTCCCCGCTTCCTTCATCATCACCTCGGTCCAATTAAAATCTCCCGAGTTGGGGCCGCACGCGATCTTGAAAATCCGGTTGGTACCGTAACTCCGCACGTAGGTGGCGTATCGCTTGTATTGATCGGCATAAAACTCCGGGGTCATGTTGCCGCCGCAACCCCAATTCTCATTTCCGACCCCAAAGTATTTCACTCCCCAGGGTTGCTCACGCCCGTTGGCTTTCCGCAAACCAGACATCGGGCTCAGACCATCGAAGTTCACATACTCCACCCACTCCGACATCTCCTTCACCTCGCCGCTCCCCAGGTTCCCACAGATGTAGGGCTGGCAGCCGAGTTGCGCGCAAAAATCCAGAAACTCGTGCGTGCCGAAATGGTTGTTTTCAACCACGCCGCCCCAATGCGTGTTAATCATGGACGGACGATTTTGCCGCGGCCCGATACCGTCCCGCCAATGGTATTCGTCCGCGAAGCACCCGCCCGGCCACCTCAGCACCGGGATCTTTATTTGTTTTAGCGCCGCGACCACATCGTTACGGATGCCCCGGGTATTCGGAATCGGGCTGTCCTCGCCTACCCACACTCCGCCATAAATGCAGTGCCCGAGATGTTCAGAAAAATGTCCGTAGATGTTCCGGTCAATGACCGCTTGCGGCTGGTCGGCATTGATCACCAGTTGGGCGACAGGCGGTTCGTTTTGCGCCCAGGCCGCGGACCCGGAAAGGATGCAGGCGCCCATCACCAGCGTGAGTCGGAGTTTCATGCGCTCAATTCACGCAAATCGGCGGGGTTAAGCAAGCGCGAATGACAGGTCGCGCCGCGGGCGTCGGTTCCCCGGCTTGCCATTGCCGTCCATCATGCAACAATACGGCTCAGCGCTTATGAAACCATCTGCCATAATCTCGTTTTTCGCAGCGGCAACCCTCTTCCTCGGCAGCGCCCACGGCGCCGACGCGCCCGTCGGCAATGAGCATGCCATGAGCAAAGGTTACGTGCCGCCGAAGGACCCTGCCGTCCAAAAAAAGCTCGCGTGGTGGCAAGACCTGAAGTTCGGCCTGATGATGCATTGGGGGACCTACAGCCAATGGGGAATCGTCGAGTCCTGGTCCATCTGTCCTGAGGACGAGGGGTGGTGCCAGCGCCGAGGGCAGTATGGCAGCAACTATTTCGGGTACGTGAGCGCCTACGAGAATCTCCAAAAGACCTTCAACCCGGTGAAGTTTAACCCGGAGAAATGGGCGTCCGCCGCGAAACAGGCCGGCATGCGCTATGTGGTGTTCACGACCAAGCACCACGATGGCTTTTGCATGTTCGACACGGCGCAAACAACGTATCGCATCACGGCACCGGATTGTCCCTTCCACACTAATTCACGGGCCAACATTGCCAAAGAAGTGTTCGCCGCCTTTCGCAAAGATGGGTTCGGTATCGGAGCCTATTTTTCCAAGCCGGATTGGCACTCGCCGAACTATTGGTGGCCTTATTTCCCCCCGAAAGATCGCAACCCAAATTACGACTTGGCGCGCTACCCGGATCGGTGGCGGCAATTCAAGGATTTCACCTGGAAACAGATTGAGGAACTGATGACCGGTTATGGCAGCATCGATATTCTGTGGCTGGATGGGGGACAAGTGCGACCGCCTCGGCAAGATATCGACATGAACGGCCTGGCCGCCATGGCCAGGAAACATCAGCCTGGATTGCTCGTCGTAGATCGCACGGTCACTGGCGAAAACGAAAATTATTGCACCCCGGAAAATGAAGTTCCCGGGCAGTTGCTCCCCTATCCGTGGGAAACCTGCATGACGATGGCCACTTCCTGGAGCTATGTTCCGAATGACAAATATAAGAGTCCCGGCACGATTGTTCGACACCTTTGCCGTATTGTGGCACGCGGAGGCTGTCTCCTCCTGAACATCGGCCCCGGACCAGATGGCGATTTTGACCCTGTCGCTTATGATCGCCTGGACAAAGTCGGGCGTTGGATGGGAATCAACAGCGAGGCAATTTATGAGACCCGCCCCATCAAGCCTTATGAACAAGGGGAATGGGCTTTCACGGCCCGCAAAGACGGCACCGTCTATGCCTTGTTGCTGGCAAAAGATGACCAATCCTCACTACCCGAGACCGTGTCGATTCCCGACGAACTCGCAAGTGGAATCACGCAGGTGTCTCTGCTCGGTTACGGCGCGCTTAAGCCCGACGGTGGATCGAAAGGCAAACGGGGTTGGATGATACCGGCTGAGGCTCGGAAGCAGCTTCCCAACGGTTATGCCTGGGCATTCAAGCTGACAAAGTCCGGATCGTGACCTTGACAGGTGCGCGGTCCGCAAGGAGGCATGACCAGCCAACGCGCCGTCTCACCGGCCGCGCGCAAGCCGTCGAACACCAACACTTCGCACGGAAAGGACTAATCGCGTCGGGTCTTTTTGAGTAACTCGTAAGCCTGCTTGGCTTTTGGATCACCGGCAGCCATGGCCGCCAGCAATCGGCCTTCCAGGCTCACCTCGGTGGCATGCACCGCCAAGCCCTGGTCCAGGGACAGATTAGGTTTCGCTTTGATCACCTGGATTGTCTGGACCGCGCGCTCATAATCCGCGGATTGCAGCGCCTCCGAAGCGGCCACCGCGGATTGCTTTACTTCCGGCGGGGCCTGGGCAAACGCCTGCTGCAACTGGGTTGCCGCCTCTTTGGGCTTCAACGGTGCCCCGGTAGCTGCAGTCTGCTCACTGGACTTGGAACACCCAGCAGCGATGGCCAGCTGGATGCTGAAAAGGATGGTTACCAGGTTGGACTCAAGGGAGGACCGGTATTTCATGGTGAAATTCTCTGGAAAATCAACGCTCGCTGCTTCAATCCCCGGTGGGACTCCCCGGGTTGCACCACATCCGGCCCGGACGTTGCCCCCGGAATCCCCCCAAACCAGCTTCCAGCGCATATGCACGGTACTTGATAAACTCCATCTGACCGCCGAACATGCCCATGACAATGCCTCCGCCATGTCGTTGGCTGCCCCCTTCATCAGGACGGCTGGCCACATTGTCGTAGTAGGAAGGCTGCTTTTCGTCCGATTCCCAGTAAAGCATGTAATGTGGACGGAACGAGGCCATTTTGTAAGAGGTGTAGGGGCGGCCCGTGGGAGCCGTGGTGAACCCCGAAACTGAGCCATTCATCGTGTAACTGCTGACCTGCATTTCACGCTGCCGGAAGAAGAACGTGTTGGTTTGTTCGAGCGGGCACCAGTAAAGCATCCTTTGCTTGTGGAAGGGCCAAAGTTGCCCCAATTCGACATTGTCTTTGTTGGTCAAACTCGTGGTCCGCACGTAACACCAATTCGGAACATTGAGGGTGCCGGAGCTCCAGGACGTGTAGGGCAACGTATCACCAAAGTCCATCACGTACATGTGCGTGCTGAGGAGCATTTGCTTGACGTTACCAATGCACCGCGCTCGTTGCCCCTTTTCCTTTGCCTTGGCTAGCGCGGGCAAAAGCATGCTGGCCAGTATCGCAATAATGGCGATCACCACGAGCAGTTCAATCAGTGTGAATCCACGCTCACGTCCCGTTGCTTTTCGTGATCGAAGGATGCGGCTCATAGCGGCAAAAACAGGTTTTCGAACGGAAAATTCACCGCGATGCTCCATGCGGACAGCCGCAAGAAGTGCCCAAACGGCACAGGGGCCGAAACATCAACGGTGGTCATGCAGAAATGATACCGGCCGGAAACCATCAATTCAACAGGAAATAGCTGTCCCGATGGATCTAATGCAGGCGGCTAATAGCAGGACCTATTACGGACGGACTCCCGCACCACGGATTCCGCGGTTCTCATTCCTGCCCGCCTTGCCGTTTCAGGGAAAGCGGAGTTGGTAAACGTGATGGCCGGCGTCAATGGGGATGGTCACCGTGATGAAATTCCGGTTCGTAACACCAGGCGAATTGACGAGCGACCAGGACAGCGGCGGAGTCAGGTCAGCGGCTCCGTAAAGGTGGTATCCCGCCGCCCAAACGGGCCAACTGAACTCCAGGTTCGACCCAGCTTTCAGGGACACCCGCAACGTCACCGGCCACACGTTGATCGTGGTGGAACTGACTGCGGTCGCACTGCCATCAGACACGGTCAAAGTTACAGTGTAATTGCCCGTGGCGCCGTACGTGTGTTGCGGATTTTGCAGATTCGAACTGGCGCCATCTCCAAATGACCAGGCGAAGCTGTAGGCGGGTGTGCCGATCAACTCCAACTCAGAAAGTTGGACCGAATTGGCGCCGGCCGGATTCGCCACGCTGTCAATTTGCAGCCGATAGAGGTTGTAGGCAGCGGTATTGGTCGTGGTAAAGGTCTGTTTCTGATAATTCGCGGTAAAGACCTGGTTAGAGCGCAGGTCGATTGTGTTCCAGGAACTTCCACCATCATTGGACGCCAAAAGCCGCCAGTTTGCGGGATTGCGTCCCGAGTAAGTCGAAGCGTCATTGGCTGAAGTGATGGTGTATTGCGTGACCACACAGCGAAGGTCCTTGGCATATTGATATTGAATCCAACTGGAGCGCGTCGCGGGATACGCGCTCGCAAAATCGAGCCATTTGGTGGTCGTGAGGCCGTCGAAAGCCATCGCTGCGGATTCATTAGGCGGGGCGTCTCCGTGGGCGGTCACCGTGCCACGCTGGTCGGTGGTAGTGTCGAAAGGCGCGCGGGCTCCATTTCCACCGGCGGCCAACCCGGTAAATTGCACCGTGAGCGGGACCGCCCCGTTGGTCCCTCCTGTGGCGATGGATCCTGTCAAAGCTGGCCCCACCACCACAACTAGTGAGTTCGTGCCCGTGTATATCCCGAGGCTGGCTCCCAACGTTACGAGGTAAGTCCCGTTCGCGGAAAACGTATGTTGCGGATTCTGCAACGTCGAGGTGGCGCCATCACCGAAGGACCAAAAGTACGAATAGGCGGGGCTGGCCAGGAATTCGATCTCGGACAATTGGACTGAATTCGCCGCGGCCGGATTGGCGACGCTGTCGATCTGCAGACGGTAAACGTTGTAAGCCGTGGTGTTCTGGATCGGAAAACTCAATTTTTGGAATCTCGCCCCAAAGACCTGTCCGGTCCGCGTGTCGAGCGTCGTCCAACTGGTGCCACCGTCGTTTGAACCGAGCAACTTCCAGGCGGCAGGATCGCGTTCCGAAGCATCGTTGGCGGAGGTGATGGTGTAGTTGGTGACCACCCATTGCTTCGAGTTGGCATACTGGTATTGAATCCAACTCGCGCGTGTGGATGGATTATTGTTGGCAAAATCGAGCCACTTCGTCGTGGTGTTGTTGTCAAAGGCGTTCGCCGCCACCTCCCCCGATCCTGAGTTTTGCCCCTGTGCCGAGGCCGTGCCCTGGCCATCGTCCGTCGTATCAAACGCTGTCGGAGCGACGCCACCGGTCGCTTGCCCGGCAAACTGTACGGAGAGCGGCGCGGTTGGGCTGTTGGTTGGTGAGCCCGAGATCGTAACATTCAAAGGCGTAAGTACCGTGAGTTTGACCATGTCCTGGCTGGTTCCTCCGAAACTATCCGTCACGGTCAGCACCAGCAAATGTGTCCCAACGGCGAGGTTTACGACTGGCTGCACGCCATTGGTCAGAGACGTGCCACTTTCAGACCAGTCATAGGCGACAATGGTTCCCTCCGGCGATGCCGAACGGCTACCATCCAGCGTCACTACGGCGTAGCCGGAAGATCCGGCGTTAATGAACCGGTCCGTGCCGGCGCTGGCCCACGGCAGTTGTGGCTGTCTTAGCGGACCACCCGCGGGGCTGAGATCTCCAGTGGTGTTGCGCGCCAGCGAAAGCGCAAAGATTCGGACGTTCGGCGCGTACGGCAGTTGCAGTATCCCTCCGCCGACCGGCGCGCTCAGGACATATTTGAACAGGTAACAAAAGCGGTATGCGTCATTGGCACCCGCGGCGGTATGCCGATGCGTACATACCCACCCGACCTCAGCCGGTTTCACTAACGGCGGACTCCACTGCCCGATGAAACCCGAGAAGTATTGGATCGAAACGTTAGTGGCCTGCCCGTCAATTATGAAAGGAGCCGTGATATCGTTGGAGGCTGCCGCCGCCAGAAAATAGAGATGATCGTAGCCGGCAGGCAGGTTGATGGTTTGTCCCTTGCAGGAGACGGCGTTGAATGCACCGTCGTTTGTCGGACCAATTTGGAAATTTACCCCGTCCCGCACTATCTCCGAAGGCATCAACTCCGCCGGATAGGTGAGCCCGGAATCAAAATCGCCATTGGTACGGTTGCCATCTGTTGATATGGCATCCGCGTTGAAAGGCAAGGGCACCGGCGCACTTACGGTTTTGCTGACCAGCGTTCCCGGAGGTGCCAAAGTCAGGGCAATGGTCATCGGTTGATACCCCCCCAGTACGAGGTTCAATCCTCCACTGATCGGGCTAAGGCTGGTCAGAGGCTCTTCTGCCCCCGTAATCTGGCGTGCGCTTGTAATTGGAGCGGCGCAAGTCAGCCGTACATTTTGCGATTGGCCCGTCAACTCCTGCAGCCGGACTACAATCTCGTCGCTGTTCTCGGCCTTCTTAACGGCCTTCACCATGACATTGGAATTATCGCAGGATAAAAGGCTGAAATTCCGCCCAAGGAATCCCGCATGCGCAGTCGCCTGAAACGCCTGCAATGGTTGATTTAATCGAGCGGCCACCCAGGGAGTCCTTCCGGCGCGCCAATCGTTGGTATGTCCGGCAACGGCGAAGGTCACTCGATGGCTCCCCACTCCATCCGTCGCCTGATACACATAAGAACCGCCCACGCCCGGGGTGTGCATCATCGTGAGCCGCAGGGTGCTGCTATCGGGCTTATCCCAACCATACTTGCAGTCGTTCAATATGGATACTCCGTAAGCCCCCGAAGCGCCGGTCAGATCTGCCCATTGTTGGGCCGGACTCTCATAAAGACTGGAATTTGAATTGGTGCGTTGAACCGTCCCGAGCCCAAGATCGAACGTGGCGCTGGTATTAGTGACCGCGAGCGGAAACACCACTTTCAACAGGGTTTGGAGGGAGCCCCAATTCAAACTGACATCCCACTCCACACGATCACCGGCGCCTCCCGCTGCCAGGCGAATTCGTTCCGTAACCACCGATCCGGCGTTGAAACGGGTCGCTCCCAGGCTGACCCGCGCCGGGCCATCTTCCAGAATCTCGAGCCTGGGCGGTCCACCCAGGTAGGAGGTCGGTGCGGCGGACACCGCCGAATACAAAATCTCCCACGATGGCCACGAGGTACTGGAATTGGCCAAAAACGCCCATCGAATGGGAGCGTTTAACAACTCACGGTTATTCGCCTTGTCAAAAATCGAGCTGACGTCGCCGTTCGCATTTAAGCGGACTCGGTACCGTGGGTTGTCAAGTTGGGTGGTCGTGATCGAAAGCCCGGTAGCCAGGGTGCTCGGGGCACCGGAGCGACGGACATCGAAAACCGCGGCGCCGTTGGCCGGAACGGCAGCCAGGAAAGTCACCGCCACCCCGCGGGAGGTCGCCGCCCCCATCTGCGAAGGCACCTCCACGCCATTCGCGTCATAGACCCGCACGGCCGCCGGCGTGCCATCAGTAAAGGGGATAACCGCTTCGACAATGTCTTCCCGGGGAATCGACAATGCGTTATAAACCACCAGTGGCACTCCCAACGCCGTGGTATCAAGCGCCTGCGCCAACACCCCGGCTCCATGCGTTTGCTCCGACCCAAATTCATTCAGCGACAGCAATTCGTCATTCCAGGAAAAAGTGTACGCCGCCGGGACGCTCGTGCCGGTCAGATCGTCGTGGAATTGGTGCCACAAGAATCGTTCCCAGGCGCTATTGAGCTTCTCCCTCGGATAGGTACCGCCGCCTTGCAGCCAATCAGCGATCACCGAAATCCGCTCCGCCGCATCCGCGCGCAACTCGTTCTGACGGTTGTACTGCTTCATTTCCGGATGCGCGGTGTAGCATCCGGTTCCGTGCGTACGCATCAACAACTCACCCTGATAACTGGGCAACCGCGCTATATGCGCCGGGGTGAGGTCGCGGAAAAGCTGATCGGAGGCGGCGCTGAGCACGCCATTGATCAGGGCGCCGGAATCGGTCCGACTCGAGGTGACGCTTTGCTCGATCCAATTCACGGAGGAGTCATTCGGCGATCCGCCCGTATCGCCAGTGCCGAAATAGCGGTAGTCTATGTAAAGCCCGGTCGCGGCTCCCATGGTGTTGATTCGATTGAGAGACGACGAATCGAACGCCAGGTTGGTGGCAATACTCGAGCCGTAGCCCCCCGGCTGCAGCGCCGCCACCACATAGTTGCCGTCGGGACCGATCCATTTTCCGATATTGTAGAATGGTATGGGGATGGCTGAACCCCAAGTGAGCTTCTGCGAGGAAAAGCCCGTGAGCCCGCAATGCGCAGCCACGGACGGCAATGCATAGCCGAACCCAAAACAATCGGGCAGGAATATGTCGACGCTGGTCTTGCCAAATTCCCGCTTCCAAAAGCCATTCCCGTATAACACATGCCGCATCAATGACTCCGGAGACGGGACGTTTACGTCGCCGGCGTCAACCACCGATCCACCGACCCGCCAACGTCCTTGCGCGACATAATTGGTTAGGGTGGCGTAATCGGCGGGGTAATATTCGCGGGCCAGCTTATAACGGAACGCGCCCTCGAAGGTGAATACGTAATCCGGATACTTCCCGAACAGCGTGAAATTTTGACGGAGCGTATTGGGAACATAGGAGTTGATGGTATCCTGGATGGTCCAATTCCACTGGGTATCGAGATGTGCGGTGGCGACCTGGTAAAGGATCCGATCGCGGGTGGGGTCGAGGGCGTGGGCAGCCGGTTGGACCAGGCCGCAAACCATCAAAAGGACAAACAAACGCCCGGACGAAGAACGACAATTCATAGGAACTCGCTTAGCACCAGACGCGCGTCCGTTTGGAATTCGGACCAGAAACTACGCGCAGGACCCGGCGGGCGAGTTCACTATCCTCGGCGATCTGCCAGTCGAACATCCCGACCAGGATGAAATCCGCGCCACTGTTAAAAGCGTGCGGGAAAGCGGCCCGGGGCGGTATCGCGCCCGCCGCGAGAATTTTGAAGGCAATCCAGGGTTTGTTCACTTTCGCGAACACCTCCACCACCGCCTGCGCGTCCTGACACCAGGAATTGTCGTTGGCGCCCACCGCGCTGTTGTCCCCAAGCCGCTGCGCCGTGAAATAATCCCGGGTGTGGAAGGTCTTCTGATAGAAATCGACTGCCAGTTTGTGCTTTTCGCACTCGACAATCACCGCCAGGTCATGCGCCGCGACTCCGGCAATACGTTTGCGCGCTTTGATGAAGTCCACGCTGGCCGCAATCTGCTCATACAGACCCCCGCGCACCAGCGTCTCCGCGACATCTCCGGTAAGGTGAATTCCCGTCGCCCCTTCATCCACAGCCCGCTGCAACTGGGAAAAACCGCCATCCGCATCCAATCGAACCTGGGCAATCCACTTAATTTTGCCTCCCGCTTTCCAGTGCGCAAAAATCTGGGAATTGTCATCCATGACCCACGAATTTACGACATTGATCCCGTTGGCTTCACCAGATTCCAGCGTCTCCCGAATCTTCGCGGGAGTGTTGTAGCGCCGCATCAAGGTCGACACATACGGCAGGTCACGCGAATGAGCCCAACCCGCGATCAGATTCCCCCCCATCATCAAACGACTGAATTCCTGCCCCGCAATTTTGCCCATGGGCATGGGCCCGGCCAACAGCGCTTGCGGCGGCTTGGCCGCTGCGGGAACTTCGTCCGCAGCTTGCGCGCGCAAGCCGAAGGGAATCGCCGCCGATGCCAGTAGGGAAGATTTCACGAAGCCGCGTCTGGATAAGTGCTTTTCCATATTGAACGGGATGCCAGTTTAATTCTCTGTTGTCAAGATCGGCGACAGATTGACGGACATAGGGGCGCACCGGAAAGCCATGGTTTTATTGATATTACGACTGGGATTTTCGATGCCAGTTTTCCCGGGGTTTGCGATATGATGGGTCCAGAAACGCGGAGTCGAAATGGAACGACAGATACAAATCGACCTGGAAACCTTGCGCACCATCGTTCCGGCCCTGGAAAGGCTGGAAAGCCAATGGCATAACGCCCAGCTTTCGGTCGCCGCACGCGCGCGCGGTTATTTCACACCTGATGAAGAGGACCGGGTGCGCCAGTTGCTGCTGAGCTACCGGAACTATCGCTTCGCATTGTATGAGATTATTTACCGCGGCTATGGATACCCGCAAATCCCGGATCCGGAAGGCCGGCTCATGGTCTTCCTGGTCGCGTTTGGCGCCGCGTTGATCGTTTACGCGAAATCGCTCAAACTGATCCAGGCTTACGAACGCGAGCCACTGGTGCGTAAGAAGCTTAATGAACCGGAACCACGCTTTGAGCTCGAGCCAGAAGTCTTTGAGGAACTGCTGCGGAGCTACAGTTCGCCGGGTAACTACCGCGGGCTGATCAAAGGCGTTTGGTTTTGGCGCGCGAACCGCCGTGGTATCCAAAAGTTGGCGGCCACAGCCCCGGAGGACTGGAAATGGCTGCTGGCCCTGATTCGGCACGAGATCCCCGTCGTGCGACGAAGGTTGCTGCACGTGCTGGCTTGCCGCCTCCGCTATGACTGGCGCGCGTTCGTTACCACGGTGCTGCGCCCCGTCCGCACCACCCGCTACAGTGTCCGCTCGCAGATCGCCGGCGCATGTTCGCATCTCCGCACCACGCTGCATTATGAACCGGCGCTTAAAGGGGACGTGCTCACCAGCCTCCAACCGCACTTGCAGCCCGGCGATGTCCTCTTGATTCGCGCCGAGCAGAAACTTACTTCCGCGATTCTCCCGGGTTTTTGGGCTCACGCCGCACTCTTTGTGGGAAAAGCGAGCGACCTGGAGCAGCTAGACCTCATGGGCCACCCCATGGTCGCGAAGCATCGCCATGTGATCACTCAACAGGATGCCGGTCGAGGGTGTGTCATCGAGGCGATCAGTCCGCGGGTTCAGATCAATTCCCTCGAAACGGCCTTGTACGCGGACCATGTCGCGGTGCTGCGCCCCAGGCTGCCGACGGACGCCCTCAAGGCCTCGCTCATCGAGGCCTTCCATCACGTGGACAAGCCTTACGATTTTGAATTTGATTTCAATGTCAGCACCCGGATTGTCTGCACGGAGTTGATCTATCGGAGTTTCCATCATCGCGGCCCGATCGAGTTCGTCCTGATCAAACGGCTGGGTCGCTATACTCTCAGCGGCGACGACCTGATGAACCAATGGTTGGATTCCTTAAACGCTCCATACCCGCGGGAGCACGTGGCGTTTGACCTAGTTCAACTCGCGCTCAAGCGTGACGCGGGCGGCGTGGAATTTCTTGAGCCACCGGCGGCCGTGGTTGCCCTTCAGAAGATTCGCTCGGGATGGAAGCCGGCGACGCAACCCGAACCTCAGCCAGCCACCACTCAACCGATGAACCCATGAGCAGGGACTATGGGCTTTGGCACCGTCTGGTTTACCGCCTGGTTCCGATTCTTTACTTCGCTCGGATCACCGTGACTCACCGCGAGCGGTTACCCCGGAACGGGCCGGTATTGTTCCTGGCCCTGCATCGTAATGGCGCGCTCGATGGCCTGGTTTATTACCAGGCTTTGCGCGGTCCGATCTTCATGATCTCGACGCAACTACGCCGGAACTGGTTTGCCCGTCTTTTCTTTACCGGGATCGCGGTCAAACGAACCAAAGACGAGGGCGAGCAGCAAACCAATAATGACGCGCTGCAGGCCTGCACGCAAGTACTGCGGCGCGGCGGCAAACTTTGCATTTTCCCGGAGGGCACCAGCACGCTCGGGCCAAGGCATCTACCGTTTAAATCCGGCGCCGCATGGCTGGTTATGAACTGCCTGGATCAAGGCGGTACGCCGCCGCAAGTGGTTCCGGTGGGAATTCACTACCAGTGCCCCTGGGCCTTTCGTGCCAGGGTCGAAGTGGTGGTGGGAACCCCGATCGCGGTAGATCTGCCCGCGAACCTAAGTGCCCGTGAACGCCTAAGGATCTTAAGGACGCGCATGCAGGCTGGTTTGGAAGCCGTGGGCATCAACGTTCCAACCGCCCAGTATCAGGAAACCATCCAGCAATTAGCTTATGCCTCCACGCTGGCCACCCCGCGCTCCTACTTCAAATCGCTCAAAGCCCTGGAACGGGAAATGCCAGTGCCGATTCGCCAAGCCGGGGAAAAGCTTCAACCCGAATTGAACCGGGCCAAACTATGGTATCATCAGGGTGTGCCCCTCTTTCCCATGGGCTCGGCGGGGCTGTATTGCCTGGCCCTGCTGCTGCTGGCGCCGCTCACGGCCACGGGCATCCTCCTCAACCTGCCGCCTTACCTCGCCGGCTGGTATGCGGGAAGGAAATTCCCCGACGATCGAAACGTCATTTCACTCTGGAAATTACTGGTTGGCGCACCAGTGCTCTGCTTGTGGCTCGTGGCCGTGACGGTCTCTTGTCTGGCCCTTGGCAGACCGCTGTGGTTATTCGCGTACGCGGGCCTGAGCTGGCTCGCACTCGTGATGTATTATCGAGTCAAGAAACTGGCGGTCGCGGTTCACAACGTTTTGGTGTGTCCACACCTGCGAAAACAGGTTTTGAACTTCAGAGATACCGTGCTGCAAAACCTGCCAGCCGAAGCGGTCGAAGAATAGGCCGCGACCAACGCAGCCCCAAATTTTATGGATACCTCTTCACTCCCAACGGTGCCCGCAGGCCAGACGGTATCCTCGACGGCCACACGGACCTCTGGTGCCTTCCGCCTGCTGCCACATGAGTTCTGCTTTGGTTTGTTCCTGGCGACAACCTGGATTCGTCTAGTGCTGGTGGAAGGATTCTTCGGCCCAGACACCCTGCTTTACCTGGCCCTGCTCGTATGCAACCTCGCCGCGATATGGTATCCACGCGCCACCGGCACGGACTGGCGGTGGCGCATCGGGCTGTTGTTCTACCCGGTGGCGATGAACATCGTCTTCCAAAACATGAAGACAGCGGTACCAAGGATTCATCCACAATCGCTTGATGCCTGGTTGCACCAGATCGACACTCAAATTATCGGCACAAATCTGAGTGTGCGACTGCAACCCTGGGTGCATCCCGTGCTGACGGAGCTCTTCAGCCTGTGTTACTTCCTCTTCTTTGTGTACCTGCTCTTCAGCCTGATCTATTACTTCGTGGGAGAAGTGGGTGTGCTTAAGAAGTTCATCATTGGCCTGTTCACCATCTACGGCATTGGCTTTTTGGGGTACTCGTGGGTCCCAGCCGCCGGTCCTTGCCATGCCATGGCGGATCATTTCACCGTTCCGCTCGAGGGCTGGTGGATCACCCGGTTGAACGCGGCTGTTGTGGCGCGGGGCAGCAACGGGGTCGATGTCTTTCCCAGCCTGCACTGCGCGATTTCCGCCTTCTTCCTCTTTTTTGATCTTCACCACCGCCCGTGGCGGTTTCGACTCTACGTCGTTCCTTGCGTGGGGCTATGGATTTCGACCATTTATTTACGCTATCACTACCTGGTGGACGTGATTTGCGGGTTTGCACTCGCGGCCTTCGCGCTTTGGTTGGCGAACCGACACCGGGACAACAAACCAGTTCAAACGAATTAAAACCTATGAAATACACCTACGGTTTCGAAGAACCACTGGCCACTCGGCTGGAATTGAGCGGGGGCAAAGGCTCAAACCTGGCTCTGCTGACACAACGCGGTTTTCCAGTCCCGCCCGGCTTTGTCATCAGCGCACAGGCTTACCGCGAATTCATGGCTTCAGCGGAACCGCTCCTCCGCGAGGTGAAGGATTTCCATTTTGACGATCCCGGAATACTGCGCGCTGAGAGCGATGATTTGCGCCAACAACTCGGTTCGCTCCAACTTCCCGACGAAGTGGTGCAGGAAGTGCGCGGGCGGCTCGAACAATTCCCGACCGGCCAAGCCTTTTCGGTGCGCTCTTCGTCCACGATGGAAGACCTGGCCGGAGCCGCCTTCGCCGGCCAGCACGAAACCTACCTGAATTGCTCTGGGCCGGATCGAATTCTGGACCGGATCAAAGCGTGTTTTATGTCACTTTGGTTCGACCGGGCTATTGCATATCGTCACCAACAAGGCTTCGACCATGCTTTGGCAGCCATGTCGGTGGTGGTGCAAACCATGGTGCAGTGCGATGTCGCCGGCGTCGGTTTCAGCGTGAACCCAGTCAATGGCGATCTCAACGAGATCATTCTGGATGCGAATTTTGGGCTGGGAGAATCGGTCGTCAGCGGCGAAGGCGAGGTCGATCATTTTGTGCTCGATAAGAGTAATCGGGCCGTAAGATCTGCAATTATCGCCCAAAAAACCCGCAAGGTGGTCGGAGTCGCCGGAGGCATTGAAGAAATGCGCCTTACGCCGGAGGAAGGCGCGAAATCCTGCCTGGGCCCGGCACAACTCACAGCTCTCGCCGCATTGTTGGTCCGGGTCGAGGCCAGTTATCATTTCCCGCAAGACATCGAATGGGGCTTTGCCAAAGGCGAGTTGTTCCTGCTGCAATCGCGCCCGATCACCACCATCCCTCCTCGCTGGACTCGGGACGAATCCGCCGAACGCTTTCCCAATGTGATTACTCCACTGACCTGGGACTTTGTCGAAAGCGGATTCCATCGTTCCTTGAATCATTCGTTCCGGCTCATGGGCTTCCCGCCTTTCAACGGCAAATGGTTTGCCATGCATGACCATTACATTTACGGCAATCAAAATGCCGTCGAGCTTTATGCCCGCCAAACACCGTTTCTCGTGCGCAACCTCGAGGAGTTACGGGCGGCGTTGCCAAAGCTGCGTGAAACCTACCGGTGGGTCCAGGAACTGCCGGTGCTCTGGGCGCGCGACCTGGACTACTACCTGATCACGATTGGCCGTTATCAGGCGGAACCACTCGCTTCCAAGTCGCTGCGGGAAGTCTGGCAGCACGTGCTGGCGATTAACGAGCATGGTGCCGACTATTTTCTGCCCAACATCGCCATTTCCATCACGCACGGCACCCTCTATCGTTTGCTGCATCTCCTGCTGAAATTGTGCCTCGGCCCGGAACCGGCCAATGCGCTGTTCGACCGGTTGATGGCCTTTTGCGAAACCAAAACCGGAATGATCAACAAGGAGCTGTATGAGTTGGCGCTCCTGGCCCGCGCGATGCCCGCTTTGGAACAACTGCTGCGCGATCGACCATCCCGCGAAGTTATCGAGCAAAATCTCCTCGCACCTTTTCCTGAGTTTTCCCAACGGCTGGCGAAATTCCTCCGCGACCACGGGCATCGCGAAGTGGATTTTGACGCCTATTCACCCACTTGGCTGGAACTGGCCTGGGTGGTGCTGGATAATATTCGCCTGATCCTGCAATCACCCATGGACCAGCTTCCGGCCGCGAAGGAACGTGAATTGAAGATTCGCATGCAGCAGGCGGAGCTGGAACTATACCAGAAGCTGCCCCCGGACCTGCATTTCTTCTTCGCAGAAATTCTCCGGCTGGCCCGGGTTTATACGAGCCTTGACGACTTGGAACATTATCAAACTACCCGGCTGACCCTGCCCTTACGGCGCGGCTTGAAGGAACTCGGCGAGCGTTTAGCACGACGCGGCATTCTCGCCGAGCCGATGGACGTCTTTTTTGCCCATCAGCAGCAAATCGAACGCGCGATCTCAAATGATACCGACGCCACTTGGAAAGAATTCTCCGCGCTGGTCCTTCGTCAAAAGCAGGCTTATCTCGCGGATGCAAGACGCACGCCTGATTGGATCCTGGGTTTCGAGGCAGCCACGGATACAGTCGAGGGCAGTCTTTCCGGACTCCCAGGCAGCCCAGGCATCGCCGAGGGACCAGTGTTTCTGGTGCTCGGACCGGAAGACTTCGCCAAATTCCCAAAGGGATCGGTGCTCGTCGCCCGTACGACAAACCCCACCTGGACTCCTTTGTTTTACAGTGCTGTAGCGGTGGTTACGGAAAGCGGCGGTCCATTATCACACGGTGCGGTAACCGCACGAGAAATGAAGCTCCCAGCAGTGATGTCAGTGAAGCAATCCTTGACTCGCCTCAAGAACGGTCAGCGAGTACGGGTGGACGGTGGCCGAGGCACGGTGGTTCCCCTTTAACGCGGCTGGTAGAAGGTCAATCCCCGGCGGCCATGGTCCACATGCCTCTCGGGGCGGCAATGGTACCTGTACCAACGGTCTCGGTGGTGCGGTGCAGACCGACGTGTCCGTCATGGAACAGGTAGTTGAACCGTTGGGAATGCAACCCGTAGCTGATCGACCCGTAAGTATTTCCGGTGTAGCTGATATTGGGCGTTTTCGTCGTTTGAATGCAGTCCTCCGACACGCCACTGGGCACCGTAGGCCCAGGACCGGCGCAGAATGAAGGCCAATCGTTCCCGGCCATGTTTCGGCCGTTGGCTAATTCGGCAAGAAGAATCGTGCCGGACGGATCACCGACTTGGGCCACCTTGAAACCGCGAGGTTCCCAATCATAGGTGGCGGGAGCGGAACCTCGCAAATTATAAAAAATGCCAATCCCCTGCACATTCGCCGAAGGTAAGGGAGCCGTAGCCGTGCTTAGCATGAATCCCGCCCCAGCCCAGTTCATGGAATACGAGCGCCGCGCAGCATAGGCGTTCAACCAGGACTCTGCTTTGGGAAATTCGATCCGGTCCGCCGGGCATCGAAGGGTCTTGGGGGTATGCTCCGGCGTGGTAACGCCCATAATGAGTTCCGATTCAGGCGCGGTGCCACCGATGTGGCGATGGATGTAGTCGTCCCAGGTTAATTGGTATTGGACATCGCCGGTGGAATACACGGCTGGTGGAAACATCTCCTGGCGATCCGAGGTAAGCATGGCCAACCCCAGTCCGAGTTGTTTCATATTGGACAAGCACCGCGCACGCTGCGCCCGGGCCTGGGCTCGGCTCAAAGCCGGCAACAGCATGGCCGCCAATATCGCAATGATGGCAATGACCACCAGGAGTTCAATTAGGGTAAACCCCCGACGCCGTGTCCGTGTAAGCTGTGCGGCGATTCGCATCATGCTCAGCGCAGATTACACCCTTTGTGCCCCGAGGTAAATACCCTGCTTTGGGAGCCTGCATGAGGCTACAAAGCAGCTGCAAAACTGTAATCGCCAGCCAGACTGGTTTATGCGACTTTCAATCCATAACGCAATTCACTTATGAAACGAATTCGCAAAGACGAACTTTACGGCAATTTGGGCACTTTTCTCAAAGCCAAGGGTATCGAGCTAAAGGAAGGTAGCTACTCGCAGCGTATCCAAAAGACCTGCGGACTGCTCACCGACGCCATCAACCTGAGCGAGTCTGGACTGGAGCGGGCCAAGCAGGAAATCGATCGGAAACTGGAGCAGATGCGCCAGGTTATTCACGAAAAGACCGCCCCCAAGCAATCGGCGCCACCGGCTGCGGCGAAACCAAAGGCGGCAAAAAAGAAACAGCCCGCGCCCAAGGCCGCCACAAAACCTGCCCCCGATCGCCCCAGGAATTCTAGGAAAGGCCGATAAGGCCATGATCGGGAGCGCAAATTTGCGCTTTCCCTCAGATTCGCAACCACGCCCGGGAGCACCGAAAATGACGTTCAAAGGAGGTGGACGGCGTCTCTAACTTCGGCGCTCCCGGAGCGAATCCCGGCCTGGATGGCTAAGGGTAGGTTAAAAACTTCTTGGCAGTCGCACCTCGGGGGGTATTGTTTCGACTATGAAGCCATCCACCCGCGGGAAGAAACCGGCTCAAGGCAATCGCACCCCTGTCATAGCCAATGGCAACGCCGGTCGTATCCATCCAGTGGTGATCTACCCATTTCGGCAGCCAGACAAACTTCAGGATCTGGAGCACTTATATGAAATGGTTGCGCGCCTCGACGCGGACAAAGCAACCTACGCGCGTCCGATCACAGTGATCGACTGCAAGACCCGCGAAATTCTGGCGAGGAATCCACGTCACCTCCAGTTTTTGCAGCGTACTGTGAGCCGGCATTCTGACATCCTGGAAGCCTGGTGCGTCGACACCTGCCAAATGTGGTACACGGGATTGGGCGCGGCCTACGAGCGGGGCGCCAGGTCGGATATCTATTGGCTGATCCCGGGGGATTTCAATTACGGCGATCCCGTCGGAAGGGATGTCCTGAGCCGGCTCCACGACTTGCCGGAAATCTGCGCTGAACTTGAACAGGATCTTTCGATCGGTGAAATCGCCACCAGTTATAGCAATTCAAAACACCTGATCGACACCTACGGTACCTTCGCCCTGCTCTATACCTGGTTCCCAAAGGAGGCCGCGGAAATCCGGGAATACACCGAACGCCCACGGTCGGAATTCTTCGCCATCCGCCACCAGTTTCTCGGAGAAATGCTCCATCGCCGCTGGTACGGTTACGAGCAAACCGTGGTGATGTTGCTCCACGCCGTGCTCGATACGCGGCACATTAGCCGGTTTTTCGTAGGCAACATTTCCGATTTGCCGGAGGGCCGCGACACCTTGAGTTCGGCGATGCAACAGGTGGAACGGACTGAGCGGGTGCTGAAAACGCTGTGGCGCGAACGGCACCATCACGAGCCCGGTTGGAGCGCGCGGTACCGACAACTGGAAGCCGAGTCCGAACAGGTGCGCGGCACCGCCCTCACCCTGCTGGAACGTCTGCTGTCATAGCGGGCCACAATATTGACCACCTTGAACCTGCCGACGCTCCGACACCATGATCACCAGCAATCGAGAGACCTACAGCGCCCACCGCAATCTGCAGGCGAGAAACTTTATTTGCCACGCCTCTCAGGCCAAAACCGTAAGTCTGGTCGGCGATTTCAACCACTGGAACCCGTCCGCCCATCCCATGCAACGCGGGCCTGACGGCGCTTGGACCGCGCGGATCGAAATTCGCCACGGCCACCACCGTTACGCATTCCTTGCCGACGACCAACTCCTGCTGGATCCCCAGGCCATGGGCGTCGCCCGCAACGACCAGGGCCAAAGAGTGTCACTCATAGCGGTGAGTTGATCCCCCAATTGCACATTTCCTCGAGCATCGTTAACTGCGGCTCGCCAACCAACCGGCAAACACGAGGTGTTCGACCGGCTCAAGGTGTTTATGCTGGGGAAGGAGAGCGACTTGCCGCAGGTTGTGGAAGCGAAGCAACTGGGAATTGCCGAAGGCGCAATAAGCGTCGTAGTTCATTCACGTGGTCTCGCCACGGTGAACAACGGCGGGAGGCGGATCTCTGGGGCGCCAGCCAAACCGATACAGTAGCGTTAAGACTGCGGGGAGGAAACTCAAGCAGGCCACGACGCACGTAGCGGTTCCTATGGTCATGGCACCGCCCAAACTGGCTATCCCCTGGTGCTGCGCCACCAGCAGGCTGCCAAACCCCGCCATGGTGTTAAGAGCGGAGACCAAAACCGCTTTGCCCGTGCTTCTGGCCAGGATGTTCGGCTGGCGCTCCTCGGCAAATCGATTCAGGATGTGGACCCCATTGGTTACTCCGATCCCAATCACCAGGATCACGCTGACGATATTGACGGGGTTGAAGGAGATTCCCAGACACCCCATAAGGCCCAACATCCAGCAAAAGCCGAGTGCCACTGGCAGCAGTGCCAGCACCACAGCGCCACTGCGGTGAAAGTGCAGAAACACCAGAATTGCGATAATGCCCGCCGCGTAAAGCGCCGCTTTTTCCACATTTTGCTTAAGCCGGGAAGTATATTCGTAGAATTGAACCGGCGAACCAGTAACCTTTGGGTCAACCGCTCTGAGCTCGCGGATAAACCTGTCCTGCATCGGTCGCTGCCAAACATCCTCCTTCGGATAGACTTGCAGCAGGAATTTACCCGAGCGACTGATGAAAGAATCACGCAGGAAAGCGGGCAAGTCCTCTGGCTGCAGCCGCTGACGATCATCCTGCTGTTTAATGAGCGAAATGGTTTCCTGAAGACTTCCAAACAATCTCCGTTGAAAACCGGTAAGTCTTTCGGAAGCCAATGGCAGATAGGTAGCCGTCAATCGACGCAACCGGGTGACTGAGCTGCGGAGCGAACGCAGGGGCTCGGCTGCGGCTTGGTTGCTGCCTTGCGCATTGATAGCCAGGCCAAGATAGCCGCTTAGCGAGAAGAGCGTCTGGTTCAGGTTCGTAAGATCCACCGGCTGGGGGTCCAACTTCGGCAAGGGAATAGCGCTTGCATCAAGCTTGATTTGACGGACTATGGCGAGTTTTCGCTCCTGATCTTCGGTCAGATATTTGACCAAAGAAATCACGCGGGCAACAGAGGGGAGTTGGCTAATGCGCTCCTCCCATTCTACGGCCTGGGTCAACGAATCGGCGATCACAGCGCAGTAAAGTAGCGACTCCGAACCGGAGCGGATGAGCTGCTTTTGCAGGCGCACCGCGGGCAGCCCACGGCTTTGCAGGTTTAGCAGGTTGTAGTCAAAATTCACCTTGGTGGATTGCTGAATCATGACTGTGGTGAAGATTGCTCCGCACACCAAAACTAACCAGGGACGTTTGAGATAGAGCTGTTCAAACCTGGCGCGTCGGCTCTTTCTGCGCTGCGATGCCCGTTGGCCGAGCCAGCGAAAAGGCAACAATACCATCAGCGCATCTGGTCGGGTCGGCTTGGATCGTGAGGCCTTCGGATCTGGCAGGTCCGGATTTCCGGTCGCCAGCAGCAGTGGCAACAGGGTCAACATCGGGACGAGACAAAGAATGACACCGGCCCCAGCAATCAGTCCCATCTCTTGCATCCCTTTGAAATCAGTCACCGCCATGAAGCCAAATGCGCCCGCTATGGTTAAGGCGTTGGTTATGACCCCGATGCCGGTGAACCCGAGCGCTTTGCCGATCGCATGGCGTCGGGTGTGACCACGGTTAATTTCCTCCTCGTAGCGAAAAATCAAATGGACCCCGTAATCAATCGCCAACCCGATGAGGATCGGCACGAGCGTGAGGCTCAGAATGTTCAGACGACCCACTGTCAAGGTGGCAAAACCCAGGGTGTAACAAATGCCGACGAGCAGACAAAAAGTGGCCATTAAGGGCCACAGGATAACGCGGCAGCTCCAAACAAAAATTAACGCGGTGAGAGCCAAGGCAATAAACGCAGCGACTTCAGTATCCCGTCTGGCTTGCTCCATTTCGTCGTGAGTCAATACCGGCTCCCCGGTGACTTGGACATTGACCCCAGGAACCTCTGACTGCGTGAGAACAATCCAATTCCGCAAATGATCGATCGCTGCATCTTCCCTGATGGGGTCTTTCGCCTGCGCCGTTAAGACATAAACCCGGTCACGATCAAAGGTGAGATAGAGCTCATGGCGGTTTCCTTCCTCACTCGCGTCAAATAGGGTTGTAAGATTAGGGTCAAGAAGCATTTGCCGGGACTCGATGCAGTCCGATGCGCCGTCCACGACCTGCTGCAAAGCCCGCAGCGACTGGGAGGCCAAGCCTTCCCTTGAATCGGTGGTGGTCAAGGCAAGCGAGCGTAACTGCCGATTAACCAAAGCAAACATCGACTCAAGGTTTGAAACTTGTGAAAATGTTTGCAGCAAAGGCCGATTCATCGATAGGAATTGCTGTAACTCGGCCAGTTTTTCCTCCGGGAGAAATAGCAGCGCCTTCGGCCCCATCAGCTTTAGTCCGGCCTTATAATAAACGCCCGAAAACTCACGGTCCACCTGGAGTCGGGCGGCGAGGCGGTCTAGAAATTCACGGTTCTTTTGCCGGCTCTCGCTTTTAACCAGAACGAAAATGTTTTCGTGAATATTAAAGGCCCGCTTAAACTCCAGGAATTCACGCCAGTAAGACTCCTGTGTGGAAATCAAATCATGCTTGTCCGTGCTGAACTGCAATTTGATCGCCGTATAGCCCAGGCAAACCAGCGCAAGCAGGAGTTGAGGATAAAAAAACCATCGCGGATAACGAAGAACCAGATCACCTAACAAATGCAGCGTGTGACCCGCTCTGCTCTCGTTCAGCGGTTTCATCCTGCTGGTACTTTACTATTGCCGGCAAGTTTATCCAAGCCACCGAATTCTGGGCCAAATCACGTTCGAGCACAGGGCGAAACGGTTGCTTGATTTGAACCAGGGACTCTTTGAAGAAGGCCTAATGAGGCTTGTTGCGTCCCAATTACCGAGTCATAAACCACACGCCAGATGAACTCCTGGACTATTTCTCGGCGGATCACGTTCGGATTCGCCGCCATGCTCTTGATCTTAATCTGGCTAGGCTTGTACCGCATCTGGCGAGGGCAATCACTCAATGCCGCAGTCAACCTGCTGGGCGACAACAGCCCGCGCGGCGTGCTGACCTAGCGCGGGTGACCGGAGCAACCCGCAACAACATTTTCACCAGCCTGCGGTATGCGGATGCGGAGAGCGCGGAGGACGGCAGGCTGCCATTGTTCCAACAACTGAAAGTGTTGGTGTTCGGCGAAAATGGCACGCCACCTTTCGCCGTGATGGCGGAGAAACTGGGGATCTCGGAGGGGGCGGTGAAGGTGGCGGCCCACCGGTTCCACCATCGCTTCAAAAAGTTGCTGCAAGCTGAGGTCGCGCAAACGGTGACCACGCCCGGCGAGGTAGCCGAAGAATTGCGGTACCTGATCTCGAAGCTTTGACCGTGATTTAGGGTAAAGTCCAACGGTGCGGGTTGGTTGCTTTTGCCCTGGATTTGGCACAGACTTCCACCGCACACAACCATTCGTGATTACGAACACCAAACCGCCAAAAATCCCAAAGGTCATTCTATTGGTGGAGTCATCACGCGGTTCCGGGCGCGCGCTGCTGCGCGGCATTGCCAATTACGCGCATCATCGCGGTCCCTGGTCGTTCTATTGGGAGCCCGGCGGGCTGGAAAAAGCCTGGCCCACACTGCGCCAGATCGAGGCGGATGGCATCATTCTGCGCGACGTCGAAAAGGTGGACGAGGCGCTCGCCAGCGGTTTGCCGGCGGTGGTCATCGGACATCGGCAGTCGGAGATCCCCGGCCTAGTCAACGTGGTGACGGATTCGGAGGCGATCGGGCGCATGGCCGGGGAACATCTGCTGCACTGCGGCTTTAAACACTTTGGGTTTTGCGGATACACCGAGAATTCATTTGAACGGACCGCCTGGTCCGAAATCCGTGCTAAATTCTTTGCCGCCCGAATCCGCGAGGCCGGTTTCGCAGCGCCGCGGCAATATGCCTTGTCGGAAAGACCCGAAGCGTGGCCGAAAGAGCGCCACGCGCTGGCCACTTGGCTGGAAGCCTTGCCGAAGCCGATAGGACTCCTGGCGTGCAACGACGATTGCGGCCAGCAAATCGTCGAAGCCTGCAAACTGGCCGGCCTCAGCATCCCGGATGAGGTGGGAGTGATCGGCGTCGACAATGACGAACTGGTCTGCGAGCTGACGGATCCACCGCTATCCAGCGTGGCGATCAACTTTGAACGCGCGGGCTACGACGCCGCGCGAGCGCTCGAAAAACTGATGCGAGGTTCACGCAAGCTTCCTCCGCGCATCCTGGCCGTCGCTCCCCATATCGTCACGCGTCGATCGACCGATTTCGTCGCGACCGACGAACCGCACACACGGCGCGCCCTGCAATTCGTGCGGGATCAAGGCCGGACCAGCATCTCCGTTGACCAAGTCGCGCGCGCGGCGGGCTTGTCGCGCCGGGCCCTGGAAAAGCGCTTTCGCGCCTTGCTGGGACGCTCGATCCTCGAGGAGATTCGGCGTGTGCGCACGGATCACATGGCACGCCTGTTGGTGGAGACGGATCTTCCGGTTACCGCGATTGCTGGAATGCTCGGTTTCGAAGATGCCCACCATTTTGCCCGGTACTTCCGTTCGGGCAAACAGTTGACACCGTTGCGTTACCGCAGCACACACGCCCGCTACGGCAGCGAAGGCGTGCGGTGATCTCGGCACGCGGCTCCCAAAGGGGCCGGTGCGCAAAATGGTGTTTTTTTTACGCAAAGTGGGGTTGTTTCAAAAGAGCGGTTAGCTAAACTTTCTTTATTAAATAAAACCCCATGCAAATGATAAGACAGACTGGAAGTCGCAACCAAAAGCCCCGCTGGAAAATCGGCTTCACCTTGATCGAACTGTTGGTGGTCATCGCCATTATTGCCATTCTGGCCGCCATGCTTCTGCCGAGTCTGTCCCGGGCCAAGGAAAAGGCCAAACGCACCCAGTGCATGAATAATCTCAAGCAATTGACCCTGGCGATTCGGCTGTATGCCGACGGAGCCGGGGATAAGCTGCCGAAGATGTCCGACGGCAACTGGGTGTGGGATATGCCCTGGGACGTCGGCAATCTCATGCTACCCAACATCGCGGCCCAGTGGCGAGTCTTCTACTGCCCGGTCTCCGGCTTCACGGAGACGGATAACGCGAGCCTCTGGTCGTTTGCCGCCCCGACGACCCCCAATGAACAGGGCGCCTTTCACGTCATCGGTTATGCCCAGACTTTTCCGGGCACGGCCAGTCTGGCTTTCACCAACCAAAACCCCAGCCTGCTGCCGACGGCGATTACCGACCCGACGACTAAGCTCACCTATCCCGCCGTGTCGCCCACCGACCGTGTGCTCATGGCGGATACGGTCATGTCCAAGCCGGGCCAAACCAGTCTCAATAACCGCGCGGCCAATACTTACACCGGGATCCAGGGTGGCTACTCCAAACTCCACCGCACCTCTCATATGAACGGGTCACTGCCGGAAGGCGGTAACCTGGGCATGCTCGATGGCCACGTCGAATGGCGCAAGTTTGGCCAGATGTCCCCTCGGACAACGAGCGGTTCCGGCAGCCCGGTTTTTTGGTGGTAACCACCTGAGAAAGCCAGCTCTTATCTGACGTTGGCCGGTCGCTTCGGGCCGCACACAGTGGCCACCCGCCAACAACGCTCACCGATGCCAGCAGCGCCCGTTAATCCCACTCTAATTTATCCCAACACATGAACATAAACCTCAAACAGTTCGAAGTTTGGTTTGTCACTGGCAGCCAGCACCTTTATGGGCCGGAGACGCTCAATGCCGTCGCGCGCCATTCGCAAGAAATTGCCCGGTCCCTCGACGCCGCGCCGGCCATTCCGGTCAAAATAGTCTTCAAGCCCGTAATGGTCTCACCTGACGCCATCACTGAATTGTGTCAACAGGCGAACAACGCACGGCAGTGCATTGGTCTCATCACATGGTGTCACACGTTTTCCCCGTCGAAAATGTGGATTAATGGCCTTAAACAGCTACGCAAACCTATCGCCCATTTGCACACGCAGTACAATCGCGATATCCCCTGGTCCACGATTGACATGGATTTCATGAACATGAACCAGGCGGCGCACGGTGACCGCGAGCACGGGTTCATCATGAGCCGGTTGCGCCTCAGCCGCAAAGTAGTCGTGGGCTTTTGGCAGGAAGAATCCACCCTGGCAAAACTCGGCGCCTGGGCGCGGGCCGCCAGCGCGTGGGCGGACTGGCAGGGCGGCAAATTCGTGCGCTTCGGCGATAACATGCGCGAAGTCGCGGTGACCGAAGGCGACAAGGTTTCCGCGCAGATGAAGTTTGGCTTTTCGGTGAACACCCACGGCGTAGGGGACTTGGTCAAAGTGGTCAATGCGGTTGCCGAAAAAGAAGTGGATGCCCTGTGTAAGACTTACGAGGGGGCTTACCAGATGACGGCGGACTTGAAGAAGGGAGCTAGGCGCCACAAATCCGTTCGCGACGCGGCGCGGATCGAACTCGGCCTGCTGCATTTCCTTACTGAAGGCAATTTCAAGGGATTTACCGATACGTTCGAAGATTTGCATGGACTGGCCCAATTGCCGGGCGTCGGCTCACAGCGACTTATGGCGGCAGGCTTCGGTTTTGGTGGCGAGGGCGACTGGAAAACCGCGGCGCTCGTTCGAGCGATGAAAGTCATGGCGAGCGGTCTCAAAGGCGGCACGTCATTCATGGAGGATTACACGTATCATCTGGAACCGGGCAACAAACTCGTGCTCGGCGCGCACATGCTGGAAATCTGCCCTTCCATTGCGGATGGCAAAATTTCGTTGCAGGTCCACCCACTCGGCATCGGCGGCAAGGCCGACCCGGCGCGCCTGGTTTTCAATTCCCCGGCTGGCCCGGCGGTGAACGCGTCTCTGATGGATCTCGGCAACCGTTTCCGGCTGCTGGTAAACGAGGTCGATGTGGTCAAGCCAGTGCATGCGATGCCCAAGCTGCCGGTGGCCCAGGCGTTGTGGAAGTGTCGTCCCAGTTTCGAGGAAGCCTGTGCCGCATGGATTTACGCGGGCGGCGCACATCACACCGGCTTCAGCCAGGCCGTCACCACTGAGATGCTCGAGGATTTTGCGGCCATTGCGGGCATCGAGATGGTCGTCATTGACAGTGACACGAAGCTCCGCCAGTTCAAACAGGAACTCGCCTGGAACGAGGCGGTTTATGGTTTGAAGAGCGGATGGGTCGCTTAAATCAGTCCTCAGCTGCTTATCAAATGAGTCCTTCAACCAGAATCAAACCCCTCAAATTGAGAGCCTGGGCGGCCATCGCAGGTTTCGCGACAGTCTTGGCTGTGCAGGGGGAAACAGCGAAAATCTCGGTTTCTGTGGACCAACCCGGCCACCGGATTTCGCCGACGCTTTGGGGCATTTTCTTCGAAGATATCAACAACTCCGCCGACGGGGGAATCTACCCGGAACTGGTGCGCAACCGCTCATTCGAGGACGCTGCCCGGCCTGATAGCTGGCATTGTATCAACTCTGCGGGACGCAAGGACGCGGCTACGATCGATGAGAGCCGACCGCTGAATCCCTTCAACCGACGTAGCCTGCGCGTACCGGTGGAGGGAGACTTCGTGCTCGAGAACGAGGGCTACTGGGGCATGAACGTCGTGCAAGGCGACACTTACGCGTTTAAGGTAGCAGCGCGCGCCGCGGATGGCTTCACCGGACCGATCACGGTCAAAGTTTTGAGTTCTACTGGTCAGCCCCTGGCCAGCGGATCCATTTCCGGAATCAGCGGCGATTGGAGGTACTATACCCTGGATTTGGTTCCGACCCTGAGCGAAGCCAAAGCCAAGCTGCAGATTTCCGGCAGCGGCCGTGGTTTTTTGTTCCTCGATATGGTCTCCCTCCTGCCGAAAAAGACGTGGAAGAACCACGGGCTGCGCATAGACCTTGCCGAATCCATTCACGCCCTGCAACCGGCATTCGTGCGTTTTCCGGGCGGCTGTTGGGTGGAAGGAGACGATCTTGCGCACATGAACCATTGGAAGCACACCATCGGCGCGATCGATACCCGCACTCCGCTCTGGAATATTTGGGGCTACTTCGCCACGCACGGCCTGGGATATCATGAATACCTGCAAATGTCCGAAGACCTTGGTGCGACCCCGTTGTTCGACATTAACGTCGGCATGTCCCATCGCGAAACCGTGCCTATGGACCGGATGGACCAATGGGTTCAGGACGCCCTGGATGCTCTCGAATATGCGAACGGGCCGACCAACTCGGTTTGGGGCGCACGCCGCGCCGCCTCCGGGCACCCTGCCCCGTTCAACCTGAGATACCTGGAGATCGGCAATGAGAACGGCGGCCCAGACTACATTGCGCGCTGGCCGCTGTTCGTTAACGCCATCCGCGCGAAATACCCCGAAATCCAATTTATTGCGAATTCCGATCTGCGAGGCGGGCCCTACCCGAAAGCCCCGATGCCGGATATTGTCGATGAGCATTACTACGAGACCCCGGAGGCGTTCATGAAACGTGCGTCGCAATACGACACCTACGACCGCAACGGCCCGAAAATTTTTGTGGGCGAATATGCCGTGACCAAAAAATGCGGCCTGGGCAACCTCCGCGCCGCCCTGGGCGAGGCCGCGTTCATGACCGGCATGGAACGAAATTCTGACCTCGTCATCATGGCCAGCTACGCGCCATTGTTCGTGAATCTGAACCACCGCGCCTGGAATCCCGACCTTATCAACTTCGACAGCTCACGGTGGTATGGTCTGCCCGGATATTATGTACAGCAGATGTTCGCGCAAAATCGTGGAGACTTAACGCTTCCCGTGCGTCTCGATGTCCCGCCAGCTGATGTCGAGCCGGCCCGTGGAATGATCGGTGTTGGAACCTGGAACACACAGGCTGAGTTCAAAGACATCAAAGTCACGGCGCCGGACGGCCGGGTTTTGTTCACCTCCAATTTCGCGGACGGAACCCGGAATTGGCAACTGCTGGGCGATGGACAATGGACCGTCGAGAACGGCGCTTTGAAACAGACCGCCCAGAAGGAGTTCGTTCGCGCCTTGGCCGGGGACCGGACTTGGACGAACTACACCCTGACGCTCAAGGCGCGTAAATTGGGGGGACGAGAAGGATTCCTGGTGCTGTTTCACATCGGCGACAAGGAAGACCGTACCTGGTGGAACCTGGGCGGTTGGAACAATACCCAAAATGCGCTCGAATTGGGCGGCGTGACGGACCCTAAGCCAGGCCGGATTGAGACGGGCCGCTGGTATGACATTCGGGTAGAAATCGTGGGAAACCGGGTGAAATGCTTCCTGGACAATCAACTCGTGCATGAGGTGGTCGACGTGGCTCCTGATAAAATTGCCAGCCTCTATGCCTGTGCCGCAAAAGATGAACGCACCGGGGACGTCATCCTCAAAGTGGTGAACGTGAACCCTAAACCAATGGAAACACAAATTTTCCTCGACGGCGCAAATTTGACCGGCCAGGGAACAGCAACCGTGTTAAGCTCCGCCAGTGGCACGGATGAGAATTCACTGGAAAACCCCACCAAAGTTTCGCCGAAAACGGAATCGGTAAAAATGCTCGGCACTACTGTCACACGGCAGTTCCCCGGAAATTCGTTCACCATCCTGCGTCTCAAAACCAGATGAGGTGTCATGCAGGTTTCAAGCACCCAATAAATATATGATCCACCCTACCCCCTTGCTCGCCGCGGCTGGCGGAACCACCCTGACCGGTCTTGACTGGCTAGCTATCGTCCTCTACTTCGGAGTCCTCTTAACGGTGGCCTGGACCGCCATCACCAAGGAAAAGGACACCGCCGCTGACTATTTCCTGGCTGGTCGCAACCTGAGTTGGTGGATCATCGGCGCCTCCATTTTTGCCTCCAACATTGGCTCCGAACATATCGTCGGCCTGGCCGGCTCCGGAGCGAAGGACGGCGTGGCACTGGCGCACTACGAGCTGCATGCCTGGTGTCTGCTGGTGCTGGCGTGGGTGTTCGTACCGTTTTACGCTCGCTCGCTCGTATTTACGATGCCGGAGTTCTTGGAAAAGCGGTTCTGCACCAAGTCCCGCTACGTCCTGTCTATCTCGTCTCTGCTCACCTTCATCGTGTCCAAAATCGCGGTCGGCATCTTTGCCGGAGGCGTGGTGTTCGGCACGTTGCTGCCAGAGTTGAGCCTGAACCTGGGGGCTGTCCACCTTGACAGTTTCTGGATCGGTTCCATCGCCGTCATCATCCTGACCGGTCTCTACACCATGCTGGGTGGCATGCGGGCGGTAGCTTACAACGACGCGGTGCAAGTCATCGTGCTGATTTGTGGATCCGCACTGCTGACGATTTACGGGTTGGTCAAACTGGGCGGATGGCAGGAGCTCAAGACCATCTGCGGTTCCGATATGTTCAATCTCTGGAAACCGCTGGTTCCCGCCGGACAGGTTGCAACCTGGGCGCCGGTGAAGGAAATGGACGCCGCTGGCAACGTGGTAAAACAAGCGTGGTATTTCAACGGCAACTTCCCGTGGCTCGGCATGGCGATCTGCGCGCCGGTAATCGGTTTATGGTATTGGTGCACGGACCAATACATCGTGCAGCGCGCGCTGGGCGCGCCCAACGAAAAGGTGGCGCGTCAGGGCTCCATCTTCGCCGCCTTCCTCAAATTGTTCCCGGTCTACCTCTTCATCATCCCCGGCTTGATTTGTTATGCGCTGGCCAAGAGCGGAAAAATCCCCGCCTTAACCGAAGCGTTCAACCAACCGAACGGCTCACAAGGCGCCTTTCCTTTGCTTGTCCAGCATCTCCTGCCCCCGGGTCTGCGCGGCATCGTTGTCGCTGGTTTGCTTTCCGCCCTGATGGGTTCGCTCGCGGGCGTATTTAATGCCTGCTCCACGCTCTTCACCGTCGACATCTACCAAAAGCTGCGCCCGATGGCCTCCCAGCACGAAATTGTCCGCATGGGCCGAATCGCCACTGCCGTAATGATTGCCATCGCCATGGCCTGGATACCCGTCGTCAAAGGCGCCCACGGCCTCTACAATTACCTGCAATCCATCCAAAGTTATCTCGCCCCGCCCATTTTTGTCGTGTTCTTCTTTGGTGTGTTTTGGAAACGACTCAACGCCGCCGGCTGCCTCTGGGCCATGATTATTGGCTTTATCGTCGGCGTGTTCCGCATGTTGGTGGACACCCCGTGCACGTTGAATCCAGACTTTCATTACCCGGATGGCTCATTTTTCTGGATCGTCAACAACATCAATTTCCAATATTTTAGCATCCTCATCACGATCATCTCCGCTTTGGTCATGGTTATCTTCAGCTACCTGACCCCACCGCCGGATGAGGCCCAGATCAAAGGCCTGACCTTTGCTACTGCCTCCGCCGAAGACAAGGCTCGGACCCGTGACAGCTGGGGCCGGAATGAAGTCCTGGCGTCGCTCGCAATCCTCGCCTGCATCCTGTTTGCGTATATTTACTTTCGCGGCTGAGCAACCCTGTTATCGCTTTTTCACTGTTATGACGGAGGCCAATCCGGACTCGGAATCGGCCAGAACGATAGCCACGCGGATACTTGGCTGAATGAGGTCAACGCGAGCGGCGGCTTTGCCCTCAATCCGGAGGTTCACACCCGGGTGAAAGTGATCGCCGGTGCGGAATATGCCCCCAAGGTGAGCAACAATCATTGCCCTTTGTGATTAGCCGGGGCGGTCCACGCGGCAGGCTTTGGCCTGTCCACCCACAGCGGAGCAGTATCTCCAAATTGCTTTTGTTGCCTGGCCAACAAGGTCATCAACTCCTTGACCTTCCCCTTCTGCGCAGGATTGTCGGCGAGATTGGTCGTCTCCTGGGGATCATTCTTTAGGTCAAACAATTGGGTCTTGTCCACTTGCGGATAGCGAATGAGTTTCCAGCGTTCGTCGCGGACAGCGCGTTGGACATTCGTATGCACCATCCATTGGCGTTGATATGCGAACATCAAATGCCGGCGGGCAGGCGTAGCGCGGTTCTCCAAGGTTGCGTTGAACGGAAAGCCCTCGCTGGTCTGAGGCGCCGGGACGCCACAGAGTCGACCGAGCGTGGGAAAAACATCAAACAGGTAGCACATCGCCTCGGTGGTCTGGTTCTTTGGGATGCCCGGACCAGCGATGATTAGAGGCACCCGGACAGAGTCGTACTCGTAAAGATTCTGCTTCCCAATGAGGCCGTGGCTGCCGCATGCCACGCCAGAATCGGCACTGAAAACGATGATCGTATTCGTCGCCAATGGTGAATTGTACAGCGCGTCCAGCACCCGGCCGACCTGCGCGTCGAGATACGAAACATACCGATAATAACCGGCAAGGTAGGCGCGCACGGTTTCCGGCGTACGCGGCCAGGGCAGCAACAATTCGTCGCGGACCGTCATTTCGCCGTTGTCCCACGGGTGTTGCGGCAGGAAATTCGCCGGCAGCGGTATTCGGGCTGGATCGTATCGAATTGGAAAATTTTCTGGCACGATGTGCGGATCGTGCGGCGCGTCAAACGCCACGTAGCAAAGAAACGGGGCATTCTGAGGTTGTCGGATGAAACGGATGGCTTCGTCCGCAAACACTTCGCAGGCGTGCCTCGCAGAAAGGGTCGGTTTGGTGAGGCGTCCATCCACCAGATCGCTCAGCTTGGCCTTCAGCGGATCGGTCATGCCCCCGGCGAAAACCGACCGCGCCTGCTGGAAACAACGCGGCAAGGACTCCTCCCCGTTGTGCCACTTCCCGCTCATGAAAGTCGTGTACCCTGCGCGGCCAAAAGCTGCCGGCCAGGTATCATCGCGCCTGAGCTTCTCGTCGATCCGGAACATCGAGCGGCCAGAGAGCAGCATCGCGCGCGAAGGGACACAGGTGGCACCGTTCATACCGCCCTGCATATACGCGCGCGTGAACGACAATCCAGACCGCGTCAACCGATCAAGGTTCGGCGTCTGAATCACGGGATTACCGAGCGCCGCGATCGTGTCGGCCCGCTGATCATCCGAAAAGAGAAAGAGCACATTCGGCCTGGCGTTAGGTTTCAGCACATCGGCGGCATGGGCCGCCCAGATAAAGCCCAGCGCCAGAATCGTGAAGATAAAAAATGACCGCTTCATAGTTAGCCGGCTTCAAACTCGCACACACGGAACCGGAGCCGATTTCATGGGTTAATCGGTAAGGAACTCAAAGTCAACTGATCGTGAAACCAGGCCACGCCCGGGACAAATCCTGAAGATCCTGGAATTGGTGTGTGCGAACTGCGGTTAGCGGTTGATTGGAGAGTGGTGGTAGGAGAAGGATTCGAACCTTCGTAGGCGTAAGCCAGCAGATTTACAGTCTGCTTTTATATGCATATTTCCAGCTATTTTGTAATACTGCTATCTTTTTGCTTTTCTTTCCAGCATTCAGCTGCATAATTGCTGGCATGCTGCGGAATCGAACTGCATAGAAGGCAAACATGAAACATCGAACAGGTCACTTGCTGAAAAGGGGTGAGAGCTACTATGTCGCTTGGAAGGTGAATGGCAAACCGTTCATGAAAGCGTTACGCACGGTGGACGGGCAACGGATCACCAACAAGCGTGAGGCCGAGCAGGCGAAAAACGTATTTATGGCGCCTTTCGCCGTTGCAACCGAGACTCAGGCGCTGACGGCTCTCCAAACCCGCCTGGGAGAGTTGAGGACTGAACTTGCACACTGGGATGATCAGCAAAACCCTCCGCTGACGATCGCTCAAGTCTGGTCGGCCTTCCTAGCTTCGTCAAATCGCCCCGATAGCGGCGTGAACACTCTGTATCAATACGAATGTCAGTGGGGGAGGTTTACCAATTGGGTGAAGGAGAATCACCCTGAATTTATCACACTCAGAGAAATTACTAGGCCGATTGCCGAAGAATACGCGGCCAATTTGAGTAATGGCGGCTTGAGTCCGAACACTTACAATAAGCACCTGGGATTGTTAACGCTACTTTTCCGAGTACTGAAGGATAAAGCCCGGTTGGTCGAAAACCCGTGGGAAATAATACAGCGTAAGCGTCTCGTGACACACAGCCGACGCGAATTGACCGTTGAGGAGTTGCGCAAGGTGTGCCAAAGCGCGGACGGTGAGTTGCGGGTGATGCTGGCCCTCGGGGTCTATTCCGGGCTTCGATTAGGGGATTGCGCCACACTGCGATGGGGTGAAGTCGACTTGGCCAGGGATCTTATCCGGCGTATACCGAATAAAACGGCTCGCACTAAACCTCATGCGGTCCATGTGCCAATTCATCCCAGTCTGAAAGCGATGCTTGTGGCGATCCCAGCGGCAAACCGTGGCATGTATGTGTTGCCTGGAATGGCCGCTCTTTACATCAAACGGATTGACGCGGTTACCGATAAGGTGCAGGCCCATTTCAAAGCGTGCGGCGTTACTATCTGGAAATCTGGCACTGGACCGAGATCCAATAAAGGCGGTCGGGCAGTAATCGAAGTGGGCTTTCATTCGCTCCGTCACAGTTTCGTGAGCCTGTGTCGAGCCAATAATGCACCGCTTGCTGTGGTTGAGTCAATCGTAGGCCACAGTACTCCTGCCATGACCCGACATTATACGCACGTCGGTGAGGTAGCGGCGAGCGCGGCCGTGGCGTTACTTCCAGCAGTCCTAGATGATGCAAAAACCGAAACGCCAAAACGCAAGCCAGAGACTGTACTGGCGCAAATCCGCGGTTTGGTTGAAGCAATAACGGGAAAGAACTGGAAACGCCAAAAAGCCACCTTGCTATCCCTGCTATCAGCGTAAGTCGGTTTGGTACCAATGTCAGGTGAGACGTGCCCGGTATGTCGCGTGTTTGGCATTGAGGGAAACCGGGCGGTGGCGAACGATTTGATCAAGTTTAATGCGAAACTGCCTTGCTTGAGCACGGGCCGTTGCCATGAAAGCTTTGCCAGCAGCTTGCCTCAGAAATATCGAAACTGCGGCAGCTTCCCGATCAAGCCGGGGTATTTCCAATTCAGCTGCGATTTTCCCAAAAGCAATAGCGACTCGCGACTCCGCAAGTTGAAGTCGTTTGTGCTGGATGCCGGTCAGTAGTATCCGGGCAAGGCGATCCATGTTTATTAGGAAGTAGCGTCTGCAAAGCTCTGCCTCCCATTCTATCGAAGAGGCGTCCATTTGCTCAGCCTGCTTCCTTAGATAGTCGCCCGGCGTCCAACGCCTGGAAGAAAGCATAATCGGAGACTGTGGACCGCTCCCTAAGAGCCAACCGATGCCGACACCAGTTTGCTGCGCGAGGCGAAGAGCGTAGGCGTATGTCAATTCTCGCTCACATGATTCCCATTTCTTAACCATGGCTTTTGAACATCCGGCGAGATCCGCAAATCGCTGCTGAGTGACACCGTGAGGACGTAATGCGTGCCGCAGCAGGCCGATTCGCGTTGTTGGTTTTTTCATTCAAAAAGTATACAAGTATACTTTTTTCGATTCAACTGTATTCCATTAACTAGAGCTTGGTGCAATACTGTTCCCGTATGATGACGACAACGACCGAAATTATTAGAGCCAGCTTACGAGCCGATCCGAGTATTACGTCGACTGAACGGAACCGATTGCTGGCCACAATCCGTAGCGGAGGAATAGTGAACGGCCCTCGGGTTGTTGCTAGCGAGCCAAAAATTGTTCGCTTCAAACACGCCGCCGCCTGTCTCTCCTGCACCACGAGGCAGATCGCCAAGCTTTGCAGCGAGGGCTCTCTCGTCCGCGCAACACTCCCAGGACGGAAGCGTGCCTTTGGCGTGACGAATGAATCGCTCGCCGCGCTGGTGGAGCGCGTCGTGTAGGTCCGGTGCACTCGGTGCCCAAGCACATGATTGCATCACCAAGCATGGAAAGCATCGATCATAGATGGCCAGTCAGCGGCAACACGCTGCTGACTGGCTAATATATATTATGAGTAGTGAACACTAGTTGATCAGATGAATAACGATAAACGCAACGATCGTCGAGTAATCGACGTGCCTTCCTTTGAGAAGAATGTAGAGATCCTGGAGCACGTGTTGCTTCTGGCCTGCATTAAATCGTACCGGTTCTACGCTAACATCAGGGACCGTCTTTGCCCCCGGCTGCCCGATGGCCGCTCCTTCCGTCCTGACTTCACTAACCCGGATTACAACCGGGTTCACAACCTGGTGGCCCATTTCTGGGAAGGGATGGCCAACATGATCAAGGATGGAGAGATGGGCATCGGTGCTGACTTGATGGAAGTGATTCTGTCGAAGGAAGTGCAACGCGGCATCATTACTGCCGAGCAGGGCTCGGCGATCGCAGCCTGGTTGTCCCCGGATCTCAGGACGGTAGATCTGGATCTGCTGATGCTCAACCAGATGCCGAGCAATCCTACGTTTCTAAAATGGATCGAAGGCCGGGCGATAGAATATGAGCACCGGCGCCTGCAGTTCACTTCGCTGGGGCGACAGCCAACGTTGTCAGATCTGCAAGATTCGGTGAAAAGCGTTCAGAAAACGGTGATGCCGCCCAGCAGCCAAGTGGTGAACCCTGGGGATCTGCTCTGGGGCATCAATCCGTATCGTCGACTGCTGACCGTGCCTTCCTTGCCGGAGCTTAATGACATGCTTAAAGGAGGGTTCGCCCCCGGCGAAACGACGGTGATTGGGGGAATTAGTGGTGGCGCCAAAACCCTTTTCGCCATGCAAGCGACCTTGGACTTTGCCAGGTCTGGCCGCAACGTCGTCGTTCTTACGACGGAGCAAAAGCCTGCGGCCTTGGTTCAGCGCATGGTCTCGAACCATTTCAACTTGGACTATAGTGTGTTTAAACGAAGAATCGAGAAGGCGCTCAAAGAGTCCCCGGTCGACGAGGTGGGACTTCGTTACTTACCGGAAGCGTGTTACGACACCCCGGAAAAATACGATCTAGCAATAGCGTTCCAGGAGATGATCGACCGGCATGTACGATTCATCGACTGGTCCGGCACCGGAATGAGCCTGGTAAAAAACTTCGACGCCGCCATCGAGCAGGTGACAATGTCGAATCCTGGCTGGGAGCCTGAGGTGATCATCGTTGACTGGGTAGGCGGCGGCTTGGATCACAGTGTTGGCCGGAACGATCAGCTACGTCATTTTTACCGAGACGCCGGCGAGACCATAATTAACCACGGCAAACGCACCAACCGTGTGATGTTTATAATGGCGCAGTTGAACAAGACGTTGGTTAAGTGTTCAACTTCTTTTATCACCCAGGACATGCTGGCTGAATGCAAATCGCTGATCGACAATGCGACCAACTTTATGGGAATCACTGCGCTTCGGTCGTCAAAACCTGAAGCCGACAATTTCAATTTGCAGCCAAATCAGTACTTCTGCTTCCCGAAGATCAGGGACGGCGAAACTGGCCGGATAAAGGTAACAACTGAGTTTCACTACCAGCGATTTATCCCGGCCCGGGTTCTCATGCAGTCTGCGCCTCGAAATTAATGATGAAGTTAAATGCTTTTAATGTGCGAAATTGCCAACTCGCGAAAAGGGAAGCGTCAAACCGAGCCTTCTTGGAAAGCATGTCCAACCCGCGCTTTTACATAGTCCCGAGAACCGGCACCACCATCGCGGAGACAGCCAGCAGGCGGCTGGCCTGAAATGGCAGCTTCAACGAGTATGCAACCAAAACACACTGCGTTAGCGGTTAACGACGACATTGCCGGCCAGGTTATCAGGTGCAACGAATTTATTGCCCGGGGGAAACTTCGTTACACGATTACAGATCTCTGCAGGGTCATTTCAAATTTAGAAAACCCCCATTGCTTTCCGGATGTGGATCGACGACACAAGGTAGGCTCTGGAGTGGCGCCGCTCTTGAAGGTGATGGTGTCTTACTACGATGTCGCCAAGGACACCAGCGGATCTGGTGAATTCAAACACAAACACAAAATAACTCAGGATTTCTACGTTAGACTGACTCGGGAGGAATTATTTAGACGCGCCAACCTCACCCCGGCGACCTGGAGGGTGGCTCGAAAAATTTTGAAGCAGGCTGGGATTTTAGAGTTGAGTTACGACAAGACGCGGAAGGGCCAGGGCACCCTAATGTATTTGCGGCTGAACTTTGATCGCCTGGAAGAGTGGAATGGTGCCGTTCAGTGTTTGAAAAAAGAAAGGCGTGAAGACTGGCCGCATAACCAGCGTGTGGCACCCCCCTACATGCCTCCTGGTTACGCTTCAAAGCCCGGCAACAACTGTTCGGAGATTAAGGCAGCAACTGCTCCGGGAAACGGGTCAACCAAGCCGCGCAAGAGCTCCAGGGCCAAGACTGCAGTTGTTCCGGGTAATGAGGTAATTGAAGTGGAGGTTAAACCACTGACTGTGAGCGATTTAGTAAGTTCTAACAGCAGTTGTTGGAATCCTACGGTCGCGAAGCCAACAGTTGTCGTCAACGACAACTCCCAAGTACAATTAAATGCTGATCTGCTTTTAGGCGATCACCCTTTGGCTTTATGGTTTTCTCCGTTTTTCCATTCTCCACATGGTGCATTGGCTTTTTCATCTAGCGATGGCGACGTTATCCGGGTTGGCGATCGGCAGTTAAGGGAACTCCCTGGCCCTTCAGGCCGAGGGAATTCAACTTTTGAAAAAGAACCCAAACTCCATACCGTTGTGGACGTGATCCCGGAAGCCGGCGCCGCTAGCGCTCCGCGCTCTCAGGCGCCCCTGGTAGCCCCCGAAGGGCAGGATGCCAAGGCGGTTCTTCCGGGGGCTGTTGTAGCCGGCGCTACGCGCCAGCCGGGGCCCTTACCCAAATCCAGTTTTACTGGCGTCAATCGAAGATTCGCCCCTATAGGCTTTTACGATCGCGAAGCGAATCCCGGGGCAACGCTTGTGGTAATCGAAGCGACCGTGCCCACCGCCAGGCACCCTGCTCCGTTAGACCCGGAGCTGGACGGCATGCTTGATCTTCTTTGTCAGCACTTTGGGGTTAAGCCTGATCTGTTCCAAATCAAGAAGTTACAAAGGTTACGCAGTATTCCCGGTTATGAGGCACTCACTTTTGACCGTCTTGCCTTGTTCATAGAAATCAATGGCCAGACTCATGACTATTTTCCAGCTTGGATTTGCGACGTTAGCCTTGATGATTTCCTTGAACCCGGAACTTGGAGAATAATCGCCAATTACGTCAACCTATCCAGCGTCCAGGAGGCGGACGATTGTCGCTACTCGCTTGAGGCGGCTTTTGGTGAAAACGGCTTCGTGGCGAAGGCGAAGGTGCAGCTGGAGATGCCTATCGAGGAGTTTCTTCCCGACTTGTACGTCGACATTGTTACCTGGGCACAAGACTCCACCTTCGGAGCCAACGACATCCCTTTCGATTACTTGTATCGATTTCTTCCCCGGGCAGTTCGAGAAGGGTTTGAGATCCCGGCTAAAGTTATGATTCAGACCCGGAACGCGCTTTTGAATGCTCCGGTCTTTTTTCGGTTAACTGAGCCGGTGTGCAACTGGTCCGGGATTCTGGGTTTGACTCCGGCTGAGATTGATAGCCTGAACAAGCAGGCTGGTCAAATGGTGCGCCATGCGCGTTGGATAGATTATTTGGCGGCAGCTTACGAGAAGACGGAGCCCAAGTTTCACGGCAACCGGAAGTACTACTTTAACGATGGGCTTGAGGATGTGTGAAATATGAATGAACAAATCGATGACCAAAAAGTTGTGCTCGGCAATGCCGCTGTGGGTTTGCTGGGCGTCTTGTCTCACTGCAAAGAAATTTACGATATATTATCAGCTAAATACGGTCCAAACCTCGGCGGAATGTCCGGCAGACTGTGGCATCAGGGTGAGCATTTTCTTACTGCCGCGGAGCGGATCTACGCCTGGGCCACAAGCGTCGAAGCTGAAGAATCTGAGATGCCGTATGCGAGAATTGAGCCGGATTTTCAGTTTCTGACTGGGAATGCGGAAACGCTGCGATATTTTGCTTACGGCGCTGGCGAGAATTTAGTCCAAGCGGCCGCCTTCTTCTTTCTGGCTTCCGACGCTGAAGGCTGGGGAAAAAGTCGCCTTACCCATTTGGGTGGCCTGTTTTCTGGGGTGGCCGTTTATTCCGAAGTCCATGACCAATTGCTACCGGATAATATCCGCCTGGATAATTTCCAAGTATTTACGCGTCAGGTTCGCAATGCCTTGGACTTGGCCAAGAGACTGACCCCGGGTTCTGCTGGCGATTCTGCCAAAGCGAGTTACCAAATGGAGCCGCTGGTGCGCCGTAGCTTCGTGCGGCGGATGGGCGACGCCGACGATCTGCCCGACAATGAGGTTGAAGCCATAATCGCCGGCGTGATAGCAGGAAAAAAGCAGGATGACTGGAGCAGTCCAGTGCATGATGGCGCTCCAAGTCATTTCAATTGGGTCTTGAGTGGCCCGAAGACCGCGCTGATAGAGGCTGGCGTGTTCTGCTTGGTGGCGCATGACTCTGTGCTATCAGAATTTTGGGGTGGATTCTGAAGTGGATTAGGACGCCGAAACGGAAGGTGGATACAGCTCGATCCCGGCCTGTTACGAAACCCATATAACTCGGCATGTAATCAGGCTCGTGAGGTGCTCGTGGGGTGTTGATCGGCGCGGCGGTCTCGGGCATGAGGTTGAAAGGTGCCTACCGGCGCCATCAGGAGTTGTCGGCACTTACCCCTAAATAACATGCCCATGGCATCGTTCAAAAAGCACCGTAAGACCTTTGTCATTAATATATTACGGTCAGAATAGACGAGCATGGCGCGTGCAATTAACGCGCAAGCACGAATATGGTTACGTTTTCGCTCTGAGTCCGACTTTTTGGTACGCAACCTGTCCCCGGATCCGGGTTTCTGATCTTTGAGTAAAATCAACTGCTTATTGTGGTGTAATTCGTTTATAGTAAGACTGTTGCTATCGTCGCAAAGTGCCTGTGAAGCTCAGAAAAGTCGCAGCTTTCTAGCGCCAGAATTGGCCGAACGGGTAGGTGGGCCAGGAGCATTCGGCTTCAAAAGCAATAACAACTGCTATCGGGCGTAACCTCCTGGCTGCACGGCGCACGACGAAGGATGACTTTTTTACGCCCTTTACCCGGCGCGACGAGCAACATCTACGTCGCCCATATCACCCAGTCGCTGGGACGCCCGGTCGCTGGAAACCCAGCCCGTTTTCGCGATGTAATCCGTTGATAATGAAACTATTACGGTCAATGTAAAGAGGTTGCAAATCCCAGGAAAGTCGCGGTGTGCCAGCGTCGGCGGCAGCGGCACGGAGTTCATAAGGTGTTACCATTGATTGCGGGAGGGAAGTAAGCCTAACCCGGAAATCAATATTCAGAGCATGGGTGAGCGAAGTCGATTCGCTGTTGATTCAAGACTTCAATTTTGGCGTTGATTTCGGCCAACGCCTGTTGCGGTTTGTTTCCAGTGCCAATTTCTTGATGGTGTTTTCATTGTGACCTTGCTTGTCCACGGCGACGTGACGTCCTTTCAACAGCAATGCCATGAAAAAGTGCTACGGCTCAATAAGCTCACCCGTGTTGGAGAATAGAATGAACGGTGGCGTTGTTTGAATTTGCTCGCCGACCTTTTAGCTGCTCATGGAGGTGGACCCCAATCGTTACCATCGCCCACCTGACTCGGACTAAAGTAGGAAGGGTCTCCGAGTTGGCCGGACTTGAACCCGCCCCAAGCCCAGAGACTTCCATCATCCTTTATGGCCAAGGTGTGTACTGAGCCGGCTGCGACTTTCCTCCAGTCATTTGCGGTGCCGATGCGGACGGGTTGCTCGTGGCTGGTCAGCGTGCCATCACCACATTGCCCACGCGAGTTGTCGCCCCAAGCCCACAGGCTGCCATCCGCTTGAATTGCCGCAACATGGCCTCCGCCTGCAGCCAGCATCGTCCAATTTGCGTTAGTGCCAATTCTCAGAGGGGTTGCGGAATGCCAATTAGCTCTCCAAAATGGGTAGCCCCATCCCCATAAACTTCCGTCCGTTTTCAAACCAGCCGCATACTGTCCACTGCTGAAGGCGGCTACGGTAAACCATCGATGGTCTGTGCCTACCACTCCGGGGACATTGTAGAACGTCCCTCCTTCCCCACGCCCCAGAGAAGCTCCCCCGTCACCCCATGACATGAGCTGCCCACCGCTTGTGATAGCGAACGAGCAATGCGACGCTGCGCAAACGTACGTCCACGCGTTTGAACTCTGAACTTGAGTCGGATAAAGAATGTTCTGGCCGCTTACAGCGTTAGTGCCTAAACCAAGTTCCCCGTAATAATTATCTCCCCAGCTCCAGAGTTTGTTCTCTGAGGTGATGCCAAGAGTGTGGTACCCGCTGAGCGAAAAAAATCTCCAGCTAAGGGGTGCACTCGTTGGCACCAGGGAGAGCCTTGGGCTGGCATCCCCGACTCCCAACACGCCGTTGTAATTCGCGCCAGAGGCCCACAGAGTGCCGTCGTTTTGCAGAGCCAGGGTACTACTGCTAGCATTCGCCGCCATGAACCAATTGTCATTTGATCCGAGGCGAGTTGGCACGGCAAAATAAGTCCCGGCCGGGGAGCCCACACCGAAATCTCCCGCCGAAGCAGTTCCCCACCCCCACAGCGTTCCATTCGTTTTAACGGCAAGCGAACAGTACGTCCCCGGCGCCAGCGTAGCCCAATCCGAATCGGCGCCTATCCGCTGCGGTTGCAGCGGCCGCGAGTTTCCGAGGGATCCATAGTCGTTCGCGCCCCAGCTCCAGAGCGTGCCGTCTGCCTTAAGGGCAAGCGAATAACTCTGAGCGCCTGAAACCGCGACCCAACTATTGTCATGGCCTATCTTGACAGGATTGGGCCAGATCGAACGGGGAAGGACAGATCCTAAGCCTAATTGGCCAGATTCATTATCACCCCAGCCCCAAAGACTACCATCTGCACGTATCCCTAAGCAGTGGCCATCGTTACCTCCCGCAGAAACTGCGACCCAGTTGGACGCTGTGCCAAACTGCCTGGGAACCACACCATATGAGTAACCCCAGGCCCAGAGCGTGCCGTTAGTTTTTAGGGCTAGGGTGTACAAATCAGCTGCCTCCACCAAAAGCCAGTCGTTGTCTTTGCCAATCTGAATCGGAAACGGCTGCGTAGCGTACGTTCCATTGCCCAACTGACCGCAGTCGTTTTCTCCCCATCCCCAAAGGGTGCCATCGTCCCCAATGCCCAGCGAGTGCTGACCGCCAGCCACGACCGTGCGCCACCGTTTTGTGGGAGCAATAGGGATGGGATCTTGGTAGAAAGCGTTAGTGCCACCGGCCAGTTGGCCAGAGGAATTCCAGCCCCAGCCCCATAAAGAACCATCCACCTTCAAAGCGAGGCCGTGGAAAGGCCCTCCTGCCAAGTAGGCCCAGTCGGTATTGGTACCGAGTTGGACCACGTTCGTGCCTGTGTAGTACCAGCACGGCCAGCGCCAAAGGGTTCCATCGGTTCTCAAAGCGGTAAAGCTATATGCTGCGTAGGTAGTCCCGTAGTACTCCAGTGAGGCCAAGGCGACAGTGCGCCAATTCGTATTGTTGCCAATTCTCCTGGGAGTGGCCCACCGTTCTACGTCCGTCATTTGACCCCAGGCCCATAAACTGCCGTCTTTCCTAATGGCCGCGGCGCAGGTGCTACCCGCTACGATGCGCACAGGAGCTAGAGAATCAACTTTTTGGAACTGACTAGCCCAAAATGGCATGCCACCCATCAAGTTCCCCGCCAAGTCCACGATCCTTCCTGGCGCGATTCTCAAGCCGTAGACACCTTTTGCGAGGGCGTCAAAGCCGATAATAACATTCCCGGTTTCTGCACTGATGGTGATCTTCTTTATAGGCACAGCCGCAGCGTCTGGACCGTCTACCGCTCCTCCCGCAGCGGCTTTGAAGAGAGCGAAATTCGTATAGCTCACAGTTTCAGGGTCAATTGGTTCGGAGAATTCAACCTGTATTTGGTCGACCAGGTTGAGAAGAATCAAGCCGGTGGCCGGTGTGATGGTCTTAATCGTCGGGGGCGTTGTGTCCTGAAGTATATCGATTTTGAATGGTGCTGAAGTGCTTGAATTTCCGGCAAAGTCGGTGACCCTGACCTGAAATGTGATTCCGTTGGATGCGACCTGGTATGCCGGGGCATTAACGGTGAAAGTGTCCCACGGAATGGCCCTGCCTGTGGCAACCGTCTGCCCGTCTTGAAAAAGCTCAACACTGCTTATTCCTGCCTCGTCGTGTGCACTGACATGAATCGGAATGAGGGCGCCTTCAAACACTTGGAGCCCAGCCTGGTTCGTGTCGACATCAGCTGCCGAGCAACTCAAGGAAACCGAGGGTTCGTGGGTGTCGAGGAAAAAGGTCTGGTCCTGCAGTGTGACGATATTCCCTCCGGAATCTCTTACCGCCAGCCGAAATGTATAAGTTCCATCTTGGAGAGGTCCGCCATTGATTTGTTCAAGTTCGCTCCGACCGAGCGAGAACTTGCGAAAGTAGGAACTCAATTTCCCTGATAGGTCGGTGAAGGCAACATCACCGCTTATTACAAATCCCCCCATCAGGTTGGAAATCCCAGCTCCATCCGCGATCATTCCCGTGATTTTCATGTCCTTCACAAAGAACGTGCCACCAGCATTCGTTCCGTTCAGGCTGGCGAAGATGGATGGAGCAGGATCAACCTTCCGGAGCCTGAAAAAGGCCGTGCTATTGGACGGAGTGAGCCGAACCTGCATATGTCCAACTTGGTTGGTTGGCGCTGTGCTGACTAGCATCCAGCTAGTCTGACCGAGGCTGCTGGAGGTTTCTAAGGCAAACGACGAGCGTGCCGACCAATTCAAGACCACTTCGCTTTTGGCAGCAAGTATCTCCAAGCCGACGTGGTTCTCAGCACCGGAAGCTTGGGCGAGGATGGTGCCGAGTGCTGCGTCTCCGAAGGCAATCTCCTGCAACAAGTCCTCAGGATTGGCGGTTTGCTCGATGACACCCTGCAGTTCGGACAAATAGTCGCAAACTCGGAACACGACGTTTGAATCGGGAATTGTAGCTGTAAACAGGGCTTCAATCTGGCTCTGCCGGCCTGCCAGTTGCTGCCGCTGACTGGTAGCGACCGCCACAGGAAGAACGCCAAGTCGTTCTCGACTGATGAAGATTGCCTGGGAGAGGTGCTGCGCCGCGTCTGCCAAGCTTAAGCATGCGCCCAGCGCGTAAGACATCTCGCTTAGGTCGGGTTCTTCAAGCAGGCCGGTTCCGAGTTCGATCAAGTAATTACGATATGCTTCAATTTGTGCGGCCGTCCATCCCAGGCCCATGAGATCTGTCACAAGTTCCGCTGGTAGGCCGTTCTGTTGAAGCGTTGGGACCAGCAAGTTTTTATTGGTCGCTAGGGTCTGCTGAATCTCAGGCTCAAGCTGCTTGGTCAACAATAAGGCAGTTGCATGTAGCATTGCGCTGGCGCTCGCGTAGCCTGCAGCCGCGGCCAATTGGCGTACCTGCCAGTCAACCGCGCCAGCAGCTTCCGCCCCTTGGGCCCGGTTCAACGCGGTCACTTCGGCCGCGACGACTGAACTAATATCATTCACTGTCATCGCGAGTCGCTTCGATGGCCCTTCGGGCATGGCAACCAGTTCTGGAGGATAGTTTGTCAAGGGTATGGCTATGTACACGAAGTTCGTGTCCGGTGGGTCAACAGCAAGAACATACTTTTCTGCCGCCAATTTATGCATCTGAACCGATTGATACTCGGAGGCTTTGGACATCAAGGGGGTTAGCTTTTGTATTACCGCAAGGTCGGTGAACAATTCGGCCAAGAGCCGGTACGTCCAGGCGGCACGATATGCATTGCGTTGTTCACTGCGAACCGAAAACGTCAAAGCTCGGTCGGCCTGAATAGGGAGTCGAGAATTCGCTCCTTGGGAAGACGGCCACCAGAGCATGCCTAGATTAAGCGATAGGTTCACCTCTGGTATTTCGTCCTTCGTCGTGTGGTACAGTTCATAAAAGTCTCGAGCCCATTTATAGGCCATGTCACCGATCGCGAACCACGGTACTTCATTGCTGCTAAGTTCTTTCACCATGTGGTCAAGAAGGAAGAAAAAAGCGGCCCTAAGCGACCCAACCGCCACTTCGTGCTCAGCTTTAGAGTTGGCGAACGCCGGTGCTGATGGAATCCAATCCCAAGTGTGTTGAAACAGGTCGCCTGAACTCGAGTCGTTTAGGGCAATCAAGGATACGGTGTTGCCGGCAACCACAGTGTCATCAATCCTACCATGCCTATGCTGATTCTCGATGGGGGAACCAGGCTTGACCGACTCTGTCCAGTCGGCATTGACGGTGATCTCCTCGCGCCAGTTGTTTTGCACGAGTGCCCAAAGCTTGTAGAACTCCTTCTTCCAGATTGTATCACCTTCGTAGAACGAGGTTCCACCGGTCGCATTTCCGGTGAAACCCAACCGATCCACCATAATCGTGATCGAAGGTTCTTCAGGAGCGACGGGCACTGGATATACATTGTTACGCTCGCTCGCTTCCAGCACCGCCCCGTTAGGAGCCCCTGGCTTCGGCGGATCAATAACCAACAGCGCCCAGGTAGCGTTTGGAGGCGGAACAAGGGGGTGGCCAAAATCAGCTCGTAAGTATGGCTTGCTTATTGTCCAACCGTCGATCGCCGTCGAGGACAGTTTTTCCTCGAAAACCGTTCCGATTATGTCGGCGGTGTTTGGGCTGGTCGCCCAGTAAACGCCGATCTTTGTGTCGGATGGAGCATTCTCCCCTTTGATCTCGTACGAAAACACAGCGTTCGCATATTCGAGGCTGAGTTGGAGGTTCAGCGCTATAAGGTCAATTCGGCCCAGGGCCAGCGGTTTAGAATTATTCGCTGGTTGGCCATCTGGAACGGCGTTCTCGGAATCCAGCACAAGAAGGACATGTGTCGCCCCATCTTTGGGCGATGCAAAGGCCGACGCCGGAACATGCACCACCGGGCCAGCTCCCGAAAAACCACTGGAAATGGCGTAGGGGGAGACAATAGGAGTCGAGTCGAGGATTGTGCTCCCGTTCGCCCAGAACAGCCTCGCGGTCGTGGCATTCGGCAGCGAGCCGCCACGGACCTCGTATTGGAAATCCACGCCGCCCGTCTCGCTCCGCGAGAGCGACACTACCGCGAGGTCCAAGCTATAATCAAACTCCACGATAAAACCATCCATGACATGCGAGCCATACGCAATTCGCGAGGAACGGAGATCGTTCCATTGGCCAAGCGAGGCTCCCGTGTCTATCCATTTGAAATGAAGTGCATTTTCATTGTCTCCTTGATCCTGATTTGGCTCATGCGGCGCCCAATTGCTGTAGTCCCACAGCTCACCTGTGATCCAAGTCCAGCCTCCCGCCGGCTCTGAACTACCCGGGGGTTGATAACCGCCGAGCCACTTCTGGATGATAGAGGTTCCGAAGCTTCTCACGAGGAAATCGTTCTCAGCCGGTGAACCAATTGTCGCCAAATGTCCAATTGTACCTAGGTGGGTCATGCCGGCAGCTTGGGATCTTGAAGCGTCCCAAGTAGTGCCTGCCGGCACGCTGATAAGCTGGTAGTAATGGCCGTTGCCGCCCGAGGAAAAGGACCATTGGTAGGTTTGTGCGCACGCGTTCAAAGAGCCACAAATTACCAACAGGCTCACGGCTAATCCGGAACACAATCCAGACGAGAGTCTCATGCGTCTCTTTCCACGCGGGACGGAGCGCACTGCAAATGGGTCAGCGGTTTGACGGAAGAAAAGCAATAGGAGGCGCTGGTGGGCGTCTGCGAGGACAGACATTGGGCACCAGTTATCTTGGGCGAGGGGCAACAACCTATTTCCTCGTCGAGTCGACCGCATCGTCCCTGCTCGTTCCGTTTCACTACCCTTCGACAGTTCGCTGCGCAGTTTCCGCGTCCTCGCGCAACTCCACCCATCTACAAGCAAGTTTCATCTCCGTCAAGGTTTCTCTTCAGCCTTTTGAGGTCAAACACAGATACCACTTTCGACTCATGGCTGAATCATACACAGCGCAGACAAGCGCGGCCATTGTGTGGCTCACTACCGCCACCACCAAACCCAAAAAGCCAGTCAATTACGCTAACACACGCAGGGCGGTTTTAGCTTGCCCTCATCCCTTCCGACGTTCCCCCTTTGAACAGTCCTGGTTTGCGGCTAAATCGGTGCCGGGCGCATGTTTCTCACCACTTGTGTCTACCTCCCCGGACCCCGCGCCAAGCCGTCTTTCCTCCATTTCGTTTAGTTTGTCGCCGTTGTTCTGATTCCCGTTCCGGTTGAGTCGTGAACTCATTCAAAAAGATGTGGCCGCTGAGCCTGGCGATTTCAGACCAGGCATGCCGTCCAGTTTACACCCCGGGGCAAGCTGTGCCAAAGTAGTTGGCTCGGGCACCAGCAACCGTTGACCCCAAATCTCACCTGTGGGGAGACTCGATTGCCACTCTGTTTGCGCCCAGCGTTACAGGCATGTGGCAACGCCGCAGTTTCGCCTGGACCGCAACCTCATCCACCGCTGCACTCGCTGCAATCTATGACAATAACATGAATTGGGGTGACGACTTCGCCTTGGATGACATCGCCTTGGTGCCGTTTTTGGCCAGCATCAGGATGAATTTGGCGAGCCGACCTACGATACCGATCCGGCCGTAGTGCCCGAACCCTCCACCATCATCGCCGGCGCATTGCTGCTTCTGCCCATCGGGTTGCAGGGCTTGAGGGCTTTGAGGAACCGCAAGCCGACCGATTAACCGGCCCTTGGCGCTTGGGTCCAAGCGACTAAAGCGGGTAAGATATCACCTTCGCGGTTGAGGCTCGCATATAGGTGTTAATCTCTTCAGGATTGGATTTGGGACCAGTCTTCGGCTGCTTCAAGTGGACGGGGCATTCCTCCAGGAACACCCGCACCCTGCTGGCCTTGATTGCATAGTTGACGTCGGGCAGTGCGCCCGTAAAGCCAGAAACCACCACACCCACGACGTTGCCAATGTCGTTCACCAAGGCTCCACCGGAATTGCCGAGGGTAACTTGAGCTGAGAACTGAAACCTGCCCCAATCATCCTGCATTCCAGAGAGAGCGTTTATCATCCCTGCCGTGAACTTCGGTTCCTCTCCCAGCAATTGCGTCAGGGGGAACCCCAGTGAGTACACGGACTGGCCCACTTTGGCGTCAGCCTTGTCCGCGAGGGGCAATCCTTCCGTTTTCAAATCCACTTTTAACAGGGCGAGGTCAGCGGATTTGTCTTTGCGAACACATTCGGCCTTGTACTTTCCACCTTCCACCACCACTTCAAAACGCGCCCCTTCTCGTACGACGTGATCGTTGGTGATTAGATAGCCATCATCGCTGATGAAAAAGCCGGTTCCGCTGCGGATGGGCGGAGTGCCCTCCGGTCGAGTTGCAGGCGCGGTGGACGGTGCGTTCGTCTCCCAGGAAGACCCCACCGACACCCGCTTTAGGCCCATCTCGAAGTAGATCTTTTTGGGAATGCGGTCCTCGGGGGTGAACCATCCCCCGGTGTGGAACACCTTCGTTTGCTCCAACTGCCCCTGCCGCTGCGGAATAGCGCGGATGACGTATTCGTAACTACCAAAGTTGTGAAAGGTTCCGTCCTTGTCCCCGAAGATTTTCAGAATGCATGGAGTTGCGCCTATGTAGTCGCCATTGGCTTCGATTTTGACTCCCGGTTCGCTGGCCTCCACTTCCACGGTATATGCAATCGTCCCGTTTGGTCCACGTTCGACAGCCTCCTTCTTATTCGGATCGGTGGATGCACAGCCGCAGAATAGCGCCGCCGCCAGCCCTGCGAGAAATACCTCTTTGGTGCAGATCATGACGCTTTCTACCCCCGTTTCATCATGAGGGTCAAGAGCTATTTACTTAATCACCGTAAGCCCCGGTTTCGTCCAAGCTCGGGAGGCACCGAACGGGCGCTAACGGGGAGGCGATAAGGGCCAATTGTGCTCAGAGGCGGGGATTTGCCGCCAAAGTCACTATGCGCTGGCCGGCCCTGGTTTCAGAGGTTCAATTCTACGGTTCGCTTCGGCGCCTGGGAGGTCACAAAGCATGACTGCAGCTTGCCTGGGTGACTACGACCGCACTCAGTTGCACTTTGGCTTCAACGTCTCGCCAGAGAACCAGGGACACTGGCTCATTGGAGGGTAAAGCCTTAGCAGGGTAAGGCGGCGCCGGTTTCATCACCAGCCAGTGGATGGTCGGCTACCACCGGGCGTGGCAGGTGCGCGAGGTGAGGCTGTTCTCGGCAGCGAAATAGCTGCGTGGTTTGCTTAGGCGGAAAAGTAATGGGACGGATCCGTTACAATGGTTGGTTTTGGCCTTTGCCAGGTCTGTTTGAAAACTGGCCCCAAGAATTTTTATGAACAACCAATCTACATTCGTAACGCACGAGCCATTCTCGACCTTTACTTTGGCGACGTGAAGATCTCTGAATGCATTCACGTGTTTGTGAAGGCGGAACATAGCCTCTTAGCGTTGCAGTCTATAAAACATCTGGATGTCGGTGGCTGGCACCGTGACGATTCTATCGATGTCGCTGATAGTCTGGGGGGTAGTGTTTGTAATCCATGCGCTCCCCGACAACCCTGCTGAACGAAGCACGAGGTAGTTGCTGTAGACCACGGGCCAACTCAGCACGATGTTGTTATCTCGCTGCGTGATCCGCAGTGCGGGTTCAGACCCACCAAAGTTGGCCGTGATGATCGTGCTAGCCCGTAGCGTCAGGCTGAGCGGGTTCAAGTTCCCGGAGGCACCGTTGCTCCAGCCAGTGAACACGCCATTTGGTGCGGGTACAGCCGTCAATGTAACCGTTTCGCCATTTGTATACACGTTCCTGCTTGGACTCACGGCAACTGAACCGCCGCCATTCGGTAGCACAGTGAGCGAAACCTGATTCGCAGTGAGTGTCCCGAACAGCGCGGTGATTCCCGCTGCGTTCGTTGCGGTGATGGATAAGGGATTGGCAGAACCGGTGGCCGCTCCGGCCCAGCCGAAGAAGTAGGAACCGGCGCCGGGCACCGCCGCGAGTTGAACTGGTGAACCAAACGCGTACGGCCCAATGGCTGGATTCAGCAGCACGTGGCCGTTGCCGTTCGTGAACAAGCTTAAGGAAGTGCCGAACACTGCTTGCACCGAGCGGGGTCGATCCATCAGAACGGTCGTAATGCCGCTAGCGGACGCGCTATCTCCTATCCAGCGCAGGAAAGACCAGCCGTTGGAAGGCGTCGCTGTCAGAGTGACGACCGTGTTGCTGACATAATGATTCCCCTTACTATAAGCTGCCGGGGAAGCGGCTATAGAGCCGCCGCCCGGCGTTGTCGCCGCGAGCGGATACGTGGGCGACACTTCCACTATGATCGCCGCCGACTCTGCCCAAGCCGTGTAGTCGGAGTTGTAAGCTATGGCACGAACCGTCGCGCTGTTCGTGAGTACGAACTCCCCAAGATAAGGAATATCCGTAAAATCCGGAGGGCTGCCGTCGAGCGTGTAAAATAAGTGGCTGTTAGGAGAGTAGTCGGTGGTCATCAAGACTGGCGCGTGGCTCAACCGAACAACACTACCAGCACCCACATCCACACCTCCAACTCGAATCGTTGGGCTATTCGGTAAACGCAGAACGACTTGGGCCGTATCACTTCCTATAGCATTCGAGACAGTGACCGAGTACGGCCCCGCCTTTGCGAGATCAAACCGATCGACAACGATGTTGGTGCTCGTTGCACCTGTAAGTGGGATCCCTTTGAAAAACCATTGCGTTGAAAAAGGTTCTTCAGAGCTTACCGAAACGCCTAAGTTAGCTGTGAGTCCTTCACCAACGGAGACGCTAGACGGGGGTCTTGGTCTAAGAACCGGCGCCCGGGTCGCTATCGCCAGACTGTGAAAACCCCCTGCTGAAATCGCGACAGCGCTTGAAAGGGAAGATGGCGCGGTAGCCTGGCCGTAATAGTTTGATCCCCACCCCACGACTTTTCCGTCAGACCTGAGTGCCAGATTGTGATACGTTCCCGACGTAACCGATATAGCAGTAGTGCTTACGGATGATGGCACATTCGTTAGTGCATAGCTGTTGCCCCCCCACGCCACCACCGATCCATCTTGTTTCAGGGCGATACAACTCAGACTGCCGCAAGAGATCTCTGCGACATTGCTCAGTCCTGACGGTACCTTTAGCTGTCCGTATTTATCCCACCCCCACACCACAACCGTTCCGTCGCTTTTGAGAGCCATGCTGTTATTGCCCCCAGCAGATACTGCAATCACGTCGGATAAACCTAGCGGGGCGACTGACTGCCCAGCAAAATTATCACCCCAACCGATAACCGTTCCATCGCCAACCAGCGCCAAGCTGTGACCCGCCCCCGCTGCAACGGCTATACAAAATGGCAGGTCTGATGGCACATTCGTCTGGCCATTGTCCCCACGCCCCCAAGCCACCACTTTGCCGTCCCTGTTTACTGTCACACAGTGTTGAAACGACGACGCGATCCCGACGACATTCGACACCTCGGGGGGAACATTCCTTTCACCCTCGGAATTGTCTCCCCACACTACAACAGTCCCGTTACCCAAAAGCCCGACACTGTGCTCCAGTCCCGCAGCGATCGCTACGGCATCCACGAGTCCCGCCGGTACGTTTGTCTGGCTTTTGTTACCGCTACCCCACGCCACTACTGTGCCGGGTTGATAGCTGGCTGCCGTCGATGAAAACGCGAACAAGGTGAGCGACGCAGCAATTGCAGTCGTTATTGCTTGGCTTGGCTTCATCAGTGTTGATGCTAAGTCTGACCTTCTGAAAGGCAAGTCCACAAAACTTGTGCTGGCATCCCTTGGGCTCATTAACGAAGGATCTCGCCGATGTGGTGGAAGATCGGCCGTTGATGGGAGGTCCAAAACCCGCCGCCCAGTTCAGATTCTAATCGGAATGATTGCTTGGTCTCAACGCGTGACGTCCATTCCCCTAGATCTCCGCCTGTTTTTCACAAGTTCCATAATGTGAATGTCCATTCTTGGACCATAAATAAACTGCGACGCATTCCAAACCGTTCTGCGGTTGATCGTGTCCACCATCCCAAAGGATGTCTCGTTGTAGGTGTTCGGCCAGCTTTTTGTCCAGTGACCACAAGCACAGACCGCACGGGATAGCGGAAAAGTGATTTCCGCATCCCGGTCGGCTAATCCGCCGGTGTAAATTGTTCGCTTATTGCGGGAAACCCAGCGGCACATTGGACGATCACTAGTAAAAAAGAATTTACCATGAGGAGCACAGATAAAGCCCCATCTCAGACGCGACAAAATCCTGGCTGTTTCCTCTATTGCCTGAAGCGAAAGAAGAAGAGCCGAACCTTTGCTTGCCTGCAATTCAAACTCGGCAGCAGCCCTGTCTGGTTCAACGCCTGCATGCGTCAATTTCTTCCGAAACTCAACCGAGCGGTTGCACACCATTTCGAAACCAGATTGGTGAATTTGTCTTTGGAAATCGTGAATGGTACGAAGGGTTGAAGGACATCTCGCTTCCTGGATAGCCACGAACGCGAAAAATACACCCCACAATTCTTCGGTCATTTCCTGTCGGTTGCGAACCGCTTCAAAAAGTTTCGGCAAGTCGTTTTCAAGAGGATGAAACGCCTTCTCAATTGTTTCATCATCACGCCTACCGTCCGTCAGCACGACTGAATTGTAATAGTCCTCGCACCCGGATTTCACTGGCGTCGACTGTTTGGCGGCGCCATTCGTCAGGTCATACTCCCAAAGCTGGTTCTTGGGCTTCCGGCTTGTGAATCGCTGAAGGTAGACCCTTGGGGTGTGGTGATGACTTATGGCAGTCACGCAACCTGATTTCACGATTGTTTGGCAGATTCCGCCAGACAATTCTCAACGCCATCCCAGTTTCGTGGGAGGCCTTTCCCTTGTTCTCTATTCGCAGGCGGGAATGCGTACAAGATGCGCTTGCTAGTCCGCTTGGTGACGTTTGAAATTACTGTGTGCATCCATTTGGTATATTTAGGTAAGATCTTGCTGCTGGGACGTCCTTCCCATTCAAACCTCAAGCCCCCGCTGACGTTCGAACGTTTCCGGAGGTCTTCAATGTCAAAGACACTGATATGCTAAAACCATCCGAGAAGCCGCAACTAAAGGTTTCAAGAGCCATTATGATAGATTCGGCCTGCGACTTCAGGCGAGTCAAGGCCCTGATTTCAAGCGGCCTTGCAGTCCACCTTGGGTCCGATAGCCTGACGCTATGTTCAAAGAAACCATCGCCGACATGAGGGCGCTGGCACGGAGCCGGGGGTGACTCAGATTATGCCATCGTCCATCCCGAGGGCCACTGGGGCGCCAGGGGCGCACTCCCGGTTGATCGCCTTGTTCATGATGCTGGGATGCGCCAACGATTGGCCGTCGTCAGTGTTGGATTACTGCCTGCTCCTACGCTGTGCTAACACTCTTCCAGCATGACGGTGATCGCCAGAGATGACTGATGGTGTGTGTCCGAAGTCGACACGGTAGCGCGGCTGGTTCATAATGAGCAGGGTCTCACGCGATCCCGAGGGATGGCAAAATGACGGCAAAACTAATATGGAACACTTCAAAGAAAGGAAGTCGATGAAGAAGATGGAGCGCGAGTCAATAAAGAAGATTGTCCGCGAGGTTTTCAAAGAGTTTGCAATCGAGTTGCCAGACGAAGTGGTCGGACTTCCTGAGAAGGTGGAAAAGCTTACGGCTGCGGTAGCTGAGCTGAGAGAAAAGGTAGACGGAGTGGCCGGGATGAAATTGACCCTGATGGAGAAGTTGCGCTTGATACGGCACCGCAACAAGTGGAGTCAACGACAACTGGCGCAGCGGCTCGACGTAGAACTGCGAACTCTCCGGGCATGGGAGCAGGGATGCCGCACGCCTGCCTCATACTTTGTGCCACACTTGCAGAAATTCGTTGAGGATAACGCTGAATCACCAAACGCCAGAGAGATTCAGGCGGGGAAGGCTGAGGGTGCGCGGGGGGCCATTAAACGACCGTAAGGGTAGACGTTACTTGTCTTTACCATTTCGGACACGGAAGAACCCGGGGGTATTGGTGTTGCTGCAGATCTCGTTGGTGGCGGAGACCCTACATGGGGTCACGCACTTTCCAGCCTGGATATAGCCCTGTCTGGCGCACACTACCCTAATTTGCCTGTAGCTCCAATGGGGCCGCACTCTTTCGAGGGGGTGCGGAGGGTCGCGTAACCGTAGTCCGAGATTTTGAAGAGCTTGTTGCTTCAATGGGGCCGCACTCTTTCGAGTGCGGAGGGCTGCTGTCCGAGGGCGTTGGTGAGTGCGCGAAAGTCGCTTCAATGGGGCCACCCTCTTTCGAGCGCGGAGCGGTCGAGGCTTTCGGGGGTCCAGCTGGGGCCAACAATGCTTCAATGGGGCCGCGCTC
>DBMR01000014.1 GCA_002298785.1 Verrucomicrobia subdivision 3 bacterium UBA693
CGCCCCGTCCCCGCCCCGCCCGGCTTTCCAAAGAAGACCGGCTGGACCGCCATACCCCCCGGCGCCACCGCTCCCACCCGCAACCGTGTTGCTGACAAATAGACTCTGGCTCACGCTCAAAAAGCCGGAACCACAAATCGCGCCACCCATGCCTGCGCCTCCCGCCGTGCCCTGAGAACCGGTTGCGCCGTCGGAACCCCCTGGTGCGCCAACCCCGCCTGGGCCACCGGCCGCCGAGTTCTGCCGGAAAATACACTGCTGCACGTTCAAAGTGCCCGTACTAAAAACCGCCCCGCCATAACCGTCCAAACCCGGCACATAGCTGAAAACCGACGGCGGATCGCGTGGGTCATGCAGCAAGAACCCTTGCGCTCCCGAGGTGCGATTCTCAACAAACAGACAATGATGAAGCGCAACATTGCCGCCTACGCTGCAAATGGCACCACCTCGCGCAGGGCCGTTGGTATCGCCTTGTGCGACATTGCTAGAGAAGGTGCAGTTGCTGGCGGTTAAATTACCACCGACGCTGCTAGCGCCCCCTCCGCTGGTGGCTTGCCCATCGGCTATGGTCAGGTTGAGCAGGGTGAGACTGGCATTGGTGGTTAACCCAAAAACACCAACACGGTCGGCACCACTAATCGTTAGTTGGTGGCCAGCGCCGTCAAGGATCGTGTTCGTGGCGATAACGATCGTATTGCTCAGGGTAATCGTGCCGTCGCATTGGAAGGTCACCGGGTTTTCGCCGGTCGCGATGGCCGCGCGCAAAAGCGCCTCGTCCGGCATCGGCACGGTGTTCGCCGGAACCAGGTTCAGGGAGGCCGGCGCACTCGTTACCGACCCGTAAACGTTCGTAACCAGAACATGATATGTCCCCTCTTGCCAAGGTTGAACGTTTGTAAGCTGCAGAGTGGAGTTCGTCGCCCCAACGATTGGGCTGGTGCCATTGAAGAACCACTGGAACGCGAGCGGCAGCGATCCTGTGGTGGTCACATCGAACTGCACGTTGAGTCCGGTCCAAAAAGCCTGGTTCCTGGGTTGTGTCAACAAACCCGGAGGCACGGCGAGCAAAGTGAGGATGGCGGGTGGTGAGGAGGTCGAACCCAGCACGTTGGTGATAACCACCGTGTATGCCCCCACCTGCGACATTTGCACGCTCGGCAATTGAAGTGAAGGCCCGGTTGCTCCAGCGATGGCGTTCGTGCCATTGAAGAACCACTGATAAGACAATGGCGGCATCCCGAGGACGGTAACCGTGAAGACGGCCGGAAATCCGGCCACCACGGTTTGGCTGGTGGGAGGTGACCGAAGCCGCGGGAATCGTGCGACGAGGGTTACGTTATGGTTATTACCAGCAGCGATCCCCAGGACCCCACTCAAATTCGCAGGTGCCTTATCTTGCCCGGAGTAACCACCGCCCCAGGCGGTAACTTTGCCCTCGGAAGTCAGCGCCAGGTAATGATTCAACCCTACAGCGATGGCGTTGACGTTGCTTAAGCCATTCAACAGCCCATCAGAACCCAACGCCAGGTTGTGACTTCCGCCGGCGGCGATGGCGACTATGCTGCTCAGCCCCGAGGCAAAATTGGTCTGCCCCGAGGAGTTACTCCCCCAAGCCACGACCGAGCCATCGGCTTTGAGCGCGACGCTATGAGCGCTTCCCGCCGCCACGGCAATGACATTGCTTAACCACGTTGGGACATTGGTTTGACCGCCGTAATTAGAGCCCCAGGACACCACCGTGCCGTCCGCTTTCGCCGCCAAACTGTGGGAACCGGAGGCGGCGATCGCGATCACATTGCTCAGCCAGGCAGGCACATTGGTTTTGCCATAACTATTGTCCCCCCAAGCGACAACCGTGCCGTTGGACCTGAGGGCCAGGCTATGATAATCGCCGCCGGCCACAGACTTAACACCAGTGAGCCACGGCGGCACTGTGCTTTGGCCAAGATCAGCAGAACCAGTATGGCCGGGCAGACCGGCGCCCCAGGCCACGACCGTGCCGTCCGATTTAAGCGCCAGGCTGTGACTGCCTCCACCGGCGACCGCAACGACGTTGCTCAAACTGGTGGGCACATTTGTCTGTCCATATTCGTTGGCCCCCCAGCCGATGACTGCACCATCGCTTTGCGCCATCACCGTAACTAGCAAACCGCCGTGGGGGCCCACCAACATGGTCACTAACCGTATGAGGGAATTTCGATTTTTCACAGTGCACCCCTTCGATCATCAGGCTCCGAGCGGAGTCACTTTACCGGTGGCGAAAGATCAGCCCCATCGGAAAAACATCTCGACTGACGTCCTTGCCTTTAAATTAATCCTGTTTAAGCTCGCGTCAATTGCCAATTAGTTCTCTTGCACGGCGGGAAGGCGCGGTCTGGCTTGCCTGTTTCCAGCTCCCATCTAAGATGCTTCCGTGTTGGATCTGAATGCCCAAACTCCAATGATGAAGACCGGTACCGACGCCTTGAACCGAAGGCCGGATCTCGCAGAACCGCAGGAATCGGGGCGAAACGACGCTCCGGCGGTTCCGCAGCGCTTTGCCGCGCTGGATTTTGAGACGGCCGATTACGGGCGCGACAGCGCCTGCGCCCTGTCGATCGTGCTCGTCGAAAACGACGCCATTATCGACACCTGGACCAGCCTCATCCGTCCACCGCGGCGCGAGTTTTACTTCACTTACTTGCACGGCATCTCCTGGGAACACGTCAAGAACCAGCCGACTTTTGGTGAACTTTGGCAGGTTATTTCCTCCAAACTCGCCGGAGTGAATTTTGTGGCGGCACACAACGCCACGTTCGACCGAGGCGTCCTACGGACTTGCTGTGAGGCGGCGGAAGTCGCCACTGTGGACCTCCCTTTTGTCTGCACCGTCAAAGCCGCACGATCAGTCTGGGGCTTTTATCCCACGACGCTGGCCGATGTCTGTCGCCAACTGCACATCCCCCTGCGGCATCACGATGCCGAGTCCGACGCCCGCGCTTGCGCTCGCATTTTGCTCGCCGCCCGCGAACGCGGGTTTGGTTATGACAAATTCGTAAAATCTTACGCGCTCAAACCTTCGCGCCGATAGGGATTCCCGCACACGGCCACGAACAAAGCCCAAAAGCCCCAACAGGCAAAGCTACCTTGTCGCCAAAAGCTTCTCGGTCCTTGTCTTACTGAATTTGACGACCCATCAGTCTACGGCACCAGGCGGACACGGTAATACCGCTGGTCACTTGCGCCGGGAGTGGTGTCATCTTTGAAGCCGGTAGGGTCGGTCGCCTCCACATCGCCGGGCAGTTCCGTCCATCCGAGGTCATTGATTCCGCCTTTGTATTCCACCCGGTATTTCTTGCCGGGAACCGCGCTCCACAACACCCGTACGGTTCCAGCGGAGGGTGCGGCCAGCGTGATGGCCCGAAACACCGAACCGCGATTCGTGGGGTCTGTCCCGGCCAGATACTCAGCCCGGTCGGTTTGGCCATCCTGGTCAAAGTCTCCCGTTCCATCCCGATCAAGAGTGTTAAAGTAGGCCAGTTCCCAATCATCCGGGAGCCCGTCACCGTCCATGTCTCCCCGGCTCAACCGCAGCACCACGAGGTCATGCGCTGCATTGTGATCATTGGCGACCAGATCGGACGCATAGGTTCCAAAGATCACCGTGCTGCCGTCCTCGCTGAGCAGCGGGTTGCAGGATAACCGGTTGCCGGTCCCGGTCCCGTCGCGATTAATGCTGGCGAGAATCGTCCGGTTCAGCAGTAGATCACGCACCAAAACATCGCCCACACTATTCGAGTCATTGGCCACCAGGTTCGAGGCGCGGCTGCGAAACAGCACGTAACGACCATCCGGCGTGATGGCCGGCGAAAGCGACTTTCCATTGCCGATTACCTGGCCGTCGTTGCCCACACTCGCCAGCGTCGCCGCCCCCGTCGTTCGATCAATCACATAAACGTCCGTCATCCCGTTCGTATCCGCCGCGGAGTAACTCCCAACACGCTCACAGGCCACCAATCGCCCGTCACCACTCACCGAAATATTTACCGCATCGACCAGGGTCGCCACCACACTGCGACTGGGAACGTCATACAGATAATTCGTCGTGCCGCGTTGGAAGGACAACAGGCTGCCACCGGCCCAAAAGGCCACCTGCGATATGAGGTTCAAACCCGCTCCAATGGGCGAGGCGCTAACCAGGATATTGGCACCCCTCGTCGCATCCCACATATAGGCATTAACCCCGGAAGTCGTATTGGTGACCAGCGTGGTTGCCGAACTCAAATAGGCCACATAGCGACTGTCGGGACTGATCGCCGGAGTGAAAGAAGCGGCGGCTCCCGGCGCGGTGCCCAGGTAGTTCAGGCTGACCAGTTGATTGGTTGGTTGTGCCAGGTCGCGGTAATAGACCTGCCCCACAGTCGTGGCATAACCGCCGACCCCGGATTCACTGCTTTGAAAGGCCAGGAATGCGCCATTTTGGTTGATCGCGGCCAATGCCGAACTCGCCACGCTGCCGACTCCGCCAATCAACATATTGGTCTGCGCCACCCGATCGAACACGTAGAGATTGTATCGCGTTGCCAGGCCGGTCACCGGCGTGCTGTCAGGTATGGCCTCGAAAGCGATCCGGCCGCCATCCCCACAGATGACCGGGCGCCGCGCCGGACCGCGAGCCAAGTCCGGGATCAGCGCCCCCAATCGGACCGCCGCGTTGGTGCTGCCCAGGTCACAATACCAAACATCACGATTCCGATTGGTGTCCCCCGCATCCAGGTCGGCTGCGGCACTTTCAAAAACTACAAATCGCCCATTCGCGCTCAGGGCTCCGGGATTGAACCGGCTGGCAGCCGAACCGGTTGCCGGCGCAAGGCCCGGATCATGAAGCGAAACCAACTCCGAGACCCCGAGGTCCCGGTCATAAAGGTAAACATTTCTTCCGCCGATACCGTCCGACTGCCCCAGAAAGGCTATGTAGTGCGCGTCGTCAGTCATGACACCGTCGGAGGCCGGGAGGCCGGTACCCACCGTGACACGAGTGCTGTTCAAGGCATCGAAAAGCACGAGGTCTTTTGGCGCATCCTCATACAGCACAAAGCGGCCATCGGCGGACACCGCCGGTGTCGCGGCACCCTGGCCGGACGTGGGGCTGACCACCGCCACTTTGGCATCGATAAACCGGGTAGTGCGCGTGACAAAATCCCGCAGGAAGAGGCCCACCCCGAGCGGACTCGAAATTCCCGCCGCCAGATCCGGCGCCGTGCTCATGAAAACCGCCACGTTGCCTCCCCGGCACAAAACCGCGGAACCCGACACCCCGAGGCTGGAGCTGGTTCCATTGGTGTTCACACTGACGAGAGTCGTGGTTCCGGTCACCAGGTCGCGCCGGTAAACGTCGAGACTCACATTGATGTCGTTGGTCGCGAGGTTGGAGGACAAACTCTGGAACACCACATACCGGCCAGTCGCATCCATGGAGACATTCAGGGAATGCCCGTTACCCAGCCCGGTGCCGGCGGCATTGATGCTCGCAGCCCGACTAGTCGCCGCTTGCAGGTCACGCACAAAAACATCCGATCGGACGTTCGTGTCGCCGGTAATGAGATTCACCGCTGTGCTCTCGAAAGCCACCCAGCGACCATCGTCGCTAATCTGGCGCGGCGTAATCCACAGCGCCGAATTTACAGCCGCGCTCGAAGTGTTCGCATAATTGCGCGTGACCAGCGTGGTGGTGCCAGACACCAGGTCGCGCACGAACAGATCCGCCGAACCATTTCCGTCATTCGCAACCAGGTTGCTGGCCCGGCTGACGAACAGCACGTAGCGTCCATTGGGAGAAAGCGTTGGCCCTGTGGACTCCAAGTTGCCCGAGGCGCCCTGCGGTGTCTGGCTAACCAGTGTCGTCGTTCCTGCGACCAGGTCCCGAACGAAAACGTCCGCGGCGTTGTTGTTGTCATTGGTGACGAGATCGCTCGCCGCGCTTTCAAAGACGACAAACTGGCCGTTCGTGCTGATAGTCGGTGAATGGGAAGCGCCATTGCCGCTCCCGGTTCCCGCCGCATTGACGCTGACCAGGATGGTTTTTCCAAGCTGGCGATCCCTCACGAACACATCCGTAGCATCGTTATGATCATTCACCACCAGATTTTCGGCGGAGCTTACGAAAACCACATAACGTCCATCAGCACTCACGCCCGGATCGCTGCAATCATCCGCCGCTCCCGGCGAAACCACCAAGGGCTTTGCCGGCGGCGACACGAGGGGAGTCGCCCCGACCGGCACGACTAGCGCCAGGATTATTCCCAGCATCCCTGACTTCTGGTATCGAAGATTCATAGTTCAGCAAGTAAGGTGAGGCGTTCAGGGCCTGTAGGAAGTCACTTTCTGCAAGCGCGCGACGTCCGGATTATTGGGAGAGGCGACGTTGAGGATCGCAGTGCCTAGCGGCGGCATGGTTCGAAGGTCCGCCCATTGCCAATACTCGGTGTGTCCATCCGCCAGCACGAGATTCATACCGCCCAAGTGATAATACGCCGGGAAATCAATCAGCCTCGAACTCGCCCCTGCTCCCGCCAGATCAACAACAAAGGAGCCATCGTTGATGCTGTCGGGGTTCTCGTCCAGCAGCACCATGGTCCGGTCTGGTTGGCCGAGTTGGGAGCCGTTGGTCATCACCAGATACCCCGAACTCCAGGCGGTGGCACCCTGCCCGAGGTAGCTGTTCATCGAATAGCTGCGCACGCGGGCCATTTGGATACCGTTGCGAACGACCGTCGAAGGATCCGCCGGACACCGGAACGCCGAAGAGGTTTTGACGTACAGCCCCATGGCCGCATACGAGGTGTTGGTCAGATAGGCGTAGTTGACGTTGTCCTGGTTGGCGGTACTGTAATCCTCGATCCCGCTCACCCAGTTCAGAAACCCCACCGGTGTCCCGCTCTGATTTCCCATGAGGATTCCCGCGTAATCATCGGCATACATCTGCCAGGCTTGTCCGAGCCGGCGCAAATTGTTGACACAGATGACGCGGCCAGAAGACGTTTGACTTTGAGACAGCGCCGTCTTAGCAATCAGCGCCCACGCGCCAAGGACGGCGAGCACCACCACCAACTCCGCAAGCGTGAAGGCCGATTTGGTTTGCCTGCGGGATCGAAGTTCAGCCGGGTTCATGTTGAGGCTGATCATATCGCGCCCCACGGGAGTCCGTTAATTGATAATATCAATGCACAAGTTTGCCTGGACTACCTGTTTAACTCCAACCGGGCCCCCTGGGGCTTATTAAACCGAGACATCCTCAAGTCAGTGAATTAAAGGACCGGTCAGAATTGCTTATGTCATTTCAAGGCTCCCATAGCCTCCCTTCCCGGCAATATCCGCACCAACCTGGTTGCTTTGGCGCGAAACATGCTATGCATCATGTGTGAAACTCTGGCCATTTAATGGGTCGGGAGTTTGCCGTGGGCGGAGCAGTGAGTTATGGAAGCAAACTTAGGGTTATGAAAGGCAGCACCATTTTATATGTCGACAACGACCCGGCGTCGCAAGCGTGGCACCGGCAAGGGTTGGAACGAGAAGGATTTCAGGTCGATTGCGCGCAAGATGGCATCGAAGCCCTCGAAAAGGCGGTTTCGACCAACCCAGATCTAATCCTGCTGGACCTCGAGCTACCAACCATGGGTGGAGCCGACGTCCTGCGCTTCCTGCGCGCCGAACCCTCATTCCGCTTACGGCCGGTGCTCGTCTACACCAATGCTAACCGGGCGGAAGTCCCGGAAGAAATCCCCCTGGACATTTTGACCCAATTTCTGCGCAAGTCAGACTGCGCCTTCTCTTTGCTGCTCCAGTGTATCAAAGATGGACTATCGGGCATGCCTTCGGAGCCATCGCAGCCAGAAAGGCAATCCGAATCCTCCAGCGGTGACAACCTTCCACCGGCGACGGTTTCGGCCACCACTTTTTCGCCGGGATCAGAAACGGAAACACCAGGTCAGGCCGACTCTCTGGCCACCGCCCGCGCGCGGTTGCCGGGAATCCGCAAGTATTGCTGCGAATATGTCAAGTCGCCGAACTCACCGACGGGCCGGCAACACCTCACCGGGCTACACGAAAGCACAAAGTTAATCGGCGCCGAAGCGAGGCAGCTCAAGCTTCATCGGCTCGACATGATTGCCACCGCTTTGGATCGGTACCTTTTCGAACTCAGAATGCATCCCGACCTGGCCACCCCGGGTGCCCTCAAGACCGTCGTCCATAGCGTGGACTGCCTCGATTTCGTGGTTACCAGCGGTGAATCCCCCGGTGCCGACACAAAGCCCAGGCCCAAAGTATTGGCAGTCGATGACGACGCCGTCTTCATCCACGTGATGGATACGATTCTCAAGCGTGCGAACTTCCAAGGCAAATGCGTCCCGCGCCCGGCGGACGCCCTCGAAGTGTTGCGAGCCGAGCCGCATGACCTCATTTTACTGGATGTGGAAATGCCGGGAATGAACGGCTTTGAACTCTGCCGGAAGATTCGTCAATTGGAGCACTGCCAGCAGACGCCGGTGGTGTTTATTACCGCCCACAATAATTTCGGCAACCGCGCGCAGAGTGTCTTGAGCGGCGCCAAGGCTTTCATGGCCAAACCGGTGACCTCGCTCGAAATGACGCTCCGCATTGTCATCAACCTCTTAATGCCTCAAGCGCAGCCAGCGGGAAATCCAGGTCAAAACTCAACCGCGAATCGACGGTCGCCTTCGTCACGCCCGGTTCTGGCGACGCCTCCAGTGTTGGTAGCCTGATCTCCGCGGTTATCGCCGTGGCTTTTGGGCCCAGATTTCCGCCAGTTTGGCGCAAGTCTTCACCGCCAGTTCCATATCCTGCACCGCCACCCATTCCAGCGGGCCATGGATGTTGTGCATGCCAGTGAACAGGTTCGGCGTCGGCAAACCATTCTCCGTCAGGCGCGACCCGTCGGTGCCGCCGCGAATGGGATGGTCGTTCGGTTCGAGTCCCATGGCCCGGATGGCTTCGCGCGCCCGCTCGACCGGGCGCATGTCCTTTTTCAGCCAATAGGCCATGTTCCGATACTGCTTGCGAATCTTGCAGGTGACCCGGGCCCCGGGTGTTCCCGCCTGCAACCCGCGGCACAGGCCTTTCAAAATCACCCGCTTTTGCTCGAGCCCGTCCAGGTCAAAATCGCGCAGGATAAATTTGATGATGGCTCGTTCCACTCCGCCTTCGACACGCGTCGGATGAATGAAGCCCTGTCGTCCGGTCGTTGATTCCGGCGCGCATTTTTCGCGCGGCAGCGCACAGAGCAGCTTCGCGGCCAGATGCAGCGCACTGACCATGCCCTTGGTGCCCGCTTCACCCGGATGCGTGGAAACGCCTTCGATCTCGACCAGTGCGGCATCACCCGAAAAGGTCTCCCAGCAAATCTCCCCAGGTGCCCCGCCATCGAGCGTGTAGGCGACGTCCGCATCCAGTTCCCTCAGGTCCAACTTCTCCACCCCGCGCCCAATTTCTTCATCCGGCGTGAAACACAACCGAATGTCGCCGTGTTTGCCGCGCCGCCCCTTCAACAGCAGTTCCGCCAGCGTCATCAGCACCGCCACCCCCGCCTTGTCATCGGCGCCCAGCAAGGTCGCGCCGCTCGCCGTCACAATATCCTTCCCACGCGCTTTGAGCAGTTCCGGGGCGACCGTTTCATCCAATACCAGCCGGGGATTATCCGCAAATTTGATCGGGCCGCCCTGGTAGTTACGATGCACCACCGGCTTGACGTTCGTACCGCAAAAATCCGGCGCGGTGTCCACGTGCGCGAAAAAAGCGAGGCGCGGGGCTTTAGGCCGGCTCCCGGGAATGGTGGCGATGACGTAGCCGGCGTCGGTGAGGCGCACGTTCGCGGCGCCCAGAGTTTCCAATTCCGACTTCAGCAATCGCTGCAAGACCCACTGGTTCTCTGTGCTCGGGCAGGTGTTGGAACGTTCGTCACTTTGGGTGTCGATCTGGACATAGCGCAGAAAACGGGATAGCAGCGTGTCAGCCATGAGACGCAATTTGCCCCGGTTGACCGCGACGGTCAATGCTGTACCGGGAGCGGTGCGGGCGCGGGCTTCCGCACGTAATGTCGAATCACGAACTCCGGATGCCGCGCCAATTCCACCGCGAGCTGGAATTCCGATTCAAAGGCGGGAAAGAAGGCGTCACCTTCAACCTCACGTTCCACCAAGGTCAGATAGAGGTCCGAACAACAAGGCAGCATCTGCGAGTAGATCTCGGCGCCGCCACAAACGAACAGGGTTTTACCCGCAAGCTCGGGAGCCCCGGGATCAAGCTCCCGCCAGTCCGGGCAGGTCAGGACCCCGGCTACTGGCACACCCGAGCGGGTGAGCACCACCGTGGTGCGATTCGGCAGCGGCCGACCAATGGATTCAAAGGTCTTGCGCCCCATGATGACCACCTGCCCAGTGGTCATCTTCTTGAACCATTTAAAGTCCTCGGGCAAATGCCAGGGGATGCGGTTCCCGGCCCCGATGACCCGGTTGCGGGACATCGCAGCAATGGCTTTAAATGGATATTCGCTCGGGAAACTCATACCGCCACGGGATACTTGATCGGCGGATGCGGGTCGTAATATTGCAGCTCAAAATCCTCGAAGCGATAGGCGAAAATGCTGTCCGGACGCCGCTTGATCACCAAGGTGGGCAGGGCTCGCGGCTCGCGCTGAAGCTGCTGCTGCACTCCCTCCACCTGGTTGAGGTAGATGTGACAATCCCCGCCCGTCCAAACAAAATCGCCCGGAACCAGGTCACACTGCTGAGCGACCATGTGGGTAAGCAGCGAGTATTGGGCGATGTTAAAGACCAGGCCGACGGGGGTATCCGCGCTCCGCTGGTACAGCAGGCAGGAGAGCCGCCCGTTGGCGACGTGAAACTGGAACAAGGCATGGCAGGAGGCCAGGGCGGCGCGCCCCGCTCCCACGTTCGCCTGCGGGCTGACACTCTCGTCCGGCAGCACCGCCGGGTTCCAGGCGGAAACCAGGTGGCGGCGGGATTCGGGCTTGGTCCGGATCTGCTCGATGACCTGGGAGATTTGATCGATTTTGCGGCCGTCGGCGGCCAGCCAGGCGCGCCATTGCGCCCCGTAGATGGGGCCCAGTTCCCCGCGTTCATCCGCCCAGGCGTCCCAAATATGCACGTTATTCTCAGTGAGATACTTGATATTTGTCTCGCCGTTGAGAAACCATAGCAGCTCGTGAATGACCCCTTTGAAGAACACTTTCCGGGTCGTCACCAGCGGGAAGCCCTGCGCCAGGTCAAAGCGCAACTGGGCGCCGAAAAGCCCCAGCGTGCCAGTGCCCGTGCGGTCGCCCCGACGGGCGCCAGTTTCCAGGATGTCCGACAAAAGCCGCAGATATTGTTTCATAGAGAAGCTTGTTCCAGGGTTCGGTCCGCGGATGGGGCGGGCGCCGCGGTGGCGTGGCTGGAGGTGGATTGGGCCGCCACGATCCTCGTCAGTTTCCAATCCCGGGCGACCTCATCCAACAGCACCGCCAGGACGCTCTGGAGCTTGCGCTGTTGCCGTTGCATGAACCAGGCAAAGGCCGGCAGGAAGAGCAGCACCAGCCAAGCCAGGGGATGGCGCGCGGCGGTCAAACCGAGCAGCACCGCGGTCGCAGCGCACAGACTCCAGAACAAAACCCGGGCCCGCAAGGACCAGCGCGGCGTCAACCGGCAGCGGACCACTTGACGGCTGCCTTCGAGTTCTTCGGCTACCGTCGCAAATTGGACGTTGGCCCAGTGGCCGCCCAGGATTTCCGCATCATAATCGTTCCAGCCCGTATCAGCTTTGTTCGGCCACCCCAGGTAGTCGAGGCGATGCAGCACATTAGATACAAAGGCCAGGCGGTCGATACGCGGATTGGCCCAATATTCCAACTGCTCCAAAGGTTGCTCGTTATACTCGAGGGCGGCCGAGTCCAGGGATTGCCGCCGGGAAAGCGGCGCCGGGTGGAGCGAAAGCCGCCCCTGGTACCGGGCCCAGCCGCGAACAATCGGTTGGAGAAAAAAGAGCAAGCCCACCAATGGCCGCGACCACCAGCGCACTTTGCGGGCGGGTAATTGGGCCTGCATGCCCGCACCCGCACAAACCCCGACCGTCGCCAGGAGGCTCGTGATCGCCAGGGGCAGGAAGTTCTGAAAACTCACCGAGAGCACCCAAAGCGGCAAGGCTACCAAAACCTGGTACTCGAGGGTGCAGACCAGGAACAGCAGGCTATCCGGCTGGCTGGCATATAGTGAGGCAAAGCCCGCGCTGCCAAAAAGGCCACGGTAAATGATCGGACGCCGAAATTGCAGGCCGCGCAAGTATTGCGTGTAAATCCGCCCGCGCCAGATGCTGCCACCCAGGAGATTGAAATACTCCGGATGCTTGCGCACGAGCAGCGCTTCCGCTTCCCCATAACCGCGCTGCTGTTTTAAGTAGTCCCGCACGGTAGAACGGCGATAGTGCCAGACAAAGGCCGCCGGGCTGAACCCAATCTTATGACCAGCCTGCTGCAAGCGCCAGCAGACATCCACATCATCCCCCGCCGCCCGGAAAATCGGATCAAATCCCCCAATCTCCTCAAGCGCCCATTTATAGAAAGCCATGTTGCAGCCCGGGATATGCTCCGCCTGCCGATCCGTCAGCATTACATGCGCCGGGCCGCCGGGGGAGGCCATCACCGCCGCGGCCACCGGCGAATCTTCCGGAGGCAGCAGATTCGGGCCGCCCATCCCGGCGAAATCACTCGCCACGAGATCACTGATCAGATACCGCAGCCAATCCGGATCGGCACGGCAGTCGGAGTCGGTGAAGGCCACGATCTCGCCGCTGGCGGCAGAGATTCCCGTGTTGCGCGCTACCGATAAGCCCAAATTCTTTTCATGTCGAAAGCAGCGAAAGTCCGGGTACTTCCGGGCGATCTCCGGTGTGTTATCCGTCGACCCATCATCGACGAAGACCACCTCGAGGTCCTGGTAATTAAGCCGCCGCAGCGAATCCAGGCAGGCCTCGAGGGTCCGCGCCCCGTTATAACTGGCGACCACCACCGAAACTTTGGGAGTGCGGGCCGGCGGAAAGAATGGAGCGGCCTGGTAGGCTTGCGCCAGTGCGGCGAACGAGGGCTTGGGCTGGCGCTCCGCGGTCGTCACCCCCATCTGCCAATCGCTCACCAACCGGCCGCCCCGCCACCAATCATCGGTAAAATTGAACGCCACCACTCCCGCCAATCCTTCGCGAAAGGCCGCTTCCACCTGCGTTCTCAAGTATTCGCCTTTTCGCGCCTCGCCCTCGCGCAGCGAATCCATCCCAAACTCGCCTAGAATCAACGGGCGGGCTTCCGCCTGCATCTGCAGCCGCGCAAGGTAAGCGCGAAAGGCCGGCTCCTGGTGCAGGTAAACGTTGAAACAGGAAAAATCCACCCCCGCAGGCCGGAGGAACTCAGTCGGTGGAAAATTCGAGTAGGTGCACAGCACTTCCGAATCGATGCTCTTGGCTTCGGCAATGAGGTGCTCGATAAAAGCCGTGATGCGCTCGGCGCGACTCCAGCGCACCACGTCCGGCGGGATTTCGTTGGCGACGCTAAAGCCGAAAACTGCGGGGTGCCGGGCGCAGGCATAAACCGCCTCACGCACCGCCTTGACTGCTTGCTCGCGCAAAGTCGCCGAATCCAGGAAGCAAAGATGCTGGTTCCAGGGGATATCAATGAGGATTTTCAACCCCTGGGCCTGGGCCAAATCAAGAAACCACCGATCCGGCACATGGTAAATCCGGATCAGGTTGGCGTTTGCCGACCGGATTTGTTGAAAATCGGCGGCTGTCTGTTCGGAAGAAGCGAAGGGGCGCCCGGCAGCATTTGGCGCGAAAGGACCATAGGACAAGCCTTTAACGAAAAACTTGTCTTCGCCCAGTCTGAAAAACTTGCCGTCCACGGTTACCCGTGGCGGCGCAATAGCCGCTGCAGCCATGGGTGGTTAGACGGGACTAGTGCCAAGTTTAATCATCGCGCCATGGGAATAACAAAGCACGGGGTGCGATGCAAGCGCCCGGGTGGCGACAGTTCAGTCGTCCCGCCAGTTGCGGCAGAGAAAACAGGGCGGATACGCTTTTCGCACCATGGATTTCCAGTCCATTGAGCCCATGGGTTGCCCCCGACACCACGAATAACCAGCGAGGTTTAGGTTTGACTGGAGCAGCGGATTTTGCTTATGCTTAGGCACTTCACCTTACCATCAAAAAAATTATGAATCAAAAGGCAAAAGTCTTTGGGGCAATTCTCAGCAGTATGATGTTCATCGGCGCGGCCAGCGCGCAGACCGGGCCCGCAGGGCCCTATCAGTTGATCGCCACGGAATCCGCGAGCCTGATTTGGGATCTGTCGGCAGTGGATTCGTTTCATCACCCGGAAATCGACGTGAATGACGCCAAAAAACAAACCCAGGTGAACCTGGATTTCCTGGCGAATCCCCAGATGATAACCGGGGGCAAAGTCAGCGACGCCGGCACCGCGACCGTTAATCTCGGTTACGATGGCAGCTCAGGTTGGACCACGATCCACTTTCCTGGAAATTATAAACTGAGCGCCTCCGGCAGTTCCTCGAAAGGCGTCACCAAAGGCACCTTTTCCGTGAGTGTCTCGGGCACGGTGGCCAACTTCGAAGGGGGTACCCGGAACCTGAAAGCCTCGAGCACGGCCAGCTTCGTTATCAATAACGCTACCAAACAAGTCTCGGGCACGACCAAGAGCAGCGCGTCAGCATCGGGTCTGGGCAGCATCTCTGGTACAGACACCTTCGGCCCGGAAGCGATTCCTCTCGGCCTGGGCAACGGCACGTGGACCCTGAACATGAATCTCACCACCACTGGCAAAGTGGTCAATGGAAGCGCCGCGACCGTGACGCTCAGTTCCGGCCGGGTGTTGAACTTCACTGTCAAAGGCACGTTCACTGCCAAGAGCAATACTACCAAGATTATCCTCACCGGCACTGACGTTGCTAAAGGTTCAAACCTCCAAATCGGTATGACCGGCAATGTTATCAAGACGATCAAAGGCAAGCTGCTCGGCCAAACCGCTGACCTGACCCGGTAGAACCTGCTTTCCCGCCTTAACACAACCGGACCCGCCTCGGGCGAGTCCGGTTTTTCTGTCTCGACGCAGATCAGACCGTTCTGATCCGGCCATGCGTGTCACCGACCCGCAAGCTCCATTGGGAAGTTAATGGAGTGTCTGCACTTGATTCTTCAATTTCCAGTGCTGTGAATCCGGCAACGTCAAAAGGCCAAGCGGAAGAAAAGGCCGCCGAATGTTTCTACATCCCAGTAGTTTTGGTAAACTAGCGTAGAATTAGTGGCCGTGAATGGCGAACCATGGTTAGTCCATGTCTGCATGTCCGGGGATAGCTGTAATTGGTACCTTGTGCCTGGCGATAGATTGGAGAACGTCGGTTTGACCGCCTTCGACAATGCGATTCTCGGCCACCCATCAAGCCACAGTTGTTGAACCTCCGCGGGCGAGAGCGCGCGCCCGTAGATGCGAACCTCGTCAATCTCACCCACGAAAATTGGTGTGGGATCTGTATATGTGCACGAGGAGATGCCGAAGCGCAGCGGACTGTTGTTCTCGAGGTCAAAGATGCCCGGAGTTTCGGTTTGGCCAGCGAAAGCACCATCAATATAGGAGGTTACAGCATTGCCTTTTCGCAGGACTACCACGTGATGCCATACGCCGTTTGTGAAGACGAGTGGGGTCTCGACATGGCCGGAGGAGGTGCCATCATCGAAGTCAAAAAGAATGTCCTGCGGCACAGGCGGTGGCGCCAATACGCTAGATCGTCCTACTCTTAGATCGATGAAGTTGCCGCGCGAGCAACCCGCACGCTTCGAAATGAGAGCCCCACCGGTAACACTTTTGAACCAACATGACACTGCAAAACTGTTCTTCCCGAAGTTTCCGATTGTCGCCGAGTTGCACTCGATGAAGTTGCCGCTGTTCAGGTGTGCAGCGCCGCGGACCAGGCTGGGCACAAAGCTCACACTTCCATAAGCGGTTGCGTGATTACCATTCCCACTGGCGTCCTTAGTGTCGGTGTCCAATGGATAATAGGCAACCATGCCATCATTCAATTCCGCTACGACGATACGCAGACAGGTCATAGCCATATCTCCGGCGCTGGGTCCAACTGGGCTATACCAGTTAAACGCCACCCAGCCATTCGTAGCTGCAAATTCGAAATCAGACGCAGACAGGTGAGCCACATTGCTTCCACGGACCCAATCTGCGGAATAAGCTGGTTGCGTTCCCGACATGAGTTGCGCTGAGTTGTACGTGCCTGCCATGGCAAGAACGACATAATAGTTACCTTTGGCCAAAGGAGCGAGAAGGTTATTTGGAAGGTTAATGACGTAGCTTGTATCACCAGTTGGAGCCGACGCAATCACGTCCCAGAAACTGCTGGAAGGGATTCCCCAAGTCGGAGTAGCGGCCACCGGTGCGATGGCGGAAGATGGCATTTCATTGTGGACTCGAACCGTAAAGCTCCCATGGAGAGGATCGCCAGGGGAGACAATAACCTCGTGATTTCCTGCGCCGACGGATTGACCAGCTACCGTCCCACTTAGCAGCGTTATTGTGTTGTTAGGCAGCGCGGTGTTTGCGCTCACCAGCAGAAACATGAGGGCTACGCCCGCGAAGACGGTTTGCGTCTCGAAGACATGCTTCTGGCACATTTGCTGATTCCGACAATCGATTTGTTCTAACTGGTTTCTCTTCATGTGGCTCCTGTCCGATATTTTTGGTGTGACTACCTTATGCGATCCCGCTTCTCAGGGCACCTACACGGCGCCGCAGAATCGCGTTCTGACTCCATTTACGCAATGACATGCTGGATCATGCGTTTCCCCGGATTCCGTCAGTAAAGTGGGAAGACCAGGGAGGCCCGACGCGTCTGCCGGAAGCGGAAGATGCCAAATTTGAATTCAAAAGCGCTGATGGACCCAGAAGCGGATGCCGACCAGCGAAATGCCAAGCAGACACAGAATAAACGAAGTAGGACAATAGCAGCCCGGATGGGAAACGCGGAGGGTGGACCAGTCTCGATTCTTCCAGGTCCGGCTGCGCGGTCACACTGGTCGAAATATTCTCCAGGACGTGCAAGCCGGTAACCGCACTGTCGACTTTAACGGGACCGAAATTTCAGAATCTCCACATGGTCGCTGAGCAAGAGAATCTCTTCGATTCCATCACCATCCATGTCCATCGCCTTTACGGTCCAGGCTTGTTTCGCGGTTGCATGACTGGCCACCTCGTAGCGTGCCATGAGCTCCAGATCGCTATTCAGCAGCAAGATTTCGCGGTTTTCGTATTCAATCAAATCTGGCGGTTCATTGTGATTACCAAACCACTCATGTTCTAACTGTCGAACTTGCTCAGTCTGCGCGAGAACTTGTTGTCCTATGCCAGGCGCAAAGCGTCCAATTTTGATGATCTGCAGGTCGGTGGAATCGTAGCTTCCAGCCCGTCGCGGCATGGCGTTAACCACCTTGACTGGCAGCCTCACCGGCGAAAGATCAGAAGCGCGGAGAACATGAATGTAACCGTAGCAATCCGAAGCGAGAATCCTCGCCTCCGGTGTTCCCAAATCTTCCAAAGCCTGCCAACTCACAAAACAACTGGGAGCCTGGTAACTCGCCAGATCTTTGCCTGTCTTGCGATCCAGCCTCCAGATTTGACCCAGGGCAGTGCTATTGCTGTGGTGCATAAACTCGGTGGTATGGCGGCAGGCAAACAATCCCACCCCCTCAGTTGCGCCGACATTCGCGAGTAGCACTCGACCTCCGGTGAGTTCCTCGCCCAACACCCGGCGCCATAGATTCGTGCCGTAGCTTGAAAAGGCCAACGCATAAGAATGCGCGTCATCGGTGCCGTCATTCGCATGGTTGCCATTGTCGGGAGCTGATGTGCCGCAAACAAAGTCCCGCAGACCGTCGCCATCGAGATCCACGGCTTCAGCGGATAACACGAACGGCCCTAGATCATAGCGCCAAAGCGCGCTGCCGGTTTCAAAATCAAAGCACATCAGCGCCCGCGGTCTTCCTCCATAAGCGGTTCGCAACACGGTGAGCAGGCGCGTACTTCTATCCGCAGTCTCCGCTCGCCGGGAGATCCTCAGAGGAACCAGTCCGCTGTTGGCACTGGGGTTCTTGTTCATCGGATCGTATTCCCTTCCCATAGCCCTGAATCTTCTTAACTCGTGGGAATTTATGTTGACGACCGACAAATTGCAGTTGGTGCCCACCGCCCAGGATACGAATGCCTCGTCTCTGCCATCCGCATTTACGTCACCTACCAAAGTGCAACTGATTTCCTCTACCCCTGGCTCGGAACACTCCCAGGGTTTCGACAACTGCTCCCCTTTGCCGGAGAAGGCCAGCAGCTTCTTTCCTTCGGGCACTAACAGCGCCCGCTCCTGCAAGCTGTCCCAATGTGCGGGCGTTGCGGAGACCCATGATGCCACGCTTGGCGACTTAAAAGATGCGATCACCTCGAGCTTCGAATCGGCCATGAAATACCAGACACTGGCCAGCAGCAGGAGCAGGCAGATTGCCGCCGCCAGGAAAGGCTGCGGACGCGACATCACCACGCGCCAGGGTCGCCAGGCTCGATGCGGACCGACTCCCACCTTGCCAGCCTCCACCCGTTTCAAGTCCTCGAGAACGTCGGCAATGCTGGAGTAGCGGTCGCGCGGCTCCCTGGCCATCGCTGCTTCCGCGATTTCGGTCAGCATAGCATCCGCCTTCGGGTTCACTTTTCGGATCGGCAGGGCCGGACCGGCCAGAATCTTCTCACGAATTTCCCTCAAATTCGACCCGGAATAAGGCGGCTTAGCGGTAAGCATTTCATAGAGCACTGCACCAAAGGCATAGATATCGCACCGGGTGTCCTCCGCCTCACCTCGCGCCACGGCGGGCGACATATACGGGCCCGTGCCTTCGCACTGATCCTGCTCGACATCGAGGGACGGATCATTGAACAACGTGCGCGCCAGACCAAAATCTGCCAGGCACGCAGAACCGTCCTCTTTCAGCAGGATGTTTCCCGGTTTGATGTCCCGGTGGATGATACCCTTGCTGTGGGCAAAGCGCAGCGCTTCAGCCGCCGACAAGCCGATCTCGATGATTCGCCCCGGCGCGAGGGGAACACCGGACTTGAGGAGGTGTGCCAGACTGCCCCGCTCGAAATGCGGCATAGCGAAGAAAGCACCGTTTTTCAGTTCACGGGCGTCCAGCACGGGGACGAGGCTTGGGTGCTTGAGCTTCTGCAAGTGGCGTGCCTCGATAAGAAAGCGTTGCAGGACGCGCGGATTGCCACGAAATTCCGGACGAAGCAACTTCACCGCGATCATCTGACCTTTCTCGGTGTCCCGAGCGAGAAACACGAGGCCCATTCCCCCTTTTCCCAGCGGCCGCATCAGCTCATACTTGTCAAGGCTCCCGAGCACCCCCGGCCGTTGCGGCGGGGTGACCAGGCCCGTAGCCGCCAAGTCCCCGAAGGGTTCCGCCATCGCCGATGCCGGGGCGGTCGAGGCCGTTACCTGCGAGGGAATTGGTTCCGGGTCTGGGCTCATGATTCTGCCGCCGCTCCGCCCGGCAACTGTTTCTGAGCAGCTTCGAGCAGCTCACGCGACACCGCATCGAGCCACTCCTGACCTATTACAATCAAAAAGCCACGCCGCAAATCCTCATCGCTCAACGCAGTGATGCGCTGGCCCAACCGGACCAGCGCTGCCGCAATGCTAAGATAGTAAAGCGCGGTCGCCACCTCGGTGGGCAGGGCGCTTTCTGGCTGGCCTCGGTTGGCCTTCGCGAACTGCTTGACCAATTCGAGCAACTCCACCGGCGGGTCTGGGTGTTGGAATAGGTCCTGGAAATTCTTGAGCAACAGCCCGCTGGCATCCGCCAGTGTTCTGAGCTTCCCTGACACCTCTGGACCTAAGCCGGCGAGATCGACCGAAACGGGGGCAGCCATCTGGTGCCGAAACACAGCGCCGAGTTCCTGAGGGCGCCAGACCCGAGCCGGGGCGTGCCCCATCCCCATCAAATCCACCACCTGGGCCGGGCTGGCATTCAGAATGTGGCTCGTCGAATCCACGATGTTCGCTTTCGTTTACGCGTTCAAAACCCAATTCCTGCTTACGGCTTTCTCAATCTCCACTCGCCGCCAGCTTCAGCTCCCGAAGCTCCTCCTCCACATCCGAGCCTTCCCCGGCGTATTCAGCCACCACCTGACGCAGCAGTCGGTCAAACTGACGTTTGGCTGTGGTGAGGGCATTCGAGGCTTCGCCCGGAGATTGAAACCCGAGCTGGGCCGTCAATGCTTCGTAACTGGGTCGATCGGCCCCGTCCAGGATTGGGTCAACGAGTCTCGCCTTGAAGATGCTCCAGCGTCCGAGGCACTTGTGGGCTTCGCATTCCGCATGCATCCGGCTGACTGCTTCCGCCAGAACCGCTCGCGCCCACTCCAGCGCATAGGGGTCGCTTCTATTTGAGGCCGGTCCGGTCGTCAATTCCCGAAAACAACCTTCCCAAGACTCGAGTCCGCCTTCTGGTTTGCGTCTCAGGGTGTTGTCCCGACGGTGTTGGCTGACAACGAAGTTATCAAGCGCGTTGAGCAGGAAAGTGCGGAACCGGCCACGATGCGGCGACGCTTTCATCAGCAAGTCCGCTTGCAGCATCTTCCGGCTGATGAAGTCCTGCAGCAAATCGGCGGCTTGCTCGGGGGTAACGTAAAATTTGAATTGGAGGTGGGTTTGGAGGGGCTTGTAGTACTTCTTTAGAAGCCCGTCCAAGGCCGCCAACGCATCGGGAGAATCCACCTTGCCCGCCCGTCCGATCTCCGACCAGATGGTCGTTGGATAATAGTCCTTCTGAGTTGAGCCGGCTGTATCCATAGGAGGTTCCTTGCTCCAACTGCTTAAAGTTATTTGACCAGACCTTAGGTCGAAGGCAAGGCGAAATTCAATTGAAACTCAATTAGCCTCAATGGCATTTAGTTCGGCTATCCCCTGCACCCGGCCTGAGCTGCTGGATCATGGGCGCTTGGCGATGTGCATAAAGCAACCGGCAGGGCAAGTGTCGCTACGCAAAAAAATTACACATTCCGTGCAAGATTCGGCAAATCGCCACGTATTAGTAGATAGGCGACATTCGATGTGATGCCGAACCATTTGACAGATTACGGCGACGGCGCCATGCGGCTGTACTTGAGGGACAAGCGGAGGACTGCCGTGGGAGAAAAATGGGGAGGGATGGTGCCCGTCGCCGGACTCTTTTGTGCTCAGTCTACTATCGCCGGAACGGGGTGAACGCCGGTGAATTTCCTTGCATGTAATAGCCTCTGTGCGTTCCTAGTGCCGCATGGCGGCGCCTGAGCGCATTCGGTTGAGAATCACGGATCCGGCTTTGCGGGAATGCTTCCAGAATTTGACTTCCTGCATCCGGAAGGCTGGCGGACGTCCCCTGGCAGTGGGCGGTTGCGTTCGGGACACGCTGCTCGGGTTGGAGGCCAAGGACCTGGATGTGGAAGTCTACGGGATCGCTCCGGACCCACTCAGCGAGTTGCTCGCCGCGAACTTTCAGATCGATAAAGTGGGCTTGTCGTTTGGCGTCCTCAAAATCCGCGGCGCGCCGATCGATATCTCGATTCCCCGACGCGAATCCAAGGCAGGATTGGGTCACAAAGGATTTCAGATCTTCTCCGATTCAACCATGGATCCGCAGGAAGCGTTGGCGCGCCGGGATTTCACCATCAACTCCATCGCCCTGGATCCCGCGACGGGCGAAGTAATCGATCCATTCGGCGGACTCCAGGACCTCGACCAAAAAGTCCTGCGCCACACTTCCAGCCACTTCGTGGAGGATCCCTTGCGGGTGTTGCGAGGGATGCAGTTTGCCGGGCGTTTCGACTTTTCAGTCGCTCCGGAGACGGTAGAACTGTGCCGCACGATCGAGCCGGAAGGGCTGGCCAGCGAACGGATCTTTGAGGAATGGCGTAAATTGATCGTGAGCGGAATCCGCCCCTCGCGCGGGCTGTGGTTCCTTCGGGATTGCGGTTGGACGCAGTATTTTCCAGAATTGGCAGCCCTCATCGGCTGCGAGCAGGAAAAGGAATGGCATCCAGAAGGGGACGTCTGGACCCACACCCTGCACTGTCTGGATGCTTTCGCGCGCGAGCGGATCGGCGACGCCCTGGAAGATCTGATCGTGGGCCTGGGAGTGCTTTGTCACGATTTCGGCAAACCGGCTACGACACGATTTGAAAACGGCAGAATCCGATCCTATGGACACGAGCAGGCAGGCGAAGGGCCCACGCGTTCGTTTCTGGGCCGCATGACGAACGAGGCCAGCCTCGTTGACGCTGTTGTTCTGTTGGTGCTCCATCACCTGCGCCCCCAGGAACTCTTCGATCAAAAAGCGAGTGATAACGCGGTGCGACGCCTCGCGCACCGCGTCCAGCGCATTGATCGCCTGGTGAGGGTGGCCCGGGCGGACCAGGCGGGCAGACCTCCCCTGCCTTTCGACGGTTTCCCTGCGGGCCACTGGCTCCTGGAACGGGCCCGGATTCAAAACGTGGAAAGCAACGTGCCGAAACCCATCCTGCTCGGCCGGCACCTAATTGCGCTGGGCCTGCAACCAGGCGTCCAATTCGGTGAAATTCTCGAGACCTGCTATCAGGCTCAACTTGATGGAAAATTCGACTCCGTGGAGCAAGGCTTGCGGTTAGTGCAGGAGTTGATAAAGGTTCAACGCGCGGAGTGAATGCTCCATTAAGTCGCCACCCCTTCAGAGTTCCAAGCCCCCCGCGATTCAGCGTCGGCTGGTCCCGCTTGGTCCTCGCCCCAGTCTGGGTCAGCAATAAATCACCAGGTTCTGCGTGATGGGGCTCATCAGGTTGTGATTCTTGAGCTTATCGATTTGCGGCTGGTTAAGCACCTGGCCTTCCGGAATAAGCAACACACCGTTGTAGGTATAAATTCCAGTGGCCAAAACCATGCCCGGCTGAAGTTCCGACAGCAGCACCTCCCGCTGGTTACGGGGCACCACGGCCTTGGGCAGGCAGCGCAGGAACGCCCGCACGGCGTCGGGATCATAAGCGGTCCCGCTCTGACTCTTCACCGCCTCAATGCCGGCGGCATCGCCGTTGGAGGAAGCGTAACCGATGCAGACCGCCAGCAATCGCGCCAGCGAGGGTATCTGCTCACCGCTCAACCGGTCCGGATAACCCTGCCCGTCGAATCGCTCCCGATGCGCGCGGATGACCGAGCTAACCGGACCGAGATCCGCCACAAAGCCCACGAGTTCCTGGCCCAGAGCCGGATGTAATTCGATCAACGCGCGCTCGGCTTCGCTCAGCGAATCGGGCGCCAGTTGCCACTTTCGAATCAGCTCTCTCGGGGTGCCGATCAGACCGATGCCATGCAATTGAGCGCTGATCTCCAAAATTTTGCGTTGGTCCGCCGGCAAATTCGCACCCTCACCGATCGCCTTGCACAACTCCAACGTGCGACGCGCCCGCCCTCCGAGAACGGGGTAGAAAGTCTCGATGGTTTTAAGACAAAGCTGAACGGAGCGATCCAGGTTCTCGTGCAGGGTGGTATTGAGGCGCTCCAATTCGCGGTTTTGGGCATTGACGCGATCCACTTGTTCCTGGAGCCGGCGGTTCATGTCCAGCGCTTCCGCCTGGAGCTTTTCGTTGTTGAGCACCAGTTCGTAGCGTTGCACGGCGTTGCGCACCGTCACCAGCAACTCCTCCCGCAACCACGGCTTAACGATGAACCGGTAAATCTCCCCTTTATTGATGGCGTCAATAACCGTATTGAGGCTCAAGACGGCGGTAATCAGGATTCGAACGGCGTTGGGCTGGACCTCCTTGGCCTGCGCTAGAAACTCCAGGCCTGTGAGCACCGGCATCTGCTGGTCCGTGAGGATGACCGAAAACCGGGTGCGCTGGATGATATCGAGCGCCTCCAGTGGATCCGAGGTCGCCACCACCTCATACCCCTCAAGCCGCAGCGTCTCCCGCAGGGCGGTGAGCACGATACGCTCGTCGTCCACGACCAGGATGCGGTTGCTGTCGGCGTGCGTTTGACTGGGTGGGTTCATAAGTGGGGAGATTTATCGAGCAAACCCTTGAGACGTTGGAGAAACTCTCCTTCCGAAGTATCACTGCTTAAGACCAGGTGCATTTTGCCGAGCGCAGTCGCATCGACCAGGTCTGAGTGCGTGCCGACCAACTGTACCACCAGCTTAGCTGACGCGCGCAAATCTGGCAATTCCGCCATCAGCTTGATCCACTGCGGCTCACCCGGATCCGCCAGCAACAGAACGGCATCCACCGTGGCTTCTTCCGCCAGCAATTCGCGAAAATGAACCGGGCTTGAAGTGGCCATGACGTAGAAATCATTTTGGCGCAGAACCTCGGTGACGCTCTCCATCGGGCGCCCCGCACTGCCGACCACCAGCAAGACCTTGCGCCGGGATTCCGGAACTGCCTGGGCGCGTTCGCGCTCCGTGAAATCCGCCTCCGGCAACCACAGCCGAAAGGTGGTTCCTTGCCCTTCCACGGTCTCGACAGAAATGGCTCCGGCATGTTTCTCAACAAAAACTCGGGCATTATATAAGCCGAGGCCGGACCCCTTGTTGACCGGTTTGGTCGTAAAGAATGGATCGAACAGGAAAGGCAGATTCCGCTCGGGAATGCCGGTGCCACTATCCTGCACCTCCACACAGACAGCCGGCAGGCCGGGAAACCGGCCCTGCCCGTGCGTGAACGTCTGCGGCTCGGTAACCCGCCGCGTCCGCAGCGTTAACGTGCCGCGTTGCGGCATGGCGTCCCCGGCATTCAATCCCAGGTTCAGCATGACTTGCCGAAACTCCACGCTGTCCACGTAAACCGGGAGCGACGAAGCTGACAACTCCGTGACCACGCGAATGCGCCGGGGCAGCACTGTGCGCACGAGATCGGTGAGTTCATTGACGAGTTGGTTGAGATCGTGGTAGCTGCGCTCACCGGTCTTGTCGCGATGCAGATTGACGATACGATGGATGAGATTGCTGGCCTGCAGCGATTGCTGCTTGATCAGGCCCAGCCCTTCATGGAACGGATGGTCCGGCTGAGTCTGCGCCTGGTATAATTCGCTAAGCGAAAGAATGCCGGACATGATGTTTCCAAAATCATGCGCCAGCCCCATGGTGAGAGTGGCCAGAGTATCCTTCCAGGCGGCGCTCGAGAGGCGCTTCTCGGCAATCGTTTGGCGCGTAATATCCAGCCAGAGACATTCGTAACCCAACACCAGGCCGGTCTTGCTGGTGACCGCCTCGCGATGCTCGAGCACATATGCGATTTGGTTGGTCTGCAGATTGCGCAACCGATACGTGATGGACACACCTCCTGCGGTCTTTACCGCCGCCTCGCATTGCCGCCGCAGCGCCTCCGCGTCCGCCTCATGCACCACCTGCCAGAATCGCTGCGGGGCATTGGACCATTCCGATTCGGGCACACCGGTGAGTTCCAGGATGCGAGCGCTGGCGTAGCGGATGGAAAAATCGGCACGCTGACTGAAAATCACTCCCGGCCAGCGTTGCATCAAATTATTGAGCTGTGTCTCGGCCCGGACCAGGCGGACGAACATCTGACGATTGCCGCCAGGGCTCCCGTAGCTTTCATCCCATCCCGATTCCACCAGTTCCTCGGTCGCGGGCAGATTGGAGCTAAGCCGGAAGTGAACCCCGGCGGAATTTCGGGCCAGTTCCATGTTGAACCACGCGCCCTCGCCACCCGGCAACTGGTGCTGCTGCCACGTTTGGGTGCCGCCGAGAAACTCTTGCAATGCCGCGGCGCACTGTGGAGCCTGCCCCTTTAACGCATCAGCCAGGCTGCGACCCACGGCAGACTCCATCCCAAAATTCAGCCAGTTCGCCAAAGTGGGATTAATCCAGACCACCGCACCGGCAGGGTCCAATCCGGCCAACCCTCCGTCCAAACCCAATTCCAGCCGGCGTTTCGCGGGGGAGGTCAAACCTTCACCCGGCCCAAGGTTCGATTCCGTCGTGGATGGCGCAGGATTGGCAATCATGCAATGCTCTTGAGGCGGCGATATGTCCACCCGTCGCCGGGTGGCGTCAGACTTTCCCAATACATCGGCAATTCTTACGGTCGGCTGAAGCCCGGCGAAACACAGTTCGACCCGGAGCGCCAGTTTCACGCGCCCCTTGTCTAGCGGATGGCGCCATCCAATACAAGCTTGTAGAAGCAAACCCGAGAGGCTACCTGTAAGTGCTATGAATCTTCTGGAGCAGTTCGCAGGGGCCATCGTCTTGACAGATTTGAAGGGCACGGTGACCTACTGGAGCCCGGCCGCCGAGCAACGATTTGGCTGGCGGTCCGACGACACCCTGGACCGCCCGCTCCACGAGCTTTTGGCCCCGTCTGCGGCGCTGACCTTGCTGGTGGAATTACCGCGGCAACTCCCCTCCCAGGAGATCCGCAGCGAGTGCCGCGTTGTATGTAAGGATGGCTCCACGATTGACTTGTCGCTGCACACCCTGCCCATGGTGGATGAAAGCCGGCAGCCCTACGGCTTTGTGCAGGTACTCCGGGACTTGCGTTTCGGCAAAGCGGAGGAACGGCAGGCGCTGGACCAGGCTAATTCCCGCACCATCCCAGTACAACGCAAATTGATTCACGACTTTAACAACCTGCTGACCAGTATCCACGCCTGCCTGGAACTGACCTTGCAGGAAGAGTTGCCCGAGCGTGTCGTGCAGTTTCTAACCTCCGCTCAAACCAGCTCACTCCGCGCCGCCCAACTCGCCAGCGCGTTCCGCGCCACGGCCCGGGAACAGGACGCCCGGACGTCCGCCCCCGCTCCTGCCCCTGCCGCCCAACCCACCCACGAAACTCCCGGCGCCCGCCCGCTGGACGGCAAGGAAAGAATCCTGATCGCGGAAGACGACAATGGCACCCGGCTCCTGATGAAAGCCATTCTGGCCTATCGAGGATACATCATCACCGACGTCGGAGACGGCCAGGAGGCCTGGGCCCGATGCGAAGCGGCGACGACCCCCTTCGATCTGGCGATTCTGGATATCAACATGCCGAGGATGGGTGGACGAGAGGTTTTTGAAAAGCTGCGCAAACGTTGGAAGGATGTGCCGGTCCTGTTCTTAAGCGGTGATTCCGATGAATTCCCGGCGCTGCCCTCGGAGCAATCGCCGCGCACGAGTTTCCTGGCCAAACCGTTTGGCAACCAGGATTTATTGCGGGCGGTGCGCGGGGCGCTGGACCAGCAACCTCGCGACTCTGCGGCCGGCAACAGTTAGCCGCTGATAGGAAGCGTCCTTCGGCAGACCCGGACCACGAAAGCCAGGTCTTCCGCTTTCCGGCTTAGGAATAACTCTGCCAATGCGGCTGTGGTCCGCTGCCGTAGGCTCGGTGTAGACCGCGCAGGTTGCGCCGGGAATCTTCCATAGCTTTCCGTTCGGCTTCCGCCGTTTGCCGGCGCAACCGCAACCATTCATCGTTCCGATGCTCCAATGAAATCAGCTCCGTGACGATGGGCCGAAACTCGCGTTCAAATTCCACCTGGCCCTGCTCCCGCCGGGGCCATCGCTTTTGCCACGCTTCGGCCGCCGGCAAAATCCGGGCTTTGAGCGTCATTTTACATTGCTGCCATTCCTCGACGGCAGGCCAGTCTCCGGCCTGGATGGCTCGGCCTTCGGCATCCGACGCCCGGCGCCACTCGGCGTATAGCTCTCCCAAACTCTCGTGATTGAATTGCATAGGCGTCGCTTTAAACGCAGGCGGAAAGGCTGCCGCAGGATTCATATTGTGGCACGGTAGCCGCCTGTTGCGCGAGCATCTGCTGCCACGCGGAGCGGAGGGTGCCCAGCCGGGTAATGGTCTCTTCGATGCCATCGGCCGTTTTGTGCAGGTTGCTCTCGGTCAGTCGCCGATCCATGTAGTCATACAGCCGGCGCAAGGTGCTGGCCAGTTCGCCCCCCTGCTGCAAATCGAGCGATTGGCTCAGTTCCTGCAAAATGTTCTGCGCCCGGAGCACGTTGTTGTTGATGGTCTGGTTGAACTGCAGCGGATCCTCATGGTTGAAGCCAGAGAGCGCCTGGTTGCAGAATCGTATCGCCCCGTCGAACAGCATCAAAACGAGCTGTCCCGGTGGCGCGGTATGAGTGGAGACCCTGTGGTAAGACTGCCACGCACTATTTTGGTTCATGCTAGAAGGATAAAGTTTCAGGAAGAGTTCCGCCGCCGAGCCTTACGGCCGCTCGCTGAGATGAATCGCCAGCAGATTGGCAATCCGACGCACGGTCTCGTCCGGCGGATACTGCACATCGCCCACCAGTTTTTTGGCCCGCAAGACTTCGGTATCCCGGACTGCCGGCGTTTGGTCCAGGGCCAGTCGCAGGTTGTCCAGGCGCGAGAAGGAAGCCTCCTCTGCGGGCGGTGCTGACCGCCGCGTTGCGGTCAGGGCGTTAACGCCGTTGACCGGCTCAGATTTTCCGCTGGGATTTACTTGCATTGCTTCTGCTCTCCGGTTGGGCCGCCGTCTGGGCCGCCCCAAGGTTATATCGGTGGTTTCTCAGAGTTCTTTAGCGCTTTGCGACGGAAGCGTTGAAAGCAGCAGCCAGGCGGCATACTGGCTGAAATGCTTCGGCGAATTGACCATCAGCCAATCCGATTCCCGGGCCTGTCGCAGCTCGGACCGTCCATACGCCCGCGCACCGGACGCCACCGCCGCATTGGCGGCATCCAGCGTCTCTTCCACCGTCCAAACGGTATTGGTACCGCGGCATTCCACCAGGCGCAGATTAAAGCCCACCGCCAGCGGCGGATATGCCTGGAAATGAGTTAACTCGGCAAAAAGCACCCCGTCGCAACCGGTGCGGGCCTGCAGTCGTTGCAGGAAATCCGCCGGTAATTCCTCGACCGCACTCCAATGATCCCGACTGGTCCAGGTCCGCAGTTCCGCCGGGGTGCAGGTGATGACCTCGAACGCGTTGCGCTTCCGTAACTCCGCCGTGAACCCAAGGCGAACCACATCCAGTGAGGAGGCCTCCGTCGGCCCCGGGGTGCGGTCAACCAGCGGCAACAGCAACACCCGCCGCAACTGCTCCGGCAGGCGTGTGTGCTGCCCGTATACATTTTGCGGCTGATAGGGAGGAACGCTGGAGAGGCCCAGGCGCAGGCTGTCACAGCCGGCCCCCAACGCCAGCCCCACCAACACCAGGCCCATGGACCACTTCTTCATGCTGTGTGTATCGGTTGTTTTGGCGCCGGGTTAAGAAAATAAAAGACCCCGAACCGCGGGCAGCGGTTCGGGGATGTCTGGCTAAGCTGAGGCTTAGGTCTAGCCCAAGAGGCGCAGGGCGGACTGCGGAGCGGCGTTGGCTTGAGCCAACATCGCCGTGCCCGATTGCACCAGGATGTTGTAGCGCGCGTACTGCGTGCTCTCCTCGGCAACATCCACGTCTTTGATGCGGCTGTTGGCGGCGGAAAGATTGCTCTTCAGGACCGACAACTGCTCATTGGTGTAGTTCAAGCGGGCCATGCTGGCGCCGATCGTCGCACGGTCACCCGCCAACTGCGTGATGGCGGTTTTGACCGCCGTGAGCGCGGCCACCGCGCCTGTCGTGGTGCCCACCGCCGTGGCGGTGGCGCCAGTGTAACTCGAACCGCCCAGGTTGATGGCGGTCATCGTCCAGCTATTGGCGTCGCTGTCAATCGTGACGGATTTGTCACTGCTGTTGAACAGGCTGACGCCGTTGAAGTCCTTGCCGGCGATGTCCGTGATGTACTTGCCAAGTTGTTGGAACTCCTTGTCATACAACCCGCGATCCGTGTCCGTCTTGGTGATGTCCTGGGACAGAACCGCCAGTTCGCTCATCCGATCCAACGCCTTGCCGACCTTCTGGAGAAAGCCGTCCTGGGTTTGGGTGAATGACATGGCGTTGCTCACATTGCTGCTGGTCGCACCAATCCGATTGATCTGTGCGTCGAACCGTAGCGAAACCGCCAGGCCCGCGGCGTCATCTTCCGGCGAAACGAGTTTCGAACCGGAGGACAGGCGTGCGAGTGATTTGGACAATTTTGCGGACGAATCCGCCAGCAACTGCGAACTGCGTTCTGCCGAGACGTTAGTGTTGATTACCATAAGACTCCTTCCATGAGTCACCCCTTGCGGGGATTGTTTTGTTTAACGGCATCCCTGCCGCGAGTCGAGCCTTGGAGCAGGCGCCCGACTTTATCCTGCGCTGGCTTTTAAGGTCTGCCAGCAACCTGCTAACACCCATGTTATCGGCCAACCCGCGAAACACTTTAGCCGTCTTCCCAATCAACCCGCATCCGGGGTCCCTTCACTTCACCTAATCAACCTTCCCGCAGCCCTGCCGCCACAAACCTGAGCCTCAAGGGGAAGCCGACAGCGTAGGGCACAGGAGGGCCTTACGGCTTTGGCGCTGGAAATCTCCGCGAATGCCCACAGACACGGTTCCAGCAATGGATGGCCCCGCAGGGCCGCGGGCACGAAAGGAAGGCTGCGTTCCTTGAATCCATGGGGCCGGCAGCATAAAGCGGACGAGCTCCAGAAATTAAGGAGTAAATAATTAGGAAAGTCCGCCAGGCTTCATCTCCCCTGGCGCTCGCAGCCCCCTGACCAAGCCAGAATACCCGATCCAGCCCTACGAGCCGAAGGTCTTGCTCAAGTAGGCCAACTGCTGATTGATCCTCTGCTGAGCGGCTTCCATGGCCACAAAGCTGGCCGTCATTTGATCGCTCCGGGCCACAACCCAACGCTCCAGATCGGCGATTTGAGTGTCAATGGCGCTGCTTTGCGAGGTCAGCGTAGCCTGATGTTTCACCAGGGTGCCGTCGTCTCCGATCACCTTGTCCAAATAATCGTTGAGCTTGCCCGCCAACCCTCCGCTGCCGCCGGCGAATAGCTCCTTCACTCCCGTGAGGTTATCCTGCAACGCGGCATCCAGCTTCGTCAAATCTGTCGTCGAAAGTTGATCATCATTGCCATTCGAGCCAAAACCCAAGGCGTCCAATGACTTAACCCCTGAGCTCGAGCCCAAAACGGCCGCCACCATGCGGCGCAGTTGCCCGGTCAAATCGCTCGCTTCAGGATCCCCCGCCAGGACCCCGGCTGTGACCTTTCCTTTGGCATCGGTCGAACTGGCTACCTGGGTATTGATCAACGATTGGGTCTTGTTGTATTCCGCAACGAAATCCGTGATGGCCGTTTTGATCGCGCTGCGATCAGAATCGACCGTAACTGTAAAGCTCCCCTCCGCCAGTGCCGTTGCGCTTAGTCCGGTAACCCCGGAGCTGCCTTCGGTGATCTTGTTCGACAAGCTCGATAGTTCGGCGCTGTCATTGACCGTATACAGCAAGTTCTTGCCCCGTTGCAACTCGCCTGCCCCCAGGCCGGTAGCGGCCAGGAAATTTCCGGTCACATCCTCCAAACCCACACCGATATCTCCCGTATCGCGATTCGTCAGGGTAAACCGGTCGTTGATCGAATCGTATGCGGCATTGACCCCCGCACTGGAATTGTTGATCCGGCTCAATACGTCGGCAATGCTGTCGGTGGTGGCATTGTAGCTGATGCTGACCCCGTTGATCTTGAACTCACCCTGCCCCGACCCGCCATCGGTGATCGCCGTGCGCAGGTTGGCGGAGGCCATCGTGACGCCGGTCCGCACCGATCCCATTCGTTCCCGGCTGGAAACGGTGTTCGTGCCGTTGTTGCCCAGGTTCGTGACTTGCAGAAAATTGCTGGTATCTGTCGCGGTTCCCAACACGATGGGGCTGGAACCCGTCAGTTGAATCGAATCGGTAGCCGAGTCGTATCGACCAGTAACCGCGCCACCGGTGGCGGCGCTGATTTTGTCAAAAACCGCCTGCAACGTATCGGAGGTGGCAATTTCTACCTTCTTGCCATTCACCGAGAAGGTGCCGGCGGTGACATTCGTCGCGAACCCTGCGTTGCCCAGCACCGCCCCGGTCACATCATCGGTGGGGCTCAACGCCCCGCCCACATCCGTGGTGCCCTTGATGGCCGCCGCCGTCGCAAGTTGCGTAATCTTAAAGGCATAAGCCCCGAGGGCGGTGCCACTATTGGCGGTGGCGGATCCGATTGCTGAATTGGACGTGGCCGCAGTGCGAGCGTCGAACAGCGTCGCGTCTTTGAGCGCCGCGATCTTGGCCTGCAAGGCAGCCAACTGCGTCTTGAGACTGCCAAATGCGGTGTTGCGCTGGTTGATAGCCCTCTGCTGCGTCTGCAGCGAACGTTCCGGCGCACGTTCCACATCCGCCAACTGCGACACCAGCGACTTCCAGTCGAAGCCTGACGCTAATCCTGATATTCCTAAATCCATAACCTCGCCACTAGGGCATTATCTGTATCGGCTGCCGCCGGATTTCCTTTAGTGCTTTGTTTAGAGCCTTGAGTTCCGCCTGCTGCCGCGATGGCCGCCGAAACCGCGGAAGACCGTTCCTTTGCTGTTTATCAAGGCTTTGCATCCTGATAGGGTCCCAGCCATGAAACGACGCCTCAGCCTCCTCCTGCTTGCTCACCTCGCTCTGCCGGCTTTCGGATCGGGCTGGGACGTCACCGCGACCGGAGCCAAAGGGGACGGCCAGACGGATTGCACGGCCATTTTTCAAAGTCTCCTGGATGAAGCCGGTAAAGCCGGAGGCGGCGTGGTGTCCGTGCCCGCAGGCCGGTTCAAAATTGCCGGGCATTTGAAAATTCCGGCCAACGTCACGTTGCAGGGAATTTTTCGGGTGCCTCCAACTCCGGCGGGCGGCGGCTTCGACAAATTGACGGGCTCGGTGCTCCTGGCGTATGAAGGCCGCGGTGCAACCAACGGCGAACCGTTTATCCGGCTCGCCGGAAACAACTCCGGCATTGCCGGGCTGATCATCGCCTACCCGGAGTGGAAGCAGACAGAGGTGCCACCGGTTCCTTACCCGCCTTGCGTCGCTTCGATGGACACAGAAAATGTGGGAATCCAGGAATGCTGCCTGCTCAATCCATACGAAGGCATCCGACTCGTGCGCTCCGCCCGGCACCTGGTGCGTAATGTCACCGGTTACCCCATCAAACGCGGCCTCTTCGTTGATGAATGCTACGATATCGGCCACATCGAAAATATCCACTTCTGGCCGTTCGGCGTCGCCTACCAGCCCGATGATCCTTACTGCAAGTGGATCAACACCCAGGGTGTGGCGTTCGAATTGGCCCGCACCGATTGGCACTACATTCACAACACGTTCTGCTTCGGATACGGGGTCGGTTACAAATTCTCCAAATCCGCTCAGGGCGCCAGCAATGGCAACTTCCTCGGGCTCGGCGCGGACTCCTGCCGGCGCGCGGTCCTCGTCGAAGATGCGCAGCCGCCCGGACTCTTGATCAGCAACGGCGAGTTCGTCGGTCGCTGGGGTTCGACCGACTCTGTTTGCGTGGAGATTGGTGCCCAGGCGGAAGGCAAAGTCAGCCTGGTTAATTGCTCGTTCTGGGGGCCCATCGATCGCTGTGTCTGGATGCGCGCTGCGGGCGGGCAGTTTACCGCCAGTGCCTGCCACTTCGTTGATTGGGACAACACGGCCTCCGGCTCGCCCGCGATTCAGTTGGACGCAGGCCGCGCCATTGTGCAGGGCTGCACCTTCAATCGCGCCAAGCTCCACGTCGGAGTCGCTTCCAACGTCGTTTCCGCCATCCTGACCGCCAACCAGGCCGAAGATGGTTTTCGCATCAAGAACCAAGCCGGCAAACGGGTGCTCGCGGCGCTCAATGAGGAAGATTCGATCACCTTTCCGCCCGAAGCCCGACTGCATTATGAAATCACCATGGGCAAGAGCGGCGACTCCAGGTTCCTGGAAAACTGGCATGACGCGGAGCGGGTGGGCAATTCGTGGCGTTGGTCCCGAGCCCAATCGCGCTTGAACCTGCCTTGTGTGAAAGACACTGCCTATGACCTGGAGCTGCAATTGTCCGCTCCGGCCCAGGCCATCAGCCCCGACAGCGGCCTCTACCTCCAGGGCCGGCGCATCGCGCCGCTACCCACCGCAGGGAACCTCAAAGCCACCTTGCCGGCTAGCTCGAGTGACCGGCTCGAACTGGAATTGCGCTGCAAAGAATGGGTCCCGCGCGATACCAATCCCGGATCGCAAGACAATCGGACCCTGGGCGTGCAAGTGTTTCACCTCGTGATGAAAGCCGCTGGCACGACCAACCGCATCTTCGAAGGCAACGCTGGCGCTTATCGCTGACCTGGATCGGTTTCGCACCATTCCCGGGCGCAAGTGCCTGCGGCACCGTGTTCGCTCATTCTCCCCAAGGGAGAATTTTGATGCGCTCACCGCGCGTCAAAAATATTTGTTAGACTTGCTCCAGCCCCGAGTGCATGTTTAAGGCAATCACCCGTTTTAGAACGCCGTGTCAAACATACGATGCACACACGCTGTACCTGTACAGAAAGCCGCAAACCCGGCTTCACTTTGATTGAACTCCTGGTGGTGATCGCGATCATCGCGATTCTCGCCGCGATGCTGCTGCCGGCCCTGGGTCATGCCAAAATCAAAGCCCAGGCCATTGCCTGCATGAACAACGGACGCCAGATGATGATGGCCTGGCGCCTCTATGTGGATGATAACCAGGACAAGGTTCCGCCTTCCTATTGGCCGCCCCTCAACTCGTGGGTCCTGGGAGATCTCGATTTCAACCCCGGCAACGCCAGCAACTGGGACGTCAGCAAAGATCTCTACCGCAGCCTGCTTTGGGCTTATACCGGAAAAAACCCGGGCGTGTGGAAGTGCCCGGCAGACCGTTCCACCGTGACGCCGCTTTCCGGCCCCTTTGCCGGAAAAGCCGTCTCGCGGGTGCGTAGCATTTCGATGAACGCCTGGTTTAACAGCACGGATGTGGACAACTTCGGTCCGCCCGGCACCCGCATTTACAAAAAGCTGGTCGATGTCACCGCTCCGGGACCCGCCCTCACCTGGCTCTTCCTGGATGAACGTGAGGACAGCATCAACGATGGCGAGTTTGTCGTCGGGATGTTCGGTTATCCGGACCAATCCGGTCAATGGACCATCGTCGATTATCCCGCCAGCTACCACAATAACGCCGGAGGCTTTTCCTTCGTTGATGGTCATTCGGAAATCAAGAAGTGGAAAGACCCCCGCACCACGCCCCGGCTGCGGCCGGGAGTCTCCCTGCCGCTCAACGTCCCTTCGGCAAAAAATCCGGATGTCCTCTGGTTGATGGAACGGACCACCAGGAAGAATTAGTGCTCGCACGGTTCACCCTCACGCGCGCTTCCCGGCCTGCAAAAAGACTTGCCGCCGCAAGCTCCGGACGGAATCATCAGCCTCACGAACTTCGGCGCGGACGCCGCCTTGGAGTTGGGGACTCCGTAATCCCTCGTGCTCCGCACCGAGTATCGCGAATCCTGTTGCCAGCCATGAAAACGTTTAACTGCGGTGGTTTGTTACCGCGCCCGATTAGCAGTCTCGTCCTGATCCTGGCGCTGACCTCGATTTGCGCCGCCTCCGAGAGCAAGGTCAAGGTCCGCCCCGCGGACTGGGCGCAACCGGTCTTAAACTCGACGCTGGATAACTTCTTCCGGGTCAGCGATGACGTGTATCGCTCGGAACAACCCAAGAAGAAACAGGTGCCGGAACTGAAGACGCTCGGCATCCGCACGCTGCTCAGCTTGCGTGGATACCGCGAGGACGATAAAGCCTTCGCAGAGGCCGGCATTACTTTGGTGCGCCTGCCTAAAAATGCGGGCTCGCTCTCGGTCACGGACCTGGTTGAGGTACTGAAGGAAGTGAAGACCGCCGAGAAGCCCGTCCTGATCCACTGCTGGCATGGCAGCGACCGCACCGGCTTTGTCGTGGCGGGCTATCGCATGGTCTTTCAAAATTGGACCAGGGAGAGAGCCATCGAGGAATTACGTGACGGCGGTTACGGCTATCACGCGGCAACCTACCCGAATATCGTAAAGGAATTGGAGAAACTGGATCTGCCTGCGTTAAAGAAGGCCGTCCTGGACTGAGAAAACACTCGCGAGTTTGGCGGCGCCTCGTATGGCGGGCGTTCTCGCCGCCACTTGTGGAACCAACCACCGGGAAAGACAGGATGTTCAGGATCGACGGGATGGAGAAGCCTGACCACTGATGCACTGGGGTTTTCCAACTTCGAAATCCTGTAAATCACGGTCATCCTGTCTTCAGTTGACCGACAAACCAGCATCCCTTCCCCGGAGCGCGGAGGTCCACGTCCACTTACCCCGCCCGAAGTGGTCCGTTGGTTATCTATGGCAATGCACTGCGATCCCATGCGTACCTCCGCTGCCACTCGCACCTGCAAAAGCGGACTTGGAAGTCCGCGCTCCGACCGAGGTGCACCACTCCAGCGCACGGGCGTTTTGCAGCCGGAGCAACGGGACGGTGCTCGAACTCGCAGCCGAGACGGCTACGCTACTTTGGGGTAGCGCGGGCGACCTGGCGTTACTCCTTGTGCCCCACGACTCGCACCACGGCCGTTGAGCCGGGGATGCGGTCGCCAACCAACGGTTCGACACGTCCCCCCAGGTGTTCACCCAAGAATACTTCCGAGCGGGCGTTGAAATCGGTCCGGTTTTCCGGCCGCTGAAATCCGTGGCCTTCGTCAGGATATATCACGTAAACCACGTGGCCTTTGTTCTTCTCGATGGCCGCGACAATCTGTTCGGATTCAGCCTGCTTGACGCGGGGATCATTCGCTCCCTGCCCAATGAGCAACGGCCGAACAATTTTGTCCGCGAAAGTGAGTGGCGACGCGTTCTTGATCAACTCCGCGTCCTTCGGGTCGTCCACGTTCCCCATCCGCACATCAAACATGGCGCGCAACGGCTTCCAGTAAGGCGGAATCGTGCCGATGAGGGTCTTGAGATTCGAAGGCCCGACGATATCCACGCCGCACGCAAACGTCTCGGGTGTGAATGTGAGCGCCGCGAGGGCGCAGTAGCCGCCGTATGACCCGCCCATGATGCCCACTTTCCCCGGATCAGCGATGCCTTCCTTGACCGCCCAATTGACGCAGTCGATCAGGTCGTCATGCATTTTCAAACCCCATTGTTTGTTGCCCGCGTTGAGGTGCTTCTTGCCATAGCCGGTCGAGCCGCGGAAGTTGGGCTGGAGCACGGCATAGCCGCGGTTGGCCAGCCATTGCGAGTACCCATTGAAACCCCACTCGTCGCGCGCCCACGGCCCGCCATGCGGAAACAGCACCATCGGAAGTTTGCTGGCCGGAATCCCGGGCGGCAGCGTCAGGTAACTGTTGATCTTCAAACCATCCCGCGCAGTGATTACAACCGGTTTCATCTCGGCCAGCTTCAGGCCGTCGAGCTTCGGGCGCACGGTGAACAGGAAAGTGGCTTCCTTCGCCCGCCGATCCCATTTGTAGTATCGGCCCGGGGCCCGGTCGCTGTTGTAAGCCACCAGCCAGATATCATCCGCCTCGGTGCGGTTCGCGATTTCAAAATCGCCGTCCACCACCTTGCTTAACCGCTCGAAATCCTCTTTCACCCCGGGATCCACCACCTGCCACGAAGCCCGGCCCGGCGCGAACTGCACCGCCTCGACCACATAACGCTTCGGATGAATCATCACCCCTTCGGCATCCACCTCGTCGCTGGCGGCGATCACTTTTTCCTGACCGGTGGCAATGTTCTTTTCAATGACCGCGGCGGTATCCCGACCGACCGACGATTTGATAAACAGGGACTCGCCATCCTTGGTGAAAGTGAGCGCTTCCAGGATTTCCTCCGGCCCCACCTTCATAAACGTTTTCCAGGGCGATTTGTCGTCCGGGCGCACCCGGATTTCCGCCCCGCCGTCTGGAGTTTGAATTTGCGCCAGGCGCACCCGGAACCGGGAATCGGTCCCCCACCCCGCCACATCGCCCGGATTTTCCGTATCCAGGTCGAGCGCGCCGTTGCGCAGGTTCAAGCGGTAGACATCAAACAAGGCACGGTCCCGCAGGTTGAGCGAAACCAGCATCTCACTCGGAAATTCGGGGTTCAAATCAGTGACGGTGGCGCGCACCCCTTGGAACGGTGTGAAGTCGCGCACGTTACCCGACGCCAGGTCCACGCCGTACAGATGGAAATTCTCGTCCCCATCACTATCCTGCAAATAGACCAGGGTGCGGTTATCTTTCGCCCAGAAATATTGACGAATCCCGCGTTTCTTATCGGCGGTGACGACTTTTCCGTCCTCTTTACCGACCGTTTTCACCCAGACCTGGAGCACGTTATTGGTGTTGGGCGCGATCCAGGCGAGCCGGGTGCCATCCGGCGAGAGCGCTGGGCCGGTGCGTTCCGGGTTGCCGAACAGGAGGTCACGCGGAATGAGTGGTGGCAGGTCAGCCATAGCCGGAAGTGAAGAGACCGTCATGATAGCAGCACAAAGCGCCGGAAATGTTTTCATAGGATTAAATTCACGAAATCAGCCATAAACCCGGCAACACCATCTGTCAAACCTCCTGGGTGTCGCCGCAGCCACGCCAAGCCCCCTGGCTGGGTGAAAAGGAGAGTTGCGCAACCGCCCGAAATATCGCATTAATGAGGGCGACCTATAGGTCTAAGCTAAAGACCTAATGAGCTGTGTTTCGCAGATCAGGGAGTGCCCCCCGGTATTTTCAAGCACGATCGGTCCATCGAAATCGAAGATTTTATCTATTACTTATGCTGAGAGCTGGAATTGTCGGTTTGCCCAACGTGGGCAAGTCAACCTTGTTTAATGCCGTGACCCGCACCCGCAAAGCGGAGGCGGCCAATTACCCATTTTGCACCATAAGTGCCGGAGACACCGCACCCCGAGCGGCCGGGGCCATTCACAGCGATTTCGAGCGCGGATTCATCAAAGCAGAAACGATCGCTTATGATGACCTGATCGAGTGCGGTTCGGTGGCAGCCGCCCGGGAAAAGGGTCTCTACGGCATCGAAGGTAAAGAGTATGTCGTGCAGGACGGCGATGTGCTGCACTTCAAATTCAACGTCTAGCACCTCCTCATTGATGTCCGTGGCCCGGACGGACGCGGCCCCACGAGCCACCACCTCCGTCCAGTACCCGGTGCCGCAAGCCACTTCGAAGACGTTGGCCCCAGCGAAGCTCCTTTCCACAAAGCTGCGTAATCGCTTCAGGTCTTCCTGGCGCTCCAGCTTCTGGTAGATGCTCTCTTATTCGCGGGCGCGTTCCGCGTAGTAGCTGACCATTGATGCTTCGATACTCATGCGAGTGCCGTTGCCGATCGCTCAACTCGCCGATGGCGGCCCGCCACTGGCGCCCGGATCGCCCGAGGGCGCGGCGAGGCCGTCATCCGGTGGAACCCCAGGTTGAGTATGGCATTCGACGTTAACACCAAGCTTTTGAAAATGCTCCCGCATTTTCCGAAACTCATCCTGGTGGTCGCCGGATCCGCGCGGCAGAATCCATAGCGCCCCATCCCAAGGATCCGTCTCAATCTCGAAAGAATGACCACCGAAGGTGAACTGCGCACCGACCGAATCAGACCACCAAAAGAAACGCCGCCGGCGCGTAAAAGAGACACCAGGAAGCTGCAAGACGTATTTGCATAGGCGTCCGTATGAGAAGCCCGGGAATCTCAAGCTGTGTCCGCGGTTGAACTCTTCGACTTTCATCTTTCGGCTGCGTGCTGTGGTTGGGTCAACCGGCCTTTCTTATTGCTTGGGCGGCCAGGTGTGGTTCAGGCACTCGTCCGACTTTCCATCAAACTGGCGCAGCGAGTATCGGCTGGCAAACTCGCTGATGGAGCCCGCCGTCGTTCATATTATCTTCGCTGCAAACCATAAGCAATTTGCCCCCAGGAGAACCGTATATGAATAGCAATGAGCCCTGATGAGACTATGCCAAAATGGACGATCAGATACGATTCCCAGCCGCATACGCAGATAGCGGCCCTCCACAAAAACCGAGAGCGCACAACACAGGAGCATGACCCCCACCATGAATACCGAGAGTAACCACAGCGCGTCCAGGTCCGTGAGGCTGGCATGACTGATCAAGCCGATGGTCCCCCATCCTCCGGTGTTACCATTGATGACCCAGTTACAAAGGCCAATCCAAAGAGTAGCGATGGGAATGCCGATGAGGGTAGAGAGGATGTTTGCTTCAAGCACTTTGACATACGGAATTGCGAACTTGCGGCGCAGTTCAAAACCTTCGACGCCAACGATCGGAACCAGCACCGCGAGGGCGAGCAGAGGCTGTGGAAAGAGCACCGGGATAGCAATATTTCCCAAGAGCGTTGTCATGGCGCGCAAATAGCCTAACCCTTGACCAGCATAATGTGCACTTGATGCTATTGGCTATTAAGGCTCAAACGTCGAGCCGATTGGCGTACGCAATAGCATTAGTACCACGTAAACGTCATACGGCTTTCCATGAGGTTTCGCCAGCCTTTTCGGCACCGGCGCTCGTGGTGGATTCGTCCCAACGCCGCGAGGGTCAACCGTGGCCGTCCTCCGAACGATTTAAGCGGACGCGGACGTCCGCGCTCCGGGGCTCGGGTGTAGCGTAGCCGTCCTCGGCTGCGAGTTCGAGCACCGTCTCGGTGCTTGGTCCCAGATCTGGCGGCGGGACGCTCGTGCGCCAAGCAAGTGCATTTCGGTCGGAGCGCGGTCAAAAGCCCATTCCCCCTTCGTTTCCTTCGCGACCTTCTGTTGGATTTCCTCCCCGCATGGCCAGCCACCCCCAAAACCAGCTCGACACATCCGCCTCAAAGCGACAACCTGCCCCTGGCCGAAAATGATTGCACGCGTCACCCTGGAAATAGCCTTACGGAAGGAGTTCGACTACCTGGTGCCGCCGGAGATGGAAGGCCTCGTGGAGGTCGGCTCGCGAGTGCAGGTGCCCTTCGGGGCGCGCAAGGTGCTGGGGTGCGTCACGGGCCTGGCGGAGACCTCCGACTATCCCTCGCTAAAATCCATCGTCAAGATTATCGGCGCCCAGACCCTGGTCACGCCGAAGGTGCTGCGCCTGGCCAAATGGATCGGGGAATACTACTGCTGCGCACCGGAAATCGCGCTCAAATCCGTCCTGCCGGAGGCGGTGCGGCACGAAAAAGCGGGTTGGCGCGAGTTGTTGTATGTGCGGGTGCTGCCGTTGAGTGGGGAACTGCCCAAACTCTCGAAGCGCCAGCGCGAAATCTGGAACATCCTCGAAGAACGGCGGGAGCTGCCGTTGGCGGAGCTGTTGGACTTGGCCGAAACGACCTCCGCAGCGGTGCGGCGCCTGGAGGACAAGGGCCTGGTGACGATTGCGCCGGAGGTATCCGAGCGCGACCCTTACGCGCGCGAGCACATCCTGCCGAGCCAATCGCTGGCGATGAATCCCGCCCAGGGCGCGGCGCTGGCCGCGATCACCAAAGCCATGGACGCCCGGCCGGACCGGGATCGGGCGGGTAAAAAGGACGGCGGAGACAGCAAGGTGTTCCTGTTGCACGGCGTGACCGGCAGCGGGAAGACTGAAGTTTATCTCCAGGCGCTGGCGCATGCCCTCGAGCAGGGCAAAGGCGCGATCGTGCTGGTGCCTGAGATTTCACTCACCCCCCAGACGGTGGAACGATTCAAGGCGCGCTTCAGCCATGGCCCGCTGCAAACGCTGGTGGCGGTGCTGCACAGCCACCTCTCGGCGGGAGAACGTCACGACGAGTGGCACAAGATTCGTCAAGGCCGGGCCCGGATCGTGATCGGAGCGCGCTCGGCGATTTTCGCCCCGGTCGATCCGCTGGGACTGGTGATCGTGGATGAAGAGCACGAGAACAGCTACAAGCAGGAGGAATCGCCCCGGTACCACGCCCGGGACGTTGCGATTGTGCGCGGGCAAATGGAAGGCGCGACGGTCGTGCTGGGATCGGCCACCCCTTCCCTCGAAAGCTTCTACAACGCCCGCAAGGGCAAATATGCCCTGCTCGACCTGCCGGAGCGGGCGGATGACAAGAAAATGCCGGTGGTGCGGGTGGTGGACATGCGCCAGACCGTCCGGCGCGGGACGTCGATCCCGATTTTCTCCCCGCAACTGCACGAGGCCATCGCGCGCCGGCTGGATGCCGGGGAGCAGACCATCCTGTTCTTGAACCGGCGCGGATATTCCAGCTCGCTGCAATGCCCGTTGTGCGGTTACGTGGCTGGCTGCCCGAACTGCAGTATCTCGCTCACGTATCACCGCCAGGAGCAACGCCTGTGCTGCCACATTTGCGGCCACAATCAGACCGTGCCCAAGACCTGCCCCAACGAGAAATGCCGCAACCCGGAAATCCGGTTCGCCGGTTTGGGCACGCAAAAGGTCGAGGAAACCCTGGGCAAACTCTTCCCACATGCGCGGATCAAGCGCATGGATTCGGACGCGCTGAAACGAAAGCACGATTTCCGCGAGATCCTGGGCCAATTTCGCGCCGGCAAACTGGATGTACTCCTGGGCACGCAGATGATCGCCAAGGGCCTGCATTTCCCCAACGTCACCCTGGTGGGGATTATCTACGCCGACATGGCGCTGCATCAGCCGGATTTCCGGGCGGGCGAGCGGACCTTTCAATTGCTCACCCAGGTGGCGGGCCGGGCCGGGCGCGGGGACGTCGAAGGCGAGGTGATTGTGCAGGCCTTCACACCGTTCCATCCCGCGATTCAATTCGCCCGGCGGCACGATTTCGTCGGGTTTTACGACCAGGAAATGGAGTTCCGCCAACCGTTGCGTTATCCGCCCTTTGGCCGGATCGCGCTGCTGACCCTCAGAGGGCGCAACGAGGAAAAGGTGGCGTTTTCAGCCGCGCACTTGAAGAAGGAACTGGACCAGGCGCTGTCGGCTTTCAGAGATTTGATCATTGCGGGTCCGGCGCCCGCGCCGCTGCTGAAAGCCGAATCATTTTACCGCCATCAAATCATGCTGCGCACCGCGCGCATGTCCCACCTCAGCCAGGCGTTGGCGGAGATGCAGCACCGGGTGCGCTTGCCGGAGGATGTGACTCTCGTCGTGGACATCGATCCGGTGGACTTAAGCTAACAAAAAACCTCCCGGCAAAGCGCACGGGAGGTCTGCAATTGAGGCTGCTCGGTCGACCCGATTACTTGGGCAGCAAATCGGACACCATCGACTTTTCTTCCTTCAGTTCGTTGATGGTGGCGTCGATTTTGCCCTGGCTGAAGGCGTTGATGGGCAGGTCCTGGACGATCTCGGGTTTCTGGCCGTTGCTGCGGATGGGGAAGGAAGTAATGAGCCCCTTTTCCACTCCGTAGCTGCCATCGGAGCACAGGCACAGGCTGTGCCAATCACCGGCGGCGGTGGGCTGGACCACCGAGCGAACGCTGTCCACGACGGCGTTGGCGGCGCTGGCGGCACTGGAGGCGCCGCGGGCCTTGATGATCGCCGCGCCGCGCTGCTGTACTGAACTAATAAACTCGCCCTTGAGCCAGGCTTCATCGGTGATGACTTCGTTGCCCGGGCGGCCGTTGATGCGGGCGTTGTAGAAATCCGGGTATTGGGTGGCGGAATGGTTGCCCCAGATCGCCATATTCGTGACCGCGGTGATATCCACGCCGGCCTTCTTCGCCAACTGGCTCTTGGCGCGATTCTCATCGAGCCGGGTCATCGCAAAGAACCGGTCTCGCGGCACGCCGGGAGCATTGTTCATCGCAATCAGGCAGTTGGTGTTGCAGGGATTTCCGACCACCAACACCCGCACGTCCGAGGCGGCATTCTTTTCAATCGCCTGGCCCTGGCCGATGAAGATCTTGCCATTGATACCGAGGAGGTCCTTGCGTTCCATGCCGGCTTTGCGCGGCACGCTGCCGACCAGCAGGGCCCAATTCACGCCTTTGAATCCCTCGTCGAGATTGGCGGTGGGCACCACGCCTTTCAGCAGCGGGAACGCGCAATCATCCAACTCCATGACCACGCCCCCGAGCGCGGGCAGGGCCGGTTCAATTTCCAGCAAATGCAGGATGACCGGTTGCTGGCGACCGAACATCGCTCCGGAAGCGATGCGGAACAACAGGGAGTAACCGATTTGACCGGCGGCGCCGGTAACTGCGACACGAATTGGTGATGTGCTCATATAAAATTCCAAGAAAACCGAGCGGAATATGAACAGGCGCGGCGGCAGAAGCAAGCCCAGGCTTCAGTAGCCGATCGGATGCCAGGCCGTTTTATGTTCAACCGTCTCAATGATCCAATACGGATCCTCGGATGCCGGCCCGAACCATTCCGCCGGCGCCAGGTTCCGCCGGCTATAGCGCTTCAGATTCAGCGCGGAGCCGCCCTGCAACACCGGCCACAGCGCATCCGACCCGGAGGCGTCCACGATGGCGTTCACATCCATGTGTGAAGCGAAGTGCGATGCGAGTTCCTCGGCTTTGCCGGTGAGGATATTGACCACCCCGCCCGGAAGGTCGCTGGTGGCGAGAATTTCGGAGAACGTCACCGCCGGCAACGGAAAGCGCCCCGAAGCCAGAATAATGGCGGAGTTACCGCTCAGAATGACGGAGGCCATCAACGAGACCAGCGGCAGCAGCACCGGGGTTTCAGGACACAGCACGATCACCACGCCAGTGGGCTCGGGGGCGGTGAAATTGAAATGGGCCGAGGCGACCGGGTTGACGCTGCCAAAGGTCTGGCCGTACTTATCCGCCCAACCGGCAAAATAGACGAGCCGATCGATGGCGGCGTTCACCTCCTGCTCCGGCGCCGAAGCCGGCCCGCAGTGGGACAGTTCGCGCACCAATTCCTGGGCCCGGCTTTGCACCATCTCCGCGGCCCGATACAAAATCTGGCTGCGCAGGTAGGGAGTTCTTTTGCTCCAGCCCGGCTGGGCCGCGCGCGCCGCGACGGCGGCATCGCGAAAGTCCTTGCGCGAGCCCCAACAAAAATTTCCCAGCGGCTGGTTATCCGCGGACAGCGCCGGCAGAAAGCGCCCGCTCTCGCTGCGAACAAAATTGCCGCCGATATACATTTTGTACGTCTTTCGGACTTCCAAACTCGCGCTCATGCGGTAAAGATGTACTCGGAACCGGCGGCGGTGAACAAGCCTTAAGCACCTGGCACTCGCGAGCGCCTCGGGCCTCGATCCCGAGCATCTTGGCGCGCCCGAGGGGTGCGTTTCACCAGCCACGGGATCCGAGTTGAATTAATAAAAGCCATGCGCACCAAAATGATCCGGGTATTAGGCCTCTATTTATTCGCCGTAATCCTCTCTTCCGCCGGGGCGGCGGACCTGGTGAAAGCCAAGGATGGCTCCGGAGTATACGGCTACAAAGACACGCCCAAACTGCCCTGGTGCGAGTGGGTTGTGCACGATCCCGACCGACCGGCTCCGCCGCGGATCGATCCGGGGAAATCCGGCCCCGTCGCTCCGGTCCCCGCGGATGCGGTGGTTTTGTTCGATGGCACCAGCCTGGCCAAATGGAAGCCGCTGGCCGGCTGGGAGGTCAAGGACGGCACCATCGTCGCCGGTAACGGCGGCCTGACCTCGCTCGAGGAATTCGGCGACCTCCAGTTGCATGTCGAGTGGCAAGCTCCCGCGAATTTTGAAGGACCCTGGTACAACCGCGGCAACAATGGCCTCCTTTTGATGGGACAGTTCGAAATCCAGATTTTCGATTCCTACAACGAGAAACTCTATCCCGACGGACAATGCGCGGCCATCTATGGGCAAACGCCACCCCTGGTGAATGTGACCCGCCCCCCAGGAGAATGGCAAAGTTTCGACATCATTTTTACTGCCCCTAAATTCGAGGCCGGAAAGCTGGTCGCTCCCGCTCGAGTGACCATGCTGCACAACGGCGTGCTGGTGCATCGAAACGAGGAAATTCGAGGTGAAACCGGGCACCGCATCCTCCCGGAATACAAGCGCAAAACTCAGACCGGCCCCGTCGTCCTGGGCGGACATGACTGCCCGGTCCGGTTTCGCAGTATCTGGGTCCGGAAACTATAGCACGACGAGGATTGCGCCGGGATTGGGGTCACGCCAGATTCCGTTTTCTGGCGCTCGGAGGGATATGCCTGTCGGGACCCGTTGGTGCAGGCGTCACGGATGCAACTGACTGATCCCGCTCGAGCCGTTAAACGCTCGCGTCATCCTTTTGAATGCGGCGTATAGGAAGCCAGGAAGAAAATCACGACCAGACCCACCAGCGTGGCTACCAGGGTGATTACCCACAGCACTTTCCGGATCTTGCGATCCCGGCGGCGTTTGGCTCGACGCTCTTTCGACGCCGCAGTCGCGGTAGGATCAGAACTTGCCACCACGACCGAGGTGCTGAGTCGAAAGTCTTTGGGCAACGCGGGCAATTCCTTCGGGGCCGCTGGTTCCAGTAACTTGCCGGCAGGCAGGGCCGTTTTCCGGGTGGGTAGTGGCAGTGACCCAAAATCCGGACGTTTCAACACCCGGGCCATGCCGACCGGGACCGGCACCTGCCAGACGGATTCGCTGCGGATAGACTCCACCAGGTCACGGTGCCGGGCCAAATCCTGAGGCAGGACGGAATCTTGGAGCGTCGAGAGCGACAGAGTGACCGACCAATAATTGCTCGAGACCTTGTGCGTGCGGGAGAAACGGAGATGCGGGCTGCCCAGGCTTTGGCGAGCGGGAGCTGTCATTTGCAGTCCCGGCACCTGGATTTCCAGTGTATGCACCACGTTGCAGGGGTAAGGTAGTGCCAGTGGGCATTTCCGCGGTTCCCGATCTGGAATCGGCAAGGCCCCGGTCAGGATATGGCTGCCCAGGATCGCCATGTGGGTTTCAGGATCATCGGTGCGATGGGTGAATTCCCGCACCTCGAAGGTCTCAGCGACACAAAATTCGTTCGCGTTGCGGTCGTCGCGGCTTTTGAGTTCCCCCATCCGCGATGCCGGGCCAAACCGGCTGATGCAAGCCTGAAGACGCTCCTTCTCCAACTCCTGGAGCGGGACGGCCTTAAATTGCTGGCGCAACGATTCCGCGTAGACACCGGTGGCCCGAAGTACCACCGCAAGCAATGACGGGCGCCCGAGCGTATCGACGAGCACCGACTCGCGCAGCTCATAGACGCTGTGCTGATAGCTGGCGCGCGGCGCCGGGACCAGGCTTTGCACCGCAGCGTCCACCGGCAAGCCAGCCCCAAAATCCGGAGTCACCGGGTCCAGCGAACTGCCGCCCTGCCCACGCATGGTGGCATCCACCCAATAACCGCGCCCCTCCAGTTCGTATTCCACGATGACGTGGTTGAACAGCCCGGGCGAGGGCAGCAGGTCTTGCAGCGATTTCCGCAGCCGCGTATTCACTAGAATGGGCCGGGCCTTGATGCCCAACCCGCGCAACAAGTGCACCAGCAAAAACGAGACATCCTTGCAATCGCCGTAACGGCGTCGCGCCACCGTTCCGGGGGGCGCGGGCACGTGGCCACCCAGTTCCAGGTCCACACTCAGGTAGCGATGCTCATCCTGGATAAACCGCACCGCGCGACCCACCCGCGACATTGGCTCAGTTTCCTGATCGCCAATTTCTTTAACAATACGCTGCACCTCCGGATCATCCGGAGTTTCCGACCAGGTTTCAGCCAGAGCCGAGGCAATGCTGCTCCACCCCTGGAAATCCGAAATCTGCACCCACGGATAGGCCATGTACCACTCGGGGCTGTTCGGTTCCAGAGGCACGCCGTTGTAGCCTTCGCCGGACCAGGTCCAGGAGGTTTCCTCAGTTTCCTGGCCCACCACCGGAGCCAGCTCCGGGCTCGACGATTTCCACTGCATGGGCCGTGAGGTCGCAAAGCGAGCCGCAAATCGATACTTCGCCACGGGCAACGAAGCCGGCAGCGAGAAAAATGAGGAACAACGTTTCGGCAACAATTTAGGCTCGCTTCGAATGGTGAAGCAGGAATCGAGGATGTCCCCGGGTCGGACATCTTCCAGCAATAGTAGCAGGGTGAACCAGCCATCGATGATGAAGCCTTCGAGGCCCTCTTCCCGCTGCAATATCCGGAAGCGTTCGAGATCGGTGTGATCCCGCACCGCCTGGTCACGACGGATGCGAATCCAATGAACCACCAGGGTTTGCGTCCGCGGCTCCAATTGCAGGCGCCACTGGGATTCATGCTGCACCGCATCCATGGTGTCGAGGCGCACCACACTGTGGGTGTGCATCTCGTGGGTCTCGGCATGAACCTGGCGGCTGAAATACAGATAAGTCAGCGGCGCCCCCGCGCGCGCAGGCACTGAAACGTCATACGTTCCAGCCTGCACCCAGTCCGGAACCGGGCCCTTGCTCAGATGCTCGCGGGCCGATTGCAGCAAATCGGAGCCGGCGAGGGCTGTGGGAACGACGGGCATGCCTCCTCCAATAGCCAGCCACGCTCCAAAATACAATAAAAATGCGGCGCCAAGTTCCCCAAAAACTACGGAGGACACCGCGCCGCCGGCCTAAAGGAAGAGCGGGATGATCCTTGCGAACCATCCCGCTCTTGAACGACTTTACGTGTTCCCGGGCTAACCTCAGGTCGCCTTGGGCATCGGGGTCCAGCCGCCTTTCTTCTTGCTGCTCTTGACGCAGGTCTCGATGAACGCGATGCCGGTCCAACCATCAGCCACATTGGCGTATTTGGCGCCGTCGTTGCTGAATTTCTCGCCGGCTTTCCATTTGCGCACATCCGCTTCGAAGGAGCGGTGCAAGCGCGCGAATGCATCGTGGAACGCTTCGGGATGGCCCGAAGGAATAGTGGGTTCGGCCATGAGGTCGGCCGGCAGGTCCTTGGGCAGGAAACCGTCGCCGCCCGCCACCGCGCCGCGCCAATAGACGCGATCCGGTTGGTTGGGCAGGTTGATGGTCACGCATTCGGGATCTTCCTGTCTCCAGCGCAACGTGCCTTTGGTGCCGGCGACCTCGATGCCGAGATCGTTTTTGTGCCCGATGCACACCTGCGAGGCGCGGACGAGGGCCTTGGCGCCATTGTTCAGTTTGCAGTAGATGGTGAAATGATCGTCCAGCATGCGACCTTCGACGAAGGTTTCGAGCTGCGCACTGAGCTGCGACACTTCCAGTCCGGTGACATAGCGCAATTGCATGAGGGCGTGGGTGCCAATGTCGCCACCGCAGCCGGAGCCGCCCGCTCGCTTGGGATCCACGCGCCAAGAGGCCTGCTGCTGACCGGTCGCTTCCAGCTTCGTCGCCAGCCAGCCCTGGATGTAATAGCTATCCACCCAGCGGACTTCGCCCAGCAACCCGCTCCGCACAACGTAACGGCTGAACCGGCTGGTCCAATGTCCCAGGTAAGTGTGCGCCACACCGAACGGGATGTTCAGCTTGCGCGCGGTCTTCACCAGGTCGTTGGCTTCCTTCAGATTGAGGCACAGCGGCTTCTCGCAGAACACCGCGATTCCCGCTTTCATCGCTTTCATCGCGGGATCGTGATGCACGAAATTGGGCGTCACGATCAGGATATAATCCAGCCGCTCGGCTTCCGGCAGCGTGGCATTGGCCGCGATCATCTCGTCGTAAGAACCGTAACCCTTGATCGGGTAAGGCCAATTGGCAGCCTCTTCGAGGGCGATTTTCGGATCGGGGAACAGCGCCCCGGCCACCACGCGGCGGGTGCCGTCCATGTGAATGGCTTTTTGATGAGGATGCACAATGAAGGCGCCTTTACCGCCTCCGACCAAACCGACATTCAGGGGTCTATTGGACATAAGTCTATCTCCTGTGAAGTGTTGTTTAATTGTTCGCCGTCTACTTAGTTTTGTCGGACCAAGCCGTTGTTCGCTCCAGAATAAAAAGCGCAGTTCCCCTTTTCAACCCCTATCTAGAGGATGTTCGCCGCAAGCTCCGCCAGTTCGGACCGTTCGCCCTTTTGAAACTCGATATGGGCGGCAATCGGCTGGCTGCGGAACCGGCTCACCACGTAGTTAAAGCCGTTTGAGGAGGAATCCACGTAAGGATTGTCGATCTGGTACGGATCACCCGTGAACACGATCTTGGTGCCGTTCCCGACGCGGGTGATGATGGTCTTGGCTTCCAGTGGCGTGAGGTTCTGGGCCTCGTCGATGATCATGAACTGGTTGGCGATGCTGCGGCCGCGGATGTAGCTCAAAGCTTCCACGACGATGCTCCCCGAGCGCATCAGGTCGCCGCTGCGCCGATGTTCGTGGCCCATGTTCAGGTCGCCCAGCATCTCAAGGGCGTCGTGAATCGGCTGCATCCAGGGCGCCAACTTCTCATCCAGCGATCCCGGCAGGAATCCGAGTTCCTTGCCCATCGAGATGGTGGGACGCGCCACCACCAATCGCCGAAATTCCCGGTCCATCACAGTGCGCTTAAGCCCGGCAGCCATCGCCAGCAGCGTCTTGCCGGTCCCCGCCTTCCCCATCAGAGTCACGAGTTTGATCCGATCATCCAGCAGTGCGTCAAAACCAAAATGCTGCTCCCGGTTGCGAGGCTTGATTCCCCACACCCCCTCGCGGCAATCAATGATTGGCACTGCTTTCTTGCCCGAGGCGTCAATCTTCGCCAGCGCGGTCCGCTTCGGATTCGCATCCTCCGCCAGCGTGCAGTACTCGTTCGGGAAGTATTGCCGCCCCCCGTTCAGCTCGAGTTCGCCATTTGAGCGGAACCAAGCCATCTTGTCGCTCGGCACCTGCACGTCGATCATCCCGGTGTAGAGATCGGTGATGAACACCCGATCGTTCTCGTAATCCTCCGCCGCCAAACCCAGCGCGTCCGCCTTGATGCGCAGGTTAATATCCTTGCTGACCAGCACCGTGGTGCTCTTGGGTTGGGTTTTCTGGACCGCAAACGCCAGCGACAAGATCCGGTTGTCCACGCTGTCGGTCGCAAAAAGAGCATTGCCGGTTTTCGCCGGCTTGAGCTTCTGGTAAATGACTCGCAGTGAGCCGCCCGTCGGCAGGGGTACCCCTTCGCTCAGGCTGCCGGTTCCCCGAAAGCCATCGAGCATGCGCGAAACCGCCCGTGCATTTTGCCCTAACTCCGTCGACTCCCGTTTGAAGCGGTCCATCTCTTCGATGACCTCAATCGGGATGAGCACATGATTGTCTTCAAATCGGAGCAGGGAGTTGGGGTCGTGGAGGAGGACGTTGGTATCAAGAATGTAATTCTTCTTCACGCGGTAAGTCTTTGAATTGGACAGATTTAATCCGATCGTACCATTTGGCAATACGGCCGTGGGCGCGCGGCAGACGGTAGTTCCCGGAATAGAGAAAGTTTTCAAGCATTCCAAACAAATCGAAATCGACAAAACGAGGCCGGTCTTCGAGCAGGTAATCGTGACCGACAAGCATCTCCTCGAACGGTATCAACTCCTGCTCGAGTTCCGACAGGAGCGCTTTCTGCCCGGCTTTCCAGGCGTCGAGACAGCCACGACCGAACTTGCGCTCTTTGTGACGCACAAAGGCCACGTGTTCCCGCTCCGGCACCATTTCGCGCCAGTAAATATCGTTCAGCTTGAAACACGGACCCTCAACCCGGTTTTCAATATGCCGCCACAGGATCGATTGCACCCCTTCCAACTTCCATGGAAAGAGCCCCAACCGGAGCTTGGAATCAAGATACTTGGCCAACACCTGCGAATCCTCGTTCACCTCGAACAGGACGCTCTTGCCATCGCGCAAAATCGGCACGCCATAATAGCGTTGCCGGGTGAGCTTCCAGATCACCGAGCGCTCGGTATTGGGTACCGGAACCACTTTGAAAGGCGCCCCGGAAAAGGAAAGAATACGATGTTGGATGATGCAGAACGGACTCCACGGGAACTGAAACAGTTCAATCATGTCGCTATTTTCTTGAGGTGACTTTACGTCTCAGCGAGACCCCTGACAAGCGGAATCCCAGTTTTAGATTCCGCCGGACACGCGCGGGAATTTTCGCCTCGCTGCGGTGAAGACCACGCCTCGCCGGGACCGGCAGCGCCCATCCCGCGCCCTCCGGTTTCCGACCGGCTCGCATTCATGTCGTTAATTTTGCAGATTAGATTTGCGCGTGACGACGGATTGGGCTAGCAATTTACGCATCTACTCTCCATGACCATTTGCCAGGATTGCGGACTACTGGAAGCACCGCGTCCGCCGCGACGCGGCGTGACCGCGACGTCCCGGGGCTTTTGCCACTGAATCGTATGCCGAACTACACCCAGGCCAATCGTCCCGTCCGCATCGCCACCCCGCTGGGCGAGGACGTGTTGCTGTTCCGCAAAATGGCGGGCGTGGAGCGATTAGGCCGCCCTTTTCAGTACGACCTGGTCCTGCTCAGCGAGAAGCACGACATCGATTATAAGGACATTATCGGCCAGAACGTGACGGTGGCGGTGGATAAAGGCGACAAGGAACCGCGCTGTTTCAATGGTTTTATCAGCCGCTTCGCCCAGACCAATTACGAGCGGCGCCTGGCGGAATACCGGGCCACCATGGTGCCCTGGCTGTGGTTTCTCTCCCGCAGTGCGGACTGCCGGATTTTCCAGGGGCTTTCCGTGCCCGAGATCATCACGCAGGTCTTCAAAGACCACGGTTTTTCGGATGTGCGCGACCGGTTGCACGAGACCTACAAACCGCGCGACTATTGTGTGCAATACCGCGAGAGCGCATTCGATTTTGTCAGCCGATTGATGGAGCAGGAAGGCATCTATTATTTCTTCAAGCACGAGAACGGCAAGCACACGCTGGTGCTGTGCGATACCGCCGGGTCCCATCTCGAGTTCCCGGGCTATGAGGACTTGCATTTTGTGCTCGGCAAGGAAACCCCGAATTCCAGCGAATCGCTGTGGAGTTGGGTCGAGCAGCACGAGGTGCAGCCGGGCGGCTACGCCATCCGCGACTTCGACTTCAAGAATCCGAAACGGACCACCGTGGGGGTGACCTTTCACGACCGCGCGCATTCGGGCTCGCAGTTTGAGCGCTTCGACTACCTGGGCGAACTCGATACCGATTGCGACTCCGACCGCTACAGCCGGATTCGGCTCGAACAGTTGCAGTCCGGGCACACGGTTTATACCGGGGAAGGCGACCCGCGCGGGGTTTGTTCCGGGGTGCGCTTCACGCTCCGCGGGCACCCGCGCCAGGATCTCCAGAAGGAATACCTCACCGTCGCCACTGAGTTCCGCATCGAGTCCGACCCCTTCGAGACAGCCGAAGAGGCCAACAACAATTTCATCTACGAGGCGAAGCTGACCGCGATCCCCTCGTCCGAACCTTTCCGCACTCCGGCCACCACCCCCAAGCCCGGCATTCAAGGCCCTCAGACCGCCATGGTCGTCGGCCCGTCGGGAGAGGAAATCTACACCGACAAATACGGGCGGGTGAAGGTGCAGTTCCACTGGGATCGCTACGGCAAAGCCAATGAAAATTCTTCGTGCTGGGTGCGTGTCGCCCAGGTTTGGGCGGGGAAAAAGTGGGGTGCCGTTTACACCCCGCGCGTCGGACACGAAGTGGTCATTGATTTCCTGGAAGGCGATCCCGACCGTCCCCTCATCACCGGGCGCGTCTACAATGAGGCCAACCTGCCGCCCTACGATTTACCGGCTAATAAGACCATTTCCACAAACAAATCCAGCACCAGCAAAGGCGGCGCCGGCTTCAACGAGATTCGCTTCGAAGATCTGAAAGATTCCGAACAGATCTTTATCCACGGCGAGAAGAACATCGACATCCGGGTCAAGAACGACACCTACGAACTCGTCGAGCATGACCGCCATCTGATCATCAAGAACGACCAGGTGGAGCAAGTGGGCAACGACCACCAGGAGCAAATCAAGCGCGATCACGTCGAGGAAATCGGCCGCGACCACCACCTGGCGGTTAAAGGCAAGGAAGCGCTCAAGGTCACCGGCAGCCACTCGCTGACGGTCGAGGATGACGTCATCGAGGTGTTCAAGAAGAACCAATCCACCACGATCACGAAGGATCTCTACATCAAAGCCGAGAACATCGTGCTGGAGGCGACCAAGAACATCACCATCAACGTGGGTGATTCGTATATCGCCATCGAAAGCGACGGCATCAAGGTGGCCACCAAAGGGGAGATTGTGTTCGAGGCGATGAAGAATATCACCCAGAAGGCGAACCAGAATGTGACGATTGAGGCCACCTCCAACGCCTCGATGAAAGGCACCGCCGGCTTGAAGCTCGAATCCCCGGCCCCCGCCGAACTGAGCAGCAGCGCCGTGCTCACGCTCAAAGGTTCCCTGGTGAAGATCAATTGACGCATCCCTTAACCCGATGAACAAAAAAAGCGGCACCGCCGGCAGTCCAGTCGAACCCACCGCCCCCGCGGCGCCGCACGAGGCCGACAAGGCGGACCCGGGCGAGATGGCCGAGATCAAAGCCGAGCAAATCAAAACCAAATCCGGCAAATACGGCTCCGCCAAGGTCAAACCTTTCCAACAGGGCAATGAGGGGGAAAGCAGTGCCGACAGCGCCCCTGGCAGCGAAGCCAGCGAGGAGCCAAAAAAAGATAGCTGGATCGAAATCGAATTGGTCGGGATGGACGATAAGCCCATCGCCGGCGAACGATACCGGCTGACCTTGCCCGACGGCACGGTCGACGAGGGCACGCTGGATCAAAACGGCTGGGTGCGGGTGGCCGGGTTCCAGAAGGGTGAATGCAAGATCACGTTGCCCGACCTGGACCAGGAGGCTTGGAAATTCACGGAGAAATTGGCAGCCCGAAAGGAGGAGAAGTCGTAGTGCCTGTCACTCGCATCGTCCAGGACGGAGAATGCCTGTCCAGCATTGGATTCGAGACCGGTTTGCTGCCCAAGACCATCTGGGAGGCCCCGGAAAACGCCGAACTGCGCAAGCAACGAACCAGCCCGCATTTGCTGGTGCCGGGCGACAAAGTCGTGGTGCCGGATTTGCGCGAAAGGTCCTACGATTTCCCCAGTGAAATGCGCTATCGCTTTCAGAGATCGAATGTTCCCGAAAAGCTCCGGTTGAAAATGATGTCATTCAATACGCCGCGCGCCAACGTGGACTACCGCCTCGATTTCGAAAACCAAACCATCACGGGAAAAACCGACCAGGACGGCATGATTGAAGCCTCTATCCCACCGGATTTGGAAAAGGCCTTGCTCACCCTCGACAACCAGGAGACCTACGAGATCCGGATCCACGCGCTCCGCCCAGGCAGCGGAGAACAGGGCGCCCGGCAGCGCCTGTCGAACCTCGGCTTCATCGCCGACCCCGGCGTGGAAGTGGACGAATTCCGGGAAGGAGTCGCGCTGTTTCAAAACACTCACGGCGGACTGACCGTCACGGGTGACCTGGATCAGGAAACATCCGACGCACTCGTCAAAATGCACGGCTCATGAATGCTGACGATTTCAAGACGAACGCGGTCTTTCTCGGAGCCTGCGCGGAATTGATCGGGAGCATGTCCGACAGCGCCCGGCCCCGCCACTCGGCGCCGGGGGATGCCACCAGCGAGTTCGCCCAGAACGTCGAGTACTACAAGCACCACTTGAAGTCGCTCTGGGACCGGCTCCTGGCGTTGTCGACCGATAACGCCTACAAGAAACCGGTCTCGGGACTGCCGGCGCATCTCCGAACCCTGGTGGCCGCTGGTGGAGCCCCCCAGTATAGTATCGTTGCCCCCGCAATCACCGCGGACACGGCGCGTCGGCTCCTGGCCGTTCCCGCCATGCAGTTCGATTTCATCGCCAAGCATTATCACGACGTGGTGCAAACCCCGCCCGCCCGCCTGCAATGGAACCCTGGCGCCCCCACGATGACGTTCGCCCATTACGGGCTGGAACAGGTGCGGGCCAACTTCGACGCCAACATCACGGAGATATGCGCTCGCGTGACCGCGAACTGGTCCGATCTCAACCGTTTCTTCTTCCAGCGGCGCCCGGGGATTCCGGACGAATGCCTGGTTCAATTGCTTAAAGTCTCAAGCTCGGGCAGCGACCCGCACAAAGGCGGGAAGCAGACCTACATGATGACTTTTAGCGCCGGCCCCATGGCGCCACCTCGAGTCCGTCGACCCGGCGTCGTTTTGCCCGGCAGGGGTGTCATCACGGCCCCGGTGGTGGGCGGGCCGGGCCATGTGGCGGCCATCAACTTCCTGAATTGGCCGCGCCGACGCCTGATTTACAAGTGTGCCGACATGGAACTCGACACCCGGCTCCTGGGGGACACCCAGGCGTTGACGGGCGGGGGGTTGACCGCGAACCTGCCCAACCTGGCCCAAGGCAGCCTGGTCGAGGTGTTGAACGGCATTCAGCCCGGCCTGAACCTTCCGGTCTATCGCATCCTGCCAATCAACGCGGGCTCGCTGAATGGCGTGGCCCTCTCCAACGACCGAGGTAGCAACGCCGCCAGCGACGGCAATATCCCGCTGCAGAACTCCTACGGCTACCTCCAGTTTCTCGATCACGAGCCCGACCTGACGGCCCGGCCGTTACCGGTCGATGGTGCGCTGGACGCGTCCGACACGCTCACCCGGCAGAGCGCCGATGCCGACCTTTTTCTCAAGCATTATGCCTGGTATCTCGCCATGGCGAATCTCACCGGCATGTGCGACGCCCACCGCGAGAACGCCATCGTGCACCGCAAGAAACTGCACCTGATCGATGCGGAAATCTCGTTCAAGAAGGCCAACCCCACCGTGGGTGAAACCATGCTCGACCAATCGCTCGGTGGAGAGCTGAGCATCGGTGATCACCACTGCCTGCTGTTTCTCAAGACCCTGACCGGGTTTGTGCACGCCGCGCTCGGCGTCTCCGCCGACCACGCCCGCCAACTGATCCGCGCCGAGTTGCTCGCGGCCTTCACCGCCATCTCCAACAATGCGGCCGCCGTGCGCAACTGGCTGACCGATCCAAATCTGGCACTGACGGTCGCGCGGATCACCCTGCAGGCCACCAAGGATTTCGGCCTCACGCGCCACAATTTCTGGTCGACCGTCGCCAACGTGCCCATCTCGGACCCCGGCCCTCCGCTGGCGGCGAACCTGCCTGCCAGTGCCGGAGTCTTCCCGGGCGGAGTCGGAGCGCTCCGGGAGCGGGCCCCGTTTTTTTGGAGAAGCAAACTCAAGAATTGGCGGCTGGGCAGCGGGGACGTGAAATTTTATATCCAGCCCATCTGGGCTACGCAAACCTACAGCAACGACTACACTTGCCTGCTGAATTGCGATTATCCCTGCCACTATTTCCGGCTCGGCTCATTGGACGTCCTGACCGCTCGCGGCGAACCGATCCGCGTCATCAACCCGCCCCCAACCCTGCTCGCGGCGGGAGATAACACGGCGGATCCCAACAACCGGCTGCCGCTCGGGCCGCGCTACTTCCAGGCTTGGCCGCGGCTGGAACGTTTCGAACTGGAACAAGCCGCCGCGCCCACCGACGTTCAATTAAACGGCCCGGGCGCCATTGCCCTGCTCCAGCCTTATTTCAATAGCGTCGGCTACCCGCTCGGTGCGAACGCTCAAATCCAGGCCCTGCCCGGCGGCAATGCCTGGAGCATCACCGAAACTCCCAATCCCGCAGACGCAGAGCACGAATGGCGCCTGATCCGACGGCCGGACAGCAATCTCGATGTGCGACTTATCCGAACCTCCAACGCGGATGCCGACCTCGGGGTGGTGGCCACCGCCGTGGGAGCCAACCAACTTTCGCAGGGTGGCATCTTCGTCACCGGGCTCACCAAGGTAACGGTTGCCCGGCTGGATACCAAAACGACCTCCAACATGAAGGACGTCGTGAAGCGAGCCGGTTTCACTTTGTATTCAAAGTTCATCGGCAGCGGATCGACCGGCACCGTGGTGCACTTGGGGCAAAGCTGGAAGCTGCGCGAGATCAAAAACCAGTCCCTCGCCTTTCTCGCCTACCCTCAAGGTGCCACCCCGGGAGCGTATTACATCAAGCCGATTCGGGACGGCATCGACCTCGGCGACCGCACGGCGATGCCTTATTTCACCATCCCCAGGACGCTGACCACCAACGAACTCGACGCCGCGACGGCCAACGGTTTCGCCACCCGCCAAGGCACGGCCGTCATCGATATCTTCGCCTCCCACGGCATCAATCTCTCGGCCCACGCCCAGTTCGTTCAAGGTTTGCAGGGGAAACTCTGGCAAATTCGCGACGGCAATCGCGCGTTTCAAATTCGAGGCACCAGCGTGACCGAAGTCGGGACCGCCATCGACGGCGCGGTCGAGCACTTCAACTACGTGGTGAACAACCCACAAGCGCAGGCCAACGCCATGGCCATTGACGCCGAAAAAATCAATGAGGATCACTTGACCCAACTGGGAGCGACCGTCAGCACCTGACTCCCCTTCGGTTCTTAACCGCTTAATCCTGCCTTAAGGATGGTTCAGCCATGATGGCGGCGATGAAAACAAACATCGCGGTCACCGAGGCCAATTGGGAGCGCTGACTCAAATTCCGGTTTCCAGGTTTTGCCTGGCAGCAGCCGTCCCGCGTCAAATGCATTTAATCCCCAAACTCCGGCCGCTTCCTTTGAGCGCCAGCGGCGCGGCATGATTATAGACCACAATCTGATAATGCGCCCCAAGCCCCAGTCGGGGCGGCATGAAGAACGCAGAGGTTGCAACCAGGGGGCTGTGGGGTGCTTTGCGCTCCTGAGTAGATTACCGAATTACCAGGATCGTTGCCTCACGTTGAAAGACCGTGCCGCTCCGATGGAGCTGGGAAAATTTGTGTTTTCAATTTGGAAACTATACACATGGCGCTCCCCTGGAGCTGGGGAAGAAACAACTCCTTGCCATTCCTCCCATGCGTACCTCTTCCGGGTCCGCACCTGCAAAAGCGAGCTTGGAAGCTCGCGCTCCGACTGCTCCCCTTCCGCGTAGTTCGCGTGGTCCGTGGTAATTCCTTCCCTATCCCCCGCACGGTCACTCAGCCTGTAACCGGATCATCTTCCTTTGTTTCCTTGGTTTTCTTTTGTTGGATTTCCATCCCCTCTTGAGGTTTTGGCGACTTGGAGTGACCAGTTTCCTCCTGATAAATACTGTGACCTAATTTTCAATAAATCATTGCCGGTGCAATATTAGTCGACGGTGGTTTCCTCCGCGCTTTCCACCTTCCATGATCCCGCAGCTTTCGAGAGGTGGCAGCGTAACAGCACGGCATGGCGAATAGTGTATCCGGCAGACACCAAAGCCGTGTCTCCGTGGATTTCGCAATGCGGAGCGTAAATCACGACGGCAGTTTTCCCGGTCCTCTTGTCGTAGGTGGCTGGAAATTTATCGTCGCGGAATCCGATAGTGCTTATCGAAATAAGGTCGTGTGAGAATAAATGCCGCACTTTCTCAATCTCGCTCGGTGAAAGAGGCGCAAGGAGCGGCCATGGGCCTTTAATCTGCTGGCTCACGTATTGCAGGGCTGCCAGCTTCGCGGCACCTGCTTCAGAATCCAATGGGACACCTAAAGTAGAATGCAGGCGGTCCTTCTCCGCCAACTTGGGATCCAACTGAGTGCAACCACCCCACAGGGCAATGGCGAAAAGCGTCAGGAAAATGGGCACGCTCATATTACTTTGCGCTTTCTTCGACCTACTCACCCCACTCGCAACCTCGTTGCCACTGACGGAGGCTTGGGCCTTGGCCATCACAGTTAAGCTCAACGAATCTCGATTCAAGGATGGCAGGGGTGTTCTTTGGGGATCAAACTCAGCGCCCAGGAATGAAGAAAGCGTTCCTTGCTGCCATAGCATAGCCCAAATCTATGACTCGACCTAATTACGATCAAGGTAATTTCGCGAAGAAATGCATAGTGGCGACGACTACGACACCTTCTGACGCTGGATCGTAATCTAGACGGGGGAGGCGAGCGAGCAGGGTCCTGCGTCCTTTTTATCGCTCCGTGCGCGCTAGCAGTCCCGGGCGACAAATACAGAGGACTTACCCCCGAGTGGTGGACCCTATTGAAAATCGCATAATATAGCGCCAATTTAGAACAACTCAGACTGCTTCCAGAAAGCGGTTATCAGCGTCTTTCGTTTTCGCATGCGGCTTAGAGCCCTCCTGGCGTGCGCGCTCAATTGGAAGTAATCCTTGGGACAGAAGTTCGGCAGCTCATGCTTTTTCCAGTAGCCCCAAACGTATTCCACTGGATTTAGCTCGGGAGCGTAAGCAGGCAGACGTTCCAGCCACACTCGGCCCTTCTGTTCGGCCAGGAAAGCTTTAACCAGCTTGCTGCGATGCGCCGGCAGTCCGTCCCAAACAATCAGTAACTTGCCCGGAAGATGCCGGAGCAAGTGGCCAAGGAAATCGACTACCTGTTCTGCCCTGATCGCGCCGGGATACATACGGAAATAGAAGTTCCACAAAGTAATCCCGGCGATGGCAGCCAAATTGTCCCAATTGAAATGATGCTGCAGGACAGGCGTCTGGCCTTTCGGGGCCCAGGTCCGAACCCGATGCGGTTTTTGGCTTATGCCGCTTTCGTCGACAAAGACTATGGTGCGGGTCTCCGCACGAGCTTTTTTTTTATGGCCGGCCACTGTTTGGCCTTCCACTCGGTGATGGCGGCTTCATCCCGTTCCAGAGCCCGCCCCACCGGACGTTGCGGAGTCCATCCGAGTTGACGCAGCAGCTTCCATACATGGCCGGGGTGATACTTAATGCCGGTAAGTTCTTGGATCAGGATGCCGACCCGTGCAGCGGTCCAGAGCCCGGTGCAATAGCCATGAGCCTCGGGCCCTTTGCGCAGAGCCGCCTTGAGATCTTCCTTCTGCACTGGGCTAATCCGGGGTAAGCGGCCAGCGCGGCCGGCTTTGGCCAGTGCTGCCTTGCCCCTGGCATCCAGCGCTTTGGACCACCGGGTGACCGATTGCCGATGCACGCCCAAGCGTCGAGCCACTTCAGCTTTGTGAAGCCCGGACGCTAGCAGCTTCTCGGCCTGATACCGTCTCTTTTCGAGCGCATCGAAGTCACGTTTTACACCACGAGGATTTCCCATGCCCCGAATATTAACTCGCCGGGGCAGGCTTGTCACTATATTATGCGGCTCTCAGTAGTGCAACCCCGAACCTGACCCCCAAGTTCCTCGCGCTTCCTTTGAGCGCCAGCGGCGCGGCATGATTATAGACCGGGATCCGATAATGCGCCACAAGCCCCAGTCGGGGCGGCATGAAGAACGCGGGGGTGGAACCAGGATGTTGTGGTGTGTTTTGCGCTCTTGAGTAGATTACCGAATTACCAGGATCGCTGCCTCACCTTGAAAGACCGTGCCGCTCCGATGGAGCTGGGAAAAGTGTGTTTTTAATTTGGAAACTATACACATGGCGCTCCCCCGGAGCTGGGGTAGAAAGAACCGCTTTCAATTCACCCCGTGCGCAGCGTTTCCCAACCCGCACCTGCAAAAGCGAGCTTGGAAGCTCGCGCTCCGACTGCTCCTCTTCCACGTGGTCCGTGTGGTCCGTGGTAGTACGTTCCCCGCCACGGTCGGCAGGGGGTGACCATTTTCTGCCGAACAACCCTCCGGCCCAGTGGCTTCGCCCACAACTTACCTCTATTCTGAAGGAGCTTTGGACGTGGTGGAAAACACCCCTCCCCCACGTGTGAACGGTAGCACGAAGGTGGCTTTAAACCTCCCGTTCTTATTCGCTTAATCCTGCCTTAAGGATGGCTCAGGCATGATGGCGGCGATGAAAAGAAACATCGCCGTCACCGAGGCCAATTGGGAGCGCTGACTCTATGTCACCCTCCACCGACATTCGAGAGCAGCGGGAGTTCGCGTCCGAGATCAAATTTCTGGTCACCCCGGCGATTGCGGATCAAATCCGCGACTGGGCGCGCGGCCGGCTGGCTCCCGATCCCAACGCCACCAGTGAGGCCGGGGACGGCTACCAGATCACCAGCCTGTACCTCGATACGGAGCATTTTGATGTGTTCCATCGCCGCGGCTCCTTCCGCCGCAGCAAATACCGCGTGCGCCGGTATGGCTTCAGCACGGCGGTGTTCCTCGAACGCAAGCTCAAGACTCGTGGTCTGCTGGCGAAACGCCGCTCCATCATTCACCTCAAAGAACTGGAACATCTGCACAGTGCCAAGCCGGGTCGAGGCTGGCCGGGCTATTGGTTTCATCGGCGCTTCCTGGCCAGGGTACTGAAGCCGGTCTGCCAGATTTCATACCACCGTACCGCGCGGGTGGCTATGAGTCAAAACGGCCCGATCCGGCTGACCCTGGACCGAAATCTCCGCGCCCTGCCCGTGGATCAACTGTGGTTCAGCCCCGAGGAAGGCACCCTGCTCTCCCCGGACCAGGTAATCCTCGAACTTAAGTTCCGCTGCGGATTGCCGGTCCTGTTCAAGGTCCTGGCCGAGGAATTCGCGTTGAACCAAACCCCGGTTTCCAAGTATCGCCTGGCCGTAACTGCCCTGGGCCTCGTGCCGGAGCTCGAAGGCGAGGAACCGACAACGATCACCCAAACAAAATCATTATGCCCGATTTCCTAAAAGCGCCGTTCGCCAATGGGCCGGAGGTGGCTCCGGTCGACGTGTTGGTGCGCCTGGTCTTTGCCCTGCTGCTGGGCGGAGGCGTCGCCGGGATTTATCGGTGCACCCGCAAAAGCGCCGAGATCTCCTCGTCGTTTCCCGTCACCCTGGTGCTGCTCTCGGTGCTGATTGCCATGGTCACCCAGGTCATCGGCGACAATGTGGCCCGCGCCTTCAGCCTGGTGGGCGCGCTCTCGATCGTGCGTTTCCGCACCGTCGTCCGCGACACCCAGGACACCGCATACGTGATCTTTGCCGTCGTCGTGGGCATGGCGGTCGGCGCCAGGAATCTCTGGGTCGGCTTTATCGGCATCGGCGTCGTGGGTTTGGCGGGGTGGCTGATGATGGCCCGGGCCCAGGTCTTCAGCGCCGCTCAACCCGCGTTTCTCCTGAGCCTGAGGGTCGCACTCGGACTCGATCTCGACAAACTCCTCGGCGGCACGTTCGATCTCCACCTCCAGGAACGTGAGCTCATGTCCGTCTCCACCGCCAAACAAGGCGTCTCGCTGGATGTCACCTATGAAACCCGGTTAAACCCGGATCGTTCGGCCGATGAACTGGTGAAAGCTCTCAACCGCCTCGAAGGGGTGCAAAGCGTGAAACTGCAGCGACGCGACTTTGAACGGGACTGATTCCATGACTTCCAAACTGAAACCTGCTAGACAGAATTGACTTTATGAAGATCCACAAACCGCAGCTCACCTCTTTGCTGCTGGCCGTAGCGCTGGGCCTGACCTTCTCCACCCTGGCCCAAACTCCCGACAATACACCGCAACGCGACGCCGGCCCACCCGCCGGTGACGACTTCCCGCCCGGCGAAACCCCGCCCGGCTTCGACGGACCGCCCCCGCCGTTTGGGCCCGGTGGTTTTGGCCCTGGAGGTCCCGGTGGCATGATGCAACGGGAAACCAAGTTGTTGAAGAAATTTGACCTGAACGGCGATAAACACCTCAACGCCGAAGAGCGCAAAGCCGCCCGCGAGTTTCTCCGCCAGCAAGGCACGAACCGGGGCCCGGGCGGTCCCGGTGGGCGTCGTGGCGGCCCGGGGTTCGGCGGACGCGGCGAGAATTCAGAAACCCCGCAACCCGGAAAGAAGCTGACCCCTGCCGAGGTCAAATCGTTCAAGAACGAACCTCTTTACGACGCTCAGACCGTGCGCACGTTCTTCCTGGAGTTCGAGGAAGCGGATTGGGAAAAGGAACTGGCGGAATTCAAGAACACGGATATCGAGGTCCCCGCCAAACTCACCGTCGACGGCAAGTCCTACGCCGATGTGGGCGTGCATTTCCACGGCATGTCCTCCTTCATGATGGTCGGAGAGGGGCAAAAACGCTCGCTGGTGTTAACCATGGACCTGGTCCACCTCGACCAGCAACTGGGCGGCTATCGCAAACTCAATCTCCTCAATTCCCATGAAGATCCTTCGTTCCTGCGAACGGTGTTGTCGCTGGAAGTCGCCCGGGATTATCTCCCGGCGCCCAAAGCCAACTTCGTGCGAGTGGTGATCAACGGCGAGTGCTGGGGAATCTACGTCAACCAGCAACATTTCAACAAAGAGCTGGTGAAGGAGTCCTTCGGATCGAGCAAAGGCGCCCGCTGGAAAGTGCCCGGCAGCCCCAATGGCCGCGGCGGACTCAGTTACCTGGGCGAGGAGGTCGCCGCCTACCAGCGCATCTACGAGATCAAATCCAAAAACGAACCCAAACCGTGGCAGGACCTGATCCACCTCTGCAAACTGCTGAATGAAACCCCGTCGGACCAACTCGAACAGACGCTGGCGCCGATTCTCGACCTGGACGGTGTCCTGAAGTTTTTGGCCTGGGAAAACGTCCTGGCGAACGGCGACGGTTTCTATACGCGCGCCAGCGACTACGACCTTTACGAAGACGAGAAAGGCAAGTTCCACATCGTTCCTTACGATGCCAATGAAACATTCAGTTCCGGCGGCGGCCCCGGCGGGCCAGGTGGGCCCGGCGGTCCTGGAGGATTTGGTCCGGGAATGTTCCTGGCCCCGCAGATCCTCCAACAGGCCGGCAAGGACAACGACGGCGAGTTGACTCGGGAGGAATTTGTTGCCGTGGCCAACGTCTGGTACGACAAACTCGACCCGGAAAAGGCCGGGAGCCTGAACCGGGAACAGTTCCTCGCGAAGGCCGGTGAATTGCTGCCCCCGCCTCCCGGCAGGGAAGGCTTTGCTCCCGGTCGCGGACCGCAAGGACGCGGACGAGGCGGCTTTGGTCCGGCGAACTTCCTGGGACCGGTATTGTTCAACGCGTTCGACCTGGATAAGAACGGATCGGTGACTCGCACCGAGATGAAAGACACGTTCACCAAGTGGTTTAGTGCCTGGGACACAGCCAAACGCGGCCGGCTGAACGAAATGAACTTGCGCGCCGGGCTCAGCTCCGTTCTGCCCAGACCAAACTTCGGCGGACCAGGCGGACCAGGCGGACCAGGCGGACCAGGCGGACCAGGTCGGATGGGGCCGGGTGGAGGCGGGGTTCAACTCGACCCGTTGGTTGGGCTAAACGATTCCAGCAAACCGCTGTTGTCGAAACTCCTGGCCGTACCGGCGCTGCGCACCCGCTACCTGGGCTACGTGCGCAGTATCGCCGAGAAATGGCTCGATTGGAACAAACTCGGCCCGCTGGCAAAGCAGTATCACGAGCTGATCGCGGAGGACGTCAAGGCCGACACGCGCAAATTGGACAGCTTCGAAGCCTTCCAGCGCAGCCTTGGTGGAGAGTCGACGACTGCCGGTCGCGATGAGAGCTTGAAAAACTTTGCCGACAAACGCCGGGCGTTTCTCTTGAATCACGCTGAGGTGAAGCGAGCCGCGCAATAAAGGCCCGTCGCGCGTGGACCGCCGGTAAGAACCCTTGGCCACTGACGCCAGTAGGGTGCTCGTGTCGAGACCACCGCACCGGGATCCATCAGGCTACCGTCCGAGATCGGCGCCGGTCAGTCCGCCGATGGTCCAGTCAAAATTGTAGCTGGGTTTACCACCGGCGTTGATCGGAGCGTCCAACTGCCGATAGGACGCAAACTGCGAGTGGCCGTCCACGAAAAGCAAGGACATCCCCTTGCGTCCGTGGCCGCCCGTGGCGGTTTCCATGTAAATATCAAACGCCGTGTTGGGATTGCTGGCGAAGCACGGGGAGAGGGCTTTCCGCGTCGGATAGCGGACCTCGGAGACCTTTCTCGTGGTGATCGCCGACCCGGCGTCATTCATGTAGAAATTGAAGTAGTAATAGTAGGAGCTGGGGAACAACAATTGGTTGGTCGTAATGCCGGCGCCGCCGCCATTGCGGATTACCCATTCAAAATTGAAGCCCCAGCCCCGGTCGGCGGGACAACGGAAAAACGCCCGGTTGTTCGTGCTAATGTAGGGATCATACAATTTGAGCAGGTCCACAAATGGCATCTGCGGCCAGCCACGCCCGGAGTTGGCAAACCGATCCTGGTTATCGTTGTTATACAACAGGGTGGTCACGCCCAACTGTTTCAGATTGGAAAGGCAGTTGGCCAGGTAAGCCTTCTCTTTGGCCCTGGCCAGGGCCGGCAGCAACATCGCGGCGAGGATCGCAATGATCGCGATCACCACCAGCAGTTCGATGAGCGTGAACGCACCGATTTTTCGCTGTTTCATGGTTAAAGGTCTTCGAACCCTTCGGCTCAGTTCCGCGCGGAGTCAACGATGATCCCGGGCCCAAAGCGCCGCTTCATTCTGGCGCGGATACTGATAACCCGCTTTGCTGTTCTTCATCGCTTCCGAGTGCCCGTCGAAAAAACCAAAATTGCAGCGTTTATTGTGCCGCGGCAAAGAACGGGAATCTCCTGAGGCAAAGTCGCCGTCGCTCGGCACCCGGAAATAGCTCACCCCGCCACCGAACATCCGCATCGAAGCGGCGTCCCAAGCGATATCCGCCTGCCAAAGATCAGGATTGAGTGCCCGGGTCTGGACCGTCACTGCGCCGGCGTCAGCGAACAGAAATGCGGCACTGGGCTTGGCCACCATGCTTTCTTTGATAAGTTGCGGGCTCGTGGTGGTGGCCAGCACGGTTACCGCAAACTCAGGGTGGCTCATGCCAATGCCCAGCGTGTTGTTGGTGCTCTGCGAGCCGCCCACGCCTTTGCTGGCCAGGAACATCATCGACGGACAGTCATAAATCTTTGAGTTCTGCGCGTATTTTCCCAGACGCAACGCATCCTCCCAAAAGAGACCGTTGGCGTTCTGCACTACGAAGGTGGCCGCGTCGTAGACCCAGTTCTCGAAGACCGGGTTGCCCGGCTGCCGCCACAGCGGCATGAGAGTCCCGCGATGGTCGTCGATATACATCCGCGTGGCCTTGCCTATCTGCGCGATGTTGCTCAGGCAACTGATAGCCTTGGCCTTTTCTTTCGCTTTGTTCAATGCCGGCAGCAGCATCGCCGCCAGGATGGCAATGATCGCGATGACCACCAGCAACTCGATCAAAGTGAAGCCGGATGGCCGTTCTCTGCGCTGTTTCATACGGGCGTGCTAGCGGTAAATTGCTCCACTCGGTCCTGATAGGCAATGGCTTTCAGGCGTTTTTCGATTCTCATTCCACCTGCCGCCGCATTGGAGTAGGCTGGCAGTGGATCATTATGAAATCCTGGCATATTCCGGCGATTGTGTATGGCACTCTGGCTATCTGTTTCCTGGGATTCGTCGCCGCCTCAGCCTCACTTCTGCCGGCGGGAACTGTCGCCACGCACTTCAACGGCGCCGGCCAGGCCGACGGCTGGATGTCACGCGATTCCTACCTCCTGTTCATCGCCGCCATGGGCCTGGGACTATCGTTGTTCATGATCGGCATCATGTACGCATGCAGCTTCTTCCCCGACCGGTGGGTTAACCTCCCTTACAAGCAGTATTGGCTCGCACCCCCACAACGGGCCAGTTCCTACGCGTTTCTCTTCGCCCACTCGTTTTGGCTGGCCAGCCTCATCCTCCTCCTCATGGCCGGAATGCATTACCTGACCATCCTGGCCAACCGCGTTACCCCCTCCCATCTCCCGGGCGTGCTCTCCATCAGCTTGCTGGTGGGTTTCCTGCTCGGTATCGGGGTCTGGTGCCTGGCTTTGTTCCTGCGCTTCCGCAAGCCTACGTGAGTGGCGGGCGGCCATTTCTGAGCACCGCCTGTGGGCTGGGAGCAATTCTGCTCTGGAGCACCACCTTCGCCATCGCGCGCAGCCTGTCCGAACAGGTCGGCCCGGTCACCGCCGGCGCCGCGGTTTACTTGATCGGCGGTCTCCTCTGCGCGTTCCGGTTGTTCGCCGCAGGCAACCCTTTGGCCCGACTGCGCAGTCTGCCTCGCTCCGTCGTGTTTGGATGCGGATCGCTGTTCGTCTTTTATCCGGTGGCCATTTACCTCGCTGTGGGGTTGGCCCGGGACAGGGCCCAACTGCTGGAAATCGCCCTGGTCAATTATCTCTGGCCCGCCCTGACCATTCTATTCTCTCTGCCAATTTTGAAACAACGAGCCAGCTTTTGGCTGATCCCCGGCTCCGCGCTTTCTTTGACCGGCGTGCTGTTCGTGATGACTCCGAAAGCCCAACTCTCGTGGGACTCTTTCTGCCAGCACCTGCAAACCAACCCCGCTCCTTACACTCTCGCCCTGGCCGCCGCTGTCGCCTGGGGGCTTTACTCGAACCTCGCCCGGCGTTGGTCGAATCCGGAGAGCGGCGGCGCGGTCGAGTTCTTCATTCCGGCTACCGGTCTGGCTTTATTGGCACTGCGCCTCCTCGTACGCGAATCGGGTAACTGGACCCCTCGAGCGCTCGGTGAAGCTGCGGTGCTGGCGGGTATCACCGCCATATCCTACGTCCTGTGGGAAGTGGCAATGCGAAAGGGCAATCTGCTGCTGGTAGTGGCCAGTTCTTATTTCACACCGTTGCTCTCAACGCTGGTAAGCGTCCTCTACCTCAAGGTTTCACCCGGCCCCAGGCTTTGGATCGGCAGCTTCCTCCTCGTGCTCGGCTCGCTGTTAAGCTGGCGCTCGGTTTCAGAGCGCACAACTGCGGCGCCAGAGACCACTCCCAAGCCATCCTCAAGATGAGAGAGCCCTGCCAGCACGAGTCTCTCGGCCTGCGGGAATAGACTCGAGTAGGGTGGCCCTTCTCACTGAATCCCTGACCACCACGGCCCGCGCAGCTCCAGAAACGGATCTGCGTTTAAGCCGGGCCTTGTTTTCCGGGTGCTGGAGGCGGGAGGGTCGTCTGTGAACGCGGCGGCGGCACAAAGGTCGCCCAGGTCTTGCCCGACTCAGGTTGGTAGGCGGCGGTCTGCCCTGGCGCCGGAGGGACGCGGATCAGGACGTTGCACGTCGGACATTGGATTTCCCGGCCGGAAAGTTTCTCGTTGCAGGAGAGGTGCTGCTGACAGTGCGGACAACTGAACTTGAAATGGCCCATGGTCGTATACCTTTCTGAATTTCCCGATGTCCCATGACCATACCAGATTCAGCCATTGATTACAATGCGTGATTCAGCCGTGGAGTCGCGTCGCTGAACGCCGCCTGTCGCCCCCGAGGCACCACCAACCTCCGAGGGGCAAATTGATCCCTCTCACGTCATCCGGTGATGGTGCTGGTAAAGTTAAGCCTGGTCGAAGTTTTCCTTGATTACTCCAGCCAATTCAGTGAGCAGCCGATCAGCCTGTCCGCTGTAGGACGATCCATGCATGACCGCCAGCGTTTCGGGCTTCAGTGCGGCGAGGGAGCGCAGGACGCCTTCGGTCTGGCGCGTGTACGGCATGTAACCGGCCAGCGGCCCTTGCTTCATTTGTTGCATCGCCTGCCGCGTCGGACCGATCAAGTCCGACGTGGTAACGGCTTCGACGTTGCCGAAGTGGTGAAAGAGGTCGGAGCAGAAAAGGGTCTTGCGAGTCTCCTCAAACAGGACGCCTGCATCCCACCCATGCCTGCAAATCATGCAGACCGTATCTGCAACGATTGGTCTAACGGAGTGCAGCCGCGCCCGGTCAAAAGTGACAGAATACGAAGATGGTGGTCCGTCGGCGCCGATTGCCACGAGTTGATCTTCCGCACCTTATAAGGAGAAACCTGTCAGCCTCCCCGGCGCTTCAGATACATTGTGTGGTTCGGGAAATCAAAAGTAACCAGATGCCGTGACAGGAAATACAGTCCGATTCCGTTGTAAGGCCGCGGAAGGTCGCCCAGCGAAAGCGATTCCGCATTCAGATAGCGAACATTGGAATAACGCTCTTGCCCCAGGCGCGCTTGTGGCGCACGCATCTCCCCGTCCCCGGCAAGCCGGGCATGATTGGTCCAGCGTTGGAACAACTCGGGTGTCAAAAAACCGTCCCCACGGTAGCCAGTATCAATTAACGAGCCTGGCCCTTGCGCTCCGACAAGATTCTCGCTGATGGCCAGGCAGCCGTCCCCCACGTCGGTCATCGCGAACGCCGCGCCCCAGCCAGATCGGTCCGCACCGACAGGGTCGAGGAAGCGCATTCGATGAGCGGCGAAATCCAGTTGGATGCAATAATTAAGGAGGACGTGCATGCCGAGAATGCCAACGTAGGGATAAGGACCTTTCGATGGTCCTTGTTTGAAATTCCAGGTGATAACATTGGTGCCGGTCATCTTTAGCGGCGTGTGTCCCAGCCAGAGCTGCGGGGCTTCGTATACGCCGACCTGGTGCTGGACGCCGAAATTGCTGCCGGTGACCTCGCCGAGGCGCCTTCCCAACCGCGGCAGCAAGGACTCGTCGAGGCAGGTAACGGGAGCCCCGGTATCCAGCAGGAATGGCAGTTCCTCGCCACTCTGGAGCCCAATCATCACCACGAGCGGGCCGCGATCACCTGGCCCGCTGTCGATCACTACCGATGCGGGGCCCCGGGAAAGACTCGAATGAGCCCTCGCACACGAACATAAAACCAAGAGGCTCAACAGCACTCCCAGAGCGTACCCGCAATTGAGTTGGTTCCTCACGAAAGCGCGAGTGAATATCTCTTTGAGTGGCCGCATAGGGGCACCATCAGCATTTCCATTTGTTTTACTCAACAACAACAATGATCGGTGGCTCCAAGCCAAGGATCAACCGGCCTGCCCGCCGGCCTCCGCTCCCCCGGCTGGTTTAGGTGACGGCTTTGCTGGCCACAAGCAAAATAGAAGTGGGAGGCCTCCCGCCAGAAAACAGCAGCCGAAATCTAATAGACTCCAATACCGTGGCAATCCGGCGATGGCGTTCGTCAGAAAAAAGGCGGGCGCCGCCATCAGAATGACGGTAAGCGTGGCAATAATGACGGGCTGGTAACGAACTACGTCCCTTGAAATAAACCAAATCACCACCCCGATCCCTATTTGCAAATGACCGGCACCCAACAGAACGTAACGCATAATCGCCGCGTGAGGCATCTGCGGAAGTCCGCACCAAACCAAAAAAAAGCGAATCAATCCATCCGACCGGCAAGTAAAACGTCAGGCCGCTGAGAATCGCAGAGATGGCAGCCACTCGCAGGAGAAAGGCTATCGTGCGAACTCGCGTAAAGGTCCTCATGGTGCGTGTGGTTGCCCGGAACGTTGGCAGTTTGGATCGCCTCCCCCATCAGTCTGACTCCGCTGATCAATGACTCGGTCACGGTACGCCTGCCACTCGTCGAAACTACGTTGCGCTGACTGTATCGAAAAGAAATCTCCCGACTGGCAATCAATCCCCCGAAGCTGGAGGTGTCGGAGAAGTGAAGCAACGGTAGCCATGGCCTCGCCGCCACCCCGAACGTGCAACATGAAACTACTGCAAACCTCCTCCACACCCATATTGAATTCGATCGAGAAGCCAGGCTTGTCGAGTAGGCCCCACGAAGGGTCCGCGAAATTCACATCCGGCAACAATTCATGAATACGTGCGATCAACTCCCCTCGCGCGCCAAGTAAAGCGGGCTGATAATCATCGGGAATTTCTGCAACGTTATGAACGTCCTTGGGAAAGTCCATGATGCTAATGTCCCAACTCATTTTAGGCCGTCGCGTTCCGAAATTGTGCGGGGGTGTCCGCATAAATCTCAACGAAACCACATTGACGGCAAAGATAGGCTGTCGCTTTGCCACGGGCTTCCACCGGCTGGACCAGACCGCCCAACTGCTTGCGACAAACCTCCAGTTGCACAGTGTTTGCGCCACCGGCGTTGAGCTCCACACCAGCCACAATGTCAGTGGAACCGCACTTCGGACATTTCTGATTTGTTTTCATAAAACGTAGTAACGTCGGTGGTGTTCCCAAATCCAGCATTGTTACGGCGCTCGACTCTGCATTCTATGCGTTCTCTGCGTTCTTTGCGGTTCAAACAATCCGTTAACCACAAGGAACGCAAAGATCGCAAAGCAAGGACAACACCAAATATCCTCCCGGTCAATCCCGTCCTCGCGACCGGCATGCTCGCTCGACTTCATCGGCGGAAGCAGACCACCCCAAAGTCCGACGTAGCGCCACCGCAACCCTGTAAACCTTGGAACTTCCCCACAGCAGCACCCGCGCAACCGCGGCGCGGACACCATGTTGCTTGCCCATCATAACCTCCAAGAGAAACGTTTCCTGCTTCCGGGTCCAAGCCTGAATTATTCGATGCAACCAGAGCGTCTTCGCCGGGCTCACCGCATCTGGCTTGTTAACCACCATAGTTCCGTCTCTTTCATGAAAATTGATGAGCGCGGGCAAATTCGTCAACTGCGTTTTATTGATTTAGGCAACAACCCCGTCGTTTCGAGATCCTGCCATGGACACCAACTATGCTGACGCGCCGGGGATTTCCGCAGCACCTCCAATTGTTGTCGGGCGGTTAGGACTGCCGTTTCCGGAAGGGGCGGACAAAGACCGCAGTGGGGTTCAGACCGAACCCGGCGGAAACCGGGGTGGAGCCGCAGCAATTGCTCGAGAGCCCCCGGGGACGAGACGTACCCCTCCCCTGCCAAAATGTGGCGACCGTGCGGATAAGCTCGGAGCGGGTACGTCTCGTCCCTCCAGCCATTCCCCTCACCCTCTGAGCAGGCCTTCGGCGGCTTGAAGCTGCGCCGCGTTGCCCAGCAGGAGGACCTGGTCGCCAATGCGGAGTTCCTCCTCCGGACCGGGATTGATGATGTTCGCGCCCTCCCGCTCGATGCCGACGACACTCGCCCCGCACAAAGTGCGCAGCCGCAGTTCGCGCAAGCGTTTGGTGGAAGCGGGCGAACCGGCCGAAATCGTCACGGACTTGAGATCGGCCTCGCGCAGCAGGGACGGCAGCGGCGCGTGCCCCGGGGACGCGGCGTGCGCTGGCGGACGTTCGGCCAGAGTTTCCTCCAGCGCAAATTGCGCTTTGGCATACAGCCGGATGAACGAACGCCGCAGCAGCCAGGAGATGAGCCCCACCAACCCCAGCAACACCAGGAACACTTTGAAGGTCGACAGCAGAGCCGAACTCAGCACCAGGACATAGAGGCCCAGCATCACGGTGCCCGCGATGGGGATGACCTGGGCGACCACGGAGCGGATGGCCGCCGTGCGCTTCCCGGCGGCTTGTTCCGATACTTTGGTTTCCGCGACGAGCAACCCCAGGGCCTGAAGCTTCCGCGACGTCGCAATGAACATGGGCAGCGAAACCGTCATGGCCAGCAGCCAAAGCGCCGGATTGAGCCACTCGCGCTGGGGAGAAACCCGCAGCAACCATTCCGGCGGGTGCTGCGCGAAGTAGGCGACGGTCACAAAGACGGCGGCGATCAAAGCCGCGTTCAGAAGCATTTGCGCCACCCACCGCCGGGTGAGCCTGGTCGCCATGCTGGCATGCTGCTGACCCAACCGCCCGACCCAGCTCGTGTATAAGCCCAACAGGTTGACCACCGAAACCGGCGCGACCCGGTCAAACCGAGCCACCGCCCCGTCCGCGCTCTTGATCAGGTAAGGAGTGAGCAGCGTCGTGATCGCCGACACCGCCACCGCGATTGGATACAGAAATTTGCTGGTCACATTCAACGTCAGCCCGAGCGAGGCGATGATGAAGGAGAATTCCCCGATCTGCGCCAACCCCATCCCCACCCGCAGGGAACTGCGCATGTCGTAGCCGCCCACATACGTCCCGAATGAGCACGTGATAATCTTGCCCACCACCACCGCGACTGTGATAACCAGAACCGGAAGCCAATGGGTGGCCAGCATCCCCGGATCGATCAACAGTCCAATCGCCACGAAGAAGATGGCGCTGAACATGTCCCGGACCGGCTCGATGAGCAGTTCCACCCGGTGAATCTCGCGCGACTCGGCGATTACCGCGCCGATCAAAAACGCCCCCAGCGCCACGCTGTAACCCAGCTTCACCGCCAGTAGCGAGAAGCCAAAGCACAAGCCCAGCACGGTCACCAACAACATCTCGTTGCTCTTGAACCGTGCGACATACGTCAGCAGGCGCGGCACCACCAGCAACCCGACCACCAGCGAGGCCACGAGAAAAACCGACAGCTTGCCGAGCGTCCGGGCCACCTCGCCCACATGGAGCGACCCCGTCATGGCAATGCCTGAAAGCAGCGCAATCATGGCAATCGCCAGGATGTCCTCAATGATCAGGATGCCAAAAATCAACTGCGCGAATTTCTCCTTGGATTTCCCCATCTCCGCCAGCGCCTTCACAATAATTGTGGTCGAGGAAATGGAGAGCATGGCCCCGAGGAAGATGCTGTCCATCATGCTCCACCCGAACATCCGGCCGATCTCGTAGCCGACCCAGACCATGAGCAGGATCTCGAGGAACGCGGCAATGAACGCCGTGCCGCCCACCTGTTTCAACTTCCGCAGGCTGAATTCAAGTCCCAGCGAAAACATCAGCAGAATCACGCCGAGCTCGGCGAGCGTGCTGATCGTGGTCTCCTCGTGAATCAGTGGAAACGGGGGCGTATGCGGCCCAATGATGACGCCCGCCAAAATGTAACCGAGCACCACCGGCTGTTTGAACCGATGAAAAATCACGGTGACCAATCCCGCCACCACCATCACCACCGCCAAATCCTGAAGAAATGAAATCTCGTGCATAGTTAGACTTCCGGTCCATCCTGCTGAAACCAGCGTCTGCCCCGGACCCGCACCCTCAAAATGGGTTTCAAAAGTCCGCCGGGCACTTCCGGCGGGCAAACATTTACTTGTCAGTCCCCTTTTCCAGTCCCGGCAACCGCGCCCGGACCCGGCAATCTCGGCGATGACCGCCCACACCTTCCACCAAATCCGCGGTTCGTCCAATGCCTAAACCAAAAAAGTTCAGGCAAAGTTCCGGCCACCGCCGGCTTCATCCGTCCGCCGGCGAAGCACGCCGGGCCCAGTGATTGGCAAAGAGGCCGTTCACCAGGAGCTGGAGCGGGTGATAAAACATTATCGGCAATAAGATCAACGACAGATCACTCCGATTCCCGAAAATCAGCATGGCCAGCGGCACTCCCATGGCCAGCGTTTTTTTCACCGAACAGAAATAGGCGGCGATCAAATCCTCACGATTCAAACCCAGCAACTGGCAGGTGAGATAGATCAGGAGCGACATGCCGAAAAACAGGATCGCGACGAACAGGAATACCAGAAGGGTCATGGTAAACCCGTGCGTTTCCCAAATCCGCTCCTGCACCGAGTCGCAAAAGGCGCTGTAAACGATAAACACAATCACGGCGTTGCTGATGCGGGCGACCCAGGGTTTATGCGCCTCGACCCATCGCAGTACCAATGGGCGCAGGCCCATGCCGACGAAGAATGGGAACAATGTCAGCAGCAGGATCTTGAGCAGCAGTGGACCTATGGGTGTTGATTGCCCGGTCTGGCGCATCAGCAAATGCACCAGCACTGGGGTCAGGAACACGCCGAGGATATTGGAAAACGCCGCGTTAAAGAGCGCTGCCGCGGTATTGCCCCGCGCCACCGCGGTGAGCACCACCGAAGTCGAAATCGTTGAGGGCAGCACGCAGAGATAAAGAAATCCATCTCGAATCGGGGTCGGTTCGGCAGGCCAGAGCGACGGAACCACCACGTGGAGGAGTAGTCCCGCCAACGGGAATACGCCGAAGGTGAAGGACTGGACCACCAGGTGCAATCGCCAGTTGCCGGCCCCGCTCTTCACTTTCTCGATCGAGAGCGAAAGCCCCTGCAGGAACAGGATCAGTGCGATCCCCACGTTGCTCACCAAGTCCGCGTGCAGCGCTCCGCCGTGCCCTCCAGGTGCGGGGAAAAGGAAAGCCAGCACCACGGCCAAGCCAAGGGCGAGGCTGAATCCGTTGCTGCGGAACCAGCTTACCTGTTCAGTCTTCAAGGCGTTCATGGTGCCACACCGGCGAAAAAGTTTCAGCAGTTATACATCCGGAGACGCAACCCGTTGGGCCACAAAATCCGCCTGACGGGGTGGTGAATTTAGTTTGAACACGCGCCGCCGCTCAGGCATCTATATCGACGTGCGGTTTCTGCGAACAGTTTTGACAGTCTTGCTGGCCTTGGCGTGGATGCCTCTGACGGCGCATTGTCAACTCGAGCGTCTCACCGACCTGCAGGAATTGCGCTGTGAATCCAAAGCCACGGACTCGACCCCGGACACTTCCCATTGCGGCGACGATTGTTGCAGTTGGGAGACGGCCCAGTATCGGCTGTCCTCCGTCCAACCGCTGCCCACCGCGCCGTTGCTGGCCGTCGTTGCGGCCACGCTGGTTTCGCTGGAGCAAGAGGATGCCCATTCGCTCCAACCCTCTGCACCGCCCACTGCGCCTCCAAGACCGCCCAAACCCTGGCAGTTTTCTTTGCGCGCCGCTCTGCCCGTGCGCGCCCCTTCCATTGCTTCCTGATTAGTCCCCTGCGGGACTCCTTCGCTATCGCGGTGTGAACTCACACCGATGGTTTCCGCTTTTCAGCACTTAGTCAGTTCGTTGGTTCCGTGTACCCGATTTGTTCGAGTTTATGTGGTGTAGAATTTCTTTAGTAAAATGGCGCGGTTTCGCGTGGTGGGTGGTCCTCTTTGGATCGGTCCTTGCTGGCATGGCCGCTCCCGGACCCGAGTCGAGCCCCGGCGGGCTGAACTCGGCCACGCCGGTCAAAAGCGTGACGCTCGACGAAGCCGTTAGCCTAGCCTTAACCAACAATCCGGAGTTCCGCGCCAGCGGCGGGCGCATCGACGCCGCCACTGGCCGGGCTTACCAGTCGCGCCTGTGGCAAAACCCGGAGCTCACCCTCGCCATGGAAGACCTTCCCGTCGGTGGCGGTGGTGGTGGCGTTCGGGATTCCAAAGATACCATCGGCCTGGCGCAGACCGTGCCTTATCCCGGCAAAAAGAAGCTCGAGGGAAAGCTAGGCGCCGCCGGAGTGCGCGCTAGCGAAGCTGACTGGAGCCTGCGCCGCCTCGAGTTGGTGCGAAACGTAAAAACCACGTTCTACCGGGTAATGGCGGCAGAACGCCTCGTCGCGGTCAGCCGGGAACTGGTGCAAGTCGCCGAATCCTCCGCCACCGCCGCGCGCAAACGGGTCGAGGCCGGCGCGGCGGCCGACCAGGAGCAGCTCCGAGCGGAAATCCAGTTCGACCAGGCCCGCACCGAGTTGGCCGGGTACGAACGCGAGGAAGCCGCTGCCCGACAGGATTTCGCCACCTTACTCGGCCGTCCGGATTTGCACGAGATCACGCTCTCGGGGGCGTTGATCGAGGTTCCGGACGATACCCTGCTGGATCACGGACCTGATGAGTGGCTGGAGCAGCATCCCAGCACTGTGGCCGCTCGCACCGCTCGGGACCGGACCGAACTCGAGCTCAAGCGCGCCCGATTGGAGCCTTATCCCGATGTCACATTCGGAGTAAGCGGGGGACGCGAAGGACCTCCGGACACCTCGATTCTGGAGTTCCGGGTGGGCCTGCCACTGCCCATCATTGACCGCTCAAAAGGGAGAAAGCGCGAAGCGCAGGCGAATCTGGGCGTGGCCCAGGCCGAATTGACGGCCATCGAGCAACGGTTGCTCCGGGATTGGGGCCTCGCGACCAAACGCTTTAGCACCGCCGCCGAGCAGGTAGCCACTTATCGGGATCGGATTTTACCCAAGGCGAGCTCCGCATTGCGACTGATTCAGACCGGTTTTCAAGAGGGCCGCTTCGGCTTTATTGATTTGCTCGATATTCAACGCACCACCGCCGAGGCCCGACTGGCTTACCAACAGAAATTGCTCGAGTTGAATGTTGCCCAGGTAGAACTCCAGGCCCTGGTTGCGCAACATCCAGCCAGGCCAAACCAATGAACCATTTCACCCCCACGACCAATGAATGACACGATGATGAAGACCTTTGACAAGTTGATGATTCTGCCCCTGATAACCGCCCTCGGGCTGCTGAGCGCGTGCTCAAAATCGGATGAACCGGCCGGGAACAACGAACACGATGGCCACAATCACGCCCCGGCTGCGGCGACGAAAGATGCCCACGACCATGGTAAACCGGATAACGAAGCCGCCGCCGGCGCGGGAACCATGATGTGCCTGGAGCACAACGTACCGGTGGCGGAATGCGGAATCTGCAAGCCGCAGTTGGTTGCCACACTGAAGGTCGGCGAATCCGCCAAAGTCCGGCTGGCCTCGGGTGATTCGGCGGCCATCGCCGGAGTTGAGACCGCGCTGCCGACGGTGGGGAATATCGCCGACGGCGTCGAGTGTTATGCCGAATTGACCTTCAACCAGAACAAACTGGCGCAAATCGCCGCTCCCGTGGGTGGCATTATCCAGGAAGTAATCGCCGACCTGGGCACCAGGGTGGCCGAAAAACAAGCGGTAGCCAAAATCTGGTCGGCCGCCATCGCCGAAAGCGTGGCCAAAGCGGTGCTAACCCACCAGACCCTCGATCGCGAACGCAAGCTGCGCGCGGACCGCGTCACTTCGGAAAAGGACCTGCAACAGGCGGAAGCCGAGCACCGCACCGCGTGTCAGCAGCTGCGCACGCTGGGCTTTACCGAGGAGCAAATCGACGCGCTCAGCACCCGGCCGCAGGAACAGGTGCTGATGGAAGTGCGCGCGCCGTTCGCCGGCGAGATTCTCGAGCGCACTGCTGTGCGCGGCGCGCTGGTGGAAGCCGGAAAACCGCTCTTCACCCTGGCCGACCGGTCGACCATGTGGGCCATGCTGAATATTCCCGAAGCGGCGCTGGGACGCGTCAAGGAGGGCCAGACGGTGGAGCTGAGTTTCGAATCGTTCCCCGGTCGGATTTTCACAGGAAAACTGACGTGGATTGGGGCCGAAGTGGACGACAAAAGCCGCATGGCCCGTGCGCGCGCCGAAGTGCCGAATCCCGAAGGAATTCTCAAAGCCCGGATGTTTGCCCAGGCGCAGATCTTGACCCGAACCGCTGAAGGCGCGCTGCTTCTGCCGCATTCCGCCATCCAACGGCTCGAAGGGAAGCCATTTGTTTTCGTGAAATTGGCGGACGATCTCTTCGACGCTCGCGCGGTCCGTCTCGGCGCCAGTTTCGACGGCCGGGTTGAAATCACGGCGGGGCTCAAGCCGCATGAAACAGTCGCGGTGAACCATGTCTTCCCCCTAAAATCGGCACTGCTGATCTCGCGACTCGGCGCCGGTTGCGCGGATGACTAACCCCCGCCGGTCAATTCCTCGAGGATTACTCCCATGCTAAACTGGCTCATTCGAACTTCGCTCCAGAACCGGCTCCTGGTCGCGATTCTCTCGACGCTGCTCATCCTGGTGGGCGGGCGTTCCCTTACCCGGCTGCCGATCGATGCCTTTCCGGACACGACGCCCGTGCAGGTGCAGATCAACACCACCGTTCCCTCGCTGAACGCCGAGGAAGCCGAGGCGCAAATCACCATCCCGGTCGAATTGGCCATCGGCGGTTTGCCGGGGCTGGAAAACATTCGCTCCGTCTCCAAGTTCGGTCTTTCCCAGGTGGTAGCCACCTTCGACGACGAAACCACCATCTACCGGGCGCGGCAATTGATCACCGAACGGTTGCAGACGGTGGAATTGCCCCCGGGCCTCGACCGCCCCCAACTCGGCCCGATCTCCACCGGCCTGGGCGAGGTGTTTCATTACGTGGTGCGGTCGGACAACACCAATCGCACCCTGACGGAACTCCGCGAGATTCAGGATTGGCAGGTGAAACCACAGTTGCGCAAAGTGCGCGGAGTGGCCGAGGTGAACACCTGGGGCGGTTTCGAGAAGCAGTATCACGTGATCACCGAACCGCAACGGCTGGTCAAATACGGGCTCACGCTGGAACAACTGGTCGAGGCGCTGGAAGCGAACAATCAAAACGTCGGCGGGGGCCAGGTGGTGCGAAGCGGTGAATCGTTGCTGGTGCACGGACTGGGACTTACGACGAATGTCCAGGAAATCGCCAACATCGTCATCACTTCCCAGGGCGGCGTGCCGGTGCGGGTGCGCGACGTCGCGCTGGTGCAGGTGGATCATGAGATCCGACGAGGGGCTGTGACCGGGGCGGGCAAAGGCGAAATCGTGTTAGGGCTCGGCTTCATGCTGATGGGGGAGAATAGCGCCGAAGTGACGCACGGGCTCAAAGCGAAGCTGGCTGAGGTCCAGAAGTCGCTGCCGAAAGACGTGAAGGTGGAAGTCCTGTATGACCGCACCGAGCTGGTGGACAACGTCATCAGCACGGTGAAGCACAATTTGCTGGCCGGCGCGCTGCTCGTCATCGCGATTCTGTTCGCCTTTTTGGGCAACCTGCGCGCCGGATTGGTCGTCGCAGCCGCCATCCCTTTGTCGATGCTGTTCGCCGGTGACTTGATGCTGCAAGCAGGCATCTCGGCCAGCCTGCTGAGCCTGGGGGCCGTCGATTTCGGGCTGATCGTAGACGGCTCGGTGGTCATGGTTGAAAACACAATGCGGCGACTCGCGCTGCGGCAACAGGAACTGGGCCGGGCTTTGACCAAAGCCGAGCGGGACGAAACTCTGGCCAGCGCCCCGCTGGAAGTCGCCCGCCCCGTAGCGTTCGGAGTCGGGATTATCCTCATCGTCTTCCTGCCCATCCTCGCCCTCGAAGGGGTGGAAGGAAAAATGTTCAAGCCCATGGCCTTGACCATGATCTTCGCCCTCGCCGGCTCGCTCATCCTGGCCCTGACCCTCACTCCGGTCCTGGCGAGTTTGTTCCTGCCGCGTCAAGTTAAAGAGCAGGAGCCCTGGCTGGTACGAGTCACCCACCGTCTTTACGAGCCGTTGCTCGAACTGGCGTTGCGCTTCCGTATAGTCACTCTTTTCGGGGCGCTCGCCGTTATGGTGAGTGTGGGGATTCTGGCCTCCAGGATGGGCGGCGAATTCCTGCCGAAACTCGGAGAGGGAGCCATTGTGGGCACGACGGTCCGGCTGGCGGGAATTTCCGTCGAGGAGGCCGTCGCCTATAACGACCGGATCGAGAAGGTCCTGCTTGCCGAGTTCTCGAACGAAATCGCCAATATCTGGACACGGCTGGGCAGCGCGGAGATTGCCACCGACCCGATGGGGATCGAGCTGTCGGACTTCTTCCTGGCGCTGCATCCCCGTTCACAATGGAAGCGGGCTCGCACGCAATCGGAGCTCGTCGAGAAAATGCGCGAGGTGTTTGCCAAATTGCCCGGCATGACCGTCGCTTTCAGTCAGCCGATTGAAATGCGCTTGAACGAAATGATCGCCGGCGCCCGGGGCGACATCGCCATCAAAATCTACGGTGACAACCTTGAAACTTTGCGCCGGCTCTCGGATGAAGTGCAGGTGGTGTTGGGCGGCGTGGCCGGTCGAGGCGAGGTCACGGGCGAACAGCTTGTGGGACAATTGATCCTCCAGGTGCGCGTCGATCCGCAGGCCATCGCCCGCTATGGCGTGGCCACGCGCAACGTCTTGAACGTCGTGGAATCGGTGGGCACGAAGAAGGTCGGCGAGATCCGGGAAGGCCAGCGCCGGTTCCCGCTGGTCGTGCGCATGCCCGACCGCCAAAGAACCGACCCCGAGGCTCTGGCCGCCACTCTGATCCCGACCGCCTCCGGTTCCGTGCTGCCCTTGAACAAAGTCGCGCAAGTGGTCGAGACCGAAGGGCCGTCGACCATCAACCGGGAATGGGGCCGCCGTCGGGTCACCGTGCAATGCAACGTGCGCGGTCGTGATGTGGCGAGTTTCGTGGCGGAAGCACAGCAGAAAATCGGCGAGCAGGTCAAACTGCCGGAAGGTTACAGCATCGAGTGGGGCGGCCAATTCGAGAACATGAAACGGGCCAACGCCAAGCTGGCGTTTGTGGTCCCCATGGCGCTGGGCTTGATCCTGGTTTTGCTCTTCTTCAGCCTCAAATCCTTGCGGGACGTGTTTATTGTCGCGACCGGCATTCCACTGGGAGCGGTGGGGGGCGTGCTAGCGCTGTGGCTGCGCGGGATGCCGTTCACAGTTAGTTCCGCGGTTGGATTCGTGGCCTTGAGCGGCGTGGCCATCCTCAACGGGCTGGTGCTCGTGACTTTCATCAAGCAAAAGCTGGACTCCGGTGAACCGCTGGACCAGGCGGTGCGCAATGGGTGCCTGGTGCGACTCCGCCCCGTGCTGATGACCGCGCTGGTCGCGGCGGTGGGGTTCATTCCCATGGCCGTGAATGTGGGAGTGGGTGGTGAGGTGCAGCGCCCGCTGGCGACCGTCGTCATCGGCGGGATATTCACCAATACCCTACTCACCCTCCTGGTGCTGCCCACCTTGTACACCACCTTCCGCGGCCACAATCCGCCGCACCAGTGAAGGCGGTAACACCTTGAGCTTGACCCAGCGAAACAGCACGGTCCCCAAGCTGGCTGGAGCGGTTTTGGAAATGATGTAACGAAGGCGTCCCCGCCTGCGAGTGCTGGCGGCGTATCGCCGCCAGTCCGGCCTGCGCTACAGAGTTTGTGAATGCGCTCTGGATGAATTCAGGCCGGGGCCAAATAGCGCACCGCCGCTTCGTGCAGAAAAAGGGACACCCACTGTTTGGCTTCAGTGTGGTCCTCGGCGGTGCCGCCCACCACCTCGAACTTTCCGTCCATCTTTTTCACCAGTCGCGCTCGGCCAAAAAACGCGATCACTTCCCCCTCAGTTCGGCTCCATCCGGCCCATACATGGCTTAGCTTCATAATGTATTTGAAGCCTGCCACACCGGGTCGGACAAAAATCGTCCGACCATCAAAATTTATTTCTCCCGCACGCAGACCACCTGCACGAGATCGAGGCCCAGCGCGGACGAATTCTCGTTCTTCCCCACCAGTTTGAGCATCAGGGAATTGTTGCCTTCGACAAACGGCGCCCGCGCCAGCAGCAACCGGGCGCTCCGCGTGGGTGTCGCTGCGTAAAGATCCAGCGGCGTGCCCACCGGGTTCTCGTTTTGAAACAACTGCACTTTGCCCTGAGCCGGTCCCTGGACCACCTCGAGGTAAACCGCGTAAGTGCCGGCCTCCGGAAGCTGACAATCAAACAGCAGAAAATGCGGCCCAAACCAATCATCACCACTGCCGGTGAAAGAGAGGTAGCGCACTTCGTGGTTGGCCAGCTTCTCCTTCTTGCGCGTCAGGGTGGCGCGGTCATACGACCAGGCCCGCAACGGCATTTGCTCGCCGACGGCAAAAATAACATCGGTCGGATCATGAACCGCGCGGTCCTTCAGGGCTGGGGGCGTCAAATCCGCCGAGGGCCGCTGCTCGGAATAGAAATAAGTAACACTCGAGTAATCGGTGGGGATGTCGTTGCGCTGACCGGAGTGCTCGATGGTTTGTTTAAGGCTGTGCCGATATGCGTAGGCGTCGCCCAGGAACAGGCGGTAGGCGCCGGTGCGGCCCAGGTGTTTCTCATAACCGAGGCAGCCGCTTAACGGGAAGCAAAGGCGTTTTTCCCATCGATCCGGCACGTCATACCAGCCACCGTTGAAGAAATCCTCCGACCCGGTGCCGTGGATCGTTAATTCCCCGTCCAGCGTGGTTTGATCGTCACCTTCAAAGAACGTCGTCTTGCCGGTCTCGAGGCCTTGCGCCTGCAAGGCCAGGCCGACCAGGTGACCGCGCCCGGTCGTTTCCAAAAATGTAAACGGCTGCCCGGTCTGGGTCGGGTTCTCGCGTCGCCAGAGGGCGTAGAACTGTCCTTCGTTCGGCGTGCGCGGCACGGGCGCATGCTCCACCTCGGCGCGCAACTCGACCGTATTGGTCCGCGCGGAAATGATTTCTATGCTCGCGCCGCGCTCGAATGGCATGGGAAAATAACAGTAGTTCGTACCGTGGATCGAACCGACGAGCAAAGATTGCATGGCGGGCTGACCCCAGGCATAGCCAAAAAAGTCTCCCAACGGGCAGAGCACGGCGGGAGCCTGGCCGTCGAAACTGATCTTTAACAGCAAGTCGCGCGCTTTGCCGACCATGGCTTCTGCCGGGCTAAACCGCAACCCCGCAATGCGCCCGCCTTTGTTCGCGCGAAAGACCGTGCCGGTAGCTCCTGGCTTCAAGGTGAGAATGGTCTGGTTCAGCAACGGCTTCACCCCGGCCGGTAACCCGAACCGGCTGACGTCCGTGCCCGCAGCGTTCAGAAATTCCCGCGCCCGGGCCAGGTCTTGATTTTCCTCGGGCGTGCGTGTGCGGCTAAAACTGGCTATCGGGGTGTTCGAAGCGTAAAGCGCATAGTTGATCTGATAAAACTGCACCTTGGGCGCCCGCATCCGCACCACGCAGGATTTGGCGAAGGGGATCGGCACGTAACAGTAATATCCCCCCGCGCCAAAACCGGTCAGCGGTGGGGGAAAATCCGGATCTTTGCCCAGGAACAAGTCGAGAAACTTCACCTCGATCCGTGGTTTGGTCTCGCCATCGAACAGGAACTCCAGGGTGTCGTCGGTGGGAGTGGGCGTCCATACCCGATAGATCACGCCGGGCCCCTTCAGGTCCGCAATGACCAATCCCTCCGGATCTTTGCGAATGAAGGAATATTTCCCGGAAAAGCCGTCGTCGTTGCCCCCGGTGCGGTCGTAACTGGATACCGAGCCGACATTTACCGAATCCTTGAGCAACGGCAAACGGTCCAAACGATAGATATCAGCGACACCGGGACGATCGGCGGCAGCGGCCGTCAGGGCGAAAGCGCAGCCCAAACTCGAGGTAATGGTGATCAAGGACTTCATTCCCGCTCTGATACCAGATTAGACCGGGCTCGGCCACCCCGTTTTTGGCGGTCAGCGGCAGCGTCCTGGATCTCGGTCCTCGCGAGGGCGCAGCGGGCTACGGCCCTGCCGCTTGCAGCCGGTTGAAGACAGCCTCATACCGAATGCCGCTTGGGTCGCGGCTGATCGGCCCCATGAACAATTCAAAGGTGCCGACCGGCTTGTTTTCCAAAATATACATTCCTTGCGGGAGCAGCCGATCCGCCGGCCCCAGGAAGATTAACGAGAAATTCTCGTAAACCCGCGGCGGTGCCCCGCCGGCTGGGCTGACCCGGGGCGCCGTAGCTTCCAGCAATTCGAGTTCAACACCATCCCCAGCCGCGGCTCGCACCCGGAACCGGGTCTTCACCAGCCGGGCCAGCGAGGCATAATCCTTCTCTTCCAGTCGCACCGTGCTCATTGCGTGGTGTCATTATGCCCATCACCCGGCTCGTTTCGATCCTTATCCGCAATAAAGTCGCGGCTCCGAATTGCATTTCCCGGAAAGTGCGCGAGAGTCTTTTAGTTCCCCTGGGAAGATAAACGGGCGGTGACTCTCTGGAAATGGTGCAGCCATGAATGACACGAAATTCTCGGCACTTCTAATTCGGTTGCCTTTGGGAGCGGGGCCGGCTCTCGCAACTTCGGCGAAACGATCCTTGCGCGCCGCCGGTGCGGGCTTTGAGCTTGAACCGCTATTCGGTTCCGCGCCGCCAGGCGCCAAGCTTGGCGCCGCCGCCCCGTCAGGCGGCTGGGAATGGCACATCGCCCGACCAACCTCAAAAGTGACCGGCGCGCACGCCTGGGAAATGGCGCATGAAGCGCTTGCCGGCTCGACGGGATTGGCTGCCGGCACCGAGGTTTATCTCGAACCCGATTTCGAACAATCCTGGCTGCCGGAGAACCCGATGGGGCCCGGACCGGCGGCGCTGGCCGCGCGGGCGGCGGGAGTCTTTGATGACCAGATCCAGGATTTGCCCGGAGTGCGCGGACAGTTCGCGTGGCATCTTGGCGACGCCTTTTCGCAGCTCAAATCCGCACGAGAAGCCGCCGCGAACGGCAGTATTACGCGCATCGTCCATCTCGACACCGGCTTTGATCCCGGCCATTCGGCGGTACCGCCGAAGCTGCGCGCCGATCTCCAGCGCAATTTCATGGATGACCAGGCGGCGAACGACGCGCGCGATCCGGGCAAGACGGGTTTCCTGAAGAATCCCGGCCACGGCACCGGCACGCTCAGCATCCTTGCCGGCGGCCGGTTCCATTTCCAAAACGCCGCCTACCCGACAGGATTTGACGACCACCTTGGCGGAGCGCCGGGCGCGGAGATTATCCCGGTCCGGGTGGGAAAATCGGTGATCCAATTTCTCACCAGCAGCATTGCCGCGGGCATCAACTACGCCGTGGAACTTTGCGGCCAGGAATCCACGCGGGTGCAAGTCATCTCCATGAGCATGGGCGGCGTGGCCTCGCAGGCCTGGGCGGACGCCGTAAACAAGGCTTACGAGGCCGGGATCGTGTATGTGTGCGCGGCGGGCAACAACTTTTCGGCCGGGCTCTTTGGTGTGCCCACCCGATTCATCGTTTACCCGGCGCGATTCCGCCGGGTGATCGCCGCGTGTGGAGTTATGGCCGACGCGAAGCCTTATTACGGCCTGCCATTCGGCACGATGCAGGGCAATTGGGGGCCGGCGAGCAAAATGGCCACCGCCCTTTCCGCCTTCACCCCCAATCTCCCGTGGGCCGAACGCGGCGCCCCGGACATCGTGGACATGGACGGTCAGGGCACTTCCGCCGCCACGCCGCAAGTGGCGGCCGCCGCGGCTCTGTATTTCCAACGCCATGGCACCGCCCTGCTCAACCCCGCCCTTTATCCCGCGGCGTGGATGCGCGTCGAGGCGGTGCGTCATGCCTTGTTTTCGAGCGCGAACACCTCTGCCGACGGGGGCAGCGCGGACCGGCTGGGGAACGGCATCCTCCAGGCCGCCCGGGCGCTCGGTGTGTCACCCCGAAACGCCGCCTTGCTCACACGAACTCCGGAAGACACCGCCGCTTTTTCCTTCCTCCGTGTCCTGACCGGGATCGGCGCCGCTCCCGACCCTGCCAGCCGCATGCTGGCGCTCGAAGCCACCCAACTCGCCCAGCAATGGCCGCGCACCGACCTCCCGAATCCTTTCGACACCGCTTTGCCCGACCCGGACCTCCCGGCCGAAGCAATCTCCACCGCGCAACGACGCGCATACCTCGAGGCGCTCCGGGCACATCCCCGGGCTTCCCAACCATTGCGCCGCCGCATCGATGCCGCCCTGGGCCAAACCCCGCCCCCTCCCACCCGCGGCCGACGCTCGCGCGTGCCAATCAAGAAGTCGACCCCCCCGGCTCCAAAGCCGCCACCGCCACCGGTGCAAAAGCCGTTCACTGCACCGACCCCTCCATTCCGGCGTCTGCGCGGTTTTGCGGTCGATCCCAGCCTCGCCCTGGATCTCGACACCGCGTCCCTGAGCGAGATCACTTTTCAAGTGCCCTGGGAAGAACTCGGGCCCGGTCCGACCGGTGAATACCTGGAGGTCGTGGACTTCGATCCGGGCAGCGCTTGCTTTTATGAACCGGCGCGACTGGATGACCCGAAGCTGCTGGCGGCGGACGGCCTGGCTCCGAGCGAAGGCACTCCCCAGTTCCACCAGCAGATGGTCTACGCTGTGGCCAGCCTCACCATTCGAAACTTTGAACGCGCGCTCGGCCGCCGCACTCTGTGGCGGCCCGGACCATCACCGGATCCGAAAAATCCCAGGAACGATTCCCATTTCGTCCCCCGCCTGCGGCTTTACCCCCACGCGTTGCGCGAGCGCAATGCCTACTACACACCCGACAAGATCGCCCTGCTCTTCGGATACTTCAAAGCGTCCGCCGACGCGCCCGGGGACCACATGCCGGGCGGGATGGTGTTCTCCTGCCTGTCGCATGATATCATCGCGCACGAAACCACCCACGCGTTGCTCGACGGCATGAACCGCGCCTTCCTCGCTCCGACCAATCCGGATGTCCATGCGTTCCACGAGGCGTTTGCCGACCTGGTTGCTTTGTTCCAACATTTCACGTTTCCCGAAATCCTGCGGCAACAAATCGCCACCACCCGCGGCAACGTGCGCTCGCAGGAAAACCTGCTTGGCCAGCTCGCCGGCCAGTTCGGACGCGGCATCGGGCTGCGCGGCGCCTTGCGGGACGCCATCGGGCGGGTCGAGAACGGCCAATGGCAACCCCACGTCCCGGCACCCGAGGAATACGAAAACACGTTCGAACCGCATGCACGTGGCGCCATCCTGGTCGCCGCGGTGTTCGACGCATTCCTGGCCATTTACGAACGGCGCACAGCCGATCTCCTGCGCCTGGCCACGCGGGGCACCGGTGTGCTCGAGCCGGGTGCGATTCATCCCGACCTCGTCAACCGCCTCGCCGCCGAGGCCGCGAAATCAGCGCAGCACGTGCTGATGATGTGTGTCCGCGCGTTGGACTATTGCCCGCCGGTGGACATCACTTTCGGTGAATACCTGCGCGCGCTCATCACCGCGGACTTCGACCTGGTGGCGGACGATGACCTCGGTTATCGCCCGGCCTTCATTCAGGCCTTCCGGCGGCGGGCGCTCTATCCCCGGGACGTTCGAACGCTAAGCGTCGAGAGCCTGCTTTGGCGAAATTCCGAGCAGGACGGCGCCACCCCTTCGCCCCAACTGGAAGCCGCCCTGGCTTCGCTCCGCCGCTATGCGGAAGATCATACCTATACCGAATCCCGCGAGGCTACGTTCCACCTCGAACGCGCTATGCGCCTGCAAATCCACCAGTGGCTGCGGGAACACTTCGCCGAGAGCGCGGCAGGAGGCGCCGACGCCGCCTACCTCGGACTCGATCCCGGCCGGGGCTTTGAAGTCCGCTCGGCCCGCATCGCCTGCACCGCCCGACCCGATGGCGGGGTCAATCCGCAACTGCTGCTTTCCCTCTTGCAGCGGCAACCGGTGCCGGCGGACCCGGCTGATCCTTCCGGACCACAAATGATGTTCGAAGGCGGCTGCACCCTGGTTGCAGATTTGCGCTCGTGCCGGATACGTTATTGCATCCGCAAAGATTCAGGCAGCGAAGGTCGCCTGTCGCGGCAGCGGGCGTATGCCGCCGCTTCCTTCGGTGCCCGGCGCGCGGTTTACTTTGGCGCCCCGCGCCTGGGCGAGGATGCGGTCGAACCTTTTGCCGCCATCCATCGCGGTTTGTAGGAGATCACGTTATGCCTCCAAAAAATCCCAAAAAGAAACCGGCCCCCACCCCCGCGACCCGCGTGCCGCCAGTACGTGTCCGCATGTATCGCTCGGGATTGGGCGATTGCTTCCTGGTCACGTTCGACCCGGGCGGCAACGAAGCGCACCTGCTGATTGATTGCGGCTCCCTCGGCGCGACCACCACCGGCGTGAAACTCGACCAGGCCGTGGCCGATATCCGAAAGACCACCAAAGATCATCTGCACCTCCTCATCGCCACGCACGAACACCAGGATCACGTGTGCGGATTCCGCAGTTGCAAGGAGGAATTCCAAAAGATGCGCGTGGATCGCGTCTGGCTGGCGTGGACGGAGAATCCCAGGGATGACGATGCGAAAAAAATCGTGAAGTACAAGGATGACCTGGGCATGGCTTTGAAGGCCGCCGCCCAGGCGTTGACGGATCCGAAGCGCACCGACGCCCGATCCGCGGAACTCGGCGCTGCCATCCAGAGCGTGCTGGGCTTCGCCGGCGATCCTCTCGCTGCGGGCGCGGACGGCCTGGCGAAAACCATCGATGAAGCGATGGACTTCGTGCGCACCGGTTTTGGCAAGGAGGCGCTCTATAAGAAACCAGGGGGCGCGGCCATCGAGGAGGATTGGCTGCCGGGATTCCGTTTCTACGTGCTCGGACCGCCCACCTCGGCCGCCAGCCTGAACGACCTCGGCGATCATGACAGCGAGGAACTGTACCACGAAAGCGCCGGATTACGGATCGGTGCGGCTGGAGAGTCGGCCGGGTATGAAGCGTCGGAAAGCCAGATGCCGTTCGATTCTCGATTGCGTCTGCCTCGCGAGCACTCACTCTTGCAGCCCGTTACCAGCCGTTATCTTCAGAAATCAGAAGCCTGGCGGCGCATTGACGGCGATTGGTTACACGCCGCCGCCGACCTGGCCCTGCAACTCGACAGCATGACCAACAACACCAGCCTTGCCCTCGCCATCGAGCGCATCAGCGACGGTCGCGTGCTCCTCTTTCCCGCGGACGCGCAACAGGGCAATTGGCTCTCGTGGCACGCTTCCGGAATGAAATGGACCTTCAAAGACGGAAGCGCCACCGGGGAAAAGACCGCCGAACAATTGCTCGCGAAGACGGTGTTCTACAAAGTCGGCCATCACTCGAGCCACAACGCGACCGCCAAAGGCAAAGGGCTTGAACTAATGCGGCGTGAGGAGGAACTGGTCGCCTTCATCCCGGTGGACCGCGCCGTGGCGTTGAACCGCAGCCCGAAGGACTGCTGGCAGATGCCCGCCCGCGCGCTTTACAAGCGTCTACTGGAAAAGTGCCAGGGCCGAGTGGTCCGTTCCGATCTCGGCTGGGCGGACGACGCCAAAAACGCCGCGAACAAGGCCACTGAGGAAGAATTCATGGGAATGGCCGACAACCCGACCTGGGTGAAATGGAAGAAAGCCCAAAACCAGGCCACCACGGATCAGCGAGTAAAAATCGACAAGCTCTACGTCGATTTCCTGCTCCCGTGACCGCGCCGGGCGCCCCGCGCTTACCGCGGATCTGGAATCGAGGTAACGCAGGCGTCCTCGTCTGCGGGTGCTGGCGGCGTCTCGCCGCCACTTACGGGACCAACCACCGGGAAAGACAGGATGTTCGGAATCGACAGGATGGAAAAGCCTGACCACTGCCGCACTGCGGTTCTCCTGCTTCGAAATCCTGTAAATCACGGTCATCCTGTCTTCAATTGACCGACAAACCAGCATCAC
>DBMR01000072.1 GCA_002298785.1 Verrucomicrobia subdivision 3 bacterium UBA693
GGGTTTCCTGTTGGACTAAACCGTGAACAGGCTTTTGTCATTTTTGTCACTTATGTCCTTTTGTCAGGAGATGTTTTTGGCGGTCGGGAAACCGGGTATGGTAGCCTTTTGTCACTTTTGTCCTTTTGTCATGTCCGTCAAAAGCCCGGTGTTCTGCTGCTTAAGATGGCAGGAATAGAAGTAAGGAATCATAGATATATATATAATAAAGTAGATCTATTCTCCCTGCTTCATGATCGATCATCTTTGAGGGATGGTCATTGAGAATGGAAATTACTGATCTCCCTCCTAAATATTAATATCCCAGGTAATCGTAGATAGATTGATGCTTTGACCTGTGAGTCATTGTCACCTTGGATACACCGGTTGACATAACTGACAAAAGTGACAAAAGCCCCTTGGATCTGTAGGCCTTGGCTTCAGGCCATACCCCCGTGGACAAATCTGACATAACTGACAAAAGTGACAGAAGTCCACGCCGGTGGGCGCCTTCTATCGGCTGGCCCCGGGGGCGTGGACTTCTGTAAGGGCATAATCAGCGAGCTGACTCAGCTTCTAACCGGCTCAAAATCTCCAGCTTTCCAGGATCATGCGCGAAGACGATCCTGAGGATGCGATGGCGGACGCACCCGGTTGGTGCTGAAAGCCTCCAGGTTCAGCGCTGGTAAGTTCGTCATGCGAGGAATTTGAGGTGTGTCCGGTTCCTGGGGTGATCATGCTGCCCTCCTGCTTGTTGCAGCCGATCCTGCTGAGCTCCCCAGCAGGACAGCGCCGAGGTGCTGGTGATCACGCCACCACCCTGCGGTATCCCGGGTCACATATTGCAGGAAATGGAACTTCTTGGCTGGAACAACCTTGGTGAAGGCCAGGAAGGTATTCCGCGAGTATTGCTCTCTCCGGTCGGTGTTGTGTGAGACCTGAGCCAGAAGTTCCGCCTGCTCGTGATAACCTGCGATTCGAAGCGCGTCATGGGTGGCGGTGAACGACGGACCGCGCACATTCACTACCTCGGCCCAAACATCCTCGCAGCGATCCACACGGATGGCTTCGGCTAACCGGGCTGCGTACGCCGCCGGGTCGGCCTGAGGTAGGATAGGACAGACCATGCCGAAGGTGCGGAGACCACGATCCTGGAGCGTGTGGAGGGCCGCCAGGCGTTTGCTCACGAGGCCTGTGCCCTGTTCTATCGCCTTGGCCACGCCATCATCGAGGGTTCCGGTCGATAGCCCATAGATCATCCGGTGCTGAAAACGATCCGGGATCAGGTTGGCGATCTTGGCGATGAGCGGGGACTTCGACAACAAGCGGATCTGCCAGTGGGTCAATTCGAGGATGGCCAGGCACATCTGGGCTGTCTCGTTGACCAGTTCCATGTTGGCGGCGATGTCCACCAAAGGCGACGCATAAATCACCCGGGTATCGGCCGGGTCCAAGTACTTTGCCTTCCCGCGGGGCGTTAGCTGCTTCCGCAACTGCTCCATCGGGCTCTGTCGGCGCACAACGATGTCAGAGAATTCAAGCCCGGTTTGCTTAAGGATCTGCTGAATCCATTTGTTCTTGAGCAGCAGGGTCGTCACGTAGCAGAAAGTGCAACTGAAGGCACACGCGCTCCCGGCCGTGAAGGTGAAGCCATCGCACAACAGTTTGTGGCTGAAGCCGCTCTTCAGGTTGAGGACTGTAGTGCTCGGCACTACAAACACTGGCTTGCCGCTGATGAAATCGACCGGCTTGAGCTTCTCAAGTATCGCGGTTCTCCGTGCCAACGCTTTTTCGCTCCGTCCCGGAACGGTGACCTGGGGATTCAGGCTTTGGCGAAGTTTATCGCCGCCGTTCCCAGGTTTTTTAGTGGTTAGATTCGAATCCTTTTTCATAATTGATTTCCCGATATTGTGTTTCTCGTCTGCCATTTCTGTGGTCACTCAGCTTGCCAACTTGTCCAGGATCTCCATCTTCACCGGGTCATTCGCGAAAACCGTTCGGAGTGTCGCCAGAGATTCCTCGAGCACTTTCCGGGTTTCGTTACGGAAAGTCGACCGGGCGCAAGCCTTCGCCAAGGACTCGGAGTTGAGATGCCGGATGTCTATTTCCCATTCGAGCCCGGTTTTCTTAGTAATGATCCCCGCATTGTACAGCGTCTTGCGCCAGATCTTGAACAATGCCCAATAATCCTCGGTGGGAGAGCGGTGAGTTCCCTCGCCCAGCAGAGTGGCCATGATACCGGCCACGGTTAACCCAGGTGGCTGCGCTGTGGCCTGTACCGGCGTTGCATCAGCATTCGGTTCCGCCGCAACCGTGGACGACGAGGAACCAGCGACCAGGTTCTTGCTGGTTGGAGTTGGAACTGGCGATGGCACCCCAGGGTGGTGGCCAGCCTGCGGTACGTGCGTCATGAGCGGCTTCAAACCCGATGGCGGCGGTGGCAGCGGCGAGGCAGGGTTGGCCCACGCCGGCAGGGACGCTGGCGGCCTTAGCGGCGAATAGTCCGGGATCAGCGGTATGGTGGGTAGAGCAAACTTCTGGGCGTCTGGCGCCATCGAGTTGGTGCTGGGACTGGTTGCTTGGGGAGGTGAGCCATTGTATCCAGACGGACACTGGCTCGGCTTTTTATTCGATCTCATTGGTATCCTTTTTGGTGTTCGGCGCGGCGATGAATTGCCATCCGTTTTGAGGTGGCACCAGGTTGACTCGTGGCGCCGGTTCGCGAGCCAGTCTGGAAATTTGAGTCGTGGACCAAGGGATCTGCACTTGAGTTTCTGGGAGCGGTGGCAGGCTGGCAAAAGGCTCAAGTATCCTCGGTTCGGCCGACGAAACTTCAGTCGGTGGCATTGATGATCGATGGTGTCGGTTCGTACCGAGCGGCCAACTCGTCCTTTTTACAGTGCGGCAAGCTCCAGGCGGGTAGTTCGTGGTCATAGCCTTGGTGGTCACAGCAAGCCGAGTGGAGCAAGGGTTGAAACTCGAAAAACAGCAGCATCGGCTGCAGACATTTCGCCAGCGTCTTTGAATCGCGCTGGCACCTTGATTTCATACACCGGGCGCATGGCGCCAACCCATTGACCGATATACGGCATTAGCTTGGAGCCAGCTATGTCATTATCCGGGCAAACCAGAAGAACGTCGAAGGCTTCAGACAGCATTTCGCACTGCTTCTCCGAGGCGACCTTTCCGCAGATGGCAACTGCCGGGGAACCTAACCTGGCGCTATCGAGCGGACCTTCAGAGACGATAACGAAGCGCTTCTTGCCAGCCCGATACAGACGGTTCCACTTCATTGCCGCGTCGTATCCCATCACACATGAATTACGACGCATACCACGGGCACTGAGATATTTGGATGGCTCGAACTCTTCCCAACCTTCGCGACGAACCCACGGGCACTCCGGCGTTTCACGGGTCTCTATCGTCAGCCAAGCTTGGCGGCCGGGGTGATAGTAGTAATGTGCCTGCTCATCCTGGACATCCAGGATGCGAGCCTGCCAGCCAACCCTAACCCCATTCTGCAGGATGTAGAGGACGAGACGCCCTCCGGGACTGTCGATGAAACCGCCAGTCAGTTTGCGGTACTTCAGATCCTTCCGGTCCTCGTAGCAGTAACACGCGGCAAACTGAGCTTCCAGCGCAGCTGGATCGAAGTTCCGGGAGCGCAGGTAGTAAATACATGGATGGTCCTCCGGCAGCCCGGTCAAGGGCACGGTCAGCCCCGGGCCTTTGGGCACCGTGTTGCCGTGTTCGTCCGTTTCCAGGTAGTCTTCCCGGATCAGGAGTTGATCCCTGATCTTGGGTGGCCCCGTAGAGTATCCGCGCTTCTCCAGTGGCTCCCACATGGTCAAGGCGTCGATCTCGAAGACCTGGCCGGTCTTCATGCACTGGGCTGCCCGGTTGTGGCCTTGAGCCCAGCGATCCAGGTTGATCGCCAGGTGCTTCTTCCATGTCTCCGGCTCCCCGTCCTCCTGAAGACACTCCGGGCAAGTGATATAGGCGTGCACGCCATTCACTTCCCGTGCCAGGCGAATGTCGCCATGCCGGGTCATCAGCGCCTCTACCAGGGCTTGCTGTTCCGGGGTCAAAGTGGCTGGCGCCGAGGAGGTCCGGGTGATTAACATTTGTGCGGCGGCGCGAGAGATTCTGCTCATTTTAAGTATGCGTGCTGGAAGTGCGGTTTGAGACTGCGCACCCTGCCACCGGGATGCGGGTGGGTGTATCAGATACGTAAAAGCCTGTAGATCTCTGTCCCGGGAAAAAAGGTGAAGGACCAGAATCGACCTCTTGTGGAATACACCGGAAACTGGGTTGGTTCCTTCTGTCCCGGAATAGGTTGAATAATGCCGATTTAGTTTTGTCCTTTCGTCCTTCTGTCCTTTTGTCCAGGCATGATGCCCATGGTTCCCCGGGAATAGTCGTAGGAATTGTGAATGTACTTTTGTCCATTTTGTCTTTTCTACCTTTTGTCCTTTTGTCACGGGACATAAGGACAAAAGACAAATGTCGATTACCCGGACAAAAGGGGATATTGGACAAAAGGACAAAAGACAAAACCCTATCTCCCGGACAAAAGCCCTCGACAGCTATAAGGACAAAAGGACAAAAGGTCATAATGATGCTGGTGGCTGAAGCTTGGTTTCCCGGACCTTGTAAAGCTTGGTTTGCGGGTCAAAATCCAATTTGGAGTTTGCCCGGTCGAATGCCCGGTCTGCAGTTTTCTTTGAGCAGTCAGCAAGTTCGCAGATCTTGGTGACCAACTCAGTTTTGGACAAAGGCCGGTCCCGACAGAGGTCAATAACCTGCTCCGAAGTGATCGCTACCGGCCGGCCGGTCCTACGCTGCATAGCCTCTTCCCAGGCTTCCACGTCGAAGTCCGGATCGATTTCATAAACCAAACGCTCATTTAGCTTCACCGCGAACGGCTGGAAGTGCGGACCGTCATTGCTTTTGCCGCATGCGATGATCAGCTTGGAATTGTCCGGTACGGCAGGAGCCACATTGAGTTGCCCCCGGACGTAGCCGTAGAGAGCTTTGGAGTTTCGGCCGAAGCTAGCCTTGTCGAAACCTACCGCGCTTGCGGCCGCCTCCCGCCCGGTGCGAGCATGGTGAATGACCAGCAAACTGCGGCGAGGATCACCGCGCCTACAAATGCGAGATAGGGTGTGGAGGGTGGCGATCATGCCGTCATCCTTGTCCAGATTTCCGACACCAAAATCACGCAACGGATCGATCACAATGACGTCAGCCCTAGTGTCCTGGATCAGCCTGGAAACCCTGGTGACCGCCTCCGGGTTGCTTAACATCACCACGCCGTCCAGTTCGTTTTCGAGCGAGTGGAACACGACTTGGCGGTTGAACCGGCTAACATCACCAGGCGCCAGCAGGCGAATCATAGAATGGAGCTCCCGTTTCAAGCGGCGGTTCGAGTTTTCAGTCTGCAAAAACAACCACCGCAGGCCCCTTCCTCTCGTGGTCATCCCTAAAAACGTCAGTCCGCCCACGACGCAAACGGCCATTTGCAGCGCCAGTCGGGACTTGCCAACTCCACCGGGGCCGAGCAGGGCAAGCATCTGACCCCTGGACCAAAAGTTATCGCCAAGGATCGTGTCGTTCGGATCAAATTCCATGGCCATGATTTCAACGAACGTACGGGCGCTCAATTGGGAGCGCCCGGTGTGGATCGCGTCTCGAATCATCTGGGTCGCCTGCTCTAAATCCTCCAAACGGGGGGTGTGGCCTAGCACGCCTGGCTGAAGCCGTCGGACCTGGTACTCGCTGGCGCGTTCATCCAGCCAGCGACGGAAATTGGGATCTTCTGGCAGAGTATCAAATAGGCTCTCGTCAATCGGGATTTCGCTGATATCGGGCAAGAGCCACTCAGCGATCGCCTTGGCACGCTCCTCGGTCAAACCCGGGCCACCGGAAGGCGCGATCGCATGCGACAAAAGCAATTCGACTTCGTTGAACGAAAGCTCCATGTCTTGGGCGTCGCTGCCCGGGGTGGTTTCCCAATGCCGCGCCACGAGCCCGTAGATCTCGTTATAGTCCGGTTGCTCGAAGTCCGGGCGACGCGCCCGTCCATCCGGCAGCACCGGGCAGACGAACGTTTTCATTTTGTGGTAGAAGGATGAGGACTTGATGTCCATCAACAGCAATCGATGCTCCAGAGCCTTCCGGCTTTTCTGGTAGTTGCCCTCGGCGTGGACGCGTTCAGGATCGGCTTTGGCGTTGACCCCGGTGTATGGATGTGGTACTGTTATCATGAGTTAGTAGTGGATCTTTGCCAGCACGTATCATTGCCGGCGTAAATTTGAGCCGGCCCGGGTTTAGCGACCCAGGCCGGCTCTTTTCCCTTGAGTTTAAGATGCCTTTTTCCACCCCGGTTGTTTCGGTAGGAAGACGCGCCGGAAATCGGGTCCGTGTTCAGGAAGCTCCTGCGAATACCCGAATTCGATGGCTGCAAGGTTCTCGTCGCAAGGCGCAAAGTCATCGTGCTCGCAGACCATCGCCTCGAGGAGCCACAGGGTCGCCGAAACCAGCCAATCGCCGAGATCCGCGAGTGGGAACAGCCAGTTGAGGTCGCGGTTTGCCGAATAGACTGCGGTAACCCGGATATATTCCGAGTAAGCGTGCCTGCACGCTGCCAGTTCGTCCAGCAAGCGCTCCAGGTACTCCTGCGATGGTGCTGATTCCCGGACGGCCGTTTCCGTCATGTCGATCAGCTCCGGGACCGTGATCTGGACGTTGGGATCGACGTCGCGCCCGTAATAGTGCAGCGCATGTCGCAATACCTCGGACATGTCCCAGGTCGCGCAGAGGTTGCGGAAGTGCAAAGCGGGAAGGTCCCAATCCTCGCCCAGGATTTCCATTACTGCCTGCACATCCTTCTCAGCGCCCCAGTTGTGGTGACTCGGTATCTCAACCGGCATTAGTTCATGAGTGATCATTTCTTTAGTTTTCGTTTTCCAGCCTGTTAGTTAGCTCCCGGGCTGGGTTCGGGAAAAGGTTGATAATGCAGACGATTTCAGTTTGTTCATCATCCTACAGTCTGGTGGCTGGGATGGTCAGAATGCCTCACATCCGCGCTGGCGACTTTGGCAAATTCGCCGGCTGCGGCCCGGAGCTCGAATTCCCGCTGTTGCTGCGCCGAAAGGTAGTGTTTGCCGGCAATGATGGTCGTTTTGAGCCATCCGCGTTTTCGCCAGCGGTAGCCGGTCGTCTCCGAACGGCCTAAGCGGTTCAGCCAAGTATTCAAAGCGACCCAGTCTTGCTGGGCGGCATTCGCATCGTTTGTATTCTGATCTTTCATAGGGCGTCACGACGTTGCGTGCACCCTTGTAGCAGATCATGCAGCGGACATTCTTGGCAGGGGCAGACGAAGTCGCAGATTGCGCAGATCCCATCGGTAAATTGCGCTGGCATTTCCTGGGTCAAGTGAGCAAGTTGAGGCATGGCCCGAAAGCGAACCAAGCTTGCTCTCAGTCCTTCAGACATTGCCCAAGTGAAACGACGCCTCGGTTCTACGCGGAACCCCGGGGACAAGAAGCGACTGCGGGTCGTGCTCTGGGCTGCCAGCGGACTTCACACGCTGGCGGAACTCGCACAGAAAGCGCGATGCGCCCGGTCCAGCATCCAGCGATGGCTGAAGTTATTCGCTAAACTTGGTCTGGATGGATGGTTGGTGCACAAGCTTCCCGTCCGCCGGATCAGCGCCATGGCGCGTCGGCAGGTGCGCAAGGAATTGCTGGCGGGCCAGCGTACGGGGCGTTGGCGCACCGCGGAACAGGTTGCGGCATGGCTTAAAGCCGAACATGGCATTCGGATGAAAGTCAAATCCGTCTGCTACCAATTGAGGAAGATCGGATTCGTATTTCGGCGCCTGCGGCGCCCCATTAGTAAACAAAAGACGGGATGTAAGGCGAATGTCCGGAGAAAACTTCGTGGGGAGGGATGGAGGGGTCAACCTGCGGAGGTGATCTTAGCTCACGACCTGGGGACATTGGCGGCTTGCCTTGTGGAGGAACCGGGGGCAAGAATATATATTGGAAAGCGACCGGAGTTCAGTGAAATGGTAACGCAGGTTGATCTTTACTTAGAGGAATTCTACCACAGTCTGGGGCAGGGCGAATGCTCCCTGGTCGCTGCCAACCAATTTGTGACCGCGCTCCTGGAGGAGTGGGAGCGAGAACAATTTCCGAAATGACAGCGGGACGTTAATCATCTGCTCCCGGCCTGTGACCGGCACGTTTGCGGATGGTCTCCAGCACTTTGCGGATCCGCGCATCGGTAAAGTCGCACCCGCTCAGCTGATGTTGGGGGCGCGGCTCCGCGCAGAGGATCTGGGTTCCTAGTTGCATGATGATCCAGGCGCCCCGAACCAACTCCCAGTAGCGCCGGAGGTAATTGCAGGCGAGCTTTCGCACGTTGTCACCCTCGGCGTTAGCGGGCTTGTCAAGTGCCTCAATTTGCCGCCAGTCGCCCAATTTGAAGATTTGGCCCTGCCGCCAGGCTTCCGTGGTCCCTTGCATAGTCATAGGCCGGTGCTCCTGGAATTGGCTGGCCAGGACCGCCGCCAGGATTTTCTGTTGAGTTGAGGTGAGGTGTGGATATGGGGGCAAGGATCGCAGCAACGCCTGATCCTCAGCAGATAGCTTTGGCTCCTTCAGGTTGAGTTTGATCAATCGTCGCACCAGCTCATATGCCCAGGCGGACAGCCGGCGCGGCTCCCAAAAATTCTTAAACCAAAACTCGGCGCCCGGCCTCGCGACGTATTGGCCGAATTCGTCCACCATCATGATCGGTGAGCGATTCCACCAGTGATCCCAGCCCTCGGCGGAGGCCGCGACGGTTTTGCCCATGGTCGATTTAGGCTTGGCGCGGCTTGGCTTTTTCATCGGGTGGGTCGAAACGGACCTTTTGGGCCATCTGCCGGACATGTTCATCGGCTAGGTGTCCATACACCTTGCCAATGAGAATGCCGCCATCCCGGTGACCGGCCCACTGGGCGATAGTCATGTAATCGATGCCGCTCATGACGCAGTAGCTGCAGAAGAAATGTCGGCAGTCATGAAACCCGAAGGCGGGCATTTCTGCCGCCTCCCGGGCCAGGAGCAGGCTTTCGCGGAACGTGCGCGATCGGGCGTCGCGCTCCCCGCGCTGGGGGGAGGGGAACATCCAGTCGGAGTCCGGGGCGCGGCGTTGCTGCATCGACTGCAGGTGCGCCTTCAGGTGGGGATTAAAATCCACTCTGCGGGCGGTGCGGTTCTTGGTCTGGCCGTCGCTCCCGACGGTGAGCTGTTTGCGCTCCCAGTTCACGTCGCTCCACTTGAGGTGCAGGGTCTCGGTCATCCGGGCGCCGCAGAAGGCCATGAGCCGGATGTAATCGGCAAACTGCTGGGCGTTCTTGAGCGGCCGGCCGGTTTCCCCGGGTTTGGCGAGCCGGCCCTCGCAGAAGCGCGGCTCGGCGGCGGCGGCACAGAGGTGCTCGATGGCCTCGAGTTGGAAGAGTTGCTTTTTGCGAGCCGTCCACTTGAGCGGCTTGATGGTTTCGGTGGGCAGGCGGCGCAGCCAACCGTCCTCGACGGCGCGTTTGAGCACGTTGCGCAGCACCACGATGGCCAGGTTGACCGTGCGGCCGGAGGCCCCTTCGCCCTGGCGCTTGGCCATGAAGGCGCGGATCATGGCGGTGGTGATGTGGTTCAAGCGGGTCTCCCCGAGATGGGTGGTCCAGGCGCGGAGGTGGACCTTCTCGGTGGCGAGGGTCCGGGGGCGTTTGGCGTCGGAGACCTTTTCGTAATAGGCGTAGTATTCTTTGAGGTAATCGCCAAACTTGGGGCACCGGCGCAGCACCGGCAGTTCCTCGGACTCGCGCCGGGTCTGAAGGCGGCGCAGTTCGGCCTGGGCCTGGGGGAGGGTCTGGGCCTGGTCCAAACGCACGCGGCGGGTTTCCCGGGCGCCGGTCTGAGGGTCGGTAAAATTGAGGCGAGCGTAGTAGTGGCCGTTGCGAGTCCAGAGGCCGCGAATTGGATGCTTGCGCCCGTCGAGCACCTTCTGATAAGTTGACCGCCGATGCGCGTGAGCGAAGCCAGGCAAGCCGGGTTTAGCGCCCTTAACGGGGCGGCTTTGGGCGTCATTGCCATGCATGGGCCTACAGTGGCACAAACAGTGGCACAACGTCAATCCGGCTTCAGCGTTTCACGCGTAAGTGCTTGTTATACAGGTGGCCGATGTGGCGGAATTGGCAGACGCGCTAGACTCAAAATCTGGTACTCGTGAGAGTGTGTGGGTTCGACCCCCTCCATCGGCACCATCTTCAAAATCTTCCTTAACGACCGGCACCCGAGCCGGAAGTGCCGGTGCTTCCCGGCCGCTGAAACTGTTTCATCGCGTCTGCGGAATGGATCTGGGTCTCACCCGGGCTGGCGGTCGTGGTGCCATTATCCTCCACCCAAACCTGGCGTCCGATGTAACTGCCCGTCACTGGCGGGAGGGTGACCCAATGACCCTTGCGAGGTTCGGACGCAGCCGTAGTCGGTGCAGCTTTCTTGGATGAAGCACAACCTGTTGCCAAAGTGATAATCACTGACAAAACAATACTGTAATGGAAGAAAGTCCCTTTCATTAATTAGAATTAAAGCTGGAGAGGGCTCAGCGGTCAAGCATCCCGTTCATCACAACGGGGATTTGTTGAGTGCAGGCAGATTATAGTGCGGGACAGTAGTGCCCGGTGGATTGGTGATTATTGCGAGCGCAAACGGTAAAATCGCTGCGGGGCACCCGGTGGGGTGGAATCTCGATATTCGAACCGGCCGGGCGAAACTTCGGTGACCCCGGTGCTCGGCTGCCATTGGGAAACCGGGAGCGATGGGTCTGTGGTGGTCAGGACTTCGAACAACGCTCCAGAACGGTTGGTAAAGGAGAATCCGAATCCGCCTGGAAGGTCCGGGGTCAGCCCGAAGATCGCCACCGGCGTCGGTATGGGGACTTGGACGTGGAAGAGCACCGACACGCTGGGGATACCGTTGGCCGAGATCGTGGCCATAGCGTAGCCGGGAGGAAAATGCCAGGGCGGGAAGGCTTCAAAGGCGGTCGCAGACCAGTTAGTCGTTTCAAGGTATAACACCTGGCCATTGGCGAGGCTCCGGAGTTGCAGCACCGGATGATCGCTGGCGGAAGCCCCAGTGTTGGAGTTCGACGCTTCGGAGCGGCCGCGGAATTGCGACCCGCTTACGGTGAACTTGTCACCGAGGCTCAGTGACGCGCTGGGGGCGGTGATTTGGGGCTGCCATGAATTCGAGTAACCGAGCCCCGCTTCATACGTTTCGGCGCTGGGCATGGAAGCATTCAAACCGTTCCGGCCACCGACGGCGACCAGCCTTCCGTTCGGCAACAGGGTGGCAGTGTGGAGTGTTCGCTTGTTTTTCATCGCGGCCAGGGTGGTCCATTTAGCGATGGTCGGGTCATAAAGTTCAACGGTGGCGAGTGAGACGCTGCTGTTCCCGCCGCCGGCCACGAGCAGGGTGCCATTGGGGAGAAGGGTGGCGGTGTGATATTGCCGCGCCGTACTCATCGAAGTGGTGTAGGTCCAGGTGCCGGACAGCGGGTTAAAAATCTCCGCTGTCGCTTGCCACAGACCGCCAATGCCGCCGACCGCCATGGCGGTTCCATTGGGGAGCAGGGTCAATGTATGACCCAGCCGGGCTGAATTGAGCGAGCCCGCGGGCGTCCATTTTCCGGTCGCCGGATCAAACAGTTCCGTGCTCGAGAGGTAACCGCTGGGCCCCTGGCCCCCGGCGGCCAGAACGCGGCCATCCGGGAGCAGGATGGAGTTATGCCGCGTTCGGGCGGTGTTGAGATTTCCGACCACGCTCCAGGTGGCGGATCCTGGGTCATATACTTCGGTGGTGGCCACCCAGGACATTGGACCGTACCCGCCAATCACGACGACCTTGCCATTGGGCAACAAGGTGGCAGTGTGATCCGAGCGGGCGGCGTTGAGCGGGGTCGTCAGGATCAGACTCTGCAAGCTCGGATCGTAGAGCTCGGCCGTAGCAAACGTCGCGCTCCCATTTCGGCCGCCAACTACCAAGACGCGGCCGTCGGCCATCAACGTTGCCGTGTGATGCTCGCGATTGGTGGACATTGACATCGGCGCCGACCAGCTGCCGGTGACTGGATCAAAACACTCTGCCGAACTAACCGCGTTTTCGTTGGTGGAAGTCCCGCCGGTGATCAGGACCTGGCCATTGGCGAGCAAGGTGGCGGTGTGCCGCTCCCCGGCGTTCACCGCCGGCGCATTGGACGACCAATACCCGGTGCCCGGGTCGAAAACCTCGACACTGCCCAGGAATACCTCGCTGCCGCTCGTGCCTCCAACGCCGCCGGCCACCAGCACTTTACCGCTTGGCATCAGCGTCGCAGTGTGATCTACCCGATAGAGGTTCATCGTTCCAGCCGAATACCAGTTCCCGGATGCGGGATCGAAGGCCTCTGCGCTCGCCAGGTACTGGCTGCTGTATCCGCCGACTACAAGCACCAAGCCACCGGGCAGAAGTGCCGCAGTGTGGCCTCTGCGGGCGCTAGACATGGGCGTTCCGGTGGTCCAGGTCCCGCTGGCGGGATCATAGATTTCCGAACTCGCGAGTTTACCCACGTACGTCTTATAGCCCCCGGCGACCAGCACCTTGCCGTTGGGCATGAGCGTCGCGGTGTGAGATTCGCGCGCGGTGGTCAGTGAGCCTGCGGCTGACCAAATCCCGGTCGACGGGTCGTAGATTTCGCTGGTGACGTTGTCATAGGGGAAGGCAGTTGACTTGCCACCGGCCAAGAGCACTGTGCCGCTCTGCAGCAACGTGGCCGTGTGCCCACCACGATCATGGAGCATGGGCGTCGCGGTTGGGCTCCAGGAATTGTTTGTGGGGTGGTAGATTTCGGCGCTGGAATAGGAAACATAGTTGCCGGCCAAGTAACGCATGCCGCCCGCGACCAGCACTTCGCCATTGGGCAGTAAGGTCGCAGTGTGGCCCGCCCGGTTGGTGCTCAACGGGGTCACCGTCTTCCAAACGTCCCGAAGTGGGTCGTAAATCTCGGCACTGGAAATGTAGTTCGTGTCGAAATATCCCCCTGTGACCAGCACTCTGCCATCCAGCAGGAGGGTGGCGGTGTGCCCGAGCCGCGCTTCGTTCATCGGCGCCCCATTCGTCCACACCCCCGAGGTTGGGTCATAAATTTCGACGGCGTTGGTCGGCCCGCTCACATTGGGCGCTCCGCCCCCGGCTACGAGCAGTCGGCCATCCCCTAGCAGGGTCGCCGTGTGCATACTTCGCTGCACTGCCATGGAATTGTTGGTAGTCCAGCCAGCGGCTTCCAGCCTCGATGGCCCCACATTGAGGCAGAGGAACGCCAAGGTGAAGGTTGCCACCCACCGGTTAGGCGGATTCTTGGTAATTAAAAGCCTTGGCAATGGCAAAGTCGGAAGTGTGCGCATGGAGTGTGAACCTGCGTCGTAGAGACTCCGCAGACTGTTCGCAATCCGGACGAATGTCAATCACCGTCCCATCAACGGTTAGGTGCCTTGTGAACGAATGCCGACGCTCTCGCTCGTAAAGTCCACTTGGCCAGGGTGGGCTTCATCCATGGACACATTGCCACGCGCCACGATGCACTCCTGCCGTCGTGGCTTGCTGATGGTGAGCGAGAATTTGCCGTCTTCGATGCGCAGGGTCTTGACCTGGCGCAGGCCGTCGATAGCGGTGTCTTCGCAGGTCCAACTACCCCGCAGAACCGCGACGCCAAATTCGGGGATAGTGCTAACTGCCGGGCCCGGGTTGCCGCTCATCCCCGGCCGGATGATTGGCGAAGCATCTTCTTTCCTTTCAAGGAGGTGCAAACCCAGGGTCAGGCCGAAGACCACCCAGAAGGCCGCACCCGTTACCATCGCGACGAGATACACTTTGGAGGTCGCCAGTTCGACTTTGGAGTAAAAAGAGAATGCGAGGATGACGGCGGGGAAGATCAAAGAAACCGACACTAGCTTCCACCAGGAACGCGGGACCGAGCCCAGGATCAAGCCAGCGACAACGGCGCAGCTTAGATTTCCGAGAATGCTGAAGAGCAGCGTGAGCAAAACCGTTACCGCGACCAGCGCACACCAGGCCCCAACGAGCTTTAGATCTTTCCTGATCGGCACAGCATTCATCAGCACTTCCATCCCGGAAATTATTACTGATAAGCAATGACTTCTGCCTGCGCCCGCGGCTACTCAGGCGCGGTGTGGGTGAGGGAGAATTAGGCACTCGCCTCGCTCAATTGATGTTAATGCTCTCTAATTGAAGTTATAATGTCAAGGAGCAAATAATTAAAAGTCGACGATGTCTCCAAAAAGCAATTCTCCCCGCCTGCAGAGGGCGGGGAGAGCGCGTCCCAATCTACACAGACCGGGGCCCGGTCACTCGATGGTGAGGTGATGCACCACTGTGAATTCGATCGGTCTGTAGCTGGTGTTCGGCGCCTCGACATGCCGGCGGATCAGGTGTTTTCGCAAGTCAGCTCACTTGACGGAATCACCGGCTTCGGGGGAGAATTGGATCGTTTGCGAGCTGATACCCATATACACCTAACCGCTACGTCAGAGGTCAGATGAAAACTGGAGCGTTCAATTTGGTTTGCCTGCTGATCGCCGGGTGGTTTGCCATCCCGGTCGCTGGGGCGTCGAAGCCGAATATTGTGATCTTCCTTGCCGATGACATGGGTTACTCGGACGCGTCGTGCTATGGAGGAGAGATCTCCACGCCAAATCTCGATACCCTGGCCCGGGGAGGTTTGCGGTATACGCAATTCTACAACACGGCGCGCTGCTGGCCGTCGAGAGCGGCTTTGCTGACCGGTTATTATGCACAGCAGGTGCGCCGGGACACGGTGCCCGGGGTGAAGAGCGGGACGATGGGTGAAAGACCCGCCTGGGCCCGTTTATTGCCGGAGTTGCTCCAACCATTGGGCTACCGGTCGTATCATTCCGGTAAATGGCACCTGGATGGCAAGCCGCTGCAAAACGGGTTCGATCACTCCTATCTGCTGGACGATCATGACCGCAATTTTGCGCCCCGCCGGCACAGCGAAGATGATAGGGCACTGCCGCCAGTAGCCAACGGCACAGGCTACTACAGCAGCACTGCCATTGCGGATCACACCATCAAGTACTTGAAGGAACACGCGGACAAATATGCGCAACTTCCTTTCTTTGCCTATGTAGCGTTCATCACCCCCCATTTCCCGTTGCAGGCGCCAGCGGAAGATGTGGCGCGATATCAGGGCCGATACGCGCGGGGTTGGGACCTGATGCGGGCGGAACGTTGGGTGCGCATGGAAGAACTGGGAATCGGCGGTAATGCGCTTTCGGAGGTCGAGCGGGATTTGGGACCTCCTTACGCGTTCCCGGAAGATCTGAAAAAGCTCGGGTCGAATGAAGTGAACCGACCCGTCCCCTGGACCACGCTCAGCATTGCTCAACAGAAGTTTCAGGCGGACAAGATGGCGGTACACGCGGCCATGGTACATCGCATGGACCACGAGATTGGCCGGGTACTGACCCAACTGCGCGCGATGGGGGCGATGGAGAATACTATGATTTTATTCCTGTCCGACAACGGTGCGAGCGCCGAGATGATGATCCGTGGCGACGGCCACAATCCCTCCGCCGCTTTGGGTGCGAGCGGGACTTTTCTATGCCTGGGACCCGGGTGGTCGAGCCTCGCCAACACACCCTTTCGGCGGCACAAAACCTGGGTCCATGAAGGCGGTATTGCCACGCCGCTGATCGTGCATTGGCCGCAAGGAATTAAGGCTCGCGGCGAAGTGCGACAGGTGCCTGGCCATCTCATTGACCTGGTTCCGACGGTTCTCGACATTGCCGGGGGCAAGCGTGTTCAAACCTGGGCTGGGCAGGCGATTCCCCAGCCGCCCGGGAAAAGCCTGGTTCCGTCGTTTGCCGGAGAGGGCACCGTGGCTCATGAATCCCTCTGGTGGTGGCACGAGGACAATCGCGCCCTGCGCGCCGGGGATTGGAAAATCGTGGCGGCGGGGAAAAACCGTCCCTGGGAGCTTTACGACCTACGGAGCGACCGCGCGGAGATGAACGATTTGGCAACACAACGGCCGGAAAAGGTCCGCGAGTTGGCGGAAGAGTGGACGCGACAGATGGAAGAATTCTCTGCTCTTGCCAGGAAAGATTTACCGGCGGCGGCGAAAGCCTCTTCCACGAAATGAAGAAGAAGATGACCTCGACATTATTTGGAACTTTACGACGCCTGCGGCGACACTCGGCAGCGGTCCTGGTGCTGCCGATGCTGCTGGCCTGGAGTTGCGGTGCTGCGGAACGGCCGAACATCCTGTTCATACTCGCCGATCAATGGCGTGCGCAGGCCTTCAGTCACGCGGGAGATCCCAATGTGCGCACGCCGCACATCGATACTCTCGGGCGTGAAGGCTTGCGCTTTGTAAATGCGATTGCTGGGGTGCCGGTGTGTTGTCCGGCGCGGGCCACGCTGGTCACAGGGCAGCGCGCTTTGACCCATGGAGTCATTTTAAACGATGTTCCGCTTTCACCAGATGCGATATCTATCGCGAAGGTGCTTGCGGCTGCCGGCTACGCCACGGGCTACATTGGGAAGTGGCATCTGAATGGGGGTGGCCGTTCCGCCTTCATACCGCGGGAGCGCCGGCAGGGTTTCGACTACTGGAAGGTGCTGGAGTGCACGCATGATTACAACCAGTCGTTCTATTATGCCGATGGGCCCGAGAAGTTGAAGTGGGAAGGGTACGACGCGGTGGCTCAGACCCGGGATGCTCAAATCTACCTGCGCGACCATGCGGATGGAAAGCGTCCATTCTTCCTGTTCCTGGCGTGGGGACCACCTCACGATCCATATCAAACGGCACCCCAACGTTACCGCGATCAATATCGGCCCGAAGCGATGAAACTCAGAGAAAATGTTCCGATGGAGTTGAGGGATCGTGTGAAAGCTGCGTTAGCGGGCTACTACGCACATTGCGCGGCGCTGGACGATTGTGTGGGGGAACTGATGGGGACTTTGCGGGAGACCGGTCTGGAGCGAAACACCCTGGTGGTCTTCACCTCGGATCACGGCGACCTGCTTGGCTCCCACGGCGGCTTCAATAAACAACAGCCCTACGATGAATCCATCCGGGTGCCTTTGATTTTCAGCTGGCCCGAGGGCTTTGGATCGCGTGGACGGGTGCTGGAGGTCGTGATCGGCCAGGAAGACCTTATGCCAACTCTGCTGGGCTTGTGCCGGGTGTCGATTCCCAGGACGGTGGAGGGCTTGGATTTCAGCAAGTACCTGCGCGGCGGCAAGGACCCGTCGGATGGCGCGGTCCTAATCTCTTCGGTCGCTCCCTTTGGCCAGTGGGAGCGCCGGCATGGAGGGCGGGAGTTTCGCGGTATCCGGACCGCCCGCTACACTTACGTCCGGGACCTGTCCGGGCCATGGCTGCTGTTTGATAATGAAACCGACCCAGATCAGCGGACGAACCTGGTGCACGCAGTCGAGCACGGTCGCGAGTTGAAAAAACTGGATTCTTTACTTAAGCGCAAACTCGAGTCTAACCGTGACGAGTTTCTTCCAGCGGAGAGCTACATCCGTCGATGGGGATATCAAGTCGACACAAATGGGACCGTGCGCTACGCACCGTGATCAAACTCAGATCGTCCACCATGACCGCCATGTTTTCCCGTAGATTACTTTGGAATTCCCTCTTGTGCTTTTTGCTCAGCTCGTTCCCGTCGTCGGGGGGTGAGGCGATCAGTCTGCGTGCGCTTGAACTGCGGCCGCACGTTATTGAGACAAACGGCGTCATCGCGGTTGAATACCGGTCGGGGGACGCGGTGGTGGGAAGAGCTGCAGCGTCGGCACCGGCCGGAGTCGAACTCCGGGTTCCGGGCACGAACTCCGTGCCGGTCCTTTTCAATTCGAAGACTTTTCAGAATGGAGCCATGGAGTTGGGGCCGGTTCGGGTCGGGGCGCTGGTGCTGCGATTTCGCTTGGTGCAGAAGACGTCGGCATTGGTGGAGCGTGTGTTGGAGGTTAGCGCTGAATCAGCGCAACGATTTGCGGTGACGTTCCCATTGGATGTGGTGCCGGAGGGAGAATTTGCTTCGTTCACAGGTCCAGAAAAGGCGCGCAGTTTATACGACACCGTGCGCGGTTCCCCGCGGGTGGAGACGTTTCCGGTGGGGATGGTGCAGACCTCCGACCTGGTGATTGGGATGGCGGCGGATTCTCCGGGTTTGTGGGAGAATCGTTGTCAGGTACTGCTGGATCCGCCCGCGCATCGGCTGGCGATCCTGGCCGGGGATGGTCGCGAGCCGTACCCGCTGGTCATCAAACCACCCGAAGATGCACGCGACACTTACCAATATCAAATGGATGGCTGGCAGAACCTGGCTGCCGGTGAGACCCGTCGATTCACTACCTGGGTTTTTATCAGCCCGGCTCGTAACCATTATGACGCCCAGGTTGCTGCTCATCTCGCCGTCGCCAACGGCAAGGGCTGGAATTCCTCGGTCGTCGAGGCGATCCTGCGGAACACCTCGCTTTTCCTGTTGCGGCGGAATCTTGCGCTCGATGCCAATCTCCAGCCGCTTGATGGCCGTTACATCTTCATTTCCGGTCCGGGCTACGGTTGGAAGCAATGGGTCTCCGACGGTTTTTATACCGCGTTGGGGCTGGATGATCCGGAGAAGACGATCGAGTCGAACCGGGCGGTATTTTGGACCCGCATGGATTATGAGGATAACGCCCAATACTACCTGATCTGGGCGGCCTTGATGAAGCGGGCCGGGGGAACCGTGAATGAAAGCCTCGTGCGCCGCGCGTATGAATTCCTGCGGCAGCATGAAAGTGGCGGGTTGTATATCCCGCCGCCCTTGCCCGGGTCGCCCAATCCCAAGGGGTGGAAGACCTACCATGATGTTTTGCCGTATGACGATGACGATAGTCCGGCCAGTGACCAGGGATTTCATTGTGGCGCGCTGCTTGCGGCGCGTGAACTGGGGCTGGGGGTAAGTGAGGCAGACATTGAAAACGCGGTGGAGGCGTATCGATCTCTGTTCAATGCTGAGAAGGGCTTTATGCCCACCAGTCGCAAATTACGCGATACCCTGGGGCAGGACACTCTCTACGGTGCCACCCTCACTTACGCGGTGTTCGGCTTGAAGTTGTTGACCGACGACCAGGTCCTGACCCATTTCCGGACTTCGGAGAAAGTGAAAACGCCTTACGGTCTGCGGGTGATTTCCCAGGCTGATGGTTCGTTGCTGCCGGAACACAGCGGCGTTTATTGTTACGGAGGTTCCTGGTTTCTGAACGATGCCGCGAATTACCTCCTCGCCGGAGTGCATGGATTGCCCGAGACCGAAGTGGACGCCTTGCTGGTGCAACGCATCGCCCAGGAGATCGCTCATGTGCCGGCATTCAACGAGTCGATTAGCACGGTTACCGGTCAGCCCCATGGGCACATCCTTTACTCGTGGAACTCGGGATACTGGTGGTTACGCCGCGAAATCCGCCGGCGGCTCGGGCAGAGCGGGCCAGACCCGGTGGATGCGGCCATCGATCGGCGATTGGGGGTGCGGCGGGAGAATGGCGAGTTGAAACTGGCCCCGGACCGTGTCGCTCCACCATCGGCAGGGGCTGGCGCCGGGGCGAAAACCTGGCCCGATCGTCTCATCGGCTACACCGCGCTGCGGACCGACCTGCCGGGAGGACGTCATGCGAATGTTCGCACGATGCGAGCGACGGTGACTAAAGCGGATGGATCGGGCAAGCGAACGATGGCGGAGCAACTTGCAGATGGCCCCGATGCCTGGACACAGTTTGCCGGTTGGTCACCGGACGGGGATCAAGCCATTGTCTATCGAGGTTGGCAAAACCCTGAAAACGCCAGGTGGGAAGAGGAGCACAGGACCTTTCGCTTCACGACGAATGCCTGGCTACTCGATTCCTACCTGGTCAACCTCGCTTCGGGGAAGGTTGAGAATGTGACCGCGGTTGAGAGGGTCAGTTTTTACAATAGCGGTCTTTTCTTTTGGCCGAGCGACCCTGCTAAACTGGGCTTTACCGCGTTGATCGAGGGCAATTCGCATCCCTTTCGCATGGATCGGGACGGCAGGAACAAGCTGGATCTGACCAAAAATTCCAAGGAGTTCAGCTACGGATTCACGAGTTCACGGGATGGGAAGCGGATCAGTTACCACAAGAATTATCACATATTTCTCGCGGATGCTGATGGCTCGAATGCGACTGAGGTGGTGACCGGGAAGCCGTTCAACTTTGGAGCGACCTGGTCGCCGAATAGCCGGTGGGTGCTGTTTCTAGCGGGGGAGCATCATAATTGTCACCCACATGTTGTGGCGGCCGACGGGACTGGGCTCAGAAAGCTGGCCGATCGTGGCGGGTATAGTGGCTCGGTGGAGTTTCTCGACGTCCCGGACTTTCACGAAGGGAGCAGCGATGTGCCGGTTTGGGCAGTCGACGGTCAGTCGGTGTATTACACCGCGCTGGTCGGGGGAAACGTCGAACTATTTCGAGTCAACCTGGAGGGCAAAACTGAGCAGATGACAAAATCCGCCCCGGGAACATTGCATTATCATCCTGAACCATCGCCTGACGGACAGTGGCTAGTCTGCGGTTCAAAGCGTGATGGGGTAAGGCAATTATGCCTGGTGCGCCTGGCGGACAGAACCGAGCGACAGATCACGGACCTTAGGCCGGGCCAGGCGGCCATGTGGCCTCATTGGCAGCCTCGTCTTGGTGATCCGCGGTGATTCTCCGGCCTGCGCCCAGGTTAAAGGGTGGTCATTTGGATCGGTGCCGACCACTCCGGGGGCGAACGTGGAGGCAGCAAATCCGGACAGGAGAACTCCTCGCGGATCATGGCTGTGGTTGTAACGGTCGGTAGAATCGGGCTCTGGCCGCAGGTTCACGCAAGACTACGGCTTGAAGAAACCGGAAGCTGTCCGAGAGGTAGCCTTCATAACCGGCGGGTTTGCCATCCCATGTAGTCCAGTCGATGCCTTTCGGGTATTCATTAACGGCGCCGTTTTGAAAACCGCCCTGGACCTGGCGCGAGAGCATCGCCCGCAGAATTTCGTCCGCGGGCGTTGGGTCACCCGCGACATAATGGGCGGCGAGGAAATGCAGCACCTGGCCGGCGGTGATGCCGCCGTTCATGTAGTAGCCAAAAGTGTCGGTGCCGTCTTCGCGGGTAGGGGCACCGGCGCCGCCGGGTAACAAGTAGTCTGCCCGGCGCACGGGGACCAACATGGGCGGTACGCCCAGGTCGAAGCGTTTGAACCCAACTTCCGCCATTTTGCGTCGAATTCGCCGAAGTATTTCCCGGCCAGTGTTAGGATCGACGAGCCCATACTCGATCGCGAGCCCGTTCAGGATGGGTGAGGCATAATCGTGCGTTTCGCCATCAGCGCTTTTCCACCAGATCAACCAGCCGGTTTTCGGGTCGAAGAAGGTCTGGAAATACCTGGACTTTAGGCGGGTGGCCAGGTCCGTATAGCGTTGTTGTTGAACCCCGCGGTGCATTTTGCGCTCGAGGTCTGCCAGGCATCGCCAGGCTCGGTAAATAAGCGCGTTGCTATACGCGTCTTTGTGGCCGCAATTCAAGGCGTCCCACCACGCGCAGGATCGTCCGGGTTCGACGAGGGTGCCGGCGTTCCCGCTCTGAACTGCTTCGACCAAACCGTCACCGTCCACATCCCGATGTGCCAGGTAATCCGCGATCAATTCCAGTCGTTCGATGCGATGCTTCAGCCAAGCCAGGTCGCCGGTGGTCTCCGCATAATCCCAGGCGGCGATGATGGGCCCAGCGTTGGCGTCCAGGAATTTGGTCTTGTCCCAGTAGCAAATCATCTCACCCGACGGCAGAGTTTTGTTTTCCAGCCACCAATCCAGGGTGCGTCGGACCAGGTTCATGGTGGAAATTTCCCTGGTCAGGTTCGGCGTCCAAAATGCTTGGTCGGCATAGAACCACAGGGAGCAGCTTGCCGGGTCGCTGATGACATTGTTGGCCAACATGCCGGGAGGAGCGCTGAAAGGATTGCCGGGGTCGCCCCACCGAGCTGTCGGCTGGAAAGCGCCGAACCAACCGCGGCGGGTGGAACTCCATAATTCATTCTGGTGCAAATCATGCGGACGATCCAGGCGCAGCGGTTTGAGTGTCAATCGGCAAGTCTGACGCGGACGCAGTTGAGGCAGTTCCACGATCAGGTCGACCGCATGGTGCGCCCGACTGCCTTCCAGCCGCGCTTTCAAGGGCGATCGATGACTCGTGGTTAACAGCATCTGCCCGAAGTCTGGCGCGCTGACAATCGCGGGCAGCCGCAAGGAACCATCCGCCTCCCAGGCTTGAGGCAGCACCGTAGTGGGTGTCGCTTTCGGATCAAACGCGAATACCAGCTCCGCCTTTGTGATCGAGGTCCACCCGTCACCATCAGATGAATAATCCATTTCCAGTTCATCCAATCCGGGCTGCAATTTCCAAACGAGCGTGGCGCCGGGCGCAGCGTTAACCCTATAAGTGACACTGCCGCCGCGGCCGCTCTGGCGAGCCGAGACGAGTTCAGTGGCGGTATGCGATTTCCCATTCACTTCAACGCGCAAGCTGACACCTGTATCGGCCCGCAGCAAATTGGTTGCCGCGCGAACGCCATTTTCCGTATCCCAACCCAAGTGAAGGATGCGTGCGCTGGACAGGTCGGTTTGCAGGTGCAGCATCGGCGCCTTGCGGCCACTGGTATTTGTCGCTGCCTTGCTGCCCGCGCCCGAATCGGCCTCTGCGGATGTCGACCACCAGGTTGCGGTAAAGGCCAGGATTATGGACGCGGCAAATGTTTTCATGCTGGATAGATTGAGAGAGTGAGAGGTTGGGCGCTAAAAGCAAGCCTGCCAAAGCACAGGGGTACCAGGTGCCTGTAGAACAGAAGGGAAGCCGTCGTCGTACTTTCAGCGGCGCAGCGAATCGCCCACTGCTGCCTTTGCCTGGCAGCGCCGGGGTATCAGGGGAAATCCTTCATCCACGAGGTTTGCGGCCAAGGGGTTTGTTTGTCGTAGGGCTGTGCCGCACCAGGGCTACTGCGCCCTTGTTCGATATATTTGCGCATCAGCCGACCCAGGCGCTGCACGATTTCCGGGTGTTGGGCCGCGAGATTGTGCTGTTCTGCGCGATCGGCCTCGAGATCGTAGAGTTGGTACCGCGGTAGACCTTTAGCCTCCTTGGTGTTCGGACGGGGCGAACTCCAGCCGCCGGAATCCGGGCACAGCAGCAGTTTCCATTTGCCCTGGCGGATGGCGAAGGAACCATTGACGGAATGATTCACCAGGGCGTCGCGGCGCGGCGATCCCACTTCGCCTCCGCGCAGCAAGGGCAGGATGCTGACGCTATCTTCACCGACGGTATCCGGCAGGGGCGAGTTCAGCAGATCCGCGCAGGTGGCCAGCAGGTCCAATTGCCCGATGGTTTGTGAGCAACGGGTGCCGGCCGGGATTTGGCCCGGCCAACGGGCGATGAAGGGAATCCGGTGCCCGCCTTCAAAAAGGTCCGCCTTGTACCCGCGGAATCCCGCACTCGGATCATGATGGACGGTCTTGAGTTCCTCCAGATTGGCAGCAGGCGCGCAGCCGTTGTCGGCGGTGAAGATTACCAGCGTATTCGTTCCCAACCCCTTTTGATCCAGGGCGCTCAGCACCTCGCCCACCGACGCGTCGACCTGGGCGACAAAATCACCATAGGGAGTGGTCCGAGTCTTCCCCTCAAATCCGCCGGTGGGAATGATGGGCGTGTGGGGCGACGAGAAAGCAAGGTAAAGGAAGAATGGCTGGCCGTCGCTCGCCGACGCGCGTTCGTTGACATACGCAATCGCTTTCTCCGTGAACCGTGGAAGAACATCTCCGTGGTGGAAGTCAGAGCTGATGGCCCCGGCCCGCCACATCTTCGGCTTCGGGCTGTCGCCGATGGTATCCCTGGGGACGCTTACGGCGCGATCGTTCTGGAGGTAAACATAAGGAGGCATATCCAACGAAGCGCTGATGCCGTAGAAGTAATCAAAGCCGTGGGCGGTGGGTCCGCCGGAGAAGGGTCGTTCATAATCCACGTCGGTGCGCTTCGTTCCCTGGTGTGCCCAATCAACGCCGAGGTGCCATTTGCCAACCATGGCGGTGGCGTAACCATGAGCGCGCAAAAAATCCGCCACGGTGACTCGGCCTGGTTCAATGAGCGCCGGGTCATAGCCTTGTAGCACGCCGGATTTGAGCGAGCTGCGCCAGGAATAACGCCCGGTCAATAAGGTGTAACGACTGGGCGTGCAAACGCCCGATGCCGAATGGGCATCGGTAAAGACGCGCCCCTGCGTGGCGAGCCGGTCCAGGTTCGGTGTTTTCCACGCGCTCTGCGGATTCAGGCAGGACGCGTCGCCCACCCCCATGTCGTCGGCGAGGATGTAGAGGATGTTTGGTTTCGTCACATTCGTGGCCGCCAGGGCAGGGAGGAGTAGCCCGGCAAGAAACGCCAGCACCGCGAGGATCATGCGCTTGCTCATGAGATTCTTTTGACTTGGACAGTGTGGCACCTTTGTCAATGCAAGGCACGCTTTTTGAAATACTGGCTTCAATCCTCCGCAGCCTTCCCGGGCTGGCCTGTGCGGTTCTTCCCGGAGGCTTGCCCCTCGCGATCCGCTCTGCAAAACTGCGGTCATGAACTTTCCCCAGACGCCTAAGTTTATAGCTCGGATCGGGATTCGGACGCGATTCCTGCGGTGCGATTGGGTTTTTCTGGCTGTGCTGAGCCTGGCTGCCGGCCTCCGAGCGCAAACCGGTACACCTGCTCCGACGTCGGAATTTATCAGCGATCAGCCGGAGCTAGTTCTGTCCAGCACTCAGAGTTGGGGCGAGCTGGGGTGGGACGTGGCGGCTCACGCCGGGGACAAGTCCGGTGAACCGCTCCGAATCGGTGATCGTGCTTATCGTAAGGGACTGGGGCACCATGCCAACGGCAGTATCACTATCTTGTTAGATGGCTTATTCAGCGAGTTTGACGCCGAAGTTGGTCTGCAACCTTGTGGTGCCGGCGGTTCGGTAATTTTTCGAGTGTTCGTGGACGGGGAACGGCGCTTTGAGAGCCCAGTGGTGCGCGCCGGGGATGCGCCAGTTCTGGTGCACGTGTTGGTACCAGGGGCGGCCGAACTGCGCCTGGAAGCAAGTGATGTCGGTGACGGTATCAGTTGCGATATGGCAAACTGGGTCAATGCGCGACTCACGCGCGCTGCGGCACGGGTGGCCCAAAGCGAGGCGCAGCGAGTGGATATCGGACGCTTCGGGCGGGTCGTGACGTGGGATCCAAATCGAAGCGACGGCGCGCGCGCGGATCGAATCCAGGAATTTCAAGCCGAGGATTTGTTTCTGGATCGGGAGCTGACACCGGAGGCGGGGATGCGGTATGCGGTTCCCATGGCCACCAACCAGCTTGCTTGCATCGGGATTCAGTGGCTGAACCGTCGCGCGTTGCGCGAAGTGCGAATGCCGTTTGCTAATCCCGCACAGATTCCATCCACCAACGCCGTGCGTGTGGAAGGCTGGATCGGAGAATCCGCGTGGCAGGGCGCATTCGAGCCGTTGCCGGGGACGCTCGAACGATCCGGGGGCGAACTGATCTTTCGCGTTGCGGCTCGGGGTAACCAGGGTGGGCCGATTCTGACGCGCAAATTGCGCTGGGTGTTTCCGGCGACCAGCGGCAGCGCCGTCGTGCTGCGTCCCTTGGCCTATACGCGTTCAAACTGGGCGGTCACGAATCTCATCGTCCAGGCCTCGGGCCTGGACAAATCCGCTTCCGCCGAAGTCGAACTCGTTAATGGCGAAATCGTGGGCCCGCAATCCAGTGGGCCGCTGCGGTGGAAGCTGAATGCTCTCTTACGGATGCAGGTGCGTTACTCGCGGCGGTCCCCGCTCAAATCCGATCCGACCTTGATTCAATTTCGATTGCCGGGTGCTGCGTTCAGCGTGGCCGTGGAGGATGTATTGCGCGAAGGCTCGGTGTTTTTGCCCGATCAAGGGGTGTTGGTTACCACCGATCCTTCACCGGTGACCCTGGCCAAGGTAAAAAAACGGGTTGCGGCGTCCAAGACCATCCTCGAGCAAGTGCGTCGAATGCCTGATCAGACTTTTGCGCAAGCCATGATGCGGACGCATCATGCGGCGCAGAGTGAAGGGCCGGTGATGCTGTCGCTCGCTTGCGCCAACGAAAAGTTCGTCGTCGAGCGCGACGGACTCATTCATTTTCACACTGCGACCGTGACCAGCACGGATTGGTTTAAGGATTCCGGTGAAATGCAGCCGCAATTCGGTAACGGAAAATCGGAATTAGTGAATCGTCAGCTCGAAGGTGGCTGGTTGCCGGTGCCAGTAATGACTTTTCGGCAGGGCGGAGTGAAATACGCCGAGCGGGTTTTCGTGGCGCCATGCGACGAACCTGGACCGGATCCTGGCCGCCTCAACCGGCGATCAGTGGCCGTAGTTGAATTCACGCTGACCAACGAACAGCCGTCTACGGCGCCGGCGCGGCTGGCCTTGCCATTTCTCACCAACAGCCGCGAGAATTTAGCGGCCAAGATCACGCCATGTCCGGCGGGGTGGCTGGTTGCCGGAAACAATGGAACAATCGCCCTGGTCAGGGGTGCATCGGACCCGGGGATGACGGCCGCTGTGGAGGGTGGAACGATCAGATTCACCGGCAGCCTGCCAGCCAATGGCGTGGCTCGGTTTGAGGTCTTGCTCCGCGCCAGCGATGTCGAGCTTTCAGGGCTGCCGCCCATTGCGAGTCTCCGAGCTGCGTTCAATTTTTATTGGGAGGCCGTCATGGCGTCGGCCATGCAGGTGGAAACTCCTGACGCGCTGCTGAACAATATCATTCGCTCCTCGCAGGTGCGTTGCCTGATAGACGCGCGCAACGAAGCAGACGGTCAGCGTGTAGCGGCCTGGATTGCGGCTATGAGCTACGGGCCGTTGGAGAGCGAGGCGCATTCTGTCATTCGCGGGATGGCGTTTTTCGGCCACCGGGATTTTGCGCAACGCAGCCTGGACTACTTTATCCACCGCTACAACACGAACGGGTTTCTCACGACCGGCTATACGACCTTTGGGACTGCCTGGCATCTCTGGACCGTAGGCGAGCAGTTCCAGCTATATGACGACCAGGCCTGGCTGCGCGCCGCCGCCCCTGACTTGGGGCGAGTCGGGGAATGGATTGTGCGGCAGACGGTCAAAACGGCCCAACCGGCAGGCGCTGGTCGACCGGAATTCGGACTGATGCCCCCAGGTGTGATCGCGGACTGGAACGCATTCGCGTATCATTTCGCCAACAACGCGTATTACTATGCCGCGCTGCACGAGTTGGGAGCCATGTTCAGCGAAATCCATGATCCTCGAAGCGCCAGCTTCGCGATCCAAGCGAGCCGCTTGCGTGATAACACGCTGCGCGCTTATCGCTGGACGCAAGCGCGTTCTCCCGTAGTGGCCTTGCGCAATGGTGCCTGGACTCCGCATTACCCCTCGCAGGTGTACAGCCCGGGGCCCTTGGGCGAGTTCTTCCCCGGACAGGACGCCGGGCGAAGCTGGTGTTACGACGTCGAGATCGGCGCTCATCAGTTGGTGCCCACCGGCGTGATGGACGCGAGCAGTCGTGAGGTGGAGCGGATGCTGGAGCACATGGAAGATGTCCAGTTCCTTGCTGATGGCTGGTTCGATTACCCGGCGGTGACCAATCAAACGGATTGGTTTAACTTCGGAGGCTTTTCAAAAGTGCAGCCCTATTACACGCGTAATGCCGAAATCTACGCGCTGCGCGATGAAGTTAAGCCCTTCCTGCGCTCGTATTTCAACGCCCTCGCCGCGATGCTCAATCCCGAGGTGCTCACCCTCTGGGAACATTTCCACCACAGCGGCGCCTGGGACAAAACCCACGAGACGGGCTATTTCCTGCATCAAACCCGGCAAATGCTGGTCAAGGAGCGCGAGCAGGAACTTTGGCTCGCCCCGCTCATCACTGGCGATTGGCTCGCGGATGGCAAAAGCGTTGCGGTAAGGAATGCCCCGACGCGATTTGGCCCGGTCAGCTATCGTCTTGCCTCCCAGGTTCGTGAGGGTGTGATTGAAGCTCGCATTGACCCACCGACGCGCTCCGCGCCGAAGGCGCTGGTTCTCCGGATTCGCCACCCGGATGGTAAGAAGATTCGCGGTGTGACGGTGAACGGCAAGTCGCATCGCGATTTCGATTCAGCACGATCAACCATTCGCCTCTTTCCCACCGTGGGCTCACCCATCACCGTGAGAGCGCGTTTCTAAATTCATGAGACAATTCTTGGGAGTGCTGATCCTGTTTTTTGGCCTGGGCGCAGGCCAGGGCGGGACCGACAGCACTCAAATTTCTGACGTCGCCTTCACCGCGTTCGTCGATGGGACCGAGCAGCGATATGTGCTGATGTTGCCCGCCGATTTTCGCGCCGAACAACCGCATGATGTGCTCATCGCGCTGCACGGCCACGGATCGGACCGCTGGCAATTTATTCGGGAGTCGCGGGATGAGTGTCGCGCCGCGCGCGACGTGGCCGCCGAGTGCCGGATGATCTTCGTATCGCCGGATTATCGTGCGCCAACCTCCTGGATGGGGCCAAAGGCGGAAGCCGATCTGGTTCAAATCATCGGGGATTTGAAGCAGCGCTTTCATGTGGGGCGCGTCTTTATCAGTGGCGGATCGATGGGTGGAACCGCAAGTTTGACCTTCGGCGTGTTACATCCCGAATTGGCGGATGGCATCGTCTCGCTGAATGGCACTGCGGACCTGGTTCAATTTGAAGGATTTGCGGAGGCGATTGCGGAGTCCTTTGGCGGCAGTAAGCTGACAAGGCCTGAAGAATACGGGAAGCGAAGCGCGGCATTCTGGCCGGAGCGATTCACGATGCCGCTGGGAATCACGGCAGGGGGCATGGACGACGTTGTTCCGCCCCAAAGCAGCGTAAAGCTGGCGAGCGAATTGAAGGAGCGGGGCCGCCCGGTTCTGTTGAGGTATCGTGAGGAAACGGGTCACCTGACCAGCTATGACGACGCCCGAGCAGTTCTCGAATTCGTGATTCAAGCCGCGGGAATTTCCACTAAGCAGGGGAAAACCGTGCCGAACCGTACACTGACCGAGTGGCGATTTGATCGGGAAGGCGATTTAAGAGGCTGGCAACCCAACCGCGATCTCACAGAGGTAGCAGTCACCAACGGGGCGCTTCATTGTCGTGCAATCGGGGGTGATCCAATTCTTGAACTGCAGCCGCGGCTCAATATTCCGGTGTCCCCGTGGCAAATTGTCGAAATTCGACTCAAGGCGGATCGCGAGGGCACGGCTGAGTTGTTCTGGAGCGGAACGGACCAGGGGCGTTTTGGCGGGTTTTCGCAGGAAAAGACCACGCGCTTTCCTGTCAATGGTGACAATGCCTGGCATACATATCGACTACGCCCGTTTTGGCAGGCGGAAGGTTGGCTGATGCGGTTGCGGTTTGATGTTTACGATGCGGCGCGATTCGAACTCGGGGAATTGCGCGTGCTCGAGCCGCTGCTGCCGGTTGCCAGCACCAATGCCGATTTTGACTTCAAGACCGGCGACTGTGACTGGCGCGGGGAAGACGGCGCAAAGGTCACTTGCCGGGACGGAATGTTGGTGATCGAGGCGACGCCATCGGCTGGTTTCGCCGCCGCTCCGCCGGTGGATATCGACACCCGTGAGAAGAACTGGGTGAGTGTGCGCATGGCCATCAACCGTGGCCGCCACGCCACATTGCTCTTCGGCACGAGCGCGAGCAGTGGGCTGCACCGTTTTTCGTTTCCGATCCGGGCTGACGGCCTGGAACACACCTGTAATCTTGATCTGCTTGGCTCGGCTCACTGGGGCGGTCGCGTGAATGCCCTCGCGCTGCGGCCGTCTGATGATCCGGCCGCGACTTGCCGTGTACGACGGTTGGCCGTTGCCACGGCGCCACAGGGCGAAGCGGAAATGGAGGTTGGCTCGTTGGCTCTAGAGGAGTTTCCGGCTCGCGCTGCGCGGCCGTTGACCGTCACTGCGGTCGTCGAGAATTGTGGCGGGGAATCGGTCTCCAACATTAGCGGTGCGCTCCGTCTGCCCGAGGGCGTTCGAGTAATTAGCGAGCCGTCCGTGGTCATTTCGGTAATCAAGCCCGGTGAAACCATGAATTTGCGCTGGCGGGTACAGGCGGACCGGGCGGTTGAAGGCGATGCCACCGTAACGGTTGTCGCATCGAATGCGCACGCCGTAATCCGGAGTGCCCGACTGGGTTTCACCTCCATCCCCACCGTGGCTCAGGGCGACTACGTGCCTGTGCCGCAGCCGGTGCGTGGACCATTCGAGGTTGGCGTCTATTATTTTCCAGGCTGGCAATCGGCAGGCCAATGGCAACCAATCCAGCGCTTTCCCGAGCGCCGTCCGGTACTGGGGTGGTATCGGGAAGGTGAGCCGGAAGTAGCGGATTGGCAGATCAAATGGGCGGTGGAGCACGGCATAACCTTCTTCATATACGATTGGTATTGGTCGCAGGGCCAACGCCAGCTCGAACACGCGCTGCACGACGGCTACTTCAAGGCGCGGTACCGCGCGCTGTTGAAATTCTGCCTGCTCTGGGCCAACCACAACGCCCCTGGATCACACTCCTTTGACGACTGCCTGGCGGTGACTCGTTACTGGATTGCCAACTACTTCCACCGGCCCGAGCACCTGACTGTGGACGGTAAGCCTTTGATGGTCATCTTTGCTCCGCAACGGTTGAGTGAAGACCTGGGCCAAAACAAGGTGCGGGTGGCTCTGGATGCCATGCGGTCCGAGTGCGTCCGCGCCGGTTTGAAGGGTCTATACCTGGTGGCGTGCGTGGCGGATGCCGCCCAGGCACGCGCCGCGGCGGCGGAAGGATATGATGGTGTTACTGGCTATACTTGGCCGCACCTTGGCGTCCCGGCAGGAGAATTTCGCGCCCCTTACGCTTCGATTCTCGAAGGCTACCGCCGAAACTGGCGGCACATTAGCGAGGCGGCGGGAATTCCGTTGCTGCCCCCGGTTTGCGGTGGCTGGGACAGCCGCCCGTGGCACGGTGAGAATAACTACATCCGTTTTGAACGCACTCCGGCACTTTTCCGTCAGCACCTCACCGACGCGCGAGAACTGATCGAGACGCATGCCAGTGCCGGAAGCGTGCGCAACCTGTTGATCATCGAAGCCTGGAACGAATGGGGTGAAGGAGCCTACATCGAGCCGCAGCGCGAGTGGGGTTTTGGTTATCTCGACGCCATTCGCGAAGCCTTAACCGGGGCACCAGGTCGGCACCTGGATATAGCGCCGATCGACATTGTTCGTGGCCCGTTTGACGTGGTCAGCACGGGTTCCAACCAGACGAGTTGGGAGTTCCGGAGCGGCGACGAGGGTTGGCACGGTTTGATGAATGTCTCCACCCCGGTGATTACCAACGGTTGCTTAAGATTGCTCACCACCGCGCGGGACCCCGCGCTGGTGAGCCCGCCGCTCCAGGTTCGTGCCTCCGAATTCACCAGGCTGCGTTTTCGACTGCGCTTGACGGCAGGTGATGGCGGGGCATCCACGGACCAGGGTCAGATTTATTGGAGCACCGAACAATTCCAGGAAAGCGCCGCGACCGGTGCATACTTCGAGGTGGTGGCTGACGGTCAGTGGCGCGAATATGAGGTTGCAGTTTCCCGAAATCCCCGGTGGCGCGGCCGGATTACCCGGTTGCGCCTCGATCCCTGCGAGCGGCCCGAAATGAAGGCAGAGCTGGAATGGCTCCACCTCGAACCCTGATCGCGGGCCAGGGAATCCGCAATAAGCTCAAGGTTCAATCGGTGTTCCCCGGCCTCATGACTCCACGGGAACCGGCAGGGGAATAGCCGTGCCGGTCAGGGAGAACCGAACCTAAAATTGGTGGGCGCGGCCGGTCGCTCTGGCGAGAGGTAGAGTTCCCAGGCTTGGTTCAAATCACCTGAATTCAGGGCCGCCAACGCGGTGTCTTTAAGGTGCTCCTTTTCAGCGGTCGGGTGCATAGCCGTCCAACGGCTCAGCAAATACTTGTAGTTAATGATGGACGACTGGAGTTCAACCGCCATTACCCGGGCGGTTAGCGCGGGTTTGGCGCGCCAACTCTTAAGGAAGCCCGTTAGGACAGGGATGGGTAAGTCAAAAAGTTTGGCGAGTTCCTGCAATCGTTCGGTGGGCAGCGTGGCGGTGGGTGAAGTGCTCACCAGGTATTTCCCGGCGATCTGAACTTCACCCCCGTTCGTAGTAATAGTGGGTAGTGTACAATGGGTGGCGAAGACCCGGTAACTGGCCAGTTGCCGGCCACGACTTGTGCTGGATTCGACTTGATGGAGGGTCCCCTGCGACCCTGCACCGGGTGCGGGTTGACTTTGCCCCGAAAGGCCGAGCAGCAGAATCCAGCCAAGTGCCAGCAGCCGCCGGGTTTCCTTTATGCCCTTCATGGGCTCATTCCTAATGAATCGCGATCAGAAAGCAAGAGAATTGGTGCCGGCAACCGAACTGACCGCTTAGCATGACCGGTCCAGGTGCCGGTTGCCGCTGGCGCGTGATGTATAAAAGTAAAAATTATAAATGCAACAATTATTTCTACTGATTTTTGTGCTGGTATTCGGCCACATTTTCATCACGATAACCTTTATCTATGCGATGTGGCTGTTGTGGAACTGGAGGGGAACCTCGAATCCGACGAACCTCCACCTTTTCTACCGCCCAACTGAAGTGAGTTCTGTTATGCAAACCTCCCCGTCTGGCTGCCGCTGGTATCCGGCTAATTTCTTCCCGGGTGCCGTGCCGGTTTTGATCGTGCCGCTGTTTCTGCTGTTGAGTTTTTTGTCCGCCTGGGCGTTGGATCCGCCGCATTCGGAAGCGCAAAACGTCTCGTGCAGCGATTGCCACTTGAATCACACGATTAATCAGGATCAGTACGACTCTCCCGCCGGCAATGCGAACGTCTGCCTGAGTTGCCATCAAAAAGGCGGGGTTGCCTCTGGCAAAGCGCTGGCGGCCTATGAGCAGGCGCAGTCGTGGTTGAGCCGGGGGCAATCCGGCGTGGGTAGCGGCACCTCTCACCGTTGGGACGCCAACGCCTCGGGTCGGGTAGTGGCGCTGGGTGCGGCGCCAGCCACGGCGCTCATGACTGAAGGCAACTACACCGGACGTTACGAGCGGTGTTACACCATCCGGATCACGACGACGGGAGGGCCTGGGATCGCGCGTTTCGATTGGAGTGCGGCGGGCCCTGGGGTGTCGCTGGCAGGTGGAACCAACCTGCTCACGGGCAGGAAGATTTCGATTGAGCAGGGGTTGCAGGTGACCTTTCAGAATTACCGCCCGGCTCCGGCGTACCAGGTCGGAGATCAATGGCAGATTCTCGTGCGGCCCGATCTTCAAAATACGGCGAATCCCGAATTATTGGTCACCATGAACGCGGGGAGCGCTACCTGTTCAACGTGTCACAATCAACACAGCCAGGCCAACGCGCCGTTCGGCCCCGATGCACCACCTTATCCCTACGTCGGTACGGGGGCGGGCAGGAACTTCATGCGCCTGGCCAACGATACCGACCAGATGTGCCGGGAATGCCATGCACCAAGATTTGTAGCCAACGCCGCTGCCGGATCACACCCGGTTGGCATCACCGTCGCTACCAACGCCTCGCCGCATCCGCCCGGGACGCTGCCATTGGATGGCGACGAGGGCCGGATGTGGTGTTCCACATGTCATCAGGCCCACAATAGTCCCGGACACGACGGATACCAGTTGCGGGCGGCCCAGGAATCGAAGCTCTGTGCGGAATGCCACGCGCAGGTGGATGTGAATAGCCCAGCGCGCCATCTGAGTCCGGTGAACGGGCCGCTTTGGCCGGGTGGTCAATATGGATCGTTGCTGCCGGCAGATACCGACCCAGCGCATCGGGGAGCATGCGGTAATTGTCATCGGGTGCACGGCTGGCCGGATCCTTCCAGCGCGACGAATGTCTATCCCTCCCTGCTGGTTGAGAAAGAGGAAAACCTTTGCTACACCTGCCATGACGGCAGCCCGCAGACGAAGAATCTTCGAGCCAATTTCGCCAAGACCTACTCGCATCCAGTGAGTCTGAGTGGCCGTCACTCACCGACGGAGGACGGCATTCCCGCCCGTTACGGCACAGCCAATCGGCACGCGGAATGTGCGGATTGTCATAATGTTCACAAACTGGACGAGGATTACGTTCCCGCTCCCCCGCCTTTTGCCTCCAGTGTCTTGAAGGGAGTCGCGCGTGTTTCCGTAACCAATATCAGCAGCACCAGCGTTGGTTATACCTTCCGCGGCACGGCCGACCTGGCACCGGTCAAAGAATACGAAGTTTGCTTCACGTGCCATTCGGGATGGACCACTCGGCCTGCGGGGCAGGCCGACTACGCCTTGGAATTCAACGACAAGAATATGTCGTTCCATCCTGTGGAAGGGCAGGGCAGGAACCTCAACATCAATGCCAATGCCTTCGTCAACAATTGGGGGGCGACCAACGTGATGACCTGCACCGATTGCCATACCAGCGATGACGCCAATGTGCGCGGACCGCACGGTTCTTCCTATCGATACATCCTGAAAAAGCCGTACACCGCGAGTTCGTCGGCGCGTACGATGTCCAGCGCGGAGCTGTGCTTCGATTGCCACCGCTACGATACCTACGCTAATAACAGCGCGAGCAGCACCGTGAAGAACTACAGCCGCTTTTCCGGTTCAGAAGGCCACACGTATCATGTGGGTAGTCGCGGTTTTCCCTGCTATGCCTGCCATGAAACTCATGGCGCCTCCAGCCAGCCGTCCTTGTTGATACTCGGACGCAACCCTGGGATCGAGACCTATACACGAAGCGCGTCCGGTGGTTCGTGCAACCCTACCTGCCACGGCAGCGAGAATTACTCCGTCACCTACTCACGCTAGCCCAAGCTTACCTTGGAGATTTCCATCATGAATACTCCCTTCTCTCTCTGGCAAAACCTGGCGGCGGTTGCGTGTCGCCTGGCGATGTGCGGCGCGGTCCTTAGCGCGGGCGCTGGTTCGGCGCCGGTGGCCGTGCCCCTCGGACCGCTGGCCCAACCTTTCGTGGCACCCACCCGGATCGCGACCGATGCCGCCGGCCGCATTTATGTCTCAGATTCCTCCGCCGGGCGAGTTACGGTGCTCGACGCTTTCAACCGCTTGGTCCAGGTGAAGGACGGTTTTGCCGAGCCATTGGGCATCGCCGTTGGGGCGGACGGACAGATTTACCTTGGCGAGGCCGGTCGCGGCAGCGTCAGTGTGTTTAATCCGGATTGGCAGAAGCTTTATGAGTTAGGAGCTGCAACTGGCGAATTCCTGGTACCTGGGCACATTGCCGTGAGTGCGGGTCCCTCGGGTCCGACCGTTTACGTCTCGGACCCCTCTGCGCATCAGGTCAAGGCCTACCGTGGCGGGGCACTCTTATGGCGCGCCGGCGGGTTGGGCCATGGTGATGGTCAATTTGATGCTCCAACCGGGCTTTGGGTTGGACCTGCGGGCGAGGTGTTTGTCGCGGACCAAAACAATGACCGCGTCCAGGTACTCAGCGCCACGGGTGAGTTTCTTCGAGCTTTCACGCTTCGACCGCCCGGCGTCTCGACACGTTCCGGTCGCGCGCAAGGTCTTACGGGAGACCCATCGGGCCGGATTTATGTCGCGGACACCTTTCAGGGCTTCGTCAAGGTATACGAAACCGGGGGTGCGTTCCTGGGCCGTCTTGGCAGTTATGGCGAGGGTGCCGGACAGTTGCTATCCCCGGGCGGACTTGCCATGGCCCCTGGAGGACGATTGTGGGTGGCCTCGATCAATACCGCCCAGGTGCAGGCGTACGGCTTGGACTGCTACTTGCAGCTTTCCGCAGCACCCGCGGTGCAAGCGGTCGCTGTCGGAAGTACGGTCAGCTTCACCGCTACCCCAGGTTGTGCGGGGCCGTTCGCCTTCCAGTGGCGGAAAGGAACTAACGATTTGACCGATGGGGGAGTTTTCTCCGGCACCACCAGCGCGACGCTCACCATCGCCGGGGTGACGGCCGGTGACGCAGGGGTTTATTCCGTGGTGGTCAGCGGTCCTGGCGGCGTGGTGACGAGCCCCGGCGCGGTCTTAAACGCGTTGGCCGCGCCAGTTATTACTTCGTATCCGACTGGTCGAACGGTAGCCCAGGGATCGGCCACGAGTTTTGTAGTCGTCGCACAGGGGGAGAGTTTGACCTACCAATGGTTTTTCGATGGCATTGCTGTTCCGGGAGCCACGGGAAGCAGCCTGACGCTGACGAATGTGCAACCGAATGCCGCCGGCAGTTACTCTGTCAAGGTCAGCAACGCCGGCGGGAGCATTAGCAGTGCCTCGGCGCAATTGACGGTGAACGTGCGACCCGCTTTTCTGCTCCAACCAGAAAGTCAGTCGGTTCCGGAGCGGGGGGTGGCCACCTTCCAAGTGCTCGCGTCGGGTACCGTACCAGTGCGTTATCAGTGGTACCGCAACGGGAGCGGACTGTCTGGTCAGACTTCCACTACCCTGGTGCTCACCAACGTCACCCCGGCGCAGGCGGGCACCTATACGGCCAACGCCGCGAACGTCGCCGGAAACGTTTCGAGCGCGTCCGCCGTGTTGACGGTGGTTCCCGATACTCTGCCGCCGCAAGCGTTGTCCGCCACCGGTGGGCGAGCTACGAATCGCACGGTCCTGGTGGCGTTTAGTGAGCTTGTGCGGCCCGCCACGGCCCAGGTTGCGGGCAATTACCAGGTTTTTGGTCCCGGGAATCGGTATGTAGTCAGCGCCGTGGTCACCAACGGAACGAATGTGCTTCTCACGCTCAACGGCCCACGGGAGGGCGGGGTCGATTATGCCTTGCGAATTCGGAACGTGACCGATACGGCCTTGACACCAAACCCCATTTTGCCGAATCCCACCACGATCCCGATTGTTGGGACCGTGGATCTCATGGGGCTGAATACGCAACCCTGGAAATACTTCCAAACGACCAACGCCAACGGTCTCAATGGTACGGCCTGGAAGCTCCCGACCTACGTGGATTCCTCATGGTCGAACGGGTTTGGCATCTTTTGGGGGCACCGTTCGAACAGCGTCTATCAGCCCAACCCGAATCCGAACGTCAAGCTGCCGGTGATCCTCAATTCCGCCGCGAGCGACACGACGCGCGCCTACACGATCCTCAACGTCTTTACCAACGCTGGTAATGTGCTGCAGGAAATCACGTATTATTTCAGGGGTTATTTCAACTTCCAGGGCGAAACGAACGGCGCGGCACTGCTGCTCCGGTCGATGGTCGACGATGGTGCGGTATTCTACCTGAACGGGGTCGAATTGCTCCGGCTGCGCATGGCGGCCTCCCCGACAACCATCCTGGCCGCGACCCTGGCGAACGCTGGTGGCAGCCAGGCCTGGGAGCCAGGCTTCGACGCCGCCCCGCGACTCCTGCCGCTGACTGGGCTGAAGCGGGGCACGAATGTGCTCGCGGTCGAGGTCCATCAAAACAGCACCACCAGCACGGACATCACCTTTGGAACGACCCTGGAGGCCACTGTGACCAGTTTCTCGGCCGCACTGCCGACGCTCGAGGTGGCGCCTCGGCTGATAGATAACACGATAATCTTGAGTTGGGGTAATCCATTCTTTATTCTCGAAGGCGCTGCGGATCTGGTCGGCCCCTGGACCTATGTCTCCAACACCAGTCCGGTGACAGTCACCCAGGGGGATCAGCAGGCGGCGCCAGTGAAGTTTTATCGCCTCAGGCGGCAATGATCAGAAAATGAGTTTGTTATTTGGTAGTTTGCTCCGGCACTGTGTTGGCCGGTCGATGGGCCGCGCGGCCATCCTCAGTCTTGGCTGTCTGGTCCTGGTGAGTTGCAGCGCCAAGCATTACCGGAAGTCGGCGGACAAGGAAACCTACACGATCATTCAACAGTATCATCAGGCGGTGTTCGGGCACACGAACGCTTTTAATATTGAGACGGCATACTCCCAGCGCGATCCCCAGACCATCCCGCCCGCGGAGATCATCGGCGATCGCAGCGCGAGTAATCGGGCCAGCATCAATCTCGAGCAGGCTTTGGAAATGTCCCTGAAGCAAAGCCGCGAGTACCAAACCCAGAAGGAACAGCTTTATCTAACGGCCTTGACGCTGACTGGAGCGCGGTGGGAATTCAGTCCGCAATTCTTCGCCGGCGCGACACCGCAAATTGCAGGCACACCCAGCGGCGCCCAGGTGGGGTCCGTTTCCAGCAAGCTCGGGGTCGGTCAATTGTTAAAGACGGGTGGCAGCCTGACGATGTCGCTGGCGAACGACCTCGTACGCTACTTCACGGGAAAGCCGGACCTCGTAGCCAGGAACTCCGCCATCAACACGCTTTCGGTAAACCTCACGCAGCCGTTGTTGCGCGGGTTCGGCATTAACAACCCCGCTGTCGAGAGTCTCACGCAAGCCGAACGAAACGTGGTTTACGCCATTCGCAGCTACAGCCTCTATCAGCAGCAATTCGCGGTGGAAACCGTCAATGGCTACTTCGCGTTGCTGTCACAAAAGGACATTGTGCGGAACAATTACCGCAACTACACCAACCGCGTGGAGACGACCATGTATCTGGAGGCTCGAGCCGTGGATCGAGAGCGGACCAGCAGTGTGGAGGATGCCCGAAATGCGCAATTGTCGGCGAAAAAGGATTACATCAATTCTCTGGCGGCCTATCTGACGGCTTTGGATGGCTATAAACTGCGGTTGGGCTTGCCGATTGGCTGCCAACTCTTTCTGGATGACCGGGACCTCGATGCCTTGATCCAGGCGGGGTTGACCCCGTTGGAGCTCAGCCCCAAAGCCGCCTTTGAGCTCTGCGTCGAAAAACAAATGGAAATCCTTAACGCCATCGATCGTTTTGAGGATAGCAAACGTAAGATCAAGGTGTCCGCGGATCGATTGCGGGCGGAATTGAATCTCTTCGCGGACGCAAAACTTTCGTCTGATTCGCCTGATGATTACACCAAATTTGACCCGGACAAAGTCCGGTACACCGCGGGCGTGACGTTGAACCTGCCGCTGGATCGGCAGTTGGAGCGCAACAATTATCGCGCCACCCTGGTCTCGTTTGAATCACAACTGCGCTCGCTCGCGCTCACCCTGGATAACTACAAGGATCGAATTGAGCGGGGCATGCGTACGATGGAACAGACCCGGCTCAACTACATTGTAAATGTCGAATCGCTGAAGAACGCCGAGCGCCGATTGGAAAACAACGTTATGTTGCTGGAAGCCGGCCGCGCGACGGTGCGCGACGTGCGCGAAGCGCAGGACGGACTGATCGAAGCGCAGAACAATCTGTCCTCGATGTATCCCGTTTACCTGACGGCCCGGCTGAACCTTCTGCTCAATATTGGGGTGATCGACACTCAGCCGGCGAAATTTTGGCTGCTTGATCCGTTGAAGGATCGATTGTCCCCTCAACAGATGGCCGCGCCGCCGCTGCGGATGCCGGGAGACCAGGTGCCGCCGCCGCAACAATTCTTCGAACCCACATCATGAATTTGAACACCTTTATCCAAAAACTGCCCCCTGCGGTTCGTCGTCGTCCGGTGCTGTCGGGAGTGGTGGCGGTGGCGTGCTTGCTGCTCGTTATTTGGGTCCTCAAACCGGCGCCGACGTCGGGGACGGCGACCGCGTATCACACGGTACAACGCGGTGATTTTACGGTCTCGGTGGTGGAGGGTGGGACCCTGGCCGCCGTGCGGGAAATCAGCATCCGCAACGAAGTGGAAGGCACGGCACGCATTATTTACATCGTGCCGGAGGGCAATTACGTGAAGAAAGGCGATCTGCTGGTGGAACTGGATTCCGCCCAGGCGCAGGACCAGGTCAACCTGCAACAGATCAACTTGGAGAAGGCGCGTTTTGCCGTCGAGCAGGCCCGGGCGCAGTTGGAAATTCAACGGAGCGCCACGAATAGTGACTACCTGGCGGCGGACCTGAAACTCAAGCTCGCTCGAATCGACCTGGAAAAATATGAGCAGGGCCAGCGCATGGTGGACACGGTCGAGGCCAGCAACAAGGTAGTGCAGGCGGAAGCCCAATTGAACGTCAACTACGACAATTACCGGAATTCCACCAACCTCGCCGCCAAGGGTTACGAGACCAAACAGAAGGTGGATGGAGACCGGTTGGCGGTACTGAACACGGCCAACGCTTTAATCGTCGCCAGCAACACCCTCTGGATGCTGGAGAAATTCGACGTGGCCAAACAAATGGCGAAGTACAATGCGGATGTGCAGCAGGCGGAACAGGAACTGGACCGGGTGATCAGCCAGAACCAGCGGAAGATGGCGCAATACGGTGCTGATTTGATCGCCCAGCAAAACACGCTCGCCCTGAGTGAAGAAAAGCTCCGGCGCGACAAGAAGAACCTGGCGGCCAGCAGAATCGAAGCACCGCAGGACGGTTTGGTGGTCTACCAGGTAAGCGATAGTCACTTCAGCAGCGAGTCGCTCATCGAAGGCGGCGCGGTGGTGCGCAATCGGCAGGAGTTGATCAAACTTCCCGATCTCTCCCGCATGAAGGTGACGGTCAAGGTTCATGAGTCGCACATCAACATGATTCGGCCAGGGCTGCCGGCGTATGTCATGCTCGATTCGATGCCGGACGAACGTTTTCGCGGGATGGTGGAAAGGGTCGCCCCGCTGCCGGATACTCAGGCGCGTTGGGGGAATCCCAACCTGAAAGTTTATAACACCGAGGTGCACATCACGGACACGTTACCCAACATAAAGCCGGGCGTCTCCGCCAAAGTCGAGATCATCGTGACCAATATCAGCGCTGCGCTATCCGTCCCGATCCAGTCGATCACTACTCATAAAGGCAAGCAGGTGGCTTATGTGGTCCGAGCGGGGAAATCGGACCCGCGGCCGGTGGAAGTCGGGATGTTCAACACGAAGTTTATCGAGGTGACCAAAGGTTTGAACGTGGGAGATCGCGTGTTGCTATCACCGCCGCTGGAGGCCCAGGAGAAGGACCTCGAGGATGCGGTGCTGGCGGAGGGTGAAAAGGCGAAGGCGGCCACGAACGTTCCCCCTCGAGTCACCCCTCCCGCGGGACCACCGGGGGAGTCTCCGGCATTGGTCGAGCCGGTCGCCGGCGGCGGACCTGATGTGCAGGACGACAATTCGCGTCGCCGTGAGCTTGCCGGGCGACCAGGTCGGGGTGGGACCAACGCCGGTCCACGCCTGGACCGGAAGGAGTTGCTCAAGCGGTTTGATAAGAACGGAGATGGCGAGTTGGATGAGGAGGAATTGGCGGCGATGCGTCAGAGCTTTGGTGGCGACCGGGGCGGGCAGGGCAAGGGCGGTGGGCGTCGGTCCGAACGATCCGATTCTGACAACGGGGCGATCCGGTCAAGCGGGACTGATATGCCCAAATCTTAATGGTATTCATCCTGGCCAGTCCCCTCAGCTCCTATGGTTGAAGCACCCAGAAATCCCGGTTCCACCTCGGCTTCCGCAGCCGTCGATTCGCGAGGAATCATCCGCATCGAGCGTCTCGAGAAGACTTACGTGCTCGGTGAAGAAAACATCGTGCGCGCCCTGGCGGGGGTTGACCTGCGGATCGAGCAAGGCTCATTCGTGGCCATCATGGGTCCTTCCGGATCGGGAAAATCGACGATGCTGAATATCCTGGGGTGCCTGGATCGGCCTACGGCGGGCAGCTATTTCCTGGGCGGTGAGGATGTTTCCCGCATGAGCGATGACGCGCTGTCGGAGGTGCGTGGCCGAAGAATCGGGTTCATATTCCAGTCCTATAATCTGATCGCTCAGCTAACCGTCATTGAAAACATCCAGGTGCCGCTCTTTTATCGCGGGCAGGATCTCCGGACCTCGTATGATCGCTGTGTGGAGTTGGCAAAGCTCGTGGGCCTGGGGGATCGCCTGACGCACCGGCCGACACAATTATCCGGCGGCCAGCAGCAGCGAGTGGCGATCGCGCGGTCCCTGGTGAATGATCCTTTGATGATTCTGGCGGACGAGCCGACGGGAAATCTCGACTCCCGGACGGGCGCCGAAGTGCTCGAACTGATCACGCACCTGAACCAGGGTGGCAAGACTATCGTGCTGGTAACTCATGATGACAAGGTCGCCGCCCGGGCTCATCGCATCGTGCGAATGAAAGACGGACGCATCGACCAGGACATCTACCGGACGGCAGAGACCGCCGGCCTAAGACAACCGGAGCGCCCATGATTCCCTACCAGGTAATCATCACCGTTAAGCTGGGATTCAAAAGTCTCAAGCTCCACAAGCTGCGCTCGGTCCTGACCATGCTGGGCATTATCTTTGGTGTCTGCTCGGTAATCGCGATGCTAGCCATTGGCGAGGGCGCTTCGTTCGAGGCTCAGGAAGCGATTAAGCGTCTGGGAAGCAACAATATTCTCATTCGCAGTCTTAAACCTCCGGAGCAGTCGCGCCAGCAAACCAGTGGTGGCGGACGTGGTGGCCAAATTAAGTATGGCCTGACATACGATGACGGCGCCCGCCTGCAAGCCACGATTCCGGGTGTCGTCCGCGTGTTGCCGATGCGCATCATTCGCGAGAATGTCCGATTCCAGCGCAGTGAGGTGCCCTGCCAGATCATTGGCACGCTCCCGTTTTACCCCGAAGTGACTGGTGCCAGCGTGGTGCGGGGGCGATTCCTGGCGCACTTTGACGAGGAACACAAAGAAAACGTGTGCGTGATCACAACCGGTCTCGCCCGACGCCTGTTCCCGTTCCAGGACCCGCTCGAGCACGCGGTGCGGATCGATGCCTTTTATTACCGGGTGGTGGGTATAGTGCAGGAACGCAGTCAGCCGGAGCAGCGCAGTCAGTCCGGCAAGATGGAGGGACAACCCCTGGACAACAATGTTTACATCCCCTTGAATGCTTCGCGCACTCGGTTCGGTGATGTGCTGATCCGCCGTTCCGCCGGGAGTTTCGAGGCCGAGGAGGTGCAGTTACACCAGGTGACGGTGCAGATGCGCGACCTTGCCGCAGTCGAGACCGCCGATCCGCAGGTGAAAACTTTGTTAAGCCGCTTTCACGATCAGAATGACTATGAGGTGATCGTGCCGCTGCAACTGTTGCGCCAGGCCGAGCAGACCAAGCGCATCTTCAACATCGTTTTGGGATCGATTGCCGCCATCTCGCTCCTGGTCGGGGGCATCGGCATTATGAACATTATGCTGGCCACCGTGACCGAACGGACGCGTGAGATTGGGGTTCGCCGGGCGCTGGGCGCCAAGAAGTCGGATGTGATGATGCAATTCCTTGTGGAGACGGTCGTGCTGGCTGTTGGCGGCGGCCTTATCGGTGTCATCGTCGGAGTCACCGTGCCCCTGGTGGTCTCGCAGCTAACCACGATGAAAACCATCGTCACGCTGTGGTCCGTCCTGCTCGCTTTTGGGATTTCGGGCGCCGTGGGAATTGTCTTCGGATTATACCCGGCGAAGTCTGCCGCTGAATTGGACCCCATCGAAGCGTTGCGTCACGAGTGATCGAGGGGGACCGAGTTCCTGGGAACTGATAGACCTATTCCTTTCGGGATGGCATTTTGCGGCGGATGCCTTGAGCGACCCGAGCGGTTGAGTTCCCCAGATCATCGAGCAACGAGTAAGCCACGGGAGTAACAATCAGGGTTAGCAGGAGGCAGAGCGTTTGGCCCCCGATCACTACCACCGCGACGGCGCGGCGTTCCTCGGCCCCAGGTCCGGTGCCCAAGGCCAGCGGGAGCATGCCGGCGATGAGCGTTAGCGTCGTCATTAAGATGGGACGCAACCGCTCGCGGTTAGCCTGCAAGATGGCGCCCAGCCGCTCCAGCCCCGATTGCCGCAGCTTGTTCATGTGGTCGATTTGCAGAATTGCGTTCTTCTTCACGACCCCAAATAGCACCAATAAACCCAGCGCGGAATACAGGTTGATGGTTTGATTGGCCGCGAGGAGCGAGAGGAAGGCAAAAGGCACGGACAACGGCAAGGAGAGCAGGATCGTGAACGGGTGCACCAGGCTTTCGAATTGTGATGCCAGAATGATATACATCAGGACCACGGACAGCCCAAACGCGAACAGAAACTCGCGGAAGGTGGTTTCCATCTCGCGGGCCCGGCCCGAAATGCGCGTCGAGTAACCAGTCGGCATTTCAAATTTCTCCACCTCGGCGCGCAGGGCCGCGATGCGATCCGCCTGGGCATAGCCGGGGGCCACCGATGCGCGCAAACTGACTTGGCGCTGGCGATCCAGGTGGTCGATCCGGGAGGCGGTTTGAGTCGGGATTAATCGCACCACGTTATCCAGCCGCACCAAACCGCCCGACTCGCTCGGGACAAACAGGCGTTCGATGGGGGTCGCCTCATTGCGGTCTGCCTCTTTAAGCCGGACCTGGACGTCGTAGTCTTCGTTCATGGACTCGTCCCGAAACCGGGTGACGCGCACGTCACCCCCAACCATGACCCTCAGGGCATCGGCGATGTCCGAGACTCGGACCCCTAGGGCCGCGGCGCGATCGCGGTCGATCTGCACGCGCAGCTCCGGCTTGTCCAGTTTTAGCGTTGTGTCGGCGTCGAGCAGTCCGAGACTGGTGGCGTTGGTGCGCAGGCGCTCCGCATAGCCGTTCAGCGTATCCAGGTCCGGCCCGAGCAACGCAAAATCAATATCCCAGTTTCCGCCGCCGCCAACAAAAGTCTGGGGATTCCGAATCGCCACCCGCACATCGGGAATGCTCCGCAGCCGGCGGCGGATTTGCTGCTGAACGTCCTGCTGGGTGAAGTTTCCCTGGAACGCCCGCCACGGCGGCCACTGGCATAGTCGCGACCAGCGGAAGGTCCGCTCTTCGTGAGGCACAAGCTGCACAAAGAAGTTGGCGGAATTGACGCTGCCCAGGAATCCACTACCGGCCGTGGCGAGCACCAGTCGGATGCCGGGAAGCGACCGTAATTCCTGTTCGATGCGCAAGGAGACTTCGTTGATCGCCCGGAGGCTGGTGCCTTCCGGGGCAGTTATCCGCACATCGAATTCCCCTTCGTCCACATTGCTGGGCAGATACTCCTGGCGCACGAATTTATAGAGCGGCACTGAGGCTGCCATCATCAGGATGGCTAGACCTGCAACCCACAGTCGGTGGCCCATGGCCCAGCGCAGTAACCCGGCGTAGAACTGGTCGAGAACTGCGTAAAACCCACCGCGGGAATGTGGTGCTTTCACGCGGCCTGGCTCCTTTTCGTGCCCGCCGAGGAGGCGTGCGCTCATCATTGGGGTGAGGGTAAACGAGACCAGCAAGCTTACCATTACCGCCACTGCCGCGGTGAGACCGAATTGGTACAAAAACCTACCCGAGATGCTGGACATGAACGAGACAGGAACGAAGATCACGACCAGGCTCAAGGTGGTAGCCATGACCGCCAGGGCAATTTCGGCTGTGGCCGCCCGTGCCGCCTCGAAAGGCCGCATCTTCTTCTCCTCGACGAAGCGAAAGATATTTTCCAGCACAACGATGGCGTCATCGATCACAATGCCCACCATGAGGACCAGGGCGAGCATGGTGACGCTGTTGAGAGTAAAGTGTAGTGCTTTCATCATGCCGAAAGCGGCGATGACCGATGACGGGATCGCGACGGCGGCGATGACCATGGCCCGCCAGTCGCGCATAAAGGCCAGCACCACCAGGCAGGCCAGGAGGCTGCCCAGGATGAGATGGACTTGAATTTCGTGCAGCGCTTCGTAGATGTACCGGGACTGGTCGCGGGTGACCTGGAGTTTCACATCAGCGGGAAGTTGTGGCGCCAATTCACTCAACTTCTCTTTAACGCCTTCGATGACTGCGGTGGTATTGGCCCCGGACTGACGTAACACGTCCAGGGCCACAGTCGGTTCCCCATTCAGCCGGGAGGTCGAGCGCTGTTCCTTGGTGCCATCTTCCGCCCAGCCAAGGTCCTTGATCCGGATGGGAGCGCCATTGCGCGTGGTGATGACCAGTTCGTTGAAGGCCTTCGGGTCGGTGAGCCGGCCCATGGTGCGTAAGGTTTGTTCACGATGCGTGCCGGTGACGTTGCCACCCGGGATGTTGGCGTTTTGACGCGCCACCGCATCGCGAACCGTGTTAATCGGGATCTGATAGGCCGCCAGGCGATCCGCATCCACCCACACGTTTATGGCCCGCTCCAGCCCGCCCACCAGGTTCACTTCGCCCACGCCGGTGGAGCGCTCGATATGTCTTTTGACAATTTTATCCGCGATTTCGGTCAGCTCCCGTTGCGAACGATCCCCGGAAAGTGCCAGGGACAAGATCGGTGACTGGTCTGTATCGGCCTTGGCGATGGTCGGCGGATCAATATCCCGCGGGAGATCCCGCACGACAGTAGCCACCCTATCGCGCACATCCTGGGCTGCGGCGTCGATATCACGGCTTAGCTCGAACGTGACCACGATAAACGCCGAGCCGGACCCATTGACTGAGCGCAGCTCTTGAATGCCCTCAATGGTGTTCAGGGTTTCCTCGATGGGCTGCGAAACCTGGGCTTCCATTTCCGCCGGGGAAGCTCCGGGCAGGCGGGTGGTCACGCGCACAGTCGGCAGATCGACTGCCGGGAACCGGTCCACCTCCAGGTGCAGGTATCCCGCCACTCCGACCACGACCAGCGCCAGTACGATCATGGACGCAAACACCGGTCGGCGAATGCAGATTTCGGCAAGCTTTTGCATCGAGGGACGGTCGGTTACTTCGTTCGCGCTTCTCGATTCCCTGCGGGCGGGGTGCCGGTGAGGTTGACGGGTTGGCCGGTGCGCAGACCACCCGGGTCCAGGATCACCTGGTCGGTGGGGTTGATCCCGGAAGTAATCTCGACCCAATCCGACTCGCGCCGCCCGGTGGTCACAACTTTCTCCAACGCCTTGCCCTCTTGCACGGTGATCACCTTTTCGATCCCGGCGAACGTCACCAGCGCTTTGGCTGGCACGCACAAACTCTGCTGCCGCTCATCCACGATGATCCGGGCGCGAGCAAACAACCCGGGGCGAAGGCTTGCTTGAGAGGGCACATCGGCTTCGGCCATGAGCATCCGGCTCAGCTCGTCCAACGCCGGGCTGAGCCGGGCTATCCGGCCGGCATACGCGTTGGTGTCACCTTCCACGAACAACCGGACGACCTGTCCGGTTTGCACGAGAACGCTCTCGCGCTCCGGCACCTGGAGCCGCAGGCGCAGCGGGTCAATCTTCACCAATTCGAGAATGGTGGCGCCGGGAGCCAGGTATTCGCCCACATGAGCGGAACGAGACTGGACAGCGCCATCGAACGGCGCGCGCACGGAGGCGTCAGCCAGTTGCTGGCGCGCCAGCTCGTATTCCGCCCGCCGTTGCGCGATGGCGGCCACCCGCGCCCGGGCCTCTTCCAGGGCCGCGTTGTAGCGCGCCCGGGCCACTTCATAGGCTGCATCCACGGTGTCCAGTTCCGACCGGGAAGCGATCCCCGATTGGGAGAGGCCTTGGACCCGGGCCTGGTTCCGGGTGGCCTCGTTCAATACCGCCTTGGCCAGCTTGACGGCGCTCACCGCTTCGACTTCCACCTGGTCATCTTCTCCATCGGGGCGCAATCCCAGGGTGGTGCGCGCCTGTGCCAAAGCCGCCGCGGCCTGTTGCAGGCCGAGTTCGTAATCCTTCGGCTCGACCTGGGCCAGCAGGTCGCCTTGTTTAACCACCGTGCCGAGGTCCGCCGGTAGACTTTGCACGCGTCCGGCCACTTTGGCGCTGAGCGTGGACTTCTCCTGCGCGGCAAGCGTGCCGTTTACCGGGATCGACCGGATCATGACCCGCATTTCGGCGTGGGTGGTGCTGACGGGTTTCCCCGATTCCGGGTGCTGGCTCGCCGGCTTTGCATCGCCGCTCTTTCCGCAGCCAGTCAATAGCGCGGCGCCAAGTCCCAGAGTAACCAGTCCAAAAGGACAGACTCGCATGCCGGAATTGTAGGAGGTAAGTGAACTTTCCGACAAACTAAATTAACTAAAGCGAATATTGATCGCGATCTGGGATTGGCAGGCCGCGGTATTCCGACTATCAAGGTGGAAAGCCGCTTTGATTATGAAATTCACTTTCCGATTGGTGCTGTTTGGCGTGCTCGCCGTTCTGGCGGAGTCGTCACGGACCACTGTCCTGGCCCAGGCCGATAATTATGGCCCGGACTCCACTGTGCGAAAGACGGACTCGCAGGCCCCGATGCATTTCGTCCTGGTTTCCAAGAGTCATTTTGACATCGGCTATTCCGCCCTCGCGCGCGATGTCGAGCATGAGTATCGGACGACGATGATTGATCGCGCCCTGGAGACGATGGAGCAAAACGCCAAGGTTGCTGCGGCAGGCGAACAATTTGTCTGGACCATACCCGGTTGGCCGATGCAGACGATTCTGTGGGAAGGGCAGAACCCGGCGCGCAAGCAGCGCATTGAAGAGGCCCTAAAACGCGGTAATCTTGTCATGCACGCCCTGCCGTACACGGTTGAAACCGGGTCGGCGGATGTCGAGACCCTGGCGCGCTCATTCATCTACTCCTCGCGCCTCGCGCGCAAATACGGGTTGCCGCTGCCTGGCGACGCGAAGATGACAGACGTGCCTGGCCACGATTGGATCATTCCCACCTTGCTGCATCATGCCGGCGTGAAGTTCTTTCACTTGGGAGCGAACCCGACCAACATTCAACTCAAACAACCGCGGATTTTCTGGTGGGAAGGGCCGGATGGTTCCCGCGTGCTCACGATGTTTTCCTCCGGTTACGACAGCGGATTGCTGCCGCCGGCGGATTGGCCGTATCGGACCTGGCTGGCTATGGTCATGGGTGGCGACAACGAGGGGCCGCCGTCGGCGAGCGCGGTCCGCGGCTGGATTGCCACGATTAAGGAGAAGTTCCCCAACGCAAAAATTACCGTGGGTCGAATGGAGAACTTCGCCGACTCGTTTCTGGCAGAGAAGCCGGACCTTCCGGTGGTGCGCGGAAATGTCTCCGACAGTTGGATCCACGGTTTGGCCAGTTCGCCGAACGCGATGAAGACTTTGGCGAACCTCCGCCCGAAACTTTTTGCGTTGGAATCGTTGCGCACGCTGGACATTTGCTGGGGGATCCAGTTCCAGCACCTGCCGGAAGTAATTGCCGCAGGATATGACAACAGCTTGCGTTGGTCAGAGCATACCTGGGGTCTCGCGAATCAACATTTCGTTCCTGGACTTCATGGAGAGGCTTTTTATCGAACCTATGCGGCTGGCTTGCCGCCGAACTATGCGCGCATGGTCGAGTCGTGGAAGGAGCATGATCAATTCGCCTACCGTGTTGAAGACAGCGTGGTCCCGAGGCTGGAAGCCGAACTGCATACGCTCGCGGAAAATGTCAATGTGGCCGGCTTGCGCATCGTGGTCTTCAATCCCTTGCCTTGGCGGCGTGATGGGGTGGTGGACTTTGCTTTTCCGTTTATGGGCAGCCTGGCCGGAAAATCGGCGGTGAAATCGGTGGATGACGGCGAGGTGCAAGCCCTGCAGACCTGGGGCGCGGATAGCCATCGTACTGGGCGCTTCGTGGCGAAGGCCGTGCCGCCTCTTGGTTATAAGACTTATGTGGTAACCAATGCCGCGGCACCCAAAAGTGCGCTGAGTGGCGATGTGATGTCCGCGACCATCGGGAATCAGTGGTTCACAATAAGCTTTGATCCTGCGCGCGGGTGCATCACCAGCATCATCGAAAAGGCAACCGGCGCGGAATGGGTGGACAAGAGCTCTCCTTATGGATTCGGGCAATACCTCTACCAGCAGTTTGACCGAAAGGAATGTGACGCCTACATCGAGAGCTATATTCTTCCTCAATACCGTGGTTCGCACGGTCCGATCACCGGCAAGAGCGTCTATGTTCCTGCGAGTGCCACGCATCTTGATTTTTCCCCTACGAACACCAGCCTGGAAATCACACGTAACGTTTATAGCGTCACCGCCACGCTGATACCACCGCCGTCCATTGGTGAAACCGCCCATACCGCGAGCTTGCAGGTAACCTTGTATGAAGACCTCCCCTGCATGGACTTGAGAGTGAACATCATTAACCACCCGGCCACGGAAAACCCGGAGGCCGCATGGATTTGCCTGCCCTTGGCGATCAACGAGCCCCAGTTCCACTTGCGCACGCCCGGCGCTATTACTGATCCGGCAAAAGACATGATCGAAGGCGGAAACTTTTCGTTTTTCTGGACTCAGGGCGGGCTGGCCATTTGCGACCCGACGGGTCGCGGGGCGGGGCTCTGTTCACCTGACGCCCCCGCGTTGAGTCTGGGTGAACCTGGCATTTACAAATTCAAAGCCCAATGGCCCAGGCCGAAGTCATCGGTTTTTGTGCACTTGTATAATAACAAGTGGAACACCAACTTCCGCTCCTTCTGGAACGGCGAATTCAGCGCCCGGGTGCGCTTGTGGCCGATCGCGAAATTTGATCCGGAGAAGGATCTCGTAACACCGTCCGAGGAGACCTTGTCGCCCATGCTCACCGGCCTCTCCAATTACAAGGCAGGTTTGCTGCCGCCGGCAGGGCAGGGGATTGGGCTCTCCCGAAAGGGCATCACCGTGACCGCCTTCGGACCGAACCCGGACGGCAACGGCACACTGCTTCGGCTTTGGGAGTTATCCGGTAAAGGCGGGGATTGCACGGTGACGTTACCGGCGGCCATGCCGGTGAAGTCGGTTCAGCCGATCGACTTGCGCGGTCGCCCCACCGGTCAACGCATGGAGCTCAAGGGAGGGAGCTTCAGTTTGCAGGTAGGTCCTTTTGCTCCGGCCAGCTTCGTGCTCGATTGAACAAACATGAGCCAAACTCGTTTTCAGTTGATTGTCCTGTTCTGCGCCGGTCTGGCGGGAGCTGCGTTGGCCCAATCGCCATCAGCAAATGGCGGCGTGGCGGAACCGCTCGCAATCATCCAGGGCGATGAGGATTTCGCGAAAGATCCGACGGCAGGGACGTGGCTTCCGATGGGAGCTGCGGCGAGGCCGTATGCTGGTCCTGGTGCCGGGCCTGTGGAGGAGGTGTTGAAATTGGTGCAAGGACGAATGCGGCTTTTGTGTTGCTGGTATGAGGGCTCCCGTCTGGTCGCCGCGCGAGCGTTTGCGGATGGCACGCTCCGAACCCAAAACAGCCGCTGGACCTGCCAGGTGCGCGGCAAGCGTCCTGAAGGAGAGCGGGGCGCTCTGGGGTTAACCGTTACTTTTACGTTGGAGGAAGGGCACGCGAAATCTGCAGGCGTGGCGGTGGCGTTCGATTTTGCTCCTTGGAGCACGAACAACTACGTGCTGATTCCCGCGTCGGTGTACAACGGCAATCGCAACCGCATCGAGGACCGGGGGTATTGCACCGGATTCAACGCGGAGGATTTCTATAATCCCAATTTGCCGGTCACCCACGGCGACGTGCCGCGATTGTCGCTCGAGCCTGGGCTGCGATCCAAGTTCGAGGTGAGTGCCTGCAATGCCAGCACGCCGGCGATTTGTGTTTTCAATCCCCGGTCTCAACACGGCTGGATCTTGCTGGCAGAGCAGGGGATTCGCCGCGGTACTAATGGAATCGTCGACCATGCGTTTTGCCTTGAGGAGAATGCGGATCGGTCCCGGGCCACGTGCGTGGTCAGCGCACCCGGCGTGCGCGAGCGGCAACCGGCTTTCATCGCCGGATTCAACCCCAGTCCCGACCGCGGCCAGGATTGGAAGGCTGGTGACACCGTCACGCTGCGCTTGCGCATGCACGCTTTTGCCACCCGGGGCTTGCCGGGTCTTTTCGAGAAGTTCATGACCGTTCGCAAGGCGGTAACGGGTCCGAACCATCCGCGCCAACTCCTCCCGTTCAGTGAAGTTACACGATTGATGACCGTGCGGACCGATGCCCGTTGGCGCGTTGGCACCGGCGGTCAGTATTATTCGCCGGAGAATTCGACGGATGTCTGCCTGGGCTGGGTGGGTGGCCTGATGAACACGTTCCCCATGCTTGCGCTCGGGGACGGGTTCCATCGCGAGCGGGTGATTCGGACTTTCGACTTTATTCTACCTGCCGCTTCGGGGCGATCGGGGTATTTTTGCGCCGCGGTTCATGCTGATGGTCGGGCGGGTGGCCGGGATTGGTATGTACAACAGCCGATTGTGCTGACGCGCCAGAATGCTGATGTGCTTTACTGGACGCTGAAGCAATTCATGCTGCTGAAGGCGCAGGGGCATGGAGAGGTGATCAAGCCTGTTTGGGAGCAATCGATCCGTAAGTTGGCGCAAGCTTTCGTGAAAACGTGGAAGCGCTATGGCCAATGGGGCAATTACGTCAATCACGAGACTGGCGAGATCGCCATCTATAACTCCACCAGCGGGGCGATGGCGATCGGCGGGCTTACCCTGGCGTCTCAATGGTTTAATGAACCTGAGTTTCTGAGGACGGCGGGAGCAGCGGCTGATTATTATTACCGGAACGACTTCGTCCAGAAGGGATTCACTTACGGAGCGTGCTCGGACATCATGCAGAACGCCGATTACGAAACCACCGCCGGATTAATGACCTCGCTGATGGCGCTTTACGAGGTGACTGGCGAGCGGCGATGGCTGGAGAAATCCCGGCAATTGGCCAACCTTTTGGCCACTTGGGTGGTCTCCTACGATTACCAGTTGCCGCCGGGGACTGAGCTCGAAAGGCTCGGCGCAAAATTAGCCGGCGTCGTTTGGGCCAGCACGCAGAACAAACATGGCGCCCCTGGGCTGTGTACTTCCTCCGGGGACCCGCTGTTCAAGATCTACCGGACCACCGGCGACCGCCGTTATGCCGAGTTGATGCGGGACATCGTTCACGCTCACGCGGAGGGAATCAAACCGAACGGCGAAATCACCGAGCGCTTGACGTATTGCGACGCCGATAGTCGTGGTACGCGTGGGGACGGTTCAACCGGTTGGTGTGAGTTGAACGGTATGCTCATGGCAATGGAGTTGCCGGGCATCTACCTCCGCACGGATCGCGACGAGTTGTTTGTGTTCGATCACGTGGACGCCCGGATCCTGAAGCGCAGCCGGGCGGGGGTGACGATTTCCGTTTCCAACCCGACCCCGTTCCCCGCTGCGGTTAAGATCCTGGTCGAATCCGCGAGGCAAGCACGCCGGCCTCTCGGCTTGACGGCCTTTCGCAAGTGGCCCACGACGACCATTCCACCGGGCGAGACCAGGACTATTCAAGTCACGCCAGACGGCCAACTTGTACCTGCCTTGCAGAATTGAGTCTGGGCGAAATCCGGGTCTCCCTGAATTCGGAAAATACCACACACTTTTACTGCTTGCGGTGGCTGGGGGGCGGTGGTTCACTCGGAATCCATGAAGGCCCTTCCCCAACTGCTCGTCTCGCTCGGGCTCCGGGATTTCGTTCCAAGACCTTATCCTTCTGTAAAACGCCTATGAACGCAGAACAAAGCTCATCTTCTTCCGTGGTCGAAGATTCGTCGGAGAAATCCGCAGCTCTGGATCAACTGACGCGCGTGAGGATCTTTCTTGGGATTCAGGGGTTCTTTCTGGTCGTTTCCGTGTTTACGGGCGGATTCAACTTCAAGCTGTGGTCGATGCTCGACACCGCGCTGATGATTCAATCGATCGGCATCACCGCGTTGGTGGTGGTGCTGGAAGAGGTCAAGCATCGGCGGCTGGCCTTCCGGGTGGCCATTGTTCTGTATCTGCTGGCCGTTTTTGATATGGGCATCAACGTCTGTATCTCTGGCGTGGTGGGTTGGCGGCAATAGCCGGGAGGTTAGCGCCCCAGTTCGATCACGCGGAAATCCTTCGCCGGGATGGTGATGGTGGAGTTGAAATGGTGCCCGGAGAATCGACCGAGCTGCTTCCGGATGGATTGTGTGGCATCGAAAACGGCGCCGCGCGCCGGCAGGGGATAGTCGGGGCGCGCAAGCGTTAAGGGCACGGTTTGAGGTGAGTCTGCAAGATTTGCCAGAAACACCGCGAGGTTGCGATCGTTCGCCAGCCAGGCGGCGGCGAGCACGGTTTGGCTGGATCCTTCGAACTCCGTCACGGAACCTTGTTGGCCGGCATAGATGGAAAGCCGCGAGAGCGGCAGTCGCATAGGAGTGGTGTTCCATTGAGGCGGGCGCAGGAACGTGCCATGCAGCAGGTATTTCAGGTGGTGTTGGCGGAGCCGAGCCAGCTTCAGGACGTAATCGATTTCCTCGCGGCGCTCGACAAGTTGATTGGGTAGGAAGTTGGCCAGGGCTGGTTGCTGGCCCCACAACCAGGAACGCGCCTGTTCGAGCATGAATTGTTGCGAAAACTTGCGATCCAGTAACTTCAACTTTTCCTTCGGCGCGAACTCGGCGGGCCACAAGTCGTCGTATGGTGGGAACGTGAGTGAGGAGTAGTTGCCATAGAGAACGCTGTAGGGGTGATAGACCGCTTGAAAGAAAGGGATTGGTTCCCAGCCGTCATTCGGCGCGGCATAGCGTTCTTTGCTGACCTGCAACGAGAGCATGAGATCCAGGTAAGGCAACCAGCCTTCGCTGCAGCCTTCACCCGCCAGCGCGATGGGATCACGCGGGCGTCCGGTCCCGTCCGGAGTAGTGCCCCTGGTTCGTTCCCGTAAATCCGTCGATAACTGGCGGAATCCCTCCACCCAGTAACGGCCGCCGCCGATCGGGTGTCCGTGTCTGGGATCGAAGCATGCCAGGCTGCTGCAGGCTTGATCCATATAGATGCCATCCACTCCGAGCTGTCGGAAAGCCGTATCCGCGAGCGACGCGTACTTATTTCGCCAGAACGGCGTGCTGATGCACATCGACGCGCACGGCAGTTTGGTAAAGGTGTTGTAAACTTCGGGATGAATGGTGCCATCGGATCCTTTGACGGCGAACTTGCTCGCTTCCTCCGCGTCCCAGCTTCGGGTGGTCATGCCCCACAACCGTTGATTCATGTAGACGATGGCATGAAGCTGCGTCGATTTAGCCTCAGCGAGCGCCTGGGTAAAGGCATCGGCTCCCTCCCGCGGGGGGAGGTATTCGGGAAAACCTGTATCATAGGCGCAACCGTGCCACCAATGCCAAAAGACGCTGACCGGCAATCCGAGTTCCTGCTGCAACGCGACCGCCGGAGCCAATACCTCGGGCGAACGGCCGCGATTCCAGACCCACAAGGCGGTATTGGTGACCCAGGCGGGGGACACGTTTTGCGTTAGGCGGCTTTGGCCGGCCCAAAACTGGTTCGTTGCCCAACTCCGGTAGCGTTCCGCTGCTGTAAACCAATCACCCACGAATGTTCCCAGCACTACCTGGTACGGCAGCCGGTATCGTTCGCCCTCGCGATGTTCCGGCAGGTGCTGGCATTCGCAAATGATCTGTCCAAGCGTGTCTCCACGAAAGATGAAACTCTTCCGATACCCGTTGGTGTCATTGCAGGCGAGATACATACCCGGCCCTTGTTCCTGGTAAAAGGCCAGGCACTGCAATGAGGTGAGACCCGGATAATCCCACTCCAACCGGTTCGGTTTAGATCCCGCGAGCAACTTTCGAGGCTCGCGGCACAACTGCCCCATCCAAAGCGGCGCCGCCAATCGTTCATTCGCCTGCGGTCGAATTCCAGGCACCCGTGGATAATGAATCCGCTCGATACGTACACCGGGAGTATCTGAGACCTCGAAGTCCCATCGACTGGAAGCGGATTGAGGTTCCAAAGCAATCTCCGCGCTCACTGTTAGGTTCTGAAGGCCGCTGATATTGAAGCCGGACCAATCCAATCGCGCCCTCGATTCGGAAAGGTGCCGGAGTTGGAAATCGCCGGCCTCACCAGGATGCACCGTCAATTTCTTACCGCTAACGGCGACTTCCATTTCCCACAGACCGAAGTTGTTTGTGGTTGCAACGACATGGTTCCATTGCGCTTTGCGGTCAGTGAATTCGGCGAACTGTCCATCCCGGCTTTGAAAACCCACTTCCAGCCAGCGATTCCGGAGTGCCGCAGGTTCAGCCTCGATGTTCGAAGCCAGCAACAGTCCAACCAAGGTGGCAACTCGGCACAACGAACGTGAACTCATAGCTTCAAGGAGATGACAGGTGTTTGACGAGGAACGCCTCCGCGACCGCTCTGGCCTCGGGCGGGTAGCGATGTCCCTGGCGATGGTTAAACAGCACCAGGTTCTCGGGTTTGCCGAATAATTGGTAAATTGGAAGCGCGGCGTCGACATATGCCTGGCTGCGATCGCCGTCCGCGGACTCACCGGCCAGTAGCAAAAAAGCTCGCGGAGCCACAAGGGCGAGTAATTGATGATGGTCGAGGGCGAATCCGGGCCGCCGGATTTTTTCGCCCAGATACCATTCCGCATCCCAATTGCTGAAACGCAGGCCAATACCCCCTTCGCTGGCGACGCCCGCACGGTAGCGTTCATCGAACGCCATGGCATAGAGGACAGACTTGGCGCCCAGTGAGTGGCCAATGCATCCGATGCGCGACCGATCCACCTCCGGAAGCGATTCAAGAAAATCCGCGGCGCGGACGGCGTCCCACAGCATTTGCGTCATGCCGGTCCAGTTTGTATGTGCCGTCCGAACCTTTGCCGCATTCCCTGCCCAGTCGGCGCCCTCGCGGTTAATGTAATTACGAGGGCACCACACGATGTAGCCATTCGTGGCGAAATGAACTCCCATTTGCTTTTCCTTGGGGTAATCGCGGTCCACACCTGCTACGGCTTTCGCCTGAGCGGGAGTGGTGGGATGAAAAACCACGAGCGCCGGCGCTCGGTGCTTCAGCGGGTTTGGTAGCAGCAGGTAACCGTCCGTGAAGATTCCTGGTTCTGATTGGTACCGCAGATAGCGCCTGGTGATTCCCGGTAAGTTTTCCGAAGAAATCACTTCCGTCCTTAAGGGCGGACGTTGCGTTGGCAAGACTCCGAGGATTTGGATCCACCCGGCCTTGAGATCAGCCCGGGTTGAGGCCCATTCCGTTCGGGAGGTGGTCGCGTGGAAACTCAGGGGCGTAAGCCCGTTGTTAGAAGCTATTTTCCCAGCGTCGGTGAGCATTGCGCTGAGCAGAAAAAGCGTAAACCAAAATTGCACGTGCGGCAATCTGCTTGCCGGCATCGGCTGCGGCAAGAATTTCTTTAGTCGAGAAATGGCCAGCACACCACTTCGACAGTGGAGTTTGACTGAATTGGCCAGCCCATGGACTTGCCGGCAGCTACCCGCATGGGGGTGCCGCGCACGGCGAGACATTCGTCTAGGGCCGATTAGAGCCGGGCTTTAAGCAGTTCCCGCTGGAACACCAGTTCCTTGGGCAGGTGGGAGTAGAGCTTCATGAACAGTTCGTCCTGCATCATGAGTTCTTTGTGCCACTCCTCGTCCACAATGGCCTGAGCTTTCTCGAATTGTTCCTGGTTAAACCCGTCGAGGCCTTCCAGATCGAAACTACCCGGTCCGGGAACCCAACCCAACGCCGTTTCCACCGCGTCCGTCCGGCCATGGCACCGATCCGCAATCCATTTCAACACGCGCATGTTTTCCCCGAAACCGGGCCAGAGGAATTTGCCGCTGGCATCCTTGCGGAACCAGTTGACGTGGAAAATGCGGGGCGGATGCTTGATCAGCCGGTGCATGTTGATCCAGTGGCGGAAGTAATCTCCCATGTGGTAGCCGGCAAACGGCAGCATGGCCATGGGGTCGCGACGCACCTGGCCGGCGCCGCCAACCGCGGCGGCTGTCATTTCGGAGCCCATGGTGGCTCCGATGTACACTCCATGCACCCAATTGAACGCCTGGTAGATCAACGGCATGGTGTCGCTGCGGCGTCCGCCGAAAATGATGGCGCTGATGGGCACGCCTTTGGGGTCGTTGGCCTCGGGCGCCAGCATGGGGTTGTTGGTCATGGGCGCGGTGAAGCGGCTGTTGGGATGAGCCGCCTTCTCCTTCGACTCGGGGGTCCATTTGTTGCCTTTCCAGTCCAGGCATTCGCTGGGCGGAGGACCGTCCTTGCCCTCCCACCACACATCCAGATCCGGGGTCAACGCCACGTTGGTATAAATCGTGTCGTGGGAGATAGTCTCCATCGCGTTGGGGTTGGACTTGTAGTTGGTTCCCGGCACCACGCCAAAATAGCCCGCCTCGGGATTGATGGCGTAGAGGCGGCCGTCCGGGCCGGGTTTCATCCAGGCGATGTCGTCGCCGATGGTCCACACCTTCCAGCCCTTGAAACGGTCGGGGGGGATAAGCATCGCGAAGTTGGTCTTGCCACAGGCGCTGGGAAACGCCGCGGCTACGTAGGTCTTTTCGCCAGTGGGCGATTCGAGACCCATGATCAGCATGTGCTCGGCGAACCAGCCTTCCTGCCGGCCCAGGTACGATCCGATGCGCAACGCCAGGCACTTTTTCCCGAGCAGCACGTTGCCGCCGTAATTCGAGCCGACGGAAATGAGGACGTTATCCTGCGGGAAGTGGGCGATGTAACGGCGTTCGGGGTTTACATCCAGCATGCAATGCAGCCCACGGTTGAACTCCTCGCCGTCACCCAGTTCCTCCAGGGCTACTGTGCCCATGCGGGTCATGGTGCCCATGCTCAGGGCAACGTAGATCGAGTCGGTCAGTTCCACGCCGACTTTGGTCAGCGGAGATCCCGGAGGGCCCATCAGGTAAGGCACCACATACATGGTTCGCCCTTTCATGCTCTGATGCGTCATTCCGCGCAGCTTCGCATACATTTCCTTGGGGGCCATCCAGTTGTTGGTCGGACCGACCTCCTCCTGGTCCACGGTGCAAATGTAGGTCGATTGTTCAACCCGGGCCACATCGTTCGGGTTTGAACGGTGATAGTAACAGCCCGGAAGTTTTTCCTGATTTAAGGGCAACAAGATACCGGCGGTCACCGCTTCTGCGAGCAACTTCTGGCGCTCCGCCTTGGAACCGTCACACCAATAAATCTGGTCCGGCTGGCACAGCTTGGCCATTTCGCCCACCCACGCGCGCACCGTTGGGTTGGTGGTGGTGCATTTGCCTGGTTCTTTATTAATCATGATTATTATTAGAGCCTGTTGACAAAGGACGCCATCATTTGCCTTCGCGGGGCGGAGAGTATGAAAGTGACGGGGGCATGGTCAATAGTGGGGTTAATCCAACGGGCGCCTATTTGATGAATACCTGACGCAAGTCAAGAGCCATCGGCGTCGGGGTGCCGGAAATCAAATTGCTTTTCGGTGGATTATTGTGAAGCTTTGATGAGAAAATGGATGGGACACATGACCGCTGCTAAAAAACCTGTTGATCCGCCGGAAGAGGGAAAGTGCCTGGCCCGCTCGGTGGCGGCGGTGCTGGCGGAAGATCCATCGCTGGAAGCGGTTACTATCGACCGTGATCGCAAGACCATTTCGGTGGCGACCTTGGGACCAACGGACGTGCCGCGAATTACCGAGCGGATCAGCGCGACCGTGCAACGCGCCGTGGATGCGGGCGAAGGCCATCGCTGCAACCTGTTGCAAGGCGAAATCAACTGCTCCACTTGCGGCCAACCCCTCTCCGAGTTCGAGCGCGGGAGGCTGCTGGTGTCCCGCTCGGAGACGGCGACCACTATCTCGCGGGTGACTTGTCCCACTGCGCCCAAGTTCTGGCGCTGGCGCGACATTCCCTGGCCCAAAGTGGTGCAAAGGGACGTGGAATTCCTGGAGCACGAACACGAGGTGGACGAGTGGAAGCCGCAGCTCGTGGCGGCGATATTATGCGGGGCATTCGGCTTGTTGGGATGGGCGTTGCATGACAACGGGACCTGGGCCGTTGCGGCTTATGTTGCGGCCTACCTGGCGGGAAGTTGGTACACGGCGCAGGAAGTCTGGGAGCGCTTGCAGGAGCGGGCGATCGATGTTCACTTCCTGATGCTCGCCGTAGCCGTGGGCAGCGCATCCATCGGCGCGTGGGGTGAGGGCGCGATGCTGCTCTTTCTATTCTCATTTTCGAGCGCGCTGGAACATTATGCTTTGGGCCGGACGCAGCGTGAAATTCGGTCGTTGTTCCGCGAGGCCCCCAAATCTGCGACGATGCTGGATGCTGAAGAGCACGAGCATGAAGTGCCGGTAGACGGCCTGCGCCCGGGAATTCGTCTGCTGATCAAGCCGGGCTCCCAGTTCCCCGTGGATTCAGAGGTCATATCCGGCCAAACGGCGGCGGATGAGTCAAATCTCACGGGCGAAGCGACGCCGGTGGAGAAGGGGCGGGGAGACACGGTGTTGGCAGGAACGATGAATTTGTGGGGGGCAGTGCAGGTTTCGGTGTTGCGGCCCGCGGCGGAGAGCTCGCTGCAGAAGATCGTGCGCCTGATCAAGGAAGCGCAGCATCAGAAGGCGCCGGCGCAGCAGTTCACGGACAAATTCAGCGCCTATTACACTTATGCGGTCCTGGCCCTGTCTTTTGTGATGTTTTTTGTATGGTGGCTGGGTTTTCGTCAGTCGCCATTTACGCCGACTGGCAAGGAGCACAGCGCCTTTTACCACACAATGACCTTGCTGGTCGTGGCGTCACCTTGCGCCCTCGTGCTTTCCATTCCGTCTGCCGTGCTGGCCGCCATTGCGTGGAGTGCTCGGCAGGGAATTCTGTTCCGCGGCGGCGCGGCGGTCGAGAAACTGGCAGCCGTGACCACCGTGGCCCTCGATAAGACCGGGACCCTCACCACGGGAGAGCTGCGAGTCGAGCGCATCGAGAGTTTTCCTCCAGGCAGGGAAAGTGAAGTCATGGCGTTGGCCTATTCCCTGGAAAAGCTATCCACTCACCCGCTCGCCCGAGCGATCACCCGTTATGGCAAACACCAGGGAATCCAGACGCTGCCACTCGAGAATTTTGAATCGATCACGGGCCAGGGCCTAAGAGCCAAGTGGCACGGCAAGACTTGTTTGCTGGGCCGCCGGGAATGGCTGCTCCAATCGGTGCCCGGCGAGCGCATCAAAGCCGTGTCGCGCGCCGAACCCGGGCTATCGGGAATTTGGATCGCTTGCGACGATTTGGTCGGTCGCGTCCTGCTGCGGGATGATATCCGGCCGCAGGCACGAGTGATCCTGGACGAGTTGCAGCGGGAAGGGCTGCGAACGCTGGTGTTGACTGGTGATCGCAAGCCGGCTGCCGAGCATTTGCAGAAGGAGTTGCAGTTGCAGGAGGTGAGAGCGGAGCTGAAACCAGAAGATAAGCTGGCCGCGATCAAGGAAATGACGACGCAGGGTCAACGCGTCGCAATGGTGGGTGATGGAGTGAACGATGCTCCAAGCCTTGCCGCAGCGCATATCGGGGTGGCCATGGGCGCGCGGGGGGCGGATGCCGCCCTCGAGCAGGCGGATGTGGTGCTCATGCACGATCGGTTGGAGAACTTCCTGGCGGCTTTCCGGCTCAGCCAGCGAGCTCGGGCGATTATCAGGCAGAATCTGTTCGTTTCGCTCGGAACTGTGGTCGTGTTGGTGACCTTCGCCATTCTGGGCCAGATTCCATTGACTTTAGGAGTTATCGGTCATGAAGGCAGCACCGTGGTAGTGGTCATGAACAGTCTGCGCCTGCTGTTTGGCAAATCCTTTAAGCCGACAGAGGTTTCATCTTAACGCTGTTGGCGCGGGGTCGGTGGTCTATAGTCCCGTTGACTCACGGATAAAA
>DBMR01000114.1 GCA_002298785.1 Verrucomicrobia subdivision 3 bacterium UBA693
GTTTTTAACCGGACACTAGTGGCTCGAGCTACAAACCAAAAGCGGTGGTTCTGGACTATGTGACACTTTCCGGAAACGGACCCTTCTCCTTTGAAAGCGGTACGACCTATTTTTTGAGCTCGACGCTCAGTTCTATCGGCCAAATTACCTTCAACGGAAACGCGATCCTCAAGTGCGGAACCACCAACTCCGCCGCCATAACGATTGACGGGGGCCCGATAATTTGCAACGGCTCGGCTTCGTACCCCACGGTCATCACCTCTGACAATGATGATAGCTATGGGGAACAATTCTCCTGGAGCACCCATAATCCGGCCGCGTCCCTGGTGTATCGAGCGATGTACCTGCATATTCCGTCTCCCACGCCGCTAACGTTTACCGGCTTGAAGGTGCGCTATGCCAAAGGCGGCTTAATGATCTACGGCAACTCGGGCACCAACTGCACCCTGTCGGGCTGTGCCTTTGAGGAATCGCCCACCAATCAATACGCCGTGGGGGCTAACGGTTGCCAGGTTAACCTGAGCAACTCGACGATTTGCCATATCGGCACTCCAATCTTCTTGGGCAGTGGGGGTAGCTTCGTCGGAAGTCTCACCGACGTCTGCGCCTGCACCGCCCCCTCCATTACGAGCCAGCCTGCCGCTACGAGCACCTGCCAGTGGGGTTCCGCGACTTTCAGTGTCACCGCTTCGGGCACCAGTCCTTTGAGCTACCAGTGGCGCATCAATGGGACCAGCATCGTGGGGGCCACCGCCAGTTCTTTTGTAACCAATAATGTCCTGGCCACCAGCGGGGGCAACTACTCCGTGGTCGTCAGCAACGCCTGCGGCAGTGCCACCAGCGCCAATGCCGCCCTGACGATCTCCCCGGCCATCACCTCGCAGCCGATTAGCCAGTCCCTCAATTCTGGCACCACCCTTAATCTGAGCGTCACAGCCACAGGCACACCCACCTTGACTTACCAGTGGAGTCACGATGGCGGCATCATTGCCGGAGCGACTTCCAGCACCTACAGCAAGGTTGGCGTACAAGCTGGCGACGCGGGCAATTACACCGTGGTGGTCGGCAATCTGGCCGGGCAAGTCACCAGCAGCCCTGCAAACGTGACGGTGGTGGTACTGCCGCCTCCGGTGATCACCGTCCAGCCAGTCAGCCAAACTGTCAACCCAGGCGCCAACGTCACCTTAAGCGTGACAGCGAATGGCGTGGCACCTCTGAGCTACCAGTGGGCCCTCGAGGGAGTCAACCTTGCCGGGGCCACGGGCAGCGCCCTCGCGCTGGTGAATGTGCAGCCGGGCAATGCGGGGACCTACGCGGTGGTCGTCACCTGCGGAGGCTCCCTTGTGACCAGTGCAAACGCCGTCGTGACCCTGGTTTCTACGAGTTGGTTGACGCAGTTCTTTGGCGCTAATTATCAAACCAATCCAAACGCTGACTCGACTGCGGACCCCGATGCCGATGGTTGGCTCAACTTCGAAGAATACCAGCAGGGCTCCGATCCCACCAAGACTGAACTGACGGTCACAGCTCGCAAGACGACCTGCGAGGATAAAATCTATTTTGACGTCACCAACTTGTCCGGCCGGAGCCTCGAGGGTGGCAGCTTTGATCTGTTCGTCTATTTCGATGGACTGCACAAGACCCAATTCGCACCGCTGAAACCCTGGGAGGCGGGCGATACCCTCCCGAACGGGAGCACCCGGGTTTTCACCCTTTGCACTTCAGACCATTCGATCACCAATTCCTACTGTAGCGTCGCGCATCAAGCCTCGGGCCTCGTCGCCACTTCACAAAAGTTCCGCATTGCCCAAGGCAACGAACTCGCTCGTTTATGCAAAAATACGACGCAAATCACCAACCCGAATGGCGGGCCGCCGCAGTCGTTGCCCACTACATCCACCATGGGCGGTGCCGAGTCGCGTGTGGACGACTTTTACAAACCATCCGATCCACCCGAATATGTGGATTCCGCCTGCCCGAAACGCGGGTTCAAGAATGTGTATGCGGTCAAGCAGTGGCACGGGATCTTCGGCCCGCGTTCGGAGGCTTGGGGTTCGCCGACGGCGAGCATGTGTGGCAATGGCGACGACCAGTGCCAAACCGCAGCCGGTCCGATTGTCAATCCGGACGGCACGAAGTACCTGCGCTTGCAGGCCTCAGGGGGCGGCACGGGCCATTACATTTATCGTGACCTGGATTACCCCACGAATGGTTCCATCTTTCGCGATTGTAGTGTTAATCAAACGAACGGCCGAACCACGTTCTTGGCAAGTGACACCGGAACAGCCGCGTTCGGAAGGGAAGCAATCCGCGATGTGCGCTTGCAGGACCTGCCCGCAATCTATAAAGCCAAAGTGGCGGAGTACCTGAAATGCCTGGCAGGGCTTCCCGGCCCGAACGGGCCAACGACGCTTACGCCGATCTTTACCGATGGCTCTGCTCCATCCATGACCTGGAACTATCAATGGTCTTATTCCAGTGATTGTTTGATTTCTGGCTCCGCTTACTGTTCTGGGCACTGCAGCGGATTTGTGAGGCTGGATCTCGCCACTGGGGCCTATTCGTGCAGCTACGACTACTATAACGAGACTGGTGGCGACTGTGATGGCTACACGCAAACGGCAGTTTGGCAGGCAAAAACAGAGACGGAGAGTGTCACAGTCGATAGTGCGCAGGTAACCAGCTCCAGAACCTGGTCTGACACCAGCAGCCGCAATGGGCATGATGGCGACAATTGGGGCAGCAGCCATGGGACCGTGACCTATTCCGAACCTTACACCAGCGGTGAGGTCAATGCGGCCGTGGATAATTTATTGGCTTCGTGGAACCTGCTTGACGACACCGAGTATCCGTGGCGCGCGGATAGCCGCCTCAGTTGTGGCCCACTGGTGACCTACAACGAACGGGGTGCTACCCCGCCTAGTGTGGACTTTGATCTAACAAACGTCGGAACCGCGGAAACGCCCGACTGGCGGCCGCCTTTGGACAACCGGCCTGTTCCGTGGCCTTCTCAGAGCGAAGGCTGTGTTCTAGGCGCACCGCTTCCTGTTCATGTGAACGGCGAGCCGCGCACCTACCAACCGTACTTCAATTTCTATCACAATAACTATACGTTCGAGGAAACCGAACGCGGACATCCTCAGGCCCTTTATGAATCCTCCGGGGCATTTTCGCCTTTTCCAAACGCCACCCAGTGGGTTGATGATGATTGGGCGCGTATCCTCCCCGCCGGGCCCTTCTGGGCGTACGGGTCTGGAGGTCAGGACCATTTCACTTTCCGGTTGAGGAACCCATACGTCACTGAAACGACCGGTGCCACCACGGGGGACGTCGGCGAGTGGGAGGAGGGCGGCATTAGCGCCTGCCTGATCAAGTGCAAATGGGCGGAGACCATCGACGCACCCACGCCGCCGAGCAAGGATTTTGTTTTCAAATCATGGGAATTCAATTTCCGCGATTTCATCGAAAGCTACCGTTCTTGCGCTCAAACCTATTACCGCAACAATGTGGTCAATCCGCAGCGCTCCGCCGCCGCATTGCCCCTGTGCCCGGCGCTGGGCGCTTGCACTCCGGTACGCTACACCCCCATCGAGGCCGGTTACGCCACCGCCAACTTCATTGGAAATGGCAGCACGTGGATTTCCGCGATGAACTGCCTGCCGCAGCACTGCGATTACGACTGCTGCCGGCCAGCCATCTTTGTTCAACCCAATTCCTTCGGAGCCGGCTGTAACGGCCTCTTTGTCCAAATGCCGCCCGCCATCTGTGACGAACATTACGGTTCGTTGTGGATGGGGCGAGTGGACCAGGCCACCAGTGACGTTCATGCATGCGATAATTACGTAGTCAATCGGAACAACGGTATCCCAAACCCTTCCGATTCCGACCCACAGATCGGATTGGATTTGGTTTGGCACGAGGTCAATAAAGCCTATGAAATCTTCGTGCAGCCGTTGTCCTTTGCTCGAGGGGACGGCTCGTCTGACCTGCACATGCAGGTTGTCAGCCGGGATAAGTTTTTCGCCGGCAGTTTCGAAATCCCCTCAGAAATGAAATTGTTTGAGGTGGAATTCGTAAACGTTTCCAGTGGCGAGAATCTAGGACGCTATGGAGATTTGCTGGGGGGTGGGCTAACCAGGATCTACAATTCCGTTGAGGAGATTTTGAGCGATGCGGATTTAGCCTCTGGTGGCCAGTCCACCAGTCAGAAAGTATGGTTCATCAGGAGTCCGGACAATTCTCGCAAACTCGATTTTTATGCCTGCTTCAACACCACAGGCCTCATCCAGGTGAACGCCTTTAACAACGGCAGGCGCGTTACAGCACAGAGACACACCCTGGTTCCGGCCCAAGATTTCGCATTCTGGATCAACTATGTTGACAACTGGGTAAGAGGCGTGGGATTCGAGTTTGGCGTGGTACCTTTGCCGGCGCAGGCATTCACATTCTCAGGTTTCCCTAATCCGGCTTCGTCAGGCCAGATCCATAACCTTACCCCGGCTTGCCTCATTCCGATGTTCAACGTGGTAGCGCAGGTTGAAGGCCTGGCAGCCGTGTCTCTGGGTGTGTTTGAGGGAGTCAAGAGTGGGTTGCGTGACGACTGGGAACTCGTGATGACTATCAAGGCCGGGGGGGTGCTTGCCGGAAACTGGGCGTGGTCCGAAGCAGAAGCCGAACTGCTCCAGTGGCGTGACGACCCGGTTAAGCGAGCCTTGCAATTCAAGCAGGCTTTGGAACGTATTGCAATTGACGGCGTATTCACGCCTTTGCAAAGCGTTCAGCAGGATCTCTCGACTTGGGATGGTTTCAAACAGCGGTCCTGGGCCACATGGAAAGCTATTCAGGGCGGGGCTGCGAAGGTCTGGACGGTGGGCGTGAACTTTACGCAGCAAATCGCTGACGGTGCGTGTTCGTGGCTTGATGACTTTAATGGACGCATGCTCCAGGGTGGCGAGCGCGTCGCGTTCCAGAACACACCTTGGGCCCAGGGCCTCTTGTTAGCGGATCTCGGCGAGGAGGGGCGACAGACGGCTTATACCTTCGGCTACGTATTCGGCTATTGCTCTGAGCAGGTTACGGTCGGCGTCCTCACGGGCGGAGCGTTCAAAGTAGCGCAAATCATGTTAAAGGGCGGTGTAGTGCTCACCGGCAACTTAAGTTCAAAGGTTCTGGTCCAAATCGCCGCCCGCTCCCACCTTCTGAAGAAGCAACTCGCTAGTGTGGCCCTCAGCAATGAGCTGCGCTTGGCGATCGACAGGGGATTAGTGGCGGCGACGAAAATGCCCACATCCTCGACGATTCAGGACTCAGCGGCTGTCGTCGTGGAAAGCCACCTTTCAAAGGTCATTGTCAACCGGAATCTATTCAATCTAAAAGTCCTCGTTGAAGCTGCAGTGGAAATGCCGAATACGCGAAAACTGTTCGAGCAAACAGGAACGGAGTGGGTGCTCTATCATCGCTTCGCGCTGTTCATGAGCTTGGTCGGGGATGCGGCAGATCACACGATGCTGAATCGGTTCTTAAAACTGTTCAATGAACGGCTTATTGTGAGGGAAGCAAATGGAACATATGTCGAATGGACCGAGAACTTTCTACGGAGCCTAGAAGGTATTCTCGGACGCTTCGAAACGCGCCCTCCGCTTACTGCTTTGGATGCAAACCAACTCGCGCGGCTCCAGGAATTGCTTAGGCCTGGCGGTTCGATTTGGACATCCCCACCAATCGGTCCCACAACGCGGGGCGTTATTGCGGAGGTGCATCTCGCATCAACGGAGTACCGGGGATGGCGCTGGTCGCCAACCGGAGAAGCTGTGGACTTCTTTAAAGACGGTGTGGCTGTCCAGTTGACGACGACATCATCGAGCTCAGCGACGTCAACTCTCAAAACTGCGATTGATCGTCTCTTTGATACAGGAACCGCCCAGGGCGCAACGCTGTTCAAGCTTGACGTCCGAAAACTACCTGGATTAGATACATCACAGATCGAGGCCGCTTTGAGGGATTATGTATATAACGAGTATCCCGATTTAGTTGATAAGTTTATTTTTAGCATCCGCGAGTATGCATTCGTTCAAAACTGAATCACAAAATTATACTAATTTTGTTTTCTACTCATTGGCGGAAAGCAATCTAGCACTTACACTATTGACGTCGACATTCGCCCACCTGAAAAAAGCGGGGCTTCTTGCTGATCGCTATTTGATGACCGCTCCAAGACCTATGGGAGGCCCTGATAGTGTTCCTTCCGTTACTCCAGACGAGGCTCTGGAGGTCGTTTCCAAGCTCCGTACGAACACGTTCAGGTTCCGCTATGACGTTGGGGGTAGCAGCCAGGGAATTGGTCTCATACCGCAGCCCGGCATGAAGCAATACTATTGTTTCAACATCGGGACGCAGATTCCTGAAATGATGCCTCCTTCTTGGAGTCCGCTCATTGAGCTTTTGACCCGGACAGTTCGTCTGGCCTTGGCCGGAACTCATAATCCAGCTTACATCGGTTGGCAGCGGTGTGCGGACGCTGAATACTACTCGAAAAGGTATGGATCAATTGAAGGGTTTCGCAGAATGCCTCTGCTGCCTCCTCCGTTGGACGACGTTCAGAGGTTGGACGTTTCCAACAATCCAGGGCGTTTTGATTCTGTGAATGGGGGGCCAGCTTTCGTATGCTCTGACCTCTGGCTTGGACCAACTTTTTGGGATTACGCACCCTGCCTAAAGGAGGAGATCCTTGCGCAGCCTTGGCTGGAGCTGAGGGAGACGCCGGACTTCTTATACATCAAGTCCTACCCTGAGCCGTTCACCCGGCCAGACGGTGAGCAAGGCGAAATCCAGCGGCGCCTCTGGCAGATACTCTTTCATTCAGACTGCCGATGGCCGCCGAATTCTGAGCCTTCATAGCACATAGCACTTGCTGCACCGCCTTCTTGTTTGCACCACGCGAGTCGGTCGGCACCATGCCCGTTCAGGAAGGCTTCTTCTTCCCATTTGACAAAGTTGCGCCATCCCTTGCCGATCGCAACAAGATGTCAATCAAGGACCACATCGCTTGGCTGGAGCAGTATGGGATGGTTCCTGAGGACGCGGATCCGTTTGAGTGGAGCCTGGCACAGCAAACCCGGTGGTGGGGCGAACCGTTGGATCCGAAGATCTCCTTCCCCCCTTTTTATGGACCCTGTGTACTTGAGTCTGGTCCTTTCCATTTCTAATTGTTTTGGTTTTCGAAGTCCACAGGTGATTGGTACTCCAGAGAGCTGTGGAGCCTGCTCCGGTTGTAATCCGATTCGATAAACTCAAACAGCTC